>JAMXLO010000021.1 GCA_024280945.1 Acetobacteraceae bacterium
ATCCGTGCGGCGGGCCAGGCGTCGCAGATCAGAACCAGTGAAGTCGCATCGAAGCGCCATCGCTGCTGCCATGGTGGCCATCCACGTTGCTCACCATCGTGAATCACATCAGCGCCGCGTCGGGGAAGCCCTATGAGTCACAGGCCACGAGCGTTGGTATAAGTCAGGGTTCGCATCCGTGCTGCATTGAGCTTGCCCGTGTCCAGCCGCCTCCAGCATACATTCTGGCATACACTACATGACGGGATGGCCGGGTACAAGCAGAAACAGCGGTGGACGGTTATACCTGCCAGACAGGGCTATTTGGCTGGTTTGGAGGACAGACTGGGGTGGCCAGGGACGTGGATTAGGCGGACACTCCCTCCGCCAACGCTCCCGTTCCCACCATGGTCAGCGGTGGCAAAGCGCATAGTGAGGAACTCCTGCCGCCCCGGTTGACTGGGTGAGTGCGTTTGGACCGCTCTCACCCTTGCAGTGGATGATGGCAGGCGAAGCCATGTTCGTCAGGATCGGCCCATTCGGGGTAGGTGCTTCTGCACAGCTCCGTTGCCCGCGGGCAGCGCGGATGGAAGTGACAACCTGCAGGCGGCGCGGCCGCCGAGGGGATTTCGCCGACAACGCGCGCCAGAGCACCCCCGCGCTGCGCCGGGTCAGGGATGGGTGAGGCGTCACGCAGCATGCGGGTGTATGGATGTCGCGGCATCGCGAACACTCGGCCTACGGGTCCCTGTTCGACGATGCGGCCGAGATACATCACTGCGACGCGCGAACAGAACCAACGAATCACACCGAGATCGTGGCTGACGAATACGAATGCCAAGCCATGCCGGTGCTGCAACTCCTTCAGCAGCAGCAGGACCTGCGCTTGCACTGACACATCAAGAGCCGACACGGGCTCATCCGCGACGATCAGATCAGGTTGCAAGGCAAGCGCTCGCGCAATGCCGATACGCTGGCGCTGTCCGCCGGAGAATTCGTGCGGGTAGCGTTCGAGCGCTGCCTCAGGTAAGCCCACTTCGGCCAGCAACGCAGCCGCGCGATCACGTGCGGCACGCCCCCGCGCGACGCCATGCACTATCAGCGGCTCTGTCAGCGTACGCCCGATGCGGCGCCGAGGGTTCAGTGACGAATACGGGTCCTGAAATACCATCTGCATGCGGCGCCGCAACGTGTTCAATGCGGCACCCTTTGCCACGCTCACGTTTATGTCCGCGAAACGGACGTCGCCCGCGTCCGGTTCGATCAACCGCAACGCTGCACGCGCAGCGGTAGACTTGCCGCAGCCCGACTCGCCGACAAGGCCGAACGCCTCGCCAGCGCCAACTTCGAAGCTGATCCCATCAACTGCCCGGATAGTGGTGGTGACCGGGCGCGGAAAACCCTTGCGCAACGTGAAATGCTTGACCAGCCCGTTGACCGCAAGAACGGTCGTCACCATGGCTCGACCACGACCTGCGGCCAGGTGGCCTTTGCCCTGGCGGCCTTATCTGTGTGCGACGCGGCATTGTCCAGCGCGTAATTTGGCCGGATCCGCATTGCAAAGACGTCGTCCAGGCCGAACGGCGCGGCAACGTCCAGACAGTCATCAGTTGTCAACCGGACCCCGACGGCGTGAACGATCGAGGCGTAATAGCGCAGCGACTCCTCTGCACAGCGAAGCTGCGGGTAGTTGCAACCAAAGCGATCAGCGAACCACAGGTGAACGCGTGCCTGATTGCGCACCTGCACAGGCCCCACACAATCGTTGGTCGCCACCGCAACGCGCCGAATTACGGTATCCTCGGCTTCCCAGGAGAGATCATCGGCATCGAAGTAGATCACGTCATAGTCCCTGATTCCCGCACCACGGGGCCGGTCTGTTAGCGTGTTCCAGACTGTTTGATACAGGCAGCCCGCGACCAGCCGCCATTGCGGCAGATCGAGCCTCCGCAGGCGCTCGAGCAAATGCATCAGGTCTGGATCGGCGCGGATGATCGCTGCGAAACGGTCGCAGTTCACGTCTCGCCCCGCAACCGTGGATCCGTGGCGTCACGTAGCCCATCGCCCACCATGTTTAGGCCAAGTACCAGCAGCAGAATTGCGATGCCAGGCCAGATCGAGAGCCACGGTGCGTCGAGAATGTTCTCGAAGCCTTCACGCATCATGCCACCCCAGGTCGCGGTCGGCGGCTTGACGCCGAGACCGATGAACGACAGCGATGCTTCGGTGCGCACAGCGGTCGCCATCCACAACGAACCCATCACCAGCACCTCGCTCAGAATATTAGGCAGGATGTGCACGAACAGGATGCGCAGGTGCGAGAAGCCCAACGCGCGGCCCGCCTCGATGAAGGCACGCTCCTTCAGGCTGAGCACGGGGGCGCGGGCGATACGTGCGAAAGGGGCAATGGCAGTGAGCGCGATGGCGGCGACCAGGTTGATCAGGTCAGGTCCGAGCAGGGCGACCACGATCAGGCCAAGGATCAGGCTGGGAAATGAGAGCAGCACGTCCATCGTCTGCATGATGATGAGGTCGATCTGGCCGCCGACGTAGCCGCTGACCATGCCGATCGTTCCACCGATCACAATCGCCACGGTGATTGAACTGACCGCGATCGCCAGCGAAATCCGCGCGCCCCACAGGATGCGCGAGAGCACGTCGCGGCCATACGCGTCGGTGCCCAGCAGGTAGTCGCCGCCGGGTGGCACAAGCCGATCGATGATGTGCTGATCGTTAGGGTCAAACGGCGCAAGCCACGGCGCCAGCAGCGCGCCGGCAACGACGATCAGGCACAGCACGGCACCGATCGTCGTCGCCGGATACGCCAAGCAGACACCGAACAAAGAATTCCCCCTCCCCTTGCGGGAGGGGGACGGGGGGACGGGGCCGGTGTCGACGGCCGTGCTCACTGCTTCACCCGTGGATCGATCAATCCGTATGTCAGGTCGGTGATCAGGTTCACCACGACGATCAGAAAGCAGTAGATCACCATCAGTCCCTGCAGCATCGTGTAATCGCGCTGGTTCAGCGCGCCGACGATGATCTTGCCCAGGCCGGGGCGGTTGAACACGATCTCGGTCAGCACCGAGTTGCCGATCAGGATGCCGATGTACAGGCCGACCACGGTGACCACCGGCATCGCCGCATTGCGCAACGCATGACGCCACACGACACGCCGCCATGGAACGCCCTTGGCACGCGCGGTGCGGATGTAGTCCTCGCCAAGGACCGATAGCATCGCACTGCGCGTCACCCGGGTGATATAGGCCGCCATCACCAGGCCCAGCGTCGCCGCCGGCAGTACCAGTTTGTCGAGCCGGTCCACCGGATCGTCGAGCCGGGCGTTGCCGATCACCGGAAACAGCCGCCAGTGCAGCGCGAACAGCAGCAAGATGAAGATGCCGGAGACGAACACCGGAAACGACAATCCGATCAGCGACAACAACCGCGCGGTATAGTCGATGAAGCGGTTACGGTGCAGCGCAGCCCAGATGCCGACCGGAACACCAATCACCGTGCCAACGATCAGCGATGCAAGCGTCAGATCGATGGTGTGCGGCAGCACCGCGCCGACATCGGTCAGGATCGGCCGGCCGGTCACCATCGAGCGCCCGAAATCGCCCGACAACGATTGGCCGATGAAATCGACGTATTGCTGCCAGATCGGTTTGTCGAGCCCAAGCTTGGCGTGCAGCGCGGCGATACCGTCCGGAGTTGCCCGGTCACCCAGAATGGCGATGGCTGGATCGCCCGGCACCACGCGAACGATCAGGAAGACCAGCGTCAAAACGGCGAGGAGGGTGGGGATCGCGGCGAGCAGTCGGCGAATGATGTAGAAGATCACGCCGCGTCACTTGAAGTGCGTCGCCTCGGTGATCAGTGGGCCAAGCGACAGGGAACCGTCCAGTTTGTAGCCGTAATCCAGATTGTCATGGCGTGCGAACACCAGCAGTGTCTCGAACAGCGGCACCGCGCACACCTGAGCAACAATCTTCTTCTGCGCCTCGGCCCACAGTGTCAATTGCTTCGCCTTGTCGGTCTCGACCCGTGCGCCATCGATCTCTTTGTCAGCGACATCGCAATGGCTGAAGTTTGTCACCGCGGTCGGTGTCTTGACGATGCTGCGTGAATGGAAGAATTGCGTCAGGTAGATATCCGCCACCGGAAAGCGCGCAGCGGAATAGTATACAACCGGGCTGAGGTCCTGTCGGATCTGCTGGTGATAGGTGGCGTGCTCCACAACTTGAAGGTCTAGACTGATACCGGCTCGCTTGAGCTGCGCCTGGAATACCTGCGCGGCGGTCAGCATCTCGGGCAATTGCGACTGAATCATCTTTATCGTCAGGCCATCGGCGTATCCGGCCTGCTTCAGCAGCGCCTTGGCCTTTTCCACGTCGTTGCCAACCAGCCCATTGTCGGTGGTGAAGCCGAGATACCCGCGGGGCACCACGCTCTGTGCCTCGCGCGATACATCGGCGCCGCGCCAGCGCACCAGTTCCGGCCGGTTGATCGCGTAGGCGATTGCCTGACGGACGCGGATATCGTCGAGCGGCTTTACCGTGGTATTGAGATGCAGCTGGCCCTCTTCGGCGGGTTCGAACACGTCGACGATGGTGTGTGGCAGCGCCTTGGTGCGGTTCACCCAAGCCTGGTCGGCGCGACCGTAGTTCAGGTCCAGTTCGCCGCTCTGGAACGCCAGATCACGGGATGCATCAGACGGCATGAACCGATAGCTGATCTTGTTGATCTTCGGTGCGCCACGAAAATACGCCTGGTTCGCCATCAGCTCGAGCGACTGGTTCGGTGTTACCGAGGCAAAGGCAAATGGACCGGTTCCGATCGGATTGCGCTTGAAGTCGTCACCGCGCCGCTCGACGGCCTTCTTCGACACGATGAAGCCCTGCGCGTAATTGGTCAGGATGCCGAGAACGCTTGGGACATTTTCCTTCAGCACCACGCGGACCGTGTAGGGGTCGATCGCCTCGATCGTCTGGAACGGTCGCAACTCCGATGAGAACGCGGAAGTCTTGGCATCCCCCGCCTTCTTCAGACTGAACACGACATCGTCCGCGGTCAGTTCGCCAAACCCGCCGTGGAACTGCACCCCGTGGCGCAGGTGGAATGTCCAGGTCTTTCCGTCGGGCGAAGCCTCCCAGCTCTCAGCCAGATCGGGTTCAAGCCGGGCTGGATCGATGCTGCCGGGAGGAAACCGCACCAGGCCATTGAACATCCACGCCGCCAGCACCCGATCGATGGTGGAGACAGCGAAGTGCGGATCGAGCTGGCCGATATCCTGTGCGGCGATGCCAACATTCAGTGTGGTCTTCGGCTGCGCCGCCGCCGGCAGGGTGAACGCTATGGCGGTGGCTGCAAGGGCGGCCCGGATCAGCATGCTGCATCTCCCATTCTCCAGGGGAGAGCTACCAGTTCAGTCGGCCTGATGCCAATTGCCGCGTACAGCGGTGGCCACGTGGCACCGTGCCACATGGGCTTCGTCCAATGGCGCCAATACCTGCGGCCTCTCGCACCCAACCTGCGCCTGGGGACAGCGCGACGCGAAGCGGCAACCCGTCGGCATCGCGTCGAGCGACGGCACACGCCCGGCGATCGCGGCCAGGTCCTGCGCATCGCGATCCATGCGCGGGATGGCGGCGAACAGCGCCCGTGTATACGGGTGCGCCGGGCGAGAAAAGATCGCCGTCACCGGTCCCTCCTCGACGATCTGCCCGGCATACATGACCGCCACGCGATCGGCGATCTGGGCCACAACCCCAAGGTTGTGGGTGATAAACAACACCGCCATGCCGTGGCGCTGCTTCAGATCGGCCAGCAAACCCAGAACCTGCGCCTGAATTGTCACGTCCAACGCGGTGGTCGGCTCGTCGGCCAGCAGAACAGCCGGCTCGCAGGCCAGAGCCATCGCGATCATCACACGCTGCCGCATGCCGCCGGAGAACTGGTGCGGATACTCGTGGAATCGGCGCGCCGGCGAAGGGATCTTCACCTCGTCCAGGACGGCAAGCGCCTTAGCCTCGGCCTGCCGGCGTGACAATCCCTGGTGGACCATCATTGCCTCGGCGACCTGCGCACCGATCGTCATCACCGGGTTCAGGCTGGTCATCGGCTCCTGGAAGATCATCGCCATCCGTGCGCCGCGCAGCCTCTCCAATGCCGGCTCCGGTAAGCCGACAAGGGCACGCCCTTCCAGAACAATGCGGCCGCCAGCGATCCGACCTTGCGGTGACGGCACCAGACCCATCACCGACAGCGCGGTGACCGATTTGCCACAGCCAGACTCGCCTACAAGTGCCAGTGTTTCGCCCGGCGCGAGCACGAACGACACATCGTCCACCGCCGGATGCCAGGCCCCGCCGATGCGGAACTCGGTTCGCAGGTGTTCGACACTTAACACAGGGTCAGCCAAGGATCTCAGCCTGTCGTCTTAATAAGTGGCATCTGATGTAGCACTGGGATTGGTTCATTGGGATTGGTTCATCATGAACTGCCCGGCAAGATCCCCACATGCTCTGGCATCGGGCGGGCCGAAGCGCAGCAAGTTCACATCACTTCGTAGATCGTCAAAACGCTCCTTCATGGTCCTGACGAAACCGGCTTGCCAGGCCGCGCGGTCCGTCGCAAACCTGCCTCAGTCCGCCGAGGTTGTGCGATGCCCGAAGCCGTCGATGCCGTGATCGCCGCCGCCCGCGGCTTCCTGGGCGAGCGTATCACCACCAATACCACTTTACGGGAGCATCACTCCCACGGCCAGGACACGCAGCCGCCTGTGTCGCCAGATGCGGTCGCCTTCATCGAGACCTCGGAAGAAGCCGCACGTCTGCTCGCCCTGTGCAACAACGCGCACGTCCCCGCGGTGGCGTGGGGCGCGGGTACCTCGCTGGAGGGCCACGTGACGCCGGTGCGCGGCGGCATCACGCTCGACCTGTCGCGCATGACGCGCATCATCGACGTCAGCCAGGCCGACATGGACTGCCGCATAGAGGCGGGGGTGACGCGCGACCAGCTCAACGAGCATCTGCGTGACCAGGGTCTGTTCTTTCCGGTCGATCCAGGCACGTCGCTCTGCACCATCGGCGGCATGTGCGCGACCCGTGCCTCCGGCACCAACGCGGTTCGTTACGGCACGATACGCGAGAATGTCATGGGCCTGACCGTGGCATTGGCCGATGGACGACTGATCCATACGGGAGGGCGGGTGCGCAAGTCAGCCGCTGGCTATGACCTGACGCGGCTGTTCATTGGCTCGGAAGGCACCCTCGGCGTCATCACCGAAGTCCAGCTACGCCTGCACGGCATTCCTGAAGCGATATCGGCCGCTACCTGCCAATTCCCCACGCTACGCGGCGCGGTCGCGACGGTGATCGCCATCCTACAGACCGGTATTCCAGTTGCGCGCATGGAGCTGCTGGACGAGGTGCAGATGGGAGCCTGCATCGCCTATTCGAAGCTGGACGGGCTGGAATCATTGCCCACGCTGTTTTTTGAATTCCATGGCTCAACCACGTCGGTGGCCGAGCAGGCTCAGCAGGCCGAGGAAATTGCCGCGGGCTACGACGGGAAGGGCTTTAGCTGGGCGACCGACGCTGCCGAGCGCAGCAAGCTGTGGAAAGCGCGACATGACGCGCTCTGGGCCTGCCTTGGGCTTAAGCCGGGACACAAGGGCATTGCCACCGACGCCATCGTGCCGATTTCACGGCTGGACGAGGCGATCCTGGGCGCCAAGCAGGATATCGCTGCGTCGGGACTGACGGCGCCGATCGTTGGCCATGTCGGAGACGGCAATTTCCATACCGTTATTCTGGTGCCGCCCGAACCGGATGGTTTGCAGCGCGCCTGGGAGCTCGACAAGAAGATCGTCGCGCGAGCCTTGTCGCTGGGAGGTTCGTGCAGCGGCGAACATGGCGTCGGCATCGGCAAGCGTGAATTTCTTGAACAAGAACATGGTGCAGAAGCGCTGGCGGTGATGCGCTCGGTGAAGCAGGCATTAGACCCGCGCGGGATCCTCAATCCCGGCAAGATCTTCCTAAACTGATCAGAACCAGGCGGTCAAACCGACAGCGATCGAGGCGATAAACAGGCAGCCTAAAAACGCTAATACGTGGATCTCATGACGCCGCATGGAATACATCCCTCCAACAGCCGACAGTTCCGCCGTGAGTTGTGGCTTTAATGTGGCTACGACTCTGCAACGACGATAACAAATCTGCGCGCTCCCGGGGTCGGACAAGACGCGGGATGTGCCCTTCTCTCTTGGCCGAGCCTAATGTTCACGCATCGTCGCCAAGGCTTCCCGGCAGCCCGGCGACAGGCTCTCCCGGTGGTCAGCCAGACAGGCAAGCGCCCGACCGCCACCCAACCCGACCCCTCGGCAATATTGCCGGAAATCACCGCCGCAGACGCGGCGCATCATTGCCGCCCGCTCGCGCGGTGGCGCCATTGGTGCTGCCTGGCCCGGGACGGCGCCAGCCGCTGGGGATGCCGCCGCCCCACGCTCGGTTGCGCCAACCGCGGACTGACACGCCGGCGAAAGGCTCGCGATGTTCGCCTGCAGGCACTGCAACGAGGCGGCCCCACCGGTCGGCACGCCCGCGCAGTGCGCCTGATAGTCGCCGCGGCACGACTGACGAATGGCATTGACCTGCGCCTGAGATGGCTGTTGCGCGGCACCGGTACCAGCCGCTCCGAGCGCCAATCCGGTCAGCAACATGAGTAGTCCGGGCCTCATCGTATTCCCCCTCAGGACGCACCAGATACCGCATAGTACGGCGGTGCACGCGGTTCGCCAATTGCGATGCGATCGGTTAGCATCGTGCAGCGATCAGGAGACCCGACATGACCGAAGCGTGCATTATCGGCTGGGCACATTCTCCATTCGGCAGGCTGGAGGATCCCGACGTCGAGGCGTTAATCGGCAGGGTTGCTCGCGCCGCCATCGATGACGCCGGAATTGCTCCAAGCGATGTCGAAGCGAGCTTCGTCAGCCTGTTCAACAACGGGTTTTCTGCGCAGGACTTTCCGGCGTCACTGGTTCTGCAGCACGTACCGGAACTGCGATTCCGCCCGATCACCCGATTTGAGAATGCCTGCGCCTCGGGATCGGCCGCGGTGCATGGCGCGCGCGACTTCCTTGCCGCGGGACGCGGCCGCTTCGCGCTGGTGATCGGCGTGGAGAAGATGACTGCCACACCAGGTCCGCAGGTAGGCGACATACTGCTGAAAGCGAGCTACCAGAAGGAAGAGGCCGACATTCCTGCCGGTTTCGCCGGTGTCTTCGGGCGCATCGCCGAACGCTACTTCCAGCGCTATGGCGATCAATCGGATGCGCTGGCGGCAATCGCGGCCAAGAACCACAAGAATGGCGTCGACAATTCTTATGCGCAGATGCGCAAGGACCTCGGCTATGAATTCTGTCGCAACCTCAGCGAAAAGAACCCTTACGTTGCGCCACCGCTTAAGCGCACGGATTGCTCATTGGTATCCGATGGTGCCGCGGCACTGGTGATGACCGATGAGGAGACGGCGCGCACCATGGGCAAGGCGGTGCGATTCCGCGCGGCAGTGCAGGTGAACGACTTCCTGCCGATCAGCAAGCGCGACATCACCCGTTTTGAAGGCGCCAGCGAGGCATGGCGGCGCGCGCTCGATTCTGCAAACGTGAAACTGCAGGACCTGTCGTTCGTCGAATCGCATGACTGCTTCACCATCGCCGAGTTGCTGGAATACGAGGCAATGGGGCTGACCCCGCCCGGCCAGGGTGCGCGCGCGGTGCTCGAAGGCTGGACGGCGAAGGACGGTAGACTGCCAGTGAACCCGTCGGGCGGACTGAAGGCAAAAGGCCACCCGATCGGCGCGACCGGCGTGTCGATGCACGCGATCACCGCCATGCAGCTGACCGGGCAGGCGGGAGCCATGCAATTGCCGAAGGCGGATATCGGCGGCGTGTTCAACATGGGCGGCGCGGCGGTGGCGAACTACGTGTCGATCCTCGAGGCGGTGTGCTGAGTCACGCGCCGAGAAACTTCAGCACCGCGGCGCTGTAGTGCACCGGATCGTCCTCGAACATGAAATGTTTGGCGTCGGGGATGATTGCGGTGCGCGAGTTCGGCACATGTGCGGCCAGTGCCCGCAATACGCGCGGCAACGGGCCCGGCGTATCGGCACCGAGCACAAACAGCGTTGGCACGCTGATGCCTTCGGCATCGCTGCGCGAAAATGGCCGACGCTGTTCGTTGATCTGACCCAGGAGCGTGCGCGCATTGTCGCGCCAGGTCTGGCGCACCGTTGCCGGGATGCTGGCCCAGGGCAGCCCCACGATTTCACTGAAGATCATCAATGCGCCGTCGATATCGCTGGCGCGGATGCGATCGGCAGCAGAGATGTAGCGGGTACCGAACGACGCCGGAGGCGGCGGCGCGTCGGCCGGAGCCAATGATGCATCGATGTCGCCGCCGGGCTCCGCCAGAATGAGACGGCGTAGCAGGTCCGGCCGCTGCTGTGCGACCCTGAATGCGATGTGGCCGCCACGCGAGTGCCCCATCAGGTCAACAGGCCCGACCCCCAGCGCCTCGATGAAGGCGATCACATCGGCCACGTGCTGCGCGATCGTGTAGTCCGAACCGATACCGTCCCAGTGTTCTGGAAAGAAGTGCCGCAGGCTGAGGGAGGTCACGCGACGATGCTGGGACAGTGGACCCATCACAGGGGACCAGACGCGAAAATCTCCAAGGGTACCGTGTACGCAGACCAACGGCACGCCATGCCCCAACTCGATATACGCCAAGTCATAGCCATTGACGCGATGATGCAGCATTCCGACCTCTCGTGGCGGCTTGGTAATTGACACTTCCTCCCAGCGGGTATGGCATGCTACCAGCGGGGCAACAACTTGCGGCCGATACAGCGGCCCGTGCGCCTGGGAGGCAGCATGCCGGAAGTGACCTACATCGAATTCGACGGCACCCCTCATCGCGTGGAGGTACCGCTCGGCACATCCGTCATGCGCGGCGCCGTGGACAACAACGTGCCTGGTATCGATGCCGATTGTGGTGGCGAATGCGCGTGCGCGACCTGCCACGTCTATGTCGACGCAGCCTGGCTGGATAAGGTCGCCCTGCCCGAGCCGGGCTCGCAGGAAGCCGCCATGCTGAGCTTTGCCGCGGTGGCCCAGCCAGACTCACGCCTGTCGTGTCAGATAACGATGCGCGAGGAGCTCGCAGGACTCGTCGTACGCATGCCGGAAGGACAGCACTGAAGCCGGATTGAACCGGCGTACTGGAGGACAATGCCATGGACGCCAATGTGAGTTTCGACCCGCGCGAGGACGCCTACTCGAAGCCACTCGACCAGATCGATGTCAGCGTCCCCGAACTCTACCAGAACGACGTCTATCAACCGTATTTCGAACGGCTGCGTCGCGAGGACCCGGTGCACTACACCGCCGACAGCCATTTTGGCCCTTACTGGTCGGTGACCCGCTACAAGGACATCATGAGTGTTGCGATCAACAACCAGGTGTTCTCCTCGCGCTGGGATCTGGGCGGCGTCAGGCTGGAAGACCAGGTGCAAGGCTACGAGCGCCCGAGCTTCATCCAGATGGACGAGCCGGATCACGGCGAACGTCGCAAGGCGGTCAGCCCCGTAGTGGCGCCTGGCAACCTCGCGCGCATGGAAGGCCTGGTGCGCGAACGCACCATCACCGTGCTGGACAACCTGCCGCGCAACGAAACGTTCGATTGGGTCAAGGACGTGTCGGTTGAGCTGACCTCGCGCATGCTGGCAACGCTGTTCGACTGGCCAATTGAAGATCGTCATCGCCTGATGTTCTGGTCCGACGTCACCGTGTGCCACGTCGATACGCCAGACGCACCGGTGCACTCCGAGGCCGAGCGGTATACCGAATTGCAGAAGATGGCCACCGCGATGAAGGCGCTGTGGGATGAACGGGCCGCGAGTAACTCGCCGCGCTACGACCTCATCTCGATGATGGCGCACGCGGATGCGACACGGAACATGGACTTCCGCGAGCTGTTGGCGAATTGCAGCCTGCTGATCGTCGGCGGCAACGACACGACGCGCAATTCGATGTCGGGTGGCGTGTGGGGCTTTTCGAAATATCCCGAGGCGTACCGGAAGCTACGGGAAAATCCCGAGCTTGTGCCCAGTGCCATCTCCGAGATCATTCGCTGGCACACGCCGGTGCTGCATCTGCGGCGCACTGCCCTGCAGGATTTCGAACTTGGCGGCAAGACGATCCGCAAAGGCGACAAGGTGGCGATGTGGTTCGTCTCCGGCAATCGCGACGAGGACGCGATCAGGGATCCGCACGAGCTGATCGTCGATCGCCCGCGGGCGCGCGAGCATATCTCGTTCGGTTTCGGCGTGCATCGCTGTGTCGGCAATCGTCTGGCCGAGCTGCAGTTGCGCATCCTGTGGGAAGAGATTCTGAAGCGCGACTTCGAGATCGAGGTGATGGACAAGCCAAAGTACCTGCGCTCGAACATAATCCATGGCATCCGCGAACTGCCGGTGCAGATTCACTGAAGGGAGGACCACCATGAACGCACCGGTCGACATGGACCATAAGGCACTCGCCTGGTCGATGCCGCTCGACAAGATCGATGTCAGCGATCCGCGGCTCTACTATGACGACGTCTGGCATCCATATTTCGCGCGGCTGCGCCGAGAGGATCCAGTACACTACACGCCGGAAAGCCCCTATGGGCCGTACTGGGCTGTCACCAAGTACAAGGACATCGTGCAGGTCGAGGTGAACCATAAGGTGTTCTCTTCGTCCGACGATGTCGGCGGCGTGCAGATCAACGACGCACCGAAGGGGTTGGAGCGCACCAGCTTCATCCGCATGGATCCGCCCGAGCATGACGATCAGCGGCGGGAGGTCAGTTCGACGGTCAACCCGATCACCCTGGCCAAGATGGAAAGCTTGATCCGCCAGCGCACCAACACGGTGCTGGACCGCCTGCCGCGCGGCGAGACTTTCAACTGGGTCGAGCATGTGTCGATCGAGCTGACATCGATGATGCTGGCGACGCTGTTCGACTATCCGATCGAGGACAAGGCGCGGCTGATCCGCTGGTCCGACACGTTCATCTGCGACATCAACGCGCCCGACGCCCCGGTGCACTCCGAGGAGGAGCGCTTCGCCGAGCAGATGCGCTTCGCCGAACACATGAACGGGTTCTGGGAAGAGCGTGCGCATAAGCCAAAGAGCTTCGACGTGATCTCCATCATGGCGCATGGCGAGGCGACCAGCAAAATGACGCTGCGCCAGCGCATGGGTATCCTCATCCTGTTCCTGGTCGGCGGCAACGACACGACGCGCAACTCGATGTCCGGCGGATTGCTCGGGCTGAGCCGCTTTCCCGATCAGTGGCGGAAGCTGCGAGAGCATCCCGAACTGGTGCCCAGCGCCATCTCGGAGTTCATTCGTTGGCAGACGCCGGTCATTCACATGCGGCGTACGGCGCTTGCCGATGCTGAGATTGGTGGCAAGCCGATCAAGGCAGGCGACAAGGTGGTGATCTGGTATATTTCCGGCAATCGCGACGAAGACGTGATCGACCGAGCGGACGAGGTGATCGTCGACCGGAAACGCCCACGAGAGCACATGTCGTTCGGCTTTGGCATCCACCGTTGCCTTGGCAACCGATTGGCTGAACTGCAACTGCGTATTCTGTGGGAAGAGATCCTGCGGCGCGACCTGCGCATCGAGGTGGTCGACAAGCCGGTATATGCCTACTCCAACTTCCTGCACGCGATCCGCCAGTTGCCGGTGCGGATCGCCGTCTGACCATCGGTCACCCGCGCCGCCCTTACGGCGACAGAGCTCTCTCCGACGATGCCGCCGGCGTGGACAAGGCGGCATCGATCTCGTCTAACGAACGGCCACGTGTTTCGATGCCGATGAACCAGAAAGCGACGGCGCCCAGCACGTACCAAAAGGCGAAATAGTTGAATGCGGGGACCAGCGCATCCAGCGTCGCCTTCGGTGCCACGTAGTTAGACGATCCCGCAATTACGGCGAGGCCAGCTGGGCCGATGAACTTGCCAAGATTGCCGACGCCGTAAACAAAGCCCATGCCGCTGCCGCGCAGTCGCGCCGGCCACAACTCTCCCATGTACGGACCGACGATCGAGTAGTTGCCGCTGCCGAAGAAGTTCTGCAGCACAATCATCAGGAAGAACATCGAAATGCCGCCGATGAACACGCTGTTCAGGTAGCCGGCGAGCGACATGAACACAGCGGCCACGACGCAGCTCAGCACGCCGGATGCGCGGCGGCCCATCGCGTCAGAAATCCACGAGCAGAAAAAACGGCCCGCTACCGCCGCAACGCTCACCCAGATGGCCAGCTTCGATGCCTCGGCTGGGGTGACCTGCAACACCATCACAAACAGTGTCACCATCCATAATGTCAGGCCTACTCCACCCGTCTGCGTCAGCCCGGTCAGACAGCCGGTGATAAGACTGCGTGGATATTTGAACAACTCCATCCAGCGGGTGTGCTCCGGCGCAGGTATGGTGTCAGGCAACGTGATGGAGCGGGGGTCCACCTGCAACGCCCAGGCGATCGAGCGACGCGCCTCCTCGACCCGCCCCATGCGCATCAGCCAATACGGCGATTCCGGAACCCAGGCGCGGATATACAGCGTCAACGCCGCCGGCAACAGTCCGACGGCGAACATACCACGCCAGCCGATATACGGCGTGGCATACGCTCCCAGGAACGCGCCGAGCAGCACGCCGACCGGCAACATCGTCGTGGTGAGCCCGGTGATCCACCCGCGCCTCGCCGACGGCACAAATTCCTGCACCAGTGTTATGTCGACCGAGTAGAGGCCGGTCACGCCGAGTCCGATGATAAAACGGCAGATGACGAGATAGATCCACGCTCCATGTGGCGTCACCGCCATCGCGCCGGTGGCGAGGGAAAAATTAAGCACGGTGGCGATCATCACCTTGCGGCGGCCAATCTTGTCCGCGAGCCACCCGTAGAACAACGAACCGAACGGCGCGCTGATCCCCGAGGCCAACAGGATCAGCCCCGACTCGCCATAGGTCAGATTCCAGTCCTTGACGATGAACGCCAGAACAAATCCGATCAGGAAGAAGTCGAAGAAATCGAGCATGTCGCCAATTGTTGCGGCGAGCGCGATCTTCCACTGGTTCGCGGTCAGCTTGTGTCGCCGATCGATTAGATCGAGCATCTTGGACCCTCCTTGAGACTCGCCCGATCTGGCGAAACGGGCGGTCCGTTGCCTTCTTGCATAGCAGAGGCGCGGTAACGCGGAGCGCAGCTTGGCAGTCAAGCTGCAGCACGATCCCGTCAGCACTGTATCGCAAAGCGCCGAACACCAGCAATGCTGCCTCTTCCCGTCCATTGGCAATCCGGCGCAGCATGGTGGCACGAAACAGTGAAAATCGTAGGAGGACAGCTGATGAACGATGCAACTCCGCATCCGACCGAGCAGCCCTGGCAGTGGTCCGAGGCCAGGTGGCGCAGCATCGTCGGCCGCGCGCGCGCCGGACGCAGTCTGAAACCAAAGGCTTGGCCAGACGGTGCCCGCTGTGCCGTCGCAATCAGCTTCGATGCTGATCACGAAACCATCCCGCTGCGTGATGGCGACGAAAGCCCGATGCGGATCAGCCAGGGCCAGTACGGCAACCGCCAGGCCACGCCGCGCATCCGCCAGCTGCTGGAGCGCGAGTCCATTCCGGCATCATTTTTCTATCCCGCCGTCTCGGCCTTGCTGCATCCCGAGGAAGTGCGTGCGCTCGCCGATGACGGCCACGAGATCGGCATACATTCATGGATACATGAGGCCAACACGACCCTGCCGCGCGAGGCGGAACGCGACCTGACGTTCCGCGCCGCCGAGACGCTGGGGAGGATCGCCGGCCGTGATCCGGTTGGTATGCGCACCGCGAGCTGGGACTTCTCTGTCCATACGCTCGACATCGTCCGCGAGCTCGGGCTGCTGTACGACAGCTCGCTGATGGCGGACGACGATCCCTACGAACTAATGGACGCTGGCGAACCGACCGGCATCGTCGAGCTGCCGCCGGAATGGATCCGCGACGATGCGGTATATTACAACTTCGTCCGCTTCTCGGCACTGCGGCCCTACACGCCGCCCTCGGCGGTCGAAGAGATCTTCACTGCTGAATTCGATGGTGCATGGGACGAAGGCGGCCTGTTCCTCCTCACCATGCACCCGCATATCACCGGCCATCGTTCGCGGATGCCTGTGCTTGCGCGGCTGATCAAGCATATGAAGGCGCGCGGCAAGTGCTGGTTCGCCACGCATGAACAGGTGGCGCGGTGGTGCAAAGACAACGCTTAACCTAGCGCCGGCCAGCGTAGTGGTTCCGAAGCCCGCCATACCGGCGCAGCGTGCTCCGTAGCGGACTTCGGAACCACGAAAACCACACTAGGCTCAGTTCCGATTAGACGGTTGTAGCCGTCTGTTGCTGTGTTTGATGGACATAGGCGTCCGAACCAATCATACTTCCTAATGGTATTGCGGAACTGGGGAAGCGTCGTGGTCGCACTACCATCGGGCGCATCCTTCGTACATGAAAGGTCTGAAAAAGCCTAGGAGTTCAATTCTGGAGCCCGGCATTCACACTTTTGGGCCGAATGCGGAGCGGCGGCAGCTCAGTGTGATGTTCTGCGATCTGGTGGGGTCCACGCCTTTATCGTCGCGCCTGGATCCGGAAGATTTAACCGCAGTAATTCTCGGGTATCAGTCTCGCGTGACCGCCACGGTGCGGCGCTTCGGGGGCTTCGTCGCCCGCTACTTCGGAGATGGCGTACTGTCATATTTCGGATGGCCTGTCGCCGATGAAGCGGACACCGAGCAAGCCGTTCGTGCCGCCCTCGCGGTGATCGACTCGGTTGGCGAACGGCAAGTTCAAGGCGAGCACCTTCAGGTTCGCATCGGCATAGCGACCGGGCTGGTGGTCGTAGGCGAATTGCTCGGTGCGGATGAAGCACGACAACAAATGGCGATAGGCAGAACACCCAACCTCGCTGCCCGCCTGCAGGACATTGCGAAACCTGGCTGCGTCGTGATCGACGATGCGACCTTTCAGCAGGTCGGCCGGCTATTCGAGTGCCAGGGACTCGGCCCAGTGGCCCTGAAAGGGCTGCCAGACAATGTCACCGCGTGGCAAGTGACACGAGCAATGCGAAGCAGCCGCTCGGAAGCATTGCATGCGACGACGAAGCTGCCGCCACTGATTGGACGGGATGAGGAACTCCATACCCTTTTGCGACTGTGGTCGCAGGCAAAGCGCAGAGATGGACGTGTAGCGCTGCTGTCCGGTGAGCCGGGGGTCGGCAAGTCGCGACTGGCTGCCGGCCTGATGGAGCGGCTCCGCGGAGAGCCTCACGCGAAACTCCGGTTTTTCTGCTCGCCACAGCATCAGGATAGTCCGCTTTCCCCGGTAATTGCTCAGATGGAGCGCGCTGGGTACCTGAACGGGAGCTCACCAGTGGACACCGATCCCCGGGAGAGCAAGACGCCGGGCCCGGACGACCCGGCCAACTCCGAAGACGCAGTTCTCATCGCCAGATGGATCGAACCCGATGCGCGGAATTCTTCCGCGCCAAGCATCGGTGCTCGGAATGGAATGGAGCGGCTGATCGGGGATTTGGTTACTCAGCTCACGGATTTGGCAGCACGGCGTCCAGTCATCATCCTCTTCGAGGATGCGCAATGGATCGACCATACGAGCCTTGAACTACTGAGCGTCATGGTGCCATGCATCCGTTATCTTCCGGTGCTGCTGCTGGTGTCCTGCAGACCTGGATTCTCACCGCCTTGGGTCGCGTCACCACACATTTCTACGCTGCCTCTCAGCGGCCTGCGTAAGCTCGAAGCAGTGGCACTGGCGAGACATACGGCGGCCCCGGTGATGCTGCCACCACTGGTGATCAGGCAAATCATCGCGCGAGCCGAGGGTGTCCCGCTATTCATCGAGGAGTTGACCCGAGCGGCAGTTGAAGGGGGTTGGGATGAAGGCCACCCCGGAGAAAATGCGCATTCTCCGAATGCGCAGGGAGCTGTCGTGCCGCCAGCGCTATATGCGTCGCTCGCAGCGCGCCTGGATCGGCTGCCCGCATTGCGAGAGGTGATTCAGCTTGCAGCCGTTATCGGCCGCGAGTTCACCTTCGAGAAACTGGCGGCCGTTTCCAATGTCGCGGAAGGAGCTTTGGCCGATGCTCTCGCTGGTCTCTGCGAGGCAGGCCTGATCTCCCCGACCGGTGCGGATGCGCAAGTGGGCTATGCTTTCAGGCATGCCCTGATCCGAGATGTTGCCCATAGCATGCTGCTGCGGGACCAGCGGCGGCAGTTGCACGGAAGAGTAGCAGACGTGCTGCAGCGACGCTCCGATGAAGGTCGGGAGGAGACGGCGCCCGAGATTCTCGCGCACCATTACACGCTCGCTGAGATGATCGAGCCAGCAGTTCGGCACTGGTTGGCCGCCGGGTTACGGGCGTTCCGGATGGCAGCCCATCGTGAGGCGGACAGTCATTTATGTAGGGGTCTCAAGCTACTCGAGCGTCTTCCGGAAGGAGTGCCGCGAGCACGCCTAGGTCTAGAGCTTAAGGCGGCAGCGGGTCTGGTGCGCGATGGATCCAATGGATATGGGCATGCTTTCCAATCGACTTTCGCGGCATGGCGGGGCGCCGGGGTTCAGCTGCCGCCATCGCTCGCTGCGCGGCACTGGGACAGGGATCTCGAGCGGTAAGACCCGTTTCGAGACCGAGCCCTGAAGGCGCGCCCTCGACGGACGGAGCACTCCGAGCGACATTCTGCCGCAATGGCAAGCGCCGAAGCACCTACTGTAGCAAAGCTAGGCCTGTGCGACCGCACCCGACCATGGGGACGCTGCGTCGCTGATGCCGGTGCGCGTCCCGTCGGCTGACTGCACGATGACACTGGGGCAGGCGAAGTTGATCGGCACCGCATTGTGTTCGACCACCTGCAACGATCCGTCCGCGGCGAGAGCATCCAGCACCGCGGCGGGCAGTCGCGCATCCGCGCTTGCGCCGTCGGCGCTGGAGACGTCGATCCGTGGGTGATGCGCCGCGGTATCTACGTCCATGCCGAAGTCGGCGATGAAGGTCATGAGCTGGAACACTGAGGCCAGGATGCGCCTTCCACCCGAGGCGCCGCCGGCAATGAACGGCCGGCCGTTCTCGGCCAGGATGATCGGCAGCATGTTGCACAGGGCTCGCTTGCCCGGTGCGATCCAGTTCGGCACACCGGGCCGCGGATCAAACCACATCATGCCGTTGTTAAGCAGCACGCCCGACTGTGGCAGCAGCACGCGGCTGCCGAACGAGGACATCAGCGTCGTGGTCACCGCCACCGTGTTGCCTTCCGCATCGCAGGCAGTCAGATGCGTGGTGCAGCTTTCGGCCGATAGAGGCTCGGATTCGCCGAGACCGGCCAGCCGCTCCGCATAGGCCGCCTTCATCACGCGGGCCAGCGTGCAGTACCACTCGGCCGATGGGGTCTTTCCGGAATACGGGGCGTCGGCCATGCCCTCCAGGACGCGCTTCAGAGTCGGCGCCGCGGTGAGTCCACCGGTGAGCTGCAGGGTACGGCCACGCCAGCCGACCTGCTCCGCTTCCCAGGTGCGAACCTGGCAATTCCGCAGGTCCTCGAGAGACAGGACGCCGCCCAGCGCCTTGATGTCAGCAGCGACAGAAACGGCGATCTCGCCTTCGTAGAAGTCGCGCAAGCCTGCGCGGCCAAGGCGGTCCAGGGTCTCTGGCAGGTTTCCCTGGCGGAAGAAGCCGGGCTTGCCTTGATAAGGCGGCGCAGGCGGCAGGCCGCCCGGTAAATAGACCGCAGCAGTATGGGGATAGAGGCGTATCGCCGAGGCGGAGGTGACCACCTTGAGTGCGGTATACCAATCCTGTGGCAGGCCGCGCCTTGCCAGGGCAATGGCGGGAGCGATCACGTCCGCCAGCGGGAGCCTGCCCCACTGACGATGGATGTACTCATATCCCGCAACGGATGCCGGAACGGCAACCGAGAGAGGGCCGTGGATGTTGATGTCGTTCTCGACCTCCGGCCAGGCAAACAGGTCGGTGGTCATGCGGCCGGTCAACTTGTACCGTTTCGGATCGGTGGCGGCCGGCGCTCGCGGGCCGAAGTCCACCACCTTGGCACGCGGCTGGCCAGCCCGATGCACCAGGGCAAAACCGATACCGCCGAGACCTGAGTTCCATGGCTCATGCGCAGCCAGTGCGAGTGCGGTCGCCACTGCCGCGTCCATCGCATTGCCGCCGGCGTCCAGGACGGCGACGCCAGCCTCCGCCGCGCCCTTTGCCTGCGCTACAACCATGCCGCGACGGCCTGTTGCCGACGGCTTGCTGAGCTGCCAGTGCTGGGTGACGTGCGGCGGCGGAACGTATTGCATCAGCGGGTCCTTGGTTGCGTGGCATGATGCTCCGCCGATGGATCGGCGAAGGCAAGGCGCGTGTCTGGTCCACAGACGCTGTGACGGGCGGCTCCTATCCTTAACGCTGAGGGCTCCTTTCGGATTCTACCTCAAGCGACAGTGTTGATTCTTAGCGTTGGTGGGTCACAACAGCTCATGCTGGAGCGCTATGTAACGGCAAGTCGGATGTGCGCTCGCCCGTCTCGGGCATGACGAAGCCGAGCAACACCACCCCGGCAAAACCAGCAAGGGCAAGCAGAAGGAATGCTGCGCTCTCGCCAAGCCAACTAGCCGTCAGGCCAGCCAATGTCGTGCTGACTGACGCACCCGCCGCGATGGCAACGCCCAGCGAACCTAGGGTCAGGTTGAAGCGCCCGGAATCGCGGGTCAGATCCGCCGCAACCAATGTCATTGTGACGCCGAACACCGCAGCGCTGACGCCGGCAAGCATCTGGCAGACGAGCAACAGAAACGGGCTGAATTCGCTGGCGTATAACAGCCCCTGAAGCGGCAGCATGCTCCAACCGAGCAGCATGATCGGGCGACGTCCCAGACGATCGGAACTGCGGCCGACCCATGGTGAAAGTGCTGCCGTAATGACCTGGGGTATGACGATCGTGAACGCGATGAGGATATCAGCCAGATCGGGATGGTTCTTGGTGATCTGTGTGGAAGCCAGCGGAAGCATGGCGGCGCTCGAGAGGAAGAACAACCCAACGCAGACGGCAAAGATCAACAGCCGGCGATCCGAGAACAATTCCATTAGCCCGGCGAAAGTGATCTTCGCCTCCTTGTCATCGGTTCCTGCCGGCTGCGCCGCACCGACGGTATCCGGACCGATCATGCGCAACGCCATGATCGTCGGCAGACCGAGTGCTGCGGTAAGCCAGAACACAGAGCTGGCCGACACCATTGAGCCAACCACACCCATGGCACCAGCCGCCAAACCATTGCCAATCGCTGCGAAGCGTGCGTTGCGTCCGACGCGCTCGCTGAACGCTGCGCGTCCGACCAGGGCCAGCGTGACAGCGGCAATTGCTGGGCCAATGACCGAACTGGCCAGACCATGCAGCACTTCAGCCAAATAGACGGAGGCTTGCGTTGGCGATACCGCATACATCAGAGCCGTACCGCTGATGGCAAGGCTCCCGAACCAGACCGCTTGACGTTTGTCGCGGAGGGTATCGACAATGGCACCTGCAGGTACTTGACTGACCAGACTGCAAATGGTGCCGATGCTGAGGGCAAATCCTACTTCTGCCGCGGTCCAACGATTTTCTGTCAGGTAGACGGCGATAAATGGTCCAAAGCCCGTCTGGACGTTGGCAACGAAGAAGTTCAACCAGTCGAGACCGTGCAGGCTGCGAGATCGAGACATGTGTCAGCGCCCGTCTCCGAGTGTGACGGGCGCGGAGCCGTAGGCAAAGCTTGGCACTCTGCCCATCTGTTGTCGCGTCAGCGTCAGATGGATGGGATGCGCCGCATCATCCGGTACGAAGCGAACTGCCCTCCACGCGATAGCGATTTTGCGCCGCCCCACACCCAGCACTCCACCATAGTCGATCACCACTGCCCTAGGTTCACCATTTCTATCGACCAGAACATCCCATACGCGCCCGGCATCGGCCCCATCAGAACCTATGACATGACGCCCGACGATGCCGGCTATTTGCCCAGGTGGCAGGGATTCGTCATCAGGGTGCTCAACTTGGGGTGCCTGCCCCACCGCCATAGGCAAACTGAAGACCATCGCAACAATCGCTAACAGACTGCGCCTATTAATCCTATCCATGACCGTTTCTCCCCGAGGAATTCGATCAAGCCTGGCTGCCGGCGATAGCAGCCACAATAGTGCGGCCAAGTCGCGAGCCGTCAGTCCTACCTCCTCATCTGCTGCGGTCGTCGTTGCTGAGGTAGGCCATCGGCTCAGATGCACGTATGATGCTGCCGCCGTGCTCGCGATGCGCCATTTGGAGTGCGGTTACGAACCTCAGTCACGCCCTCTACTCGCGGAGCCGCGAGAACCGCACGGGGGCGTGCTGCTAGGTCTGGGTGTCGAAGGGCATCGAGCGAGCAAGAAGAGGTCGATCGGACCGTGGTGTTCTTGGAGAGAACCCGGTCGTAGGTCGCACGAGACGCCCACCCCACTCGTCCCATCAACGCCTTTACAGTGTTCGTTGACTGTCTCGGCCACCTGCGCCGCGTTGTCGGTGAGATGTAGGACAATGTCCCTTGGCCTGATGTCTCGCATGTCCGCGCAATTGTCGAGCCGCCTTCTCCGTCCGGACCGGCGCGCAATTGCTTCTGCGCCTGGCAAATCAGGAAACGATTGGCGGACCCGAGGCGACTCGAACGCCTGACCTTCGCCTTCGGAGGGCTTGCTCACTAGCTTGTCCGCTCTTGCTGCGGTTTGTCCTCGCTTGCTAACGTGATGAGAACTCAAGGGCTCCTGCTTGCGAGACTTGGGGTGACTTTGAGCTGATTTGCAGAAAACTGTTGCCCGGGTGTTGCCCCGTGGAGTTTTCGACTGAGACGGCAACCAGAACAGTCCGCATTGGCCTGCGCGAGGTACGCGCCCTTCAGCGCGATGATCAGCTCTTCGATGATACCGTCCGCGGCTTCTGGGCTCGCCGCCGATCCGGCCCTTCGGTGACGTATGGCGTGACCTACAGAACCGCCGAAGGTCGCCAGCGCCGATATACTATTGGACCGCACGGCCCGCCCTGGACGCCCGATATGGCACGCGCAGAGGCACTGCGAATCCTCGGCGAGAAAGTGCGCGGCGGCGACCCGGCCTTGGTGAAGAAAGCGACGCGCCAGGCGCATACCATGTCGCAGCTCTGCGACCTCTACTGGTCCGGTGCCGAAAAGGGTCGGCTGCTCACCCGCCGACGGGAACCTAAGAAGGCCAGCACGCTGCTATCCGATCAGGGCCGGATCAACAAACACATCCTCCGCTACTCGGGCACATGAAGGTTGCCGCCGTCACGCCGGCCGACGTCGAGCGCTTCCTGCACGACGTCGCGGAAGGAAAGACGGCTGCACGTGCCAAGACAGGCAAGAAACGCGGCCTATCAAACGTGCGAGGTGGCCGCGGCGTGGCAAGCCGCACCGTCGGTCTGCTCGGCGGCATCTTCACCTACGCAATGCGCAAGGGCTTGCGCTCGGACAATCCGGTGCACGGCATCATGCGCCCGGCGGACCGGCGCAAAACCCGGCGATTGACTGTTGACGAATACCGCGCTCTGGGATTGGCGCTGCGCACTGCCGTTGCCCGCAATATGTGGCCACCCGCCGTCGAGGCCGTCAGGTTCCTCGCTCTCACCGGCTGGCGTTCCGGCGAAGCGCTCGCGTTGCGGCGCACAAACATCGACCTCGCGCGGCGCACCGTGCTGACGGATTCAAAAACAGGCCCCTCGATGCGGCCGCTGTCCCAAGCGGCAAGCGAGGTGCTGCGCGACGCAAAATTCGCAGGCGACCTGGTTTCTTCCTGCGGCCCGCGGCGGCGGTCAGATGTCTGGTTTCCGGCGGTTTTGGCACCGCATTGCGAAGCTTGGCGGGCTGCCGGATGATATCTCGCCGCACACGCTGCGGCACAGCTTTGCCTCTCTCGCATCCGATCTGGGTTACGCCGAAGCGACAATCGGCGCGTTACTCGGGTACCGAAACCGCACCGTCACCGGCCGATACACGCACGTTGCCGATGCGGTGTTGCTCGCAGCCGCCGATGCGGTGGCCAACAGCACTACCGAGCTGATGGGCGGTGCAGAGCCTAGTGTTGTCGTCACGCTACGCGCGTCCGCGTCATGGTGAGCTGCCCGCCACGGCATTCGCGACATCTACGCATGGAAACTTGTGGGAGTGGCGCAACGTGGTGCCTCTCAGGGGAGGTAGCTCGATTACCGGCGCCGGTCGCAAACCACTCGTCCAGCCCTGTTGATCAGCCGCAACACATCTACGCCAATAACCACAGACGTGTCGCCGCACAGAAGTGCTATCGCGGGGTCCCCGGCGATCGGCCGTGCCTCGGCGGAACCGTGGATGGTGCGACCTGATCCGTCGTCTCGTCAGGAGACACTCAGGTCCGCCGGCAGCGGAAGCCGGCGCACCACGGCACCCATGCTCCACCCAAGCCTGATAGCCCTCGCGATACGGGCGGCCAGGAGAACCCTCGCTTCCACTACCAGCCGGACCTCATCCGACGCTGCTGCTCCGCGACGACCACCGGTCTAGCGGCAACCAACCCGCGCATCAGAGCATGATCACCCGTCGGTTGATGATCATGCCTCCTGCCGTGCTCAGCGGCGGCCTTATGCTCAGTTGATTGCAACAGTAGGCGAAGAGATATGCACACTAATGTACGCTGCATCCGGTTTGCGCCGAACGAACTTCCAGACGACGGCCCTGAGGTAGCGCGTTGGCGAACAAAATATGTTCCAAGGCACTGGAGAGGCATTGGTGATCATGTCTTGTATCGGCACGACCGGGCGGAGGAACGCAACCAGCGTTTTGCGAACGGACACCCGCGCCTGCAGTTTCTTCAGGAATGTAGTTTCAGAAACCTATGACAAATAAGTCAGGAAAGGCAATGGGTTTACGATCGCCCTGTTGCCGCCGGTTCAACTGGAGGGCGCCTCTTGGCAGAACGCAGGCAGGCTGCTTTCAGCGTCAAAACACCATAGCGGACATCGCCGGCATCCGTACATTCTGCACGCGCCGGGCCGACCAGTGATCCCCTGACTCCGGCGGTCGCATTGCTGTTCCCTTCGATCACTTGACTCCGCAGCCAGTCCCCGTCAGGCCAATGAAACGATTGCCGGTCGGCTCTCAGGACCTAAGGCAGTCCAGCAACGCCCTCGCTTCGCGGAGATCGGGAAAGTCCATCCCGTTGTCGAACCGGTCCATGACCTGAAGCAGCAAATCGCGTGCTCGACCAGTTTCATTCATCGCCATGTAATGCCGCGCGAGCCCGATCGAGGCGCGCAGTTCCCAGAACAGCGTCTTGTGCCGGCGCGCCTGATGAATCGCTTGCCGGAAGCTTGCCTCGGCATCAGCTGCAGCCTCGGGGAGATGACGTAACAACCAATCCCCCTTGAGGCGATGTAGTTCCGGTTCGTACCAGCGTTCGCCACAGCGTTGCGCTGCGTCGATCGCCGCATCGAGATATCCGCGCGCCTCGGCTGGAAGGCCGGCAGCCTCGGCGGCGAGTGCGAGCAAGCCAAGGTAATAAGTAGCGTTTACTGCTAATCCGCTGCGGCCATGCGTTGCGTCGCTGGTGGCAATGTATGTTGCGTAGCCGGTCCTGGCTTGCGCCAGCCCTCTCCTACCATCGGCTGTCTCTGCAACGATATAGCCAAGCAGCAGACTGCATATTCCAGTCCATGCAGCGAAGCCCTGCTCCGTGGCAAGTTCGACGGCTTCGGTCAACTGACACGACGCAAGCTCTCTATTCCGTAGCAGTAGACTGAAGAGACCTCCAAATCCCAGCCCCAGTACGCGACTGTGCTTGTGCGGAACCTCGTGCAGTTGATCTCTGGCGCATATGAAACGTGCCACGGCACGATCGTGATCGCCAAGGATCAGTAGATCCCAGCATGACAGGAACGCTGCCTGGACACGCAGATCGAAACCCAGGATCGCCGCAAGCTCGCGATCTCTGCTCGGCTCATACAAACCGAGCACGGTATCGAAATGCTCGAGCGCGCCAACGAAATCGCCAGTCCAGTGCAGGCAGACGGCCATGCACCGATGCGCGATCAAGCGAACGCGCGATGTGTCCTGGTCCTTCGCGATTCGCAGCAGCTTGCGCGAGATGCTGGTCGCCTCGCCGTATTCGCACTGCCCGATATGATAAGTGACGCGCCCTGCAAGAATGCTGACCGACGCCTCCACATCGCCGAGTTGCTCAGCCAGCTCCAGCGCGCGCGCGTAAGCACGCTCTGCTACTCCGCCCGTCCACGCCTGCAAAGCGAACAGGGCTCCTCCGTAGCTTGTTTGCAGCGTCATTTCCCGACGATGGCGGCTGGTCCCTTCAGGTAGGTCTGGAACGAGGGCAAGTGCCTGTCGGAGTTGAGCGACCGCCTCGATTAACGCAGAGCGCGCCGCAGAGCGATCCGCCGCCTTGCTCCAGTACGAGATCGCTGGTTCCGTCAGCCCTGCCTGGGTGTAGTGGTAGGCGAGCAACTCTGGCTGTCGCTCGTGCAACTCGGGCGATTGCTCTTGAATTGCCCTCGCAACATCCGAATGGAGCTGGCGCCGCCGGCGTCGCAACAGCATATTGTAGGCAGTATCTCGTACCAGCGCGTGCTTAAAGATGTAGGTCCGTTCGGCCCGAGTTCCACCGTACGTGGCTAGTCCTGAGTCAATCAGTTGTTGCAAGCCGCGCTGCAATGTGGGTGCGGGCAGATCGGCAACCGCGGCCAACAGGTTGTACGGGAACTCACGGCCAAGTACTGCACCAACCTGCGCCACCTCCTTGGCTTGGGGGATGCGATCCAGACGGGCCATGAGCGATGCCTGCAATGAGGCTGGTACTGCGAACGACGCGTTCGGCCCATCGGCAGACGCGGTCTCCAATAACGCCTTTGCCAACTCCTCAATAAATAGGGGGATGCCATCCGTCTGGTCCACTATGCGCTCAAGCAGTTCTGCCGAGACCGTCGTCCCTTCCATGACGCTCATCGCTAGCGCCGCTGAATTACGTCGGTCCAAGTGAGGCAAAGTCACTGTCCGCAGTCTGTCGGCGCAAATACCGGCACCAGTGACAACGTCTCGTGTCGAGATGATCAAGAGTACAGCAACATCTGCCAGTGCCGGTATCGCAGCGTTGACAAGCTCGACCGTGCTGGCGTCTGCCCAGTGCGCGTCCTCCAGGGTGACGAGCAGGGGGTTAGAGCGGGCCAATGCACGAAAACGCCCGAGCAGAGCGGTGTATGTCGCCTCCTTTCGTGCCTGCGGACTGGCATTCAGAATAGGCGGCCGATCCTGCACCTGGATCGATAACATATCGGCGATCAGGGCGATATGCGAAATGTCATGAGTAGCCGGCGACAACACCTTGCAAAGTTTCTCGAACCTCTGTCCGTCACTGTCGCTGCGAGCGAAGAGGGCTTCACGTTGTAATCCCGAGATCACTGGATGCAGCGCGGCGTCGGCTTGATCAGCCGAGCAGAAGTAGCGAAGGTGAGTCGGAGAATCGTCTGCCAGCAACTCAGCAAACTCAGCGATGAGGCGCGATTTGCCGATGCCAGCGTCGCCCGAAATTAGGATGGCCTGTCCCTCGCCCCCGGTTACTTTGAGCCAGCACGATTTCAACAACGCGAGCTCTTCAACTCGGCCGACAATCGGTGCCAGTGTGTCACTGTGGAATGCGTCGAAACGGCTCGCAGCGCCTGACTCTCCCACCACCAGCCGGACTGATACGGCAGCTGGAAAGCCCTTTAGCGCAAGCATGCCGAGGTCGCGATATTCGAAGAGGCCGCCGAGCTGCCGGTATGTGGCCTCGTCAATGGCAATGCCATTGGCGCCCGCAAGACCCTGAAGCCGCGCTGCGAGGTTCGGCGTTTCCCCTATTGCAGTCTGCTGACGCGCATCGCCAAGGCCAATCGGCGCGCCGATAACTACAAGGCCAGTGGCGATGCCAATGCGAACTTGCAGCGTTTGTCCGAGAAATGGTGCTGTGTGGATCGCAGCTATCACCGCCAGGGCGGCGCGCACGGCTGCTTCAGCATCATCCTCGTGAGCCTTCGGCCAGCCGAAATAGATCAGCACGCCATCGCCCACATACCGTGCTATAAAGCCATTGAACGGTGCGATAGCGGCGGTGATCCGGGACTGGTACTCACGGATCAGAGTGCTCAGATCTTCGGGATCCAGTCGGGTCGAAAGCGCTGTGGAATCGGCCATGTCGCAAAACATCACGCTGACCCGGCGACGTTCTGCTGTCGGTTCGAAGAGGCCGTGCCGGTCGCTGCGATTAGGACTAGGGGAGGTCTCGTTAGCCGCTCGAAGTGAGGCTATCGCTTCAAGCAACAGACGCTGATGGCCGACTGCCACAACTCCCATCTTGTCGAGATCTTCCGCAGTAAGATGGGGTAGAATTTCTGTCGTGATTTGGTGCTCAAGGAACATCGCCTCGTAGTTTTGAAGGCCCAGCGCACGCAGCCAATCGGCAACGTCCATAGCCACTTCCCCCGAGTAAGGTAAGCATTGCCCAAGTCGGCCGGACTGTCCAGGAGATGACGAATGTCGATCACGCTGGGTCGGATGAAGGGGTATTCAGCGCGCATCGCTCAAGTCCAGCACTCGGTCTCACCGAAGACCCTCGTAAAGCTCACGTCACCATCAGTAGCGTCGAACAGTGCTAACCAATCCCAATAGCAAAACCTTCGGAATCCGGTATCTACTTTGGAGGATCTGTGAGATCTGGATCGTACGAACCCATTTGTGTTTGCTTTCCGGACACAACACCGACACCGCGTCCTGTGGATGCCTTGGCAGCTACCCCACGCCAGGGACAGGAGCCATTTCCAGAATCACGGGATGTTTCTCTCATAAATCGCGAAACTGATACCGAGCCCAACCCAGCTCGTGCCCGCCTGACGGGCCGTAGCCCCGCCCATTCGAATCCAGCGACGCCGCAAATCTCGCCACAACCCGCCTTCCTCAACACTATCGGCGCATTGCTGCCGCTCATAGCACCAACGGGCGACGGCCGTTCTCCACGAGATCTTCCCGTGTACGCCTCCGTGACTGGACCTCGCAGATCGACCCAATGCTCCTGCTTTACGTGGCGAATGCCCAGCTGGGAGCATGCGTGGTTGGCGCTTGGTCACGACTGCAGCTCTGGTAATGAAGGGGAAAGTATTCGACCCTGCTGATCGGGAATGGCCGCCGATTACCTCGGTGACTATGTCCAGCAAAGTGGGGACGTTGCAGCCAAGCGACCGACGAGGTCGGAGGCCGTGCATCCATGTGCGGTCGACAGTTTCTTACGCGGTGGTTCGTCGGCAGAAAAAGTCTGCTATTGGAAAGTCGTTGACGATCACCGAGCTTTCCTCCTACGAACTGGAAGGTGCCCCTTGGTCCTGCCGGGAGGTTCCACAGACTAGCGATACCTTTCATAGTAGCTATCGCTCGTTGGGAGGCACGGCAGATGCGGCACAGATATCACATGGGTCGGCGCGGGATCCTCGGCGCCGGGCTGGCGCTGGGTACCACGCATGCATGGCTGGCCCACGCGCAGTCGCCGGTCGCCCTGACTTTGTCCGTCTGGGGCGCTCAGGCTGAACAGGATGCGTTCAACGCATTGGTCAGCCGTTACCAGTCGCTACACCCGAATGTGACTATCCGCCTGGAGGTGAACGGCAATTCGATGCAGCTCTATCAGTTGGTGGATACGCGCCTTGCCGGGCGGCAGGCACCTGACATGTTCAGGATCCAGTACCAGCAAGTTGGCCGCTACGCCGGCGCTCGCGCCGTCGTTGATCTGACGCCTCATCTGGAGCAGGGCTACGGCAGCCAGTTCGGCCCTGCGTTCTGGCAGGCGGTGACGTACCAAGGCAGGCAGTACGCGTTGCCGCACCACACAGATACATTTGCGCTCTATTATAACGTCGACTTCCTCCGAAACATTGGCGTCGAGATGCCAACCTCCCTGGATCACAGTCTGTCGTGGGACGAATTCATCCGCGTCGCACGACAGCTCAAGCAGAAGGGTGATGCGCCGTATGCATTCGCCATGGCATGGCAGAATTCAGCCGCCTATCGGTGGCTGCCATTCCTGTACCAGCACGGCGGTCAGCTGCTCGACGCGGAACTGAAGCAGCCGCAACTCGCCTCGGCGAAGGGCGTGGAGACAATCGCGTGGACGCAGTCATGGTTCAAGGAGGGGCTGGTGCCGCCCAGTACGTCAGTAAAGAGTGGCGAGCAGACGCAGAACCTGTTTGCCAACGGCACCATCGCCATGCTGCTGGGCGGCGACTGGCAGATCCCCTTCCTGCAGCAGAACATGGCCAAGTACAAGTGGGACGTCACCTACATGCCGCGCGACGTGGCGATGGCGTCCGATCTGGGTGGCAACTGCTTGGCTGTCAGCCGTGACAGCAAGCATCCCGAGATCGCGGCAGACTTCCTGAAGTTTGTGGTGAACGAAGACAACATGCGGGCGTTCGTGACTAGCGCGCAGTTTCTGCCGGTCCGCACGGCGCTTATGAGGCAGCAGCTTGACTATGCACTGCGGCCGGATGCCATGAAGGTGTATGTTGAGCAGGCGGCGACAATTCCCGATCACCTCGTGCGCACTGTCACTATGCCGAACTTCAGCAAGATCAACGCCGCCACGGCCGACGAACTGGACTTGGCTTTCACCTCCGACCAGGCCCCGGCAACAACGGCGCAGAACCTGGATGCCAAGATCAGAGCGGTGCTCGGAGGCTGATGCGCAGCCGCTCGATCCCGTCACTCCCGCGCAGGCGGGCAGCCAGGCACGCCTACGCCACGCGGTTCCCGCTGCGCCGACGATCGCTGGTGCCCTACGTATTTATCGCCCCCAACATCACCCTGTTCGCCGCCTTCAGCTTCCTGCCGTTGGTCTATGCCATCTACATCAGCTTCCACGACTGGACGCTGATCGGCGAACCGGAATTCATTGGCATCCATAATTACCTTCGTTTGGTCCACGACCCGTTGTTCTGGCGCGCGCTAACCAACACCCTGCTCTATGCCGTTGGAACCGTGCCGACGAGTATGGCGATCGGCCTGCTGCTCGCGCTGGGGCTGAACCGGCGCATGCCGGCTCGCGCCTTCCTGCGCAGCCTGTATTTCCTGCCGCTGGTCGTCTCCGCCGTTGCCACCGGCACCATCGCCGCGTGGATGTTCAACGACAACTACGGTGTGCTCAACGCCATCATCGTGCGTCTCGGGGGCCCGCGAGTCCCCTGGCTATCCTCACCTTTCTGGGCGCTGCCGTCGCTGATCCTGACAACGCTCTGGGTTCGCGTCGGTTTCTGCATGGTGGTCTATCTCGCTGCACTGCAATCGATTCCGCAGATGTACTACGAAGCGGCGCGCATCGATGGCGCAGCCGCACTCACGCAGTTCCGCCACGTCACCCTGCCGCTGCTGAAACCAGCCACCTTCCTGCTGCTGGTGCTCAGCATCATCTACTCGTTCCATGTGTTCGATCTGATCTACGTGATGACCGGAGGCGGTCCTGGATTCTCAACGACCATGTTGGTGCAGTACATCTTCCGAGCCGCGTTCGTTACTGGCGAGATGGGCTATGCCAGCGCCGTCGGCATCGCTCTCTATGCCATGATCTTGCTCTTCACCATCCTTCAGTGGCGCGCCAGCCGGCAGGCGGAGAACGTGATGTGACCGTCTCGCGCGCGCGTCTGGCCGACTGGGTTTGCTGCCTTGCGCTGATCGCAGGCGCCGTGATCATGGTCTTCCCAATCTACTGGATGTTCGCGACCTCGGTTCGCCCACATGCGGAGATCTTCGAGGCGGTCGCACGCCTGCTACCATCTAGCCTGAGCTGGAACAACTTCAGTGCCGTATTGACACGCTACCCGGTGCTCGCCTGGCTGGACAACTCAGTGATCATCGCTGTTGTTGCCGTTGCCCTCACCGTGTTCATCAACCTGCTATGCGGCTACACCTTCGCCAAGTTTCGCTTCCCCGGCCGCAACATCCTGTTCTTTGCCATCCTCGGTGCGCTGATGGTGCCGATCCAAGTCATCCTGGTGCCGGAATTCCTCATTGTCTCGTGGCTTGGGCTTCTGAACACGCATCTCGGCGTGATCCTGCCGCGTGCCGCCGAAGCATTCGGCATCTTCATGGTGCGCCAGTTCATGGTCAGCATCCCGGATGAGCTGATGGAGGCAGCGCGGCTCGACGGCGCCGGTGAGTTTGCGATCTTCTTCCGCATTGTGCTGCCGCTGTCGAAGCCGATCATCGCCGTGTTGGTAATCTTCACGTTCATGTGGCGCTGGAACGACTTCGCCTGGCCTCTGGTCGCGCTGACCAATCAGGACATGTTCACCGTGCCGCTCGGCCTGAACCTGCTGCGTGGCGAGGTGAATCCAGACTGGGGCAATGTGATGGCCCTCGCCCTATTGTCGCTGCTACCAATGCTGGCCATCTTTTTGGCATTCCAGCGTTATCTGGTGCAGGGCATCGCCAGTACAGGGCTGAGGTAGAAGGACCCGCCATGACCAGAATCGCGATGATCGGTGCCGGTAGCGTCGTGTTCGTGAAGAACCTGCTGACCGACCTGCTCAGCCTCCCTGAACTGCGTGGCTGCACCATCGCGCTGCACGACATCGACCCAGAGCGGCTGGAGACGGCTGGGCTGATGGCGCGCTGGACCTCCGAGCAACTCACCGCCGGCGCGCGGATCGAGGAACATGCCGAGCGTTGGCGCTGCCTGGCGGATGCCGACTTCGTCATCAACATGGTGCAGATCGGCATGCACCAGGCGACGTTGCTGGACTTCGAGATCCCGCGCAAATATGGCCTGAAGCAGACGATCGCCGATACGGTTGGCATCGGCGGCATCTTCCGCGGCCTGCGCACCATTCCGTTCATGCTGGCGTTGGCCAAGGACATGCGTGAGCTCTGCCCGGACGCATTGCTGATGAACTACACCAACCCTATGAGCATCCTCACTTGGTCGGTGTATTGTGCATATCCGGAGCAGCGCGTTGTCGGACTATGCCACAACGTGCAGTTCACCGCGCGCGATCTGGCCGGCTACCTTGGCGTCGATCTGGCGCGTCTCTCATACCACTGCGCAGGGATCAATCATATGACCTGGTTCCTGCGGCTAGCGGTCGACGGCAACGACGCCTACCCGCAGCTCCGCCGCGCGGCAGAGGACATGGCCATCTTCGCGCAGGACAAGGTGCGCTTCGAGCTTCTCCGCCACCTCGGGTGGTTCGTCAGCGAATCGAGCGAGCATACCGCAGAATACACGCCGTATTTCCTGCGTCGCGACGACCAGATTGCCGAATACGACGTCCCGGTAGACGAGTACATTCGCCGCAGCGAACGCAACCTGCGCCGCTACGCCGAGACGCGCCACAAGCTGCTCGCAGGCAACAGCTTCCCGTTGGAACGCAGCATGGAATACGGGTCCGACATCGTGCATGCAGTACTGACCGGAGAGCCGCGGCTGATCTATGGCAACGTGAAGAACACCAGATTGATCGAGAACCTGCCGGAAGGTTGCTGCGTCGAGGTGCCCGTCGTGGTGGACCGTAATGGCCTGCGTCCCTGCCACATCGGTGACTTGCCGCCGGAACTAGCCGCACACTGTGCTCCGCACGTGTTCGTGCAGGATCTGGTGGTACGCGCCGCGCTGGAAGGTGATCGCGAGCGTGTCTATCGCGCCGCCGTGCTCGATCGCCACGCCGCCAGCGTGCTCACCCTGCGCGAAATCCGTGCCATGGTGGACGAATTGATCAACGCGCACGGCGACGCCATGCCGGGCGGCATCCGCCACCAACGCGCATGACTCGCCGCTACGCCATCGTCGGCCTCGGCCACCGCGCATACACGTTTCTGCACGCGCTGCTTGGCCCCCACGCGGCGGACGGAACGCTGATAGGTCTATGCGAGGCCAATCCCGGACGGCTGGCACGCGCCGCTGCGATTGCGGCGGATGCGGGCGTCAGTGCGCCAACCTACGCCGCGTCTGATTTCGACCGCATGCTACGCGAGACTTCGCCTGATTGCGTCATCGTGACGGTGCCAGACCATGCGCACTGCGGTTATATCGTGCGTGCGCTGGAATTCGGCGCTGATGTCATCACCGAAAAGCCGCTAACCATTGACGCCGAGTCCTGCCGCCGGATCGTCGCGGCCCGTCAGGCGAGCGGGCGTTCGGTGACCGTCGCCTTCAACTACCGCTACTCACCGGCGCGTTCCCTGCTGAAGCAGGTACTGATGTCCGGTATCATCGGCCGAGTGACCGCGGTCAACTTCGAGTGGCAGCTAGACACCTATCACGGCGCCGATTACTTCCGCCGCTGGCATCGCAACAAGGCCAACTCGGGTGGACTGTTCGTCCATAAAGCCACCCATCATTTCGACCTGCTGAATTGGTGGCTTGGTAGCGTACCTCGGCTGGTCAGTGCGCGTGGCCGCCGCGTCTTCTACCGGCCCGAAACCGCACACTCGTTCGGTCTGAGTGACCGCGGCGAGCGATGCTCCGCCTGCCCCGCCTTCGCGCGCTGCCGCGTGAGACTGGATGTGGCCGCAAGCGATCACTTGCGTAACCTCTACGCCGACAACGAAGGCCACGATGGCTATTTCCGCGATCGCTGCGTGTTCAGCCCCGCGATCGACATTGAAGACACTATGCACGCGACGATCGAGTATGAGAACGGAGCGATGGTCAACTACTTGCTGATGGCTTACAGCCCCGATGAAGGCTATCGAGCGGAATTCCACGGCACGCGCGGCAAGGTGACGCTGGAAACGATCGAACGACCTCGTGTCAATCCAGACGGCAGCCCAGTCAGGCCACCATTACCCGAGCATTCACGCATTGTCGTTCAGCCGCAGTTCTCCCACGCCTATCGGCTCGCGATGCCGAACGTCGAAGGCCTTCATGGCGGCGGAGACCGCGTAATGCTGGAGCATCTGTTTCGCGGCGGATCAGATCCCGTCGGATTTGCTGCCGACGAGCGGGCCGGGGCATGGTCGGTACTGGTCGGCGTTGCGGCGAACAGGTCACTGGCGCAAGACCAGGCTGTTCTACTGGCCGAGCTCGCCGCCGGCATTGAGCGGCCCCCGCTGTTGAGGGAACCTTTCGGCCCGATCCTACCGTGGCCGACATTTGACCTGAGCCGTTACCCATTCCTGGCAAATGCCGAACCCGCAGACGCTGCCCTGCTATAGGAGGTGTCGGCGCTGCCCCGGTATTGGTAGCACGAGCGGCGGCTACGCCCGTGAACCGGCTCAACGGGCAAGTTTGGTAGAGTCGAGGTGTAGCGCGGTTGCTGTAGGCTGAACGATCTGTTGCCGCCCCTTTCGTTTGGCGGTGCCTCATTGGTTCGGCCATGGCTCCGTCTCCACACCCCGCTCATCGAACCGGACATGCAGATCTCCCGCATCCGGCTCTCGGACAAGACCTCACGCCTTCACCCACGACACGTCGTGCCCAAGCCGGCCCAGTCGCACGAGCCCGAAGTGCCCGTAGAGGTGCGAGAGTGGATAGCTCCCGCCCCTGCGTCGCCTGACCTTGTGCTTGGAACGCAACCACCGGCGCAACCGCACAGCCGTGTAACTGTCGAGCGCGCGATACGCCTTGCTGACAGTGCCAACGCTGAAGTAGTTGGCCCATCCGCGTAGCGCGCGGTTCACCTTGCTCACCAGCTCTGTGGTCCCTTGCCAGGTCCCCGATCGGTCGGTCAACGCATGGACCTTCTCGACCATGCGCTTGATGCTTTTCTTTGATGGCCGTTGACCCAGGCGTGCCTGGCCGGTTCTCGCCGAATACATCCGCCCAAACGTGTAACCTAGGAAGTCGAACTCGCCTTCCGGTACCTTGCAGATTCGTGTCTTCTCCTCGTTCACCGTGAGTTTCAGCTCGCCCATGATCTCGCGCAGTCGTTGCAGCGCCTCGTCGGCATTGCCCCGTCGGCACAGGATCACCAGGTCGTCAGCATAGGTCACGATGCGCGTGCCGAGACGTCGCTCCAGCCCGAGCTTCTCCCAGCCCAGCACGAACCGGCGCATGTAGAGATTCGCCAGCAGTGATGAGATGGGTGAGCCCTGCGGGATGCCGCGCCGCTGGTCCCGAGCCTCGGTCGTGCGTGTCTTCCGCCCCCGATCATCGGTTTCTTCGACGGGGCACTCCAGCCACATCCTGATCAGATGCAGCACGCGCCGATCAACGATCCGGCGCGCCACCGACTTCAGAAGGTCGGCGTGCGGAATGCTCCCGAAGTAGTCCGCGAGGTCGGCGTCAACAACGTCCGGATGGCCGCGGAACAGCAGTTCCTCCACATCGATCACCGCTTGTTGGGCATTACGCCCAGGGCGGTACGCGTATAGTTCTGGTGGAAGGTCGGCTTCGAAGATCGGTTCCAGCACCAGCATCGCTGCTGTCATGCAGACCCGATCCCGCAAGGTCGAGATGCCCAGCGGCCTGAGTTTGCCGTTGGCCTTCGGTATATACACTCGTCTGATGGGAGCCGGTCGATAGCTCTCCCGCCTGAGCGCAAGCGCCAGTTCGCCAAGCCACCGCTCTACGCCATACGCGTCGATCTCCGCGAAGTCCTGGCCGTCCACGCCCGGTGCGCCCTTGTTGGAGCGGCACTGGGCATAGGCGTGCGCCAAAATATCCTCGCGGCTGATCTTGTCGTACAGAGCGTAGAACCGATAGCCGGCTTCTGCCTTCGCTTTCGCGTGCAACGCCATCT
>JAMXLO010000022.1 GCA_024280945.1 Acetobacteraceae bacterium
TGCGGGCGGCTTTGAGCCTCTCCTCAAACGAAGGAGAAAGAGGCTCGTCCTCGCCCGATTCCTCGCTCATGTCCGCTCCTGGCAGGGCGCCCCGCCGGAAAGCGCGGGCTTGCTACAGGGGGGTCCCTACAGTGTCAAGAATGCAACCAGCACGCTGCGGCGGCATAGCCCGCCCGTCGCGTCGGCGGCACGGCACGTGTCGCAGCTTCGTGCGCGATCATCGCCGAAACAACGTCATGCCGATCCGCGTGCATCGCCGCATGGATCAACATCTGAAAGAACAAATCGCGCTGCGCATTGCTGCCGCCCAGCAGCCTGATCTGCTCCTGCCGCGGCGCCAACAGATCCACGACGCGCGCATGCTCGCCGCGCCTGTGCGCCAGCGCTGCCTCGCAGGTCGGAATCACCACCTCGGCGATAGCCGACGCGGTCCACAGCTTCGGATCGGCCGCAAGCTCCCGCAGTGCCGCGAGGAACCTTGCGGCTGCCGCGTCGCGTTCGGTCGCAGCCAGTGCCAGCATCAGGTGCGGCACCAGCAGCAGATGCCCAGCATCGCCGATCCGAGCCTCGGCCTTGTCCGCCAGCTCTTCCCACCGATCGCCGACATCCAGCCCCAGCAATTCCAGTCGCCACAACAGCGCCGTCGCATTCTGCAGATCGACATAGTGGTCCGGCACCGCCTTGGTCATCGGATCGGCAAAGTTGCGAATGTTCTTATCGTAGCTCAGCAGAACCGCGTCGCGCTGCCCGAGGTCCAGTTCCATCAGCGTGCGATGCCACCACAGGTGATGGATCAGGTTGTTGCCGACCGACCAGTTTGGGATCTGCGATTCCAACCAGTCGCATCCTTCCCGCGGGCGACAATCCATCTCCATCACATGCGCCTTCACATGATGCGCAAAGTAATTGGTGGGATCGCGCTGCCAAGCAGCATCGACAGCGCGTTCCGCCGCGGCGTAGTCGCCGGTCTCTTCATGTGCGAACGCCCAGACACACTGCATCAAATCATAGCCAGGCAAATCCGCAGACCAGCGCGGCGCGATCCGGTCGGCCTGTTCGCGAATCTTCGCTGTCTGGCCATGGCGAAACCAGGTGGTGTCACAGATGCGCAGCGCGAGAAGATCGGTCGGTGTCTCGTCGAGGATCTCCCGCCAGATGGCGAAGGACTTGTCGAGTTCACCGTTCGCCCAGGCCTCGAACGCCGCAACGTGCTGCAGTTCCCGTCGCGTGCCCGCGCCCGTCTTCGACGCCGCCAACGCCGCCGCAATCTGTTGACCGTTCGCAGGGTTCGCCGCGCCGAGCAGCAGATAGCCTTTCAGGCAGTGGGCCACGACGAACTGCGGATCGGCAGCGATCGCACCGGCGACCAGCGACATCGTGTCGATATGATATTTCAGGAAGTGCTCGACCGCGCGATCGAACAGTCGCACGGCCTCGTCGCTGTCGGTCGAAAGCGACAGCCCGCGTTCGTCCTGCTTCATTGTACGGCAGCTCCAATCCGCAGTCTGTTGCCGCCTTCCGCCCCGAGCGCATTGCGCAACGCGCTCAGCACCGCGACAATCGACGGCGCGGCCCGCGGCGGACGATTGGCAGCGCGACGTTCAGCCGTTTGGAGCAGCCAGCGTACGGGCCGCATATCGACCGGTGCTCGCTCCAACAGCAAACTCCCGCCATCAACCACGATCTCGACGCCCTCCGCACAAGGCGAAACCTGCCCTCGCACACCCCACACCGTCAGACAGTCACCGATCAACCCCCGCAACTGGCTCACCCCAACCTCCCCCTCCCCTTGCGGGAGGGGGCCAGGGGGAGGCGGCCCATCCACCACCACACCCCTCCTACAGCGTCGGCCCGGCCAGCATCTCCGCCGCCACCTTCCGATGCTGCCATTTCCCATCCGCCAGCGACCCACGCCACGTGCCCTTCTCCACCACCACCTTGCCGCGCAACACGGTCAGGCAGGGCCAGGCCTCCATCTTGCGCCCCTCCCACGGCGTGTAGTCCGCCTCGTGCAGGTCCTCTGCCCGGATCACCCGCTTGTCCGCCGGATCGAGCACGCAGATATCGGCATCCGATCCCGCTGCCAGTGCGCCCTTGCGCGGATACAGCCCCATGATCTTCGCTGCATTGGTCGAAACCAGATCGACAAAGCGCGACAGCGAGTAGCCGCGCCGTCCCACCATCTCGGTATACATCAGCGCCACGCGCGGCTCGACGCCGGCATTGCCGCCGGTCGTGTCATCGATCCGCACGCCCTGCAGCTTCTTCGCCAACGTGCAGCAGATCTCGTCCGTAGCAACGCAATTGATGCAGCCATCCAGCGTGCCGGCCCACAGCGCAGCCTGGTCCTCTGCCGACTTCAGCGAAGGATAGGTATGATAGATCTGTCCGTTCGGCCGCTTATAGTCCTCGCTGGTATACAGCATATACTGATGTAGTGACTCACCATAGATCGGCACGCCCCGCGCCCGCGCCTCGCGGATCGCCGATACCCCTGACGCCGCCGATGTGTGCATCATGTAGAGCGTCGCGCCGACCTTCTCGGCCAGCCGGATCACGCGCCGGAACGAAATATCCTCCGACAATGTGTTGTGCACTTCCGCCATGTTGGCAAAGCCCGTCCTCCCCTCGCGGATCAGCTTGCCGTACATGTGCATCACGATGTCGTTGTCCTCGGAGTGGATCACGCCGAGACCGCCGTTCGTCTTCAGCACCTGGAATACTTCCCAGATATCACCGAAATCCACCATGCGTCCTTTGCGCGACGGCGTGATGTCGGTGGTGAAGATCTTGACCGTCGGGAACCCCGCCTGGATCGCCTCGGCCAGTTGTCCGGGCAGCTCCAGCGGCAACGCACCTTCCACCATGATGTGCTGCGCGTAGTCGCACGCGCAGTGCCCTTTCCAATCCTCCTCGCGGCGTGCGATCGCGTCCTGCAGGTTGGCGCCCTGGCTCGCGCGGGTGAAGTCGATCATCGTCGTGGTGCCGCCATGCACCGCCGCGCGTCCCACAACGTCCGGCGGCTCCGTCAAGCCAGCGCTGCCATCCGGATTGGGCAGATGCCACTTGCAGTGCACGTGCGGATCAATACCGCCCGGCATCACAATCTTTCCCCCCGCATCGATCAGCCGCGCACCATCGGATACCGGCAGGCTACCTTTGGCCGCGACAGCCACAATCTGCTCGCCGGCGATTGCGATGTCGTAGGCCCCCACCC
>JAMXLO010000023.1 GCA_024280945.1 Acetobacteraceae bacterium
GACCTTGTTGAAGCCGGCGATCGGCTTTCCGCTGGCGATCGGCAGAATATAGAGAGTGCAATCAGTGCCCTGCGAACTGCAATGGCGGCCGACGATCTGACCGTTATACAGCAGCGAATTGCGACTCTGTCGGATGCTGCACGGCGTCTTGCCGAAGCGAAGCAGCAATCGGCGCAGCCGACATCCGAAGGTTCTGAGGCGCCGGGCGATCACGTTGTCGATGCTGAATTCGAGGAAGTCGACGAGAAGCGGCGTCGCGCCTCCTGACAGCGAACAGGAAGAAGGAACCTTGCTATGAGTGACACATATGGGGGCGGCGGACGGGTGTCCGGACCGTTCATGTCCGCTGACGACGCGATGAGCCGAGCGCTTGCAAGAAACTGGTGGTTGGTGGCACTGCGCGGGGTATTCGCCCTGATCTTCGGCATCATTGCCATTCTGTTGCCTGGGGTGACTATCGCAGCATTGGTCCTGCTGTTTGCCGCGTACATGCTGGTGGATGGAATCTTCGCAATCATCGCCGGCATTCGCGCGGCGCGCCGTCACGAGCGCTGGGGTATGCTGATTTTCGAAGGCATCGCTGATCTTATCGCTGGCGCCATTGCGGTTGTTTGGCCGCTGATCACAATCATCGTCTTCATCTATCTGATGGCGGCGTGGGCTATCGTGACGGGCGGGTTGGCCTTCAGTGCCGCCCTGCGTCTCCAATTCGCACATGGCCGATGGTTGCTTGCGTTTGGTGGCGCCGTTTCGTTGATCTGGGGGTTCCTGCTGCTGTTCTGGCCGATTGTCGGCGCCGTCGCCTTGACTTGGTGGTTGGGTGCCTACGCCCTGCTGTTCGGCGTAACTATGTTGATCCTCGCGGTCAGACTGCGCGGCCGCCGCGAACAGCTCTCACCCACAGAAGCGGCTTACCAGGCATGAAAAAAAGCAATATCCGAGAACCGGCCGAGGGCCATCGGCGATCGAAGCCGGAGAAGCTCGACGAGGTGTTGGAGGCGTCGTTGGAATCGTTTCCCGCGAGCGACCCGCCTTCTTGGACTCCTATACATGGGCCCAAAGCGGCGCCCATTCAGGCGAAAACCTGCCAGAAGGCAAAAACTGGGAGGAGTTGACGGCAGTCAACGAAATTGTCGTTGGCCGGTGGCAGCATTGATTAACGCATCGTCCATCGGAAGGAGGCTGTCGTGTGGATCCCAATGTTTGCCTGCATTGCTCTGCTCGGTACAGCCGCCTTGCCGTTTGCGGTCCGGCCTTCCGTTCCGGTCTCCGATAAGGCCAGCAACATAACGTCGGAGTCCCACGATTGGGCCGGGGGCTGGTCACGCAGATCAGGGCGGCGTGTCTCCCCTGGGATCCGATGGCCCCCGCGTGCAGCGCACTTGATCGCCCCTGCAACCCTACACCGCGTCCCACCTCACCTTTTCGCAGCAATAATCGGAGCAAATTCATGGCACAGATACTGTCGCCCGGAACGGCGGCCCCAAACTTTACGCTTCGCGTCACGCCCGACCAAAACCTGTCGCTCCAGGATCTTCGGGGCAAACCCGTCATCCTGGCATTCTATCCGGCCGACTGGAGCCCCGTCTGCGGTGACCAGACGACGCTGTACAACCAGGTTCTGCCTATGTTTCACAAAGCGAACGCGGAGTTGCTGGGTATATCGGTCGATGGGGTCTGGTGCCATAAGGCTTATGCTGAACACCACCAAATTCACTTCCCGTTACTCTCCGATTTCGAGCCGAAGGGAGACGTCGCCAGGCAGTACGGTGCCTATCGGGAACCAGAAGGTGTCTGCGAGCGAGCTCTGTTCGTCCTCGACAAGAACGGAGTCGTGTTCTGGAGCTACCTGTCACCGATAGCCGTTAATCCAGGTGCCGACGGAATCCTTGATGCGCTGGATCGGCTGGCCCGATGACAGCACAGACAGATGCCCCGGGCAGTTCTCGTGGAGCCGGATGCTACCGTGCGGGATGCCATCACGGAGGTGCTCAACAATGCGGGCCTGAGCGTCATCGCACTTGCTTCTGGGTGGGGTACATTCCGCCTGTTCGATCGGATCGAATCACCCGCGTTGCTCGTGTCGGACATCAATCTCGGCCCAACGCTGGACGGATTCAAACTTGCGATCGCAGCCCAGTGCCGCTGGCCCGGCTTGCCGGTGATATACGTCGCAAGCCATCCCGTGCGCTACACGACGCTAACATGCGGACCATTCGACTGGTTCCGGATGACGCCATTCACGCCGGACGGCCTCATAGACGCTGCGCGCTGCCTGATTGCAGGAGGCGATTTCCATGCTGAAGGGAAAAGTGGCTGTTGTGACGGGATCGACCAGTGGCATCGGCCGCGGGATTGCAACGGCCCTGGCGACACACGGCGCCGACGTGATGCTGAACGGCTTCGGTGATGGCGCTGAGATCGTCCGGGTCGCCAAGGATCTGGAGGAACGCCATTCCGTCAGGACCGGGTACTCACCGGCGGATGTGTCGCGCCCAGCCGAGATCCGTCAACTGATTGCCGATGCGCAGCGCCTGTTGGGTCCGGTCGACATCCTTGTCAACAACGCTGGCATCCAGCATGTGGCGCCGCTCGAGCAGTTCGCTGAGGAACATTGGAATGCGATCCTCGCAATCAATCTGTCGGCCGCATTCCACACGACCAAGGCTGTCCTGCTTGAGATGAAACAACGGCACTGGGGTCGCATCATCAATATCGCATCGACGCATGGTCTGGTCGCCAGTGCCGGCAAGGCTGCCTACGTTGCGGCCAAGCATGGCTTGGTCGGCCTGACCAAGGTCATCGCGATCGAGACGGCAAACGACGGGATAACCTGCAATGCGATCTGTCCCGGTTGGGTGCTGACGCCGTTGGTCCAGCAGCAGATCGCGGACCGGGCACAGGGTGGCGGCATGTCGATCGAGGCGGCGCAGAGGGAGCTGCTGCAAGAGAAGCAACCGATGTTGCAATTCACGACACCGCAGCAGATCGGTGCACTGGCAGTGGTGCTGTGTGACGACGCCACGGCCACTGTGACCGGTGCCGCCTGGCCGGTGGATGGTGGCTGGACCGCGCAGTGACAATCTGATGTTTCCCATCAAGAGCACGGCTCCGGTCCGCTATCCGCCCGTGACAACCTGGGTACTGATTGCCGTCAACTGCATGTTCTTTCTGTTCGAGACGAGCTTGAGCGATACGCAGCTCGAGACGCTCGTGTCGGAGTTCGCGCTGGTTCCTGCACGCTATCAGGAAGCGACTGACGTGGCGGATTACCTGCCGTTCCTTACAAACATGTTCTTGCATGGTGGGTGGCTTCATCTGATCCTCAACATGTGGACATTGTGGCTGTTCGGTCCGCCAGTCGAGGATCAACTGGGGTCAGGCCTTTATCTGGCGTTCTATCTAGGCTGCGGAGTTCTCGCTTCGGCCACACACGTCACGTTTAATCCGATGTCAACGGTTCCTGCACTCGGGGCGTCAGGCGCCATTGCCGGCGTGCTCGGCTGCTATATGCGCCTGTTTCCAATGGCACGTGTGATCGTGCTGATCCCGGTTATTTTTATCCCGTTCTTCTTCGCCGTGCCTGGGATGGTATTTGCTGGGCTCTGGTTCCTGATGCAGGTGCTGCAGGCGACAACGGACCTCTTTCTCACGACTGCCGGCACGTCGATCGCCTGGTGGGCCCATATCGGTGGCTTTGTTGGCGGATTTCTCCTCGCATCGCCATTGCGACATGTGCGACGCCCCAACAGGACGCTCTACGCTGACCAAGGAATTTATGGCTTTGATCTCATGGGACGCTGACATTCGGGAGGACCCAAAACATGTCCCTGCTCGATCTCTTCTGGCTGTTTTTCATGCTGTCAGCGCTGCAGCCACTACTGCGGCAACGCATGATGGAGGCAATGCGCGTGCGAAAAATCGCGCAACTTGAACGGGCTCGGAATTCCCGGGTGATCCTGCTGGTGCACAGACAGGAAACCATGAAGTTCCTTGGTTTCCCTGTTATGCAATACATCGATGTGAACGATTCCGAGGAAGTGCTTCGGGCTATTCGCTTGACCGATGACGAAGTTCCGATCGATATCATCTTACATACGCCCGGCGGACTGGTGCTCGCAGCAACGCAAATTGCGCGCGCAATACGAGATCGCAAATCGCGGGTTACCGTCTTCGTGCCGCATTACGCGATGTCCGGCGGCACGCTGATCGCCCTCGCTGCGGATGAGATCGTCATGAGCCCGCATGCGGCGCTGGGGCCTATCGACCCGCAGATCGATAAGTTTGCTGCTGCCTCGCTGATCAAGGTCCTGGAACAGAAGCCAATCGAGAAGATCGACGATGAAACGGTTGTGCTGGCCGATATTGGCCGCAAGGCAATCGCGCAGGTAAGCCAGGCAGCCCGTCATCTGCTGGAACGGCGCATGGCGACCGAGCAGGCCGGCAAGCTCGCCGAAACGCTCGTCACCGGGACATGGACACACGATTATCCAATCGCGCCGGAAGAGGCGAGAACCTTGGGGCTTGCCGTCAGTACCGAGATGCCGG
>JAMXLO010000024.1 GCA_024280945.1 Acetobacteraceae bacterium
ATCCGTGCGGCGGGCCAGGCGTCGCAGATCAGAACCAGTGAAGTCGCATCGAAGCGCGATCGCTGCTGCCATGGTGGCCATCCACGTTGCTCACCATCGTGAATCACATCAGCGCCGCGTCGGGGAAGCCCTATGAGTCACAGGCCACGAGCGTTGGTATAACTCACCCGGCTGAGGCACGATGCGCACATGGGCGACGGCGCCTCTTCACCATGCTGCCAATTCGCCAGGATTTGCGACCTTTTGCGTTGCCATGCAGGGAGTCGAGCAAACGCAGCACCTCCTCGAAGTAGCGGGTCCTGACGCGAAGCGCTGTTCTGCCATGGCCGAACATCTCAGCCCGGCTGAAGGATGATTTGCGGACCCGGGAGGTCGAGGCTGCCCGGGTTGCTCAGTTCTTGTCGATGTTCCAGTAGACGATCACAGGCGAAGTGAGCAGCCCGGTCACGTTGGCGCGCAAAGCAACAGGCTGATCATACTGGCCGAGTACCCGATACGGCTGAACCTGTGCAAGATAGCGGTGCAGTCTCTCCAATGCCGCCGATCGGTCAGCTTCTCCCGCCTCGAGAAAGGCTTGGCGCAGAGCTTCGGCATGTTCATCGCACGGCCAGCCGGCGAAATTCCTACGATCGCAGCTCATGTTGGTGCCGAGATTCGTAAGCGGGTGGTGCATGGTGGGACCGGATGCGCCGGTGACGAACATGTTCCAGCCGCCCGCCGATGGCGGGTTCTGGTTCGTCTGACGCGCCGCCGTTGTGCCCCAGTCCGCCCACACGATGTCCACGTTCATGCCAGCCTGTTTCATCTCATCGGCGACAACCTCCGCCATATGGCCGATCCAGGCAATTTCGTGCGTCGACGGGAAAACGAGTGTTTCCCCATGATAACCGGCCTCGGCCAGCAGAGTTTTCGCCTTTGCAAGATCGGGCTTGAAATCCTCGGTGCCCACTTCCGTGCCATACGGCCCACCGCAGATGAAGTACGCATTGCAGGGCTTCCAGAACTTTTCGTCACCGAAGCCCGCAGCCATCACATCGGCCTGGGACACGATATAGGAAAGCGCGAGCCGTGCCTTCGGATTGTTGAATGGCGGAAACAGCGAATTCGGCCGCACCATCGTCTGGTTGCTGAGATCGGTCAGGCGCTGAATGCGAACACCCGGCTTCTGCGAGAGCAGCGGGACGAGGTCTAGCGCCGGCTGCTCCCAGATATCCACCTCGCCGTTCTGCAATGCCGCCGCGGCTGTCGCGGCATCGGGGATGACCCGCCATTCGACGCGATCGACCCTTGCCAGTCGTCCGCCGCTAAGCCCATCCGCGGGCTCCGCACGTGGCACGTAATCGGAATTGCGATCGAACACGGTGATCGCTCCGCTGATCCGGGCCCCGGCGTTGAACCGAAACGGTCCGGAGCCGATCGAGGTGGTGATCGGTTTGGACGGATCGCCCTGCAGATCCGTGGCGCGCATGATCACGGGAATCTGGCCAATGGCCGAGCCTAGAGCGAACAACAAATTAGGATAGGGCTTGTCCAGCCTCAGCTCAAGCGTTCGGGCGTTGACCGGATCGATCGAGGTTAGTACCGCGCGAACCTTCGCGCCGACGAGATCACGGGCCATCCAGCGTTGCAACGACGGGACCACATCTGTAGTGGTCACCGCCTGGCCATCGTGGAATTTCAAGCCGTCGCGCAGGGTGAAGCGCCATGTCAGCCCATCTGGCGCGGTGGTCCAGCTGTCCACCATTTGCGGCCTGGGCTGCAGTTTAGAATCCCAGGCGAACAATTCCTCGTAGATCAGCAGCCCATATTCGCGGGTAATGACGATGGACGCGAATACCGGGTCCAGCTGTGTCAGGTCCGCGTGCGGCACCACGCGCAGCACCTTGGTATCAGCTTGCGCCGGGACCGTCGCAAACAACACGACACTTGTCAGCGTGAGACAAGCAATCAGGCGGCCGATCGACATGGTGGCTCAGTCCCAGGGGTTGTTGTAGGCAGGCTAGGACGGCCGCAACGATGCGGCAACATGCTTGGGTTTCGCGACATGCAGCGCAGCCGCACAAGAATACCTTCTTCGCTCTTCGCAGTGGTCGAAGTGGGAACAGAGCAGTCCGACGGGGGCTGGATCACGCCCGGGTTGTGCGCCTTAAAGGCGAACTTTGGCTATTGCATAGTAGCCCTCCACAGGTGGAAACGGCAGAAGCGCTCTTCCGCCAGGCGCTGGATGAAGCGCGACGGCAAGAGACATTGTCTTGGGAGCTGCGTGCGGCGACGAGCCTCGTCGTCCAGCAGACGCAATAACACTCTTGCAGCCGGTCTATGATCGATTCAGCGAGGGGTTTGAGACCGCTGATCTGATCGCGGCGAAACGCCTTCTGGACGAGTTGAGTGATGCCGGCGTTGCTAATCGACTGGGAGAAGCGCCTGGCATGTTCTCCCCAGAAACCGCACAAACATAAGACCGTTGAGGTAAACCGCAGCGGGACGCCACGATCTCAACCAATTATATGTTATTGGATACGAGGAACGCGAGCGCCGCTACCCGCAACTCTCGGTCGGCTGCAAAGGCAGTGGCGTCGCGATGATGAGCTATCTCGCTATCAGGTGGCACGCAGAATCCTCGGGCGGCAGAATCGGCCATGCGCCTTCGGCAGTGATACCTTTCCTGCGCCAGCGGTTTACAAAGGCAAGCCTTGGCTTGTGACGATCGTCGCTGGATGGTACCGCGTGCAAGATGGCATCGACCGCGCCATCGCTCATCTTGATCCTCTTTGAGCGCTACCTTGGCTTCGATAACGACCGTCTACAGGCTCTGCTCGATCCAAGACGTGATATTCTCCGAGGATGCAGGGCCGTCGCAGGGGCTGCTTCGCGCCGAAAGCGGACATCGCGGCCCGGCGTTGATGCTGCCTCCCCGCATAGCCTGCAAACCAGAGGCATATTTGTTCTCGCCGGAGGCCTGCTCGATAGCACTCTCGTATGAGTTGCCACTGCAGGAATGTATGGCTACGCTTTAATCTTAGGTAGGCAAATGGTCGATCGGCCGCGCGATAATGCCCAAGTTCCTTCGCATCGGAGTTCATCAGTCGAACGTCTCCCAATACACGTCGAAGGCATGGTGCGTTCGACGGGTTGGCTCGACGGTTTTCCTGAAGTGGGGCGCCGTGCAGGTCCATGGCGTCGGAGATGGGCGACGAGTTTACTGGACGTTTCCACCGAGGGAGAAAACGATTCGTTGCGGCACGGTCCAGCGTGCCAAGGTCTATGCAAAAACGGCAATAGCGCGAAGACGCAACCATCGCTATGAACTATGGGCTGGGAAAATTGCGAACCGGCCTCGAACCACCGACCGTAGCGCCGAGCTAAAACAAGCGCTCGCCACGATCCTCTTTGTTGATATCGTACGGTCTACCGAAAAAGTCGCACGGCTGGGCGATTCGCGTTGGACACAGGTGATGAATCACTATTACGCCGCTGTCCGCAGAGAGCTGAAGGCTTTGCGCGGAAAAGAAGTCGTGACGACGGGGGACGGATTGCTAGCGACCTTCGGCACGCCGGCTGCCGGCGTCCGTTGCGCGACCGCGATCCGCGAGGCGGTGCGCACACTGGGGCTAGAGATAAGGGCGGGGCTGCACGCGGGCGAATACAAGATGAGCGGAGCGGAGGTGTTCGGTCTCGCGTTTCACATCGGCGCGCGCGTCACCGCAAAAGCGCGTGCCGGCGAAGTCCTTGTCTCGAGCGCGGTCAAGGATCTCATGTCGCAGTCTGGAATCCGCTTCAAGGATCGCGGCGTTCATCAACTCAAAGGCCTGCCGGAGCGATGGCGCCTGTACCAGGTCGAACATTAAGCGGTTACCTCTATTACCCGATTACGAGGTCGGCCAAATCGAGTTGATGACCCTTGTCGTGTTGCCGCAAACCCCCGAGAAAAGAGCTCGTCTACGAGGTCGCTGCCGTTTGAGATGAGAAAATCCCGTTCAGGTTTCGGAGCGTAAAAGTCCTCGTCGATCAGGCTGCCATGTGGTCGCGCGAAATCACTCCGACCCGGCCATCAAGAACAGCTCATGTGGACGGCCACAGGAGGATAAGCGAGTTGTTGAGACGTGAGGTTTGTCATCCGTATCTCCCGAGACCGAGTTCATTAACGCTGATGACTTAGTAGATCCCGTCACGACAGCTGCTGTTCGGCGATGGAGCGTCCGGTCAGGGGCACGCTTATGTCCGGCCTATTTCGCAGCGACTATCCTCGCCTTTGGCCGCCATGGGTGCGCGCTTGCGTGTCGGGCACCAAACTGCAGCGCGTGCTCTAGGGCACAACTGTTCTTCCGATATCGCCCGATCTGCCCCGACAACAGACTTCCCATCACGCGGAACAGCACTCCTGCCGGATCAGCAAGCTCATGTTCGATATTCGTGCTCCAGTATCGGGTTTTGTCAGCTTTAGCGCCTGACAGGTCTACGAGTTTGCACGAGGTGCCCGCGCACTTCAGGCGGTTGCGAGGATATGGAGGGCAGTCGCTGTCTTTCGCATGAGCTGCCGGCGCCGCATCGCAGTAGGAACATGTTGACGCATCCGGGACCGGCAGCGAAGGAAGTTGCGCAACTCGTCATGACATCGACAATAGCGTGCCGCTGACACGGTACTCTTCAGTCCCAGCATTGATGGACATCGGCCTTTGATGCCGCGGTGGTCCTGCTCAAGTCTGTTGTTGAGGTAGCAACTCGTCCGATGTAGCACCCGCCAGCCGCGTTCAGTTCGGATCGCTCGGGGATAGGCGTCATGGCCGTCTGTCGTGACCCGTGCCGGCGTGACGCCGGTCACCATCTTGGCCGATCGAAAGAATACCTTGGCGGCCGCCAACTCGCGGTGCTCGCTCGGCATGACGTCGACCAGGGCGCCGTCGCGATCGATCGCGCGATACAGGTACCGCCATTGGCCCCGCACTCTGATGTAGGTCGGTATACCAGCTGCGGCCCACTGGACCCTGACGTTTGCGGCGGAGGTTCTCAGCCAGAGTGGGTGTGAGCTTGGCCTCCCACTCTCGCACTGCCTCATAGGTGAAGATGAAACCGCGGATCAGGAACATCTCCGCCAGGTCCCGCAGACTGAGCCGCCAAAGCACCGCGAGCGCGATCACGTCGGTCGGATATTGCGTCCGGTTCAGCCCTCCACCGTTCCGTTCGTTGAACTGCTTCGTGCAGTCCAGACACCGGAACCGGCAATAGCCCTGCGCGGTGCGCTCGGGCCGCTCCTTGACCGCCGGCGATCGGCATTCCGGGCAACGCACCTCGCTTGACCCCCTCACCTCCGGAGATCGTAGCCGTGACAACGGGGGACCAGCAAACGCCTGGCCTGATAGCTGACAGAACCACACGCTGTGCTGCTCCGCGCATTTCCCGTCGCCGTCGCGCGGCCACTTGAAGCGCTGGGGCGAGGGGTTCCGCTGCGACTACGTCGACAATTGAAGCTCGTCCCGCCGCCACCAACGCACTGTGCGTGCTGATCGCGGCGCGACGACGCAAGAAACCTCCGAGCGAAAGTTAACCTGCACAGGCGATCCTGCCATGACTGAAAAGAAACTTTGCGGCGTGGCCCGTAACACTACTGTATATACTAACTTTGGGAGTGGGAAATGTGTTCGGAGGTAATATCAATATCAGCCCGAGCGACCGCCTTGGCCCATGCCCCCGGTGGTCGAGGCCGCGCCCTTATCTCAGCCCTCGGTCGCCTCGCCCTCATCCGTCGCATCGGCGATGGCTTGGCGAACCGCCTGTTCGGCCGCATCCTTCACGCAGTCGCCAGACCGGGCCACATCGGCGCTGGGATCGTCACACGCGCGACGACGCCGTGAGTGTCGCCGCAACGCGGCCAGCAATGATCGCGCGGATCGGTCGAACGATCGCGGCCCTGATAGTCAGCGAACACCGCGAGCGCAATGATCGCGAACAGGTAGAGGAAGCCGAAGGTGTACGTCGGAGGAACTCCACCCCTGAACCCCGAGGCGCGGCCCGGACCGTGCAAAACACGCCGCACGGTTACGGCGGTGCTTCGGGCTGGGTCCTCCTATCGGACATGTATGTTACAATACTGAAATATATCTATCAGATCATGCACTTCTTCTCCGGGGTGCACCACGGAACTACCGGGCGGCCAAGAACTCCAGTGAATGAGGCCGCCCGTGGCTCGCCTCTTAGCTGTTATGTCCCGGCGTGTCCGTCGGCTTCGGCTGGTGGATCTGGACGCGTCAGCGCATAGGCGATTACCGCGAACACCGCCCATGCTACATCAAGGGAAGCATGGCGTTCTCCCTGCCATGGGATTCAACGCCCCGCCTCCCCCGGTTTCCATCAATTCCGTCCCTGGGAGAGGACCGGCGCGCCCCGAATCTGGCTATCGACCCCGGCTGGCGCAGGACTTGTAAGAACCCCTGGGTCCCTGCCGGTTTTCTGGAATCGACCTACGCTCTACCCATAATTCTACCCGAATGGCCGCTTGGCAGGCCGCTTACGGTATCATGCTACCGCTCCACCATCAAGGGGAGGCCATTTCATGCAGCTGGATATTGGCATCGTGTCGTTGGGCGTGCAGCCAATACCAGCCAACGCCGAGCATGCCGGCCACGAGAAAGAGGCCGGTGAGGAGGCCTGGCACTGCCAGTGTCGCCAGAAGGCAGAATGCAGTGAGAAGAGATTGAAATCGGTCCTTGATGCCGAGCCGCACCAGGCGCCACCAGGATTCAAGAATGAGGGCAATGACTGCGGTTAGCCACGGCAAATAATGTAGGTGGACGTAGAGCACGGCCAGCAGTCCAGCCATCACCGATGCGGGCAGGATCAACATTCAGCCAGCGGCCCAGGCACCCCAAGAGCCGCGCTACATGTAACCGATGAAGATCGCGACCTGCACGGCGAGCGGACCCGGCATTGTCTGGCAGACGGCGATCACGTCGCGCATCTGTCCCTTGTCGAGCCAGCCGCGCTGCTCGGCGAGATCGCGCTCCATAAGGCTTTTTCGCCAGAGCGACCCGCTGCCGCGGTATTCGTAGTGGAGTCCGGGCGCGTCCGGCTAGCTCGGGTTTTGGCCGACGGCACGTCTCTGGTTTTATAATGTCGCCGAGACGGGCGATAGTTTCGCCGAAGCATCCCTCTCCGCTGACCGCTATCGCTACGACGCCATCGCGGAAATGGATGCCGTCATGCTGGCCTTGCCGAGGGCCGATCTGCTTTCGGCACTTGCCGCTGACCCTGCTGAGTGCCTGGCACTTGCGTTGGCACTCGCCGGACAGGTGCGCGATCTGCGGGCGAAGCTTGAGCTTCGCAACATCCGAGCGGCGATGAACCGGCTCCTGACATGGCTGCGCTTGCATGCGTCGGGTAACCCGCCGTCGGTCCCGATGCATCGATCATGGACGCAGATCGCCGATGAACTGGGTCTCACGCGGGAGGCAACGTATCGCGCTCTAGCCAAGCTGGAGCGCCAGGGTCGGATCAACCGTCGTTCCGGCTTGGTCGAGCTGGCACGATACGACGACTAGCTCTCATCTCGCGCTGTCGGAATGACCGTCAGGCCGGGCACGCGTGGGAACGGCCAGCTCACGCACCGGTGGGGATTTGCCGCGACGACCGCACTCTTGCGGTATCAGACCACGAGGGGCAACGTCGACCATCATAGCCGCGGTCAAAGAGGGACTTCGATGCCATTACTGCCGACAGCAGCGCGCCTTGTTGCGCTCGCAGTGTTGCTGCTCGTTGCGGCTATTGCTGCCCCAGAAGCAGCAGCTCGCGACAGCATTCGTGTCGGCATGATCCCGGACGCCGGATCGACCCAGGTCTCGGTCGAGGAAAAGGCGCCGCTACGGGATTATCTGGCGAAGGCGATGGGTCAATCCGTGGAGCTCATCATCCCCACCAACTACAACGCCACAGTGGAGGCACTCGGCAATGAGACGCTCGATTTCGCCTACCTGGGCGGGCTGACCTATATCAAGGCGCATCAGCTCTACGGCGTCGTGCCAATCGTTCAGCGCGACGCCGACCGCGAGTTCCATGCCCTGTTCATTGTACGATCAGGCTTGCCTATTCAGTCATTGCAGGACCTTAAGGGCAGGACGTTTGCCTTCGGTGACATCAACTCCACCAGCGGCCACCTGATGCCATTCGAGGCCCTGCGGCGAGCCGGGATCGACGCCGACAAGGACCTGAAGTACCGGTACACTGGAAGTCACCCCGCGACCGCCAAGGCGGTGGAGACCGGCGCAATTGATGCCGGCGCCATCGATGAAAGCGTCTATCAGGCCATGCAGAAGGACGGGAAGCTCGATGGCGCGAAGGTCCGAGTATTTTTCACCACGCCTCCCTTCGTCGACTACGTCTGGGTGGGTCGGATGCAGGTCGATGCAGCCGTTCGTGCCAAGTTCGGCGAAGCCTTTCTGGCTCTGCAGCCGGGTCGCGATGACAGGATTCTGGCCATCCTGCGTGGCAACAAGTTCGTCCGCGCGACAGATGATGAATACGACACGCTACGACGCGTCGCGACGGACTTGAAGCTGTTCTGACCTGCCGTCGATGCTTTTGATCCAGAACCTGACGGTCCGATACCGACGAAAGGCTACGGCTACATTGCGAGAGGTGTCGATCTCCGTTGGCGCTGGTGAACGCGTCGCGATCATCGGCCCGAGCGGCTCGGGCAAAACCACGCTGTTCCGCGCGATCAGCGGTTTCGTGCCGACCGAGACCGGCAGAATTATGGTGGCCGGCGCCGACATTCTCCAGGCACGGGGTGGACAGCTACGCACTCTGCGGCGTGGCATCGGAGTGATCGCCCAGCAGCACGACCTGATTGAACGAATGCGCGTCTATCACAATGTGATGGCCGGCGCACTTGGTCGCTGGTCCACAACGCGCGCGCTGCGCTTTCTCTTCTGGCCGCTCTGCGGCGAGCTAGATGAGGCACGGGTCGCACTGGAGCGGGTCGGCATAGCGGAGAAACTGCGAGCGCGTACTGGCGAGCTATCTGGGGGTCAGCAGCAACGCGTGGCGATTGCGCGGGCGCTGGTGCAACAGCCTGTGATCATGCTGGCGGATGAACCAGTCGCCTCGCTCGATCCGGATCTGTCGCAACATATCCTGTCTTTGCTCTGCCAGCTTGCGGGCGAGGCACGCATCGCATTGCTGTGTTCGTTGCACCAGCATGACCTTGCAGAGCGTTATTTCGATCGGATCCTCCATTTGCAGGGTGGCGTGTTGAGCGATTACGCCGGGCCAGCAGTACAGTTCGCTACGGCATCCTAGGCCGCATCGGTGGGCAGCATGCTTGCTGGTTTTTTCCCGCCGGACCTATCGCTGTCCTACCTGGCGGCGTTGACTGTGCCGCTGATGCAGACCATCAGCATGGCGGCAGGAGGCATGCTGATTGCTTGTCTCATCGGCCTGCCGCTGGCCATGTTTGTCGGTGCGCAGGTACGTGGTGCCCGCCTGGCGTACGGGCTGCTGTCGGGGCTACGGGCGATCCCGGACCTGACGCTGGCTATCCTTTGTGTCGTTGTCGTCGGCATCGGGCCGGCCGCGGGGATGCTGGCCCTCGCCATATTTTACGCAGCGATGATCGGAAAGGTGTTCGCCGATCTATTTCTTGCTGCCGATTGGCGCCCGATCGAGGCGCTGCGCAGCGTCGGTGCGACACGGCTGATGGTAGCGTTCTATGGCCTGCTACCGATGACCCTTACCAATCTCGTGTCGATGGGCTGCTATTCGTTCGAGTGCGCGGTGCGCGCGGCGGTCATCGTCGGTGCCGTCGGCGGCGGCGGCCTCGGCGCCGAACTGGTCGGCACGATCAACGCATTCGACTACGGCCGGGCGACGACGTTGATCATCCTGCTGGTGATCGTGGTCAGTGCACTTGACAGTTTGAGCTGGTTGCTGCGGCGGCATCCGCGCGCGGTCCTGCTGTTGATCCCGCTCGGTCTCGCCGCGCTGTGGGCCAACTGGCCGGAAACGCTGGCGTTGCGCCACGCGGCAACGACGATTGGCGGAATGTTCCCGCCAGCGTTGCCGCTGCCAGCGCTGCAAGCGCTGCCGCGGCTACTACTGGAGACCGCGTTCATCGCCGGTGCGGGGACGTTGCTGGCCGCGGTGCTGGCGGTGCCGCTGGGACTGCTTGCCGCGCGCAACCTGGTGCCGGCTCCAGTCGCGATGGCTACGCGCATGCTGCTGGAAGTGTTGCGCGCGGTGCCCGAAGTGATCTGGGGGCTGGTTCTGGTGACGCTGGTCGGCGTCGGTCCGATCGCTGGTGTTGTCGCACTGGGGCTGCATTCGGTGGGTGTACTCGGCAAGCTGTATGCGGAGGCCTGCGAAAACGTGCGTCGCGCGCCGGTGCAAGCGCTAGAGGCGACCGGAGCGAGGCGGCTGGCTGTCGCCTGCTATGCGATCCTGCCATTGGCATCAGCACCGGTCGCAATCCATACGTTGTTCCGACTTGAATGGAACCTCCGCGCCGCAAGCGTGGTCGGCATGATTGGCGCGGGCGGCATCGGCCAGGCGCTGTACAACGCCCAGCAATTGTTCTTCTACGATCAGATGATGGCTTATGTGCTGATCACCTGGGCCATTGTCCTGCTGGCCGACGCGTTGAGCGATTGGACGAGACGGCGCCTGGGCTGGGCGACAGTGATAGCGTAGAGGTGCCCTCGGAGACAACCTATGGCTGCATCGTCAGAAAGACTCATCGGCGGCTGCCTGTGCAGCGCCATTCGTTACGAGTGCATGGAGGCGCCATGCGATGTGCATTACTGCCACTGTCGCCTTTGCCAGCGCGCGTTTGGCAACGTGTTTGCAGTGTTCGGTTCCCTGCCTGTATCGGCCTTGTCGTTCAGCCGCGGCGCGCCACAACTCTATCGTTCGACCCCATATGCTGAACGCGGATTCTGCGGCACATGCGGGACGCCACTTACGTTCCGCTACCTACGCTCGGAATGGATCGCGATTGCAATCGGCAGTCTTGACCACCCGGACGCGGTCCGGCCGGAGGTGCATTGGGGCATCGAAAGCCAAGTGCCGTGGCTCGCCCTACACGATACTCTGCCGCGCAAGCCGATTGAAGGCGAACCGGAGTACATGGTTTGGCGTCAGCCGCCCGAATGATCGTGCCGCGTCAGAGTGCACAGGTACGGAAGCCTGCCATGACATCGCGCCTGTCCGGGGTGAAGAAATTGCGATAGGTGTTGTTGATCATCCGGCCGCGTGTTGCCCATGCCCCACCGCGCAGCACCTTCCGCGTGCTGAACCATGGCGCCGAGTAGTCCTCATAGACGTCAGGTGAGAAGCCGGGAAAAGGTTCGAATGTCGTGTTCGTCCACTCCCACACGTTGCCAAGCATCTGCCGGCATCCCCAGGCGCTGTCACCCGCAGGCAATGCCGCGACGTCGACGACACCGATGACACGGCCATCCAGATTGGCCTGAGGTGCCGCAGGCGGTTCGTCGCCCCACGGATAGCGACGCTTGCGCGAGGCAATTCGACCAGCCGGCGTTGGTTCCGTTGCCGCGGCAGCCTCCCATTCGGCTTCGGTGGGAAGGCGCCGTCCGGCCCAGCGGCACCAGGCTTCGGCCTCATGCCAATTGATGTGGATGATCGGGCGATGTGGCCGCAACGGCTCTGTGCGATCGAACCAGCGTTGTCCCCAGCCGTCCTGCTGCCGCGCCCAATAGAGCGGCTGCTCCGCTTGTGCGCCCTCTCGCCAACGCCAGCCCTCGTCGCTCCAGAACTCCCGGCGTTGGTATCCGCCCTCGGTTACGAAGACCAGGAATTCGGCGTTGGTCACCGGCGCACGCGCGATTCGAAACGGCGCCACCTCCACTGGATGCGCCCATTTCTCATTATCGAAAACAAACGGCGCGTCCGGCGGCGAACCAAGCTGGAGGACACCGCCGGGAACGGCGACGTCCCCCGACAAAGCGCCTGCCTCGGCCACCGTTTCGGCACCCTGCGCCATTGCAAAGACCGGCGCCGGATAGCCGAGTGTCTGACGCGAATACGTGAACGCCTCGTCGTGCATGTCCTCGTGGTAGATCGTCATCAGATACAGGGACGTCTCGTCCTCACTTGCCATGCCGCGATCAAGCCGCTGCACCATCGCGTCCTGCACCCGTGCCATATAATCCAGCGTTCCCTGCAATGTCGGCAATGGAAGCTCCCATCGATCATCATGTGGCACGGTCGATGAGTTGTACAGCGCATCAGCGTTGGGCAAACGCGGCGATCCGCCCTCGAGCCGCCGCAGCGCGAAATACTCGTGGAACCAGCCGACGTGCCCGATCTCCCAGAGCAGCGGATTGACGATGTCAAGTCGCGGACCCATAAGTTGCGCAGCATCAAGGCCGTGCGCCAGCTCCAGCGTGCGGGCACGAGCCTCCGCCAGATAACCCGTGAGCCGAGCGGAGGACAGCGGTTCGGTCATGCGCGTTTCCTTGCCAGGGATGCCGTGTTACCGGAGACGGCAGCATGAAGATTAGCCTGATCACTCCTGCACCAAAAGCCACGCGTACCGGCAACCGCACGACCGCCGTACGCTGGGCGCGTATGCTGCGCGGCCTCGGCCATCACGTGACACTCGCAACTCGCTATGACGATACGCCGGCTGATCTGATGATCGCGTTGCACGCCTGGCGTAGCGCCGACAGTGTGCGTGCATGGCGAGCTCGCTATCCGCAGGCGCCACTCATCGTCGGCCTCGGCGGGACCGACATCTATCGTTTCCAGCAGAGCGATCCCGATGTGACGCTCGGTTCCATGCGGCTGGCCGATATGCTGGTGGGCCTGCACGATCTGGTGAGCGACGCGATGCCCGCGGAGATGCGCAGCAAGCTGCGCGTGATCTACCAGTCGGTGCCGCCTCTGCCAGGCCGCCTGCCGCCATTGCGCGACGCGTTCGAGGTGCTCGTCGTGGGCCATCTGCGCGAGGAGAAAGATCCACTGCGCACGGCCCAGGCCTCGCGACTTCTGCCGGCCGAATCGCGCATCCGCGTCGTGCATCTGGGCATGGCGCATGGAGAGCGATGGTCAGCAATGGCGCACGCTGAGATGGCGGAAAACCACCGCTATCGGTGGCGCGGCGAAGTGCCTGGGTGGGCTGTCCGTCGTGCCATGGCACGCGCACCGCTGATGGTGCTCAGCTCCATCATGGAGGGCGGCGCCAACGTCGTGTCCGAGGCAGTGGTGTCAGGCGTTCCAATACTCGCCTCGAGGATCGACGGATCGGTAGGATTGCTCGGACGCGACTATCCCGGATACTTCCCGGTTGGCGACACAAAGGCACTTGCTACCCTATTGCATCGCGCCGAAACCGACGGCGGTTTCCTCGCTGAACTGCACCGACATTGTACTGCACGCGCGCCGCTGTTCACCCCGGCACGCGAGCAACAGGCGTGGCACGACGCACTGCAGGAATTTACTGGCGCAGCACGATCGGCTCCAACTGATCGCTCTGCGGCTTGACCGTGCCGATGACTGCGGCGCGCGCATAGCCTAGCCGCTGCAATTCCATCAGACAGGCATCTGCCCGGTCAGCAGGAATGCTGGCCAACAGGCCGCCCGCAGTCTGCGGATCGAAGATCAGCGGCAGACGCTCGTCCTGCCCAACCGCCATAATGTCACGAATGGCATGCCGCAACCGCACATTCTGTGGTTGCAGCGAACTCAGAATGCCGAGACGCACGGTGTCCAATGCACCATCCAGAAATGGGATCGCGCTGAGCAGCAGCTCGACATCGACGCCGGACGGCTTGGTCATC
>JAMXLO010000025.1 GCA_024280945.1 Acetobacteraceae bacterium
ATCCGTGCGGCGGGCCAGGCGTCGCAGATCAGAACCAGTGAAGTCGCATCGAAGCGCGATCGCTGCTGCCATGGTGGCCATCCACGTTGCTCACCATCGTGAATCACATCAGCGCCGCGTCGGGGAACCCCTATGAGTCACAGGCCACGAGCGTTGGTATAACCTTTCGACACAAGATCGGATTGAGCTCGCGCGACAGCTGCTTGCGCGCGTCGCCGCGCTTCACGCCTTGGAGGCGGCGCATCTGGATTTGGGAAGCCACAGTGTGTGGCTCGAAGCGCCTCCGACCGTCCGGATTTCGCATCTGTTTGCGGCGAGGTTTCCCGAGGTCGTCTCGCTCGGCAAGGCCCGCTATCAGTTTCTCTCGACGGTAACTACGCCCGAAGACGTTTTCGGCGACAATTTCAGTGCCAAAGCAAAGGACGTGTTCCTGACCGCGGTCGCGGCTCATGCTGGTCGAAGTGCAAGGCACAGCTCGACAAGGACTCGGAAGTAACCGGCTGGCGTATCCACGATCTGCGGCGGACGCTTGCGACCGGCTTGCAGCGACTTGGCGTCCGACTGGAAGTTACTGAAGCCGTGCTGAACCATGTATCGGGATCGCGTGCCGGGATCGTGGGCATCTATCAACGCCATGAGTGGGCGTCGGAGAAGCGCGCTGCACTGGATGCGTGGGCAGAGCATGTCATGGCGGTGGTGCGGGGACGGAATGCCAACGTCACGGCGCTGCGGAGGGCGTAGGTGCAGCAAGACAGGTTTACCTTGCGGGGTTGAGTTATGCTGCCTCTGCGACGGCGACCGCTTCCTGTTCGCTCCACGCAGTTCCTGCGGTCATAGCGGCTTGGCACTCCTCCGGCCCCATAGCGTCCTGCAGGCGCTCCACGAGCCTGCTTCGTATGGCTACGGCGATATCAGCGCCAAGCTGATGCTGTTCGGCATTGACGTCTGCGAAGCCGGCGAGCCGCGCCGCGGTGTCAGTCTCCCCCCGCGTCGCGCGGATGAGGGCGAACTGATAAAGCAAGCCCGGGAAATTCAGGTTCCCGAACGCCCGCGAAAGCTCGAAGGCTCTGAGTGCCGCAGCGCGACCCGGCTGGATCTGATCATCGAGGATCAGAAAGGCGGCCAGCCAATGCACCGCCTGGAGTTCAGCGATCAGGATGCCGTGCCGGCGGGACGCCTCGACTGCCCGTCTCGCGCGGGCGATGGCTTCCGCCGTTTGACCGGCCGTGAATGCGATCATCGCGAGTTGCGCCTCGCAGTGATCGTGAACGCGGACATCGCCGAGCGCTGCGGACAGGGCCTTTGCCTCTTCGATGAGTGTCCGCGCGGCCTTCAATTCACCGGCATTTTTGCGCCCGGCGCCGGCGTTCAAGAGTGCCAGCGCCAGCCGTTTGGTGCGGCCACACCGGCGCAGGACCGAAAGTGCTTCGTCCAGGTATTGCTCCGCTTCCGCAATGTTCCGATAGCCCTTGGTGGACGTCCCCGCCTGCGTCAGCGCCTGCCCCAGCAGGACCGGCTCGCCATCTCCCCGTCTCATCAACTCGATGGCTCGGATGTTGTGGCCAAGGCGTCCCTTGTCACCGCCATACAAAGACCACCCGAGTGCAAGGCGGATGCGCACCTCGACGGAAGGCGGAGTAGTAACCCCGAGAAATGTGAAGGCAAGTGCGAACCACCGCTGTTGCTCCTGCAATAGTCCCAGCTCGCGCCACAGCCAATCGGTATGGCCGACGAGATGCATGCCCAAAGCCGGATCCCCGTCCGCGCGCAATGCCCAGCCCAGTGCCGCGCGCAAATTGTCCAGCTCCGGTTCATACGAGGCAAGCCAATCGGCCGTTGCCGTCGTGGGCCAGCTTCGCTCCGCCCGTTCGAACACAATCGTCATGTACTCGCACAGCCGACGCGCGTGCTCAGTGTAGCCGCCAAGGCCCAGCTTCTCCAGCGCGAACGCCCGCGTTGACTCGAGCAGTCGGTAGCGACTCTCGCCCGCGCCAGCGAGCGATACCACCAGCGACTTTTCGACCAGTCCGGCAAGCACATCAAACGAGTCCGGGGCCACCTCCGGTGCGTCCCCGACGACCGCCGCCACGGCCTCCAGAGTAAAGCTGCCCGCGAACACCCCGAGCCCCTGCAGCATCGCCTGCTCGGCCTCCGAGAGCAAAGCGTAGCTCCATTCGAGTGCCGCGCGCAGCGTCTGCTGCCGGGGCACAGCCACACGGCTCCCCCTGGTAAGGAGGTGAAGCTGGTCGTCCAACCGCACGAGCAACAATTGCGGCTGCAACACCTTCAGCCGCGGCGTGGCCAGTTCGATCGCCAGAGGAAGGCCGTCCAGCCTGCGGCAAATTTCCGCCACGACAGGTGCAGTCTCGTCGGTTAGCGAGAAACCCCCGAGTGCTGCGGCAGCGCGTTCGATGAAGAGGTCCACTGCACTGTGACCGATTGCCTGTGCCGCGGTGAGGCTCTTTGTTGGCGGCGGCACATCCAATAAGGGCACCGGATATGTGTGCTCGCCCGCCACGGACAACGCCTCACGGCTTGTGGCAAGTAGGGAAATCTCCGGGCACGTTTTCAGGAGTGCGTTGGCGAGCTTGGCGGCAGCCTCAATTACATGTTCGCAGTTATCGAGGATGAGGAGTGCGCGCCGCGACCGCAGATAGGCTGCAACCGCGTCCGTGGCCTGCCATTCCCCGTCGATGGGTAGTCCGAAGGCGGCGGCGACCGCCTCGCCCACCAGTTCGGGCTGGTCTAGTAGCGCCAGCTCGACAAACCGCGCGCCGTCTGGAAAGCGCGCCATCAGGTCAGCGCCCACCTGTAACGATAGACTAGTCTTGCCGACACCGGCGGTGCCGACCAACGTCACCAAGCGATGCCTGGACAGCAGCGCTTCAATTTCCGCCAACGCGCGCTCGCGCCCGACCAGGGCATGGCCGAGCTGCGGCAGATTGTTATGATAAACTGAGGGGGACCCAGCGGGTGGGCTGTCCGAATGCGAGCCCGTGTCAAGTCTTACGAGGAATGCCTCCACCGGCCTAGCGATGTTCTTCAAACGAAGATAGCCAAGTCCCTGGAAAGACACGTCGAGCCTGCCGTGCACATGATCCCGAACGGAACGGGAGACACAGACACCTTCCGGCGGGCACTCGGCCTGGAGGCGGGTAACCACGTTTACCGCGTCCCCGTGCAAGTCCAACCCATCGACGATCGCGTCGCCGATGTCGATGCCAATACGAAAGCGGATGGCGCGGTCAGGAGTCTGGTTACCGTCGAGCGCCGGCACCCGCTGCTGCATCGTCAAGGCAAAGCGCATGGCCCCATCAATGCTGTCGAAGGCCATTAACAGGGAGTCGCCCGCTGTTTGCACGATCCTGCCGCCATGCTCTTCAATTGCCGGGTCGATCAGGTTCGCACGGAGAGCACGTAGACGCCGGAGTGTGCCGATATCATCTAAGCCGATCAAATGACTATAACCCACCATGTCTGCATAGACTACGGCGATCAGCTTTCGCCGATCTAATGGCCGTTCATCCAAGTTCGATTCCGCCGCGTTAACCATGCGAGGGCGCTCCCGTTCCCCCAGTGATCACCCACTACTGTCAGCGCGACGACATCGGTTGACAGAAGCCGTGAGAGTCGCTGGTCGCCCTAAGTATGTGGTGCTTTGAAAAAGGAATGGACAATCGCCATCGTAAACGCCGCTGTTGGATCAGCGTGTTCGTGCATCATCCTCTCCGAATACTCCTAGCCATAAAGATTAGACCCAAGACGGGCCATTTGCATTCTTTTTATACCGGCACATCGACTACAACCGGAATAGTTTCGTGGCAGGATTGGCTAAAATCTAGTTCGCGCTTAATCCCGTCACAGCCGCCCGATTCGTTCCGGAAGACTTTCATCAGTGGCAGGGAGCGATGCCACCCACTTGGTGCCGTTTGCCCTTACCCGGTGTCTGCCACGTCCTCGGACGCGCGCCCGCGTTAAGGCGCCGGTCTCAATTGTAGTTGATCTTTGAACCTACCTTTCCGGTCCGTCCTAATGGCGGCATCAGGTCTGAAGGGAGTATCAAAGCCCCGTCAACAGGACATGAACTTTGTCCAGCAAGCGACCGCCCGCAGGGCTGACGGAGGTCACCGACGGCAGCCTCGCGGCAAGGGTATCTCAGAACCCAGGCGTCGCAGGCTTTTGGCCAGTGGATGGTGATGGACCCACACGCTCGCGAACAACCAACTCAGCGCAATCGCCACCCAGGAGGGTATCCAACAACCGGCGATTCTTCCCCCTGCCGAGCGGCAGGGAATTGTCTCGCTGGAACAGCTGGTCGATCCGCAGTTTTCGCAGACGTATATCCACCATCAGGTGATCGACCATGTGCAGACGTTGATGCAGTTCATAAGTGAAGCCGTTACCGGACAGGATCCCGCGCTGGTCGCGTTCGCGCGGGACCAAATCCCTACATTGGCGGGCCATCTCGCTGATGCGGTGCGACTGGATCTGACGGTGCAGCCTGACGTGCAGCCTTATCTCAATGCCGTGGTCTCGGCACTGGTGCCGGATTCTCTGCTATCGCGAGTGAGTGCAGCTATGACGGAGACGTCACTGCCGCCGCAAATGATGGAGCAGCCGCCGCTGTCAGTTTCAAGCTTCCACCCGTGACAATCGACTGGCCAGGTCTCCAGTCACTGGCGTTTTCGGTTCCGGCAGAAGAGCAAGAGTTAGTTATTCCGGCAGGCGCGAGCCTCCGTTTTCGCGTGCCACGTCTCGTATCGCTTCGGTAAGAAGGTCACTGCCAACCCGCCTTGCGGAGGCCGTCGAGCATGTGCTCGTGGTCCTCCCGTCGGAACCACGGCAGGTGCGATCGGACATGGAAGTCGAAGGCCATAGGCGAAATCGTCATCGCCTGTTGCAGCGCAATGCGCGCCTCATCGAGGCGACCCATCTGTCCGAGCGATGCCGCTAGGTAGCGATACGGCAATCCGGATAGTCACGCACGGTGCTCCGCGCGATCGCCATCGCGTCCGTGTAATCTCCATTGAAATAGTGCACCACCGTCAGCACCAGACGCATGATCGCACCCAATGGATCGCGCGGATAAGCCGCAGGGCGGTCAGCACGGAGTCACGCGCCTCGCTGGTTCGATTCGAGCAGGCCAACTCTGCACCCTTAACCGGTAAGCCGCCCGCATAGTTGGCGTCGATGGCGATTGCCCGTTCCGCAAGTTCGATGGCGCCGTCGTGATCCGCGCTGTGAAAGGCGACCCAGGCCAACGCTGCGAGCGCCCCAGGCTCGTCCGGATCAAGGTCGACCACCCGTTGCTCCGGTTCGGCGGAACCGGTCTCCGCCAATCTCTGTCAAAGATGCAATCTCGCGGATGCTTTTTCACCGCCCCAATTAGCGCTGCGCGCTATCGCTCGTCGGCCGGCGCTTTGTTAAAGTGGCGCCAGCGACGGCCATGGGGCTGAGTGGAGGGGCACTGTGCTGCGCACACAGCGTCGCCCAGGCTAACCAGCATCCCTTCGCGCTGATAGGGCAGCAAAGGATGGCGCAGCACGTCCATTGTCTGCCGCCCCGCGGCGACCTCGGCCAGAAAACGGGCGCGCGCGTCGGCCCGTGCGGTGCGACGTTGCGCGTCGGCAAACCAAGCTTCGAGATAGCGTGACACGCGAAGCCGCCGCCGCAAGCTCGGATCGGGACCGGCGAGTATGTGCATTAATGCAGCGACCCAGGCGAACTATTCGCCAGGGAGCCGTCTGCAGCCAGGAAGGGGGGGCCAGCGCCGCTCGTACAGCGGTCGCAGCGGCCGGATCCGCTGGCCAGAGCAA
>JAMXLO010000026.1 GCA_024280945.1 Acetobacteraceae bacterium
ATCCGTGCGGCGGGCCAGGCGTCGCAGATCAGAACCAGTGAAGTCGCATCGAAGCGCCATCGCTGCTGCCATGGTGGCCATCCACGTTGCTCACCATCGTGAATCACATCAGCGCCGCGTCGGGGAACCCCTATGAGTCACAGGCCACGAGCGTTGGTATAAGCGATCCTCGCGAGGCGCGTTGGTGCCGTGTTGCCTCTCCGCCTAGCGAAGCCGAGGCTGCAGGGAGCGGGCGCGGAACCAGACCAGCGCGTCCGCTTCTTCATCAGAAATAGTGCCAGAAGTTCGATGACCGTGCATCCTGCGGGAGGCCATCGAACACGATCTGACCGTTGTTCATGATGATCACCCGATCCGCGATCTGCATTGCGGCAGCAACGTTCTGCTCAACCAAAATCGCGGTCATCGCGTGCGATTTGCACACATCGTGCACCTGCTGGAACAGCCGCTCCACCAGGTTCGGCGCCAAGCCGATCGACGGCTCGTCGAGTAGCAGGCAGCGCGGCGATCCCAAGATCGCCAGACCCAGCGCCAGCATCTGCTGCTGGCCCCCGCTCAAGCTGCCCGCACGCGTGGCGCGGCGCTCCTCCAGCACCGGGAACAGGCGATAGACATCGGCAATGCCGAACATCGCCGCCTGCGTCACGTTGCGCGCGGCCACCACGTCGATGTTCTCAGCCACGCTGAGGTCAGGGAATATGCCCCGACCTTCGGGCAGCAGGCGCAGACCCATTGCGACGCGTCCGGATACGTCGATCCGATCGATGCGCCTGCTGTCGAAGGTCACGTCGCCGGCACGCAGCGGCAACAACCCCATCACGACCCGCAGAGTGGTCGTCTTGCCCGCACCATTATGGCCGAGCAGCGCCAGTATCTGTCCCGGCTCCAGAGCGAAGGACACATCGGAGATCACCGTCTTCGCGCCATAGCCCGCGGCCAGTGCGTTGAGCCGCAGCATCAGAGCGCGCCGCCGAAATAGATTTCCGCGAGCGCCGGATCGCTGATGATCCGCTCAGGCGTGCCCTGCGCCATCAGATGGCCCTGGTGCAGGAACAGCACATCGTCGGCGATCTGCTGCACCACGCGCGTGTTGTGCTCCACCACCAGCAGCGTCTTACCTTCGTTCTGCAGCCGTCGCAGCAGGGACATGATGGCGTCGAGCGCACCGGCCGACAGACCCGATGCCGGTTCATCGAGCAGCAGCAATTCGGCGCCGGTGGCCAGTACACGTGCCACGGTCAGCAACTTCTGTTCTCCGTAGGACAGATTCCGTACCAGATCGCGAGCGCGGTCCGCCAGTCCGACATGTTCAAGGGTCTGCATCGCTTCCATGCGCCGCCGCGCCTGGGCACGTGCCGTATGCATCGGACGGAGGATCGCGCCAAGCGGTTCCTCACCGAACTGGCCGGAAATGCCGACCAGGACGTTGTCGAGCGCGGTCAGGTCGGTGAACAGGCGCAGGTTCTGAAAGGTGCGGGCGATGCCGGCATGCACGATCGACTGCGGCCGCAAGCCATCGAGGCTGCGACCGCGGAACGCGACGCTGCCCTGGTCAGGCTTCAGGAAGCCGGTAATGACATTGAAGATCGTGGTCTTTCCGGCCCCGTTCGGGCCGACCAGGCAGGTGATCCGCCCCTGCTCGATTGTGAAGCTGCATTCCTGCAGGGCTCGCAGGCCGCCGAAGCGATGGTCAAGGCCGTCCACCTGTAGATACGCAGTCATAGGCGTTCGCCCGCCAGACCCTGCGGACGGAACAGCATGAAGACGATGAGCAGCAGACCATAGATCAGCTGCCGTGCTGCCGCAGCGATGGTGGTGGGAATGTCCACCAGCGTCAGCAGTTGCGGCAAGGCCAGCAGCAGGAATGGCCCGATGACAGAGCCCGCCAGCGTTCGTGCGCCACCGACCACCACCATCGTCAGCAGCAGGATCGATGCATCGAGGTCGAAGGATGATGGATCGATGAAGCTGAGGAAGGTGGCGTAGAGTCCACCTGCAGTACCGGCGAATGCGCCGGCCAGCGCCGCGGCAGAGACCTTGGCGCGCAGCACGTTCTTGCCTGCCGCGGCGACCGCCGTCTCGTCCTCGCGAATCGCGCGGACTAGGCGGCCGAACGGCGCGCGCATGATCAGCCAGAACGCCAGGCAGCCAAGCCCGGCGAACAACGTGCAGAGCAGCACATAACGTCCGGTGGTCTCGACAGGCCAACCGAACAGGTCGGGTGGTGGAATGCCAGGCAGGCCGTTGGCTCCGCCGGTCCCCTGCGCCCAGTTGGTGAACACGGCGGTCGCCAGCAACTGAATGCCGAACGAGGTCACCACGAAATAGTCGCCAGACACCCGAAGCGACGGTAACGTCACCAGGATGTTCAGTGCAACACAGCAGGCGGCGGCGATCAGCATCGAGGGTATGAACGACAGAGGGTCAGCCGCCATCATGAAGTGCGCGACCAGATAGGCACCAACGCCGAACACCGCGGCCTGGGACACGGAGAAAATGCCGGCAATGCCGACCAGCAGGTTGGTGGATAGCCCAAGGAGGACGTAGATCTCGGCCAGTACGATGTAGCTGAACAGGAAATCCATCAGCGCGCCGCGAACAGGCCGGTGGGGCGGAACAGCATGAAGATCACGAAGATGAAGAACGTGACGCCGATACTCCACTCGCCTGGCATCACCAGAAGCGACAGATTCTGCACGACGGCGATCCCAACCGAGAGTACGAACGCGCCGGTGATGGAGCCGACACCGCCGGCGATCATGGCGATGGTGGCGGTCAGCAGCGGCGTAACCCCGTTGTACGGCTGCAAGCCGAGATCCAGCGGCACCAGAACGCCGGGCAGGCAGACCAGTGCCGAGGCGATGGCGATCACGTAGACATATACCGTCTGTGGCTGCAGCCGCGTGATGCCGGCGAGCATCGGGTTGGACGCCACCGCGCGAATGCGCTTGCCCAGGATGGTACGGTGCGCGAACAGCATCGTCGCGCCATACGCCAGAAGACTGACGACGATGGTCAGTACCTGAGTGTAGTTCAAGCGCACCGGGCCGAACGCCATCATCCGGCTGCTCCAATTGACCGGAAACTGCAGGATGTTTGGTGTGTAGACAGCGGCGATGATGTTCTGAATCACCGCGAGCGCGCCAAGCGAGGCGATCAACACCACCAAATGCGTCGCGCGCCGCCGCTCCAATCGTGCGTAGAGCTGGTTTTGGATCAAGGCACCGGCCGCGGTGCACGCCACCATCGCGACCAGCAACGCGATGAGAAAGGGAACGCCGTACATCACCATCGACCACGCCAGATAGCCGCCCATGGTGTAGATGCCAGCATGCGCCACGTGGAAGATCTTGGTCGTGGCGTAGACCAGCGAGAAACTGATCGCCACCACTCCGAGAGCGCAGCCAGTGACCAGTCCGGTGGCCAGCAATTGCAGTGCAAGCATGGGCGAAGGGCTATTGCAGCTTGACCTCCTTCAGCAGCACGTCCTTGCCGTCCTTCATCACGTTGATGTCCATCGGCACGCTGGCGGTATTGGTCTTGAACTCAAGCGGAATGAGGCCTTGGAACTTGCGGATCTCGAACAGCGCATCGTGCATGGTCTCGCCGCTGACGGACTTCTTGTCCGCCAGCACCTTGTCCAGCGTGATCAGGATGATTTGCGCGGCATTGTAGTACTGCTTGGCGAAGAACTCCATGTCCGCCCCGTATTTCGCCTTGAACTGCGCGGCGAGATCAGGGGGGGCATCGATCTGCAGCTGCGTATGTACGAAACCGGTGGCCGCCGGGTCCGCGATCACGGTTGGATCGGCGAAGAATGTGGTGCCTGCGACGGTGAACTTCAGATCGAGCTGTTTGTACTCCTGCGCCATCTGCAGCAGGCCCGCGGTAATCACGACCAGCATGATGTCCGGCTTGGCGTCAGCGATCTTGAGCAACGCGGGACGGAAATCGGTCTGGCCGAACTGCGATGCTTCCTGCGCGACGATCGAACCACCGGCGTCGGCGAACGACTTCAGGTAGTCATCGCGCCCGGCCATGCCGGCGGCACCATTCTCGAACAGAATGCCCGCCTTCTTCTTGCCTGCGCTTACGGCCCACTGTGAGATCACCTCGATCTCGCCGCCGATGGTCGGCAGCGTATTGATCAGATAGGGCGATGCCTTCGCCAGACCGTCTGCCTGCGCCCCAGCGTTCACCAGCAGCACTTTCTTGCGTGTCGCCAACGGCGCCATTGCAAGCGTTGGCCCGGAATAGCCGGTGAAGATTACCGATACATGTTGCAGGTCGGTCAGCTTGTTGAACGAGAGGATGGATTGATCCGGCTTTGCCTGGTTGTCCTCGAACAAGACGTCGATTTGATTGCCACGAATGCCCCCCTTTGCGTTCGCCTGATCGACAGCGAACTGTACGCCGCGCATTTCCGCTGTGCCGATGAGCGCCCCTGGTCCAGTGAGAGGAAGGATGCCGCCGAACCTTATCGTCTCGGCGTCGGCCGGCAGGCCAGCGAGAACCAGGCCGGCCACGAACGCGACCGCGCCGATAAAGCTAGCGCGCATTATGATTTACTCCTGCTTTCCTGGAGGGGGCACCGCGACCCTAGGGCCGGCAATTCACCACGGTCAAGTGGCAGTTCTGCGGGTGGAGCGAGTCGGTCACGACCAAGAAGGCGCGGCAGCCCGACGCCTGCGGCGTCGGGCGTCTCCTCGGCGGGGCTCGCGCATGGCCGCTTTCGGGAGCAGTGGTCAGGGTATAATTCGACCATATTGGGTCGAAGAGCCGGCTAGTACTTTCGAGGGATGATCATCGTTCCACGTGCGTGCCGGAAACCAAACTGGGGCTGCGGACCGAAAGCGCGCTCAGCTGATCGTCCAGCTGCCGTACGCTGGGTGCCGGCTGTTGGTGCACTGCCTCAGGTGGACTAAGATCCGGCACATCCTGATATCTGTCCGCACGAACCGGGAGGATGGTAAAATGTCCATCGAGGTAGTCCCGACCCGCGCTGCCGTTGGAGCCGAAATCCGCGGCGTCAACCTGGCCCACCCGCTCGATGACGCTACCTTTACCGACATTGAAGATGCTTATAATTCCTACGGCGTCATCTTCTTCCGCTGTCAAAGCATCACTCCGTCGCAACAGGTCGCATTCACCCGCCGCTTCGGTGAGATTGAATTGAATATATTTGGCGAACGCTGGAGCGTGCCGGGTAATCCGGAAATCGTCGTCGTTTCCAACATTACCGAGGGAGGTCGAGCGGTGGGAGTGCGTCGTGCCGGCGAGAATTGGCACAGCGACATGTGCTACACGGCACGGCCGCCACGTGGCACGATGCTTTACGCAATCGAGGTCCCCGAACTACATGGCCTTACGTTGGGTGATACCGAGTTTGCAAGTGCGCAAGCGGCGTGGGAGGCGTTACCTGATCCGCTCCGCCACCGGATTGAAGGGCGACGCGCTGTGTTCGATTTCACCGGCCGCAAGCGTGCCTTCCCTCCCACTCAACAGGAGATTGATCGGAATCCACCGGTGACGCATCCGATCGTTCGAACGCATCCCTACACCGGGGAAAAGTGCTTGTACATCATGCGCGACGATTGTACGGGTGTCGAAGGTCTGGAGCAGGACGAAGCTGAGGCGCTGATTGCCGCGCTTGCGGATCATATTGTGAAGCCAGAATTCGTCTACAGGCACCGGTGGCGACCTGGAGACTTGCTCATGTGGGACAATTGCACGGTGCAGCACCGTGCCATCCAGGATTACGATTTGCCGCAACGGCGGTTAATGCATCGCACGACTATGGGCGGGACGGTGCCTGTATAGGCGATCGCCGTAGCCGTGCCGACCGCCCCGGGCCCACGACAACGGCCGCGCAGATCCCCGAGGCGGGTGAGTCATGGGCCCCCAGTCCGCGCCGATCAGGCCATTCAATCGAAGCGGGGCACTCTATGACATCAGGCATAGCGCTGCCCAGCGCCTACGGCGGAAAGCAGCCTTTCGTTACGGCTCCCGAGATGACGCGGTTGCGCCGAAAGCGGTCGCCTCGACGCTTTTCAATTGGTCTCCCGCGCGGCGAAGCGCATGGGTGCGAAAGGCTGCGGAGAGCCGCAAGCCGCCCGGGCTGTCGTTTGAGAATTGTTGACGCAGGCGCCGAGATTCCTCGAAGTAGGCGGTCGCCGGTTGCATGAGCCAGCGACCGTCGACTTCAGAGTTGAATGACGGCCTCGACAACTTGGAAGGTTCAGTAACGGCCCCCTTCATGCAGCCAGCGCCTCCTGATCGATCATCAGGGCTCCGGCCTGAAGCCGCGGGATAAGCTCGCGCCCATAATCGGACGCATCGTTCGATGGGTCGAATCCACGCATCAGAAATGGGGTGACATCCGGACGCCCACTACGCGCTCCGGACAGGAACGGCAACAGGTGTGCGCGGTCGCCTATTTGCGCGCCGGCCGATCACTCACTGCGTTGGTCGGCTCAGCGAACCCCCGCTCTCATTCGGGCCAGCGGAACCGCTCCAAGTCGAAGCGGTTCCTGTCGTCGAACTCGACGCCTTCCTCTTGCAACAAGCGCTGCTGGAAGGCGTCGCTGCCATGACGGGAAAGTGTATAGGACACCTCGCCCTTCGCGTTGACGACGCGATGCCAGGGAATATCGGTTGTCGTGTCGAGGTGCTGGAGTACATAGCCAACAAGCCGGGCGCGCCTTGGCAGGCCGGCCATCGCGGCGACCTGGCCATAGGTGGCAACCCAGCCCCTGGGAATGCGGCGGACTACCGCACAAATCGCCGCCGCGGCCTCGTTGCCTGGGCTTGGGGTAGTCCGGTGCAGCGTGCGTTTCGGCGGCATCGGCAGCTCTCGTGGTCAGCAGGATAAGCATAGCGTGGCTTTACCGTGGCCTGGCGATCCCAATAAGGGTCAATCGGGGTTCGAAAAGGCGCGCGAGAAGATCCCGAATTGGACGCTAGCTACCACTCATTCGTCCAAATACCATTGGGTCTTGATTTTGCCGTATCAGCAACGTGATGCTCGGGACTTTTTCGAAGCCAAGGCCAAGTGGCGGCTCGTCTTCCAAGCCCTGCACGACGCGAGTGTAGCTCTCACCAGCCGCCTTCTTCCATTTACCGGCGGGTTTGCGAGCCTCAAGGTTGACCACTGTCGCCTTCAGCACAAGACGCACAATGGGATCGTTTGGCGCGCCCGGCTTTTGTCAGGCTAGGATGGCCTGCGATAACTCGGCTCCATTCGCCAATACCCAATTGGCCAGTTCTTCCTCTATCGATGCCGATATCGTTTGCGGTTTGATGAGCTCAGGAACGCGGCGCTCGCTTTTCCCTTGCTCCCCTGCTTCTGACCGGGCTTGCAAAAACGCCATGTCCGGCCTTGCAAGTGGGGCATCGCGGCAGTCCAAGAATATGCGTCTGACGCGATGCGACTCGACGCTTGTGGCAATGACTGACATGGCCCGCGTCAGTGCACTGCAACGAAACCTAGACCCTGCTCAATCGCGGTCTCGAGCGCAGCATCGAGGTTATCCGCGACTACGGCAGGCATCCCGTCGGCACCGAAAAGCACGAAGAGCATTTTGCCGTCGCACAAACCAGATTTCAGATAGGCGACCTGGTTCATCCCAAGATCCAGCAGTTGCTCGGAGGTCATCCACCGCAACGCTGATCTGCTGTCCCGAGTGACCTTGGCCTGCCCATCGATGTCATCCAGCGGATGTATTTCCATGCCCCAATGCTCCTTCAGGAGCCAGCCGAGAAACTGAATAGAAAATCAGGAAGATCACTTAGGTCCGCGTGGGCGTTGGACACCATAGTCAACACAGCCCGACATTTTCCCGGAGAAGTTATCTTTGTCCGGCATAAGCGCCTGTGAGACACTGACACAGGAGGGATGCCATGATTGAGCCGGCGGCTGTGAAGCGAATCGCGGTGTTGGGAGCAGGCACAATCGGCGGAAGCTGGATCGCGTGGTTTCTTGCCCGCGGCATGCAGGTCAGTGTGTGGGACCCACGGGCGGAGGCTGCCGATTTTGTGCGGAGCTATGTCACCGACGCCTGGCCGGCGATGGCGCGTCTCGGCATGACGGCAGACGCCTCGCCGGATGCCTGGCGGGTCTGCGCCACCGCCGAGGAAGCCGTAGCGGATGCCGAGTTCATCCAGGAGAATGCGCCCGAGCGGATGGCCACCAAGCGCGAGCTATATGCGCGGCTGGATCCGGTCGTACCTGCGGACGCGGTGCTGGCGTCCTCGACGTCTGGCCTGATCATGAGCGAGATGCAGGCCGGCCTGCGGAGTGCCGCACGGTTCGTGGTGGGACACCCGTTCAACCCGCCGCATCTGATACCGCTGGTGGAGGTGGTGGGTGGCCGCGAAACCGCGTCCGAGACAATCGCCTGGTGCCTGGACTTCTACCGGCACATTGGCAAACGGCCGATCCACATCCGCAAGGAGGCGCCCGGCCATCTGGCGAACCGGTTGCAGGCGGCGCTGTGGCGGGAGGCAGTCAGCGCGGTGGTGAGTGGGCTTGCGTCGGTCGAGGACGTGGACACTGCGATCAGTGCAGGGCCAGGCTTGCGCTGGGCGGTCATGGGCCCGCACATGACCTTCCATCTGGGCGGCGGCGAGGGCGGCATCACGCATATGCTGGAGCAGTTCACGCCAGCCTTCGAAGCGTGGTGGGCAAGCATGACCACTCCCGAACTGTCGGAAGATACGTGCAGGAAAATCATTGATGGTTTGGCTGAGGAGGCCCATGAGCGCTCGATCAGTGAGCTGGTGCGGGAGCGGGACGAACTGTTGATTCCGCTCCTGGAATTGGTGGCGAAGCGGCACACCTCACGGTAGGACCTGTTGAGCTTCATCGTGAATGAATGATCGCGGCGGCGAGATAGCTGCACCATGGCAGCAAGACCATCGAACCCGCGTCGCATATCCGTCACGCCCGCTGCCAGCCAGATGCGGACCCCACGCGGCGGTGTGATCATCCCCGCAGAGCCGAGATCACCCGGCGCAACGTCACCAGACTCGCTCCATCATCGACACGCACACGGCTGCCGTCTCCAAGTTCGATCTCGATGCGACCCACGGCAACAGCAACTGCTCGGGCGGGTGGTGACGATGTCGCCGGCGAGACTGGCCTCTCTGTCTCCACCGGGATGAACATCGCACCTGCGGTCGCGTCAGCCGGCCCTCGCGAACCTGACGGCGCCATGTAAACAGAAGACCAGGATATACGTCATGCCGAGCAGCAACCTGCTTCACGCACGCGCCAGGCTCCTCCGTCTCCGCGACAATCCGCAACTTGGCCTCGACGCTCCAGCGCCGCCGCCGTTCCCGACCAGTCAGGATCTCGACATGTCCGTTTGATATCGACCTTACGGCGCGCCTTAACGCCGACTTTAAGGTCACACCCCTGGCACACCATTCTTCCATCCAACAGGCGCGCCAGACCGGCCGGATACCACAATATGGACGCTTTTGCGCATCCTGGTGCGAGAAGACTCCACACCAGCTGGATGGCGGGCAGGGCGGGGCCAACCAAGCGCGAGCAGACTCCACGGAGCGCTGCTGGGAAGCACCCCGAGATAGCTGATTCACGGCGCCTGGAGCCAAATTTGCAGCCTGGAGGCGTGTGGAGTCTGGTCCGCGCGTCACAGAATGGATCATCAACGCGCTGTGGATCGAGGTGTCGAGGTGCTGCGATGCGCCATCCACCTCTGGTCACCTCGATCGGGTCACCCTTGTATTTGTCCGGACAAAATGACACGGTCGTGGGGTGACGACCCAGCCCGCATATCTTCGCATCCTCCAATCACTCCGTACCGGCATTGCAGCGGGCGAATGGCACGTCGGCGACCAGCTCCCGACTGAAGAGGAGCTGATGCAGCACTTCGGGGTGAGCCGGTTCACCGTGCGTGCCGCACTGGACGCTCTAGCGGCGGACGGGCTCATCAAGCGCTATCGCCGCCGCGGCACCTTCGTGACCGCCCGGCCGGAGGGTGCCGCGACCTGGATGGTCACCTCGTTGGACGATCTAGTCTTCAGTGGCTTCCCGACCCCACCAATTCTGCTGCTGGCGATCGTTAGCGAATGCAGTTCCGAGGCCTCGGGCGCACTCGGCTTGGAGGAAGGTACGGCAGCGCTGTCCATCCAGGTGTTGCGCAAAACCGAGGGTGGGCCGTACGCGTACTCGGTCATCCACATCCCCACGACGCTGGCCGAGCGGTTGCCAGCGGACTGGCAGCTTAGGCTGGAGCGAGAGCCGTTTGTCGGCCTCGTTGCCAATGCCAATGCGACGGCCGTCCACAAGGCGGTTCAGGTGGCACGTGCCACTGTCGCCGCAGGAGAGGTTGCGACTTTACTCGACGTGCCGGAAGGCATGCCCCTATTGATGCTGGAGCGAACATTTTCCACGCGCGACGGTCTGGCGCTGGAGTACGCACAGATCTTCTGCCGACCTGATCGCTACCGTCAGATCATTGAGTTCCGCAGTACGGCAGGTGACATCAGGGAGGGATTATGATCAAGCACGTGGCGTTCGCATGTATGTTGGCTCTTGCTCCTGCTGTTGCCTACGCCGCCGATCCGACCGTGATCGAGGCCGCGCGGAGGGAAGGTGCACTGGCGATCGCGGATTCCGCGCCAGGCGAAAACTTCCAGAAATTCATGGCCGCCTTTAGAGAGAAATACTCCTTCCTCGATGTGGCGACCGGCTTCTACTCCGCCCCAACCGGACGGGTGCTCGCCCGAGTCAATGCCGAGCTTGGCGCCGGGCACCTGACGTTTGACGTGATGCTTGCAGCCAACGAGGCCGCCTGGATCGATATGACGCGGGAGGGCAAGATCGCGCGATACGACTCGCCCGAATTCGCCGCGTACATGGCTGGCGCCAAGATGGACGGGTATTGGGCGGCCGCCCAGGCGATCGCGGTGATCCCCGTCTACAACAAGAACGTGCTGGCGGACGCGAATGCGCCGCGAACCTGGCGGGACCTGCTGGATCGGCGCTTTGCCAACAGGAAGATGGCAATCCAGAACGCCGCGGCCGGAACTCAGTTCAACTGGAGTTATCTGCTCGGCGAGACACTGGGCCCGGATTACGAGAAGACGTTTGCGACGCAGCAGCCAGTAATCATGGCGACAGGCGCCCAGATGACCGATGCCATCACGCGCGGTGAAATCCTGCTTGGGGCGGCACTCGATCATTGGCGGGCCTTTACGCCGGAGGGCGCGCAGGCCGGGCTGGTAGCGGTCTATCCCGCCGAGGGTACGCCACTGACGCTGGCCCCGGTCGGAATTCTTGCAGGCGCGCCACATCCGAACGCCGCGAAGCTGTTCATGGACTTCATCCTCTCACGCGAAGGACAGGAGCTTCTCAATACCAAGCTCTACGGCATGTACTCGATGCGGGCCGACGTGCCGCCACCCGCCGGACAGAAGCAGCTCACCGACATCCATCCGCTGCTTCCGACCGATCGCGAGAGCTACGTGCAGGCGAGCAAGAATTTCCCGCAGCATTTCCAGGACCTGTTCCATTGAATCTGCCACGGGCGGAATCGGCGCTCGCCGCCACGTCCAGCGGCATCGTGGCGCTGCTGGTGCTGCCGCCGCTCGCTGCTGTGGCACTGGCCGGGGCAGGGGCGGGATTTGCCCCGATCAGGGAACCCGGGGTGGTCGCCAACACGCTGTTATTCGGCGTGGCGGCCACGGCAGCTTCTCTCGCCGTCGGCGGGAGTCTTGCCCTGGCACTGGCGCCCGGCGTGCCCGGCCGCGCCACGCTGGAACGCCTGACCGTGATGCCGCTCTATCTCACGCCATTGCTGACCGCGATGGGATGGAACTGGCTGGCCTCACCTAAGAGCGGCCTGATCAACCTGATCCTTCATGCGGTGTTCGGTCCCTGGGCCACCATCAACGTGATTTCGCCGACCGGCGTCATCCTGGTGAGCGCACTGGCCATGGCACCGCTCCCCTTCCTGCTCATTTCGGACGCGCTGCGCGGGCTCGATCCGTCTCTGATCGAGGCGGCACGGGTGCATGGCGGCAGCCGCCGGCTCGTGTTCTGCCGAATCACCGCGCCGCTGCTGCTGCCCGCGGCACTGGCATCTGCGCTTCTTCTCGGCGTGCAGACGATCGGCATGTTCAGCGTGCCTGCCGTTCTTGGACTTCCGGCGGGCTTCAACGTCGCGACCACCGAGATCTTCCAGTTGCTCGAGAACTATCCTCCGCGCATCGCTGATGCGACCGCATGGGGGATGCTGCTGCTGGCAATCTCGATCGCACTCACTGTAGCCCAATCAGCGCTTCTCGGCCGGCGTTCCTTCGTCACGATCACCGGCAAGACATCCCGACCGGCTGCAAGCAAGCCGATGGCAGGGCGGGCGCGGGCACTCCTCGCCATGGCCTACATCGCCTTGGCCACCGTGCTGCCCCTGGCTGCGCTCTTGTGGGCGGCGATCAGCCTGTTCGTGCCCGCCGATCTGAAATTGATGCAGTTCACAAGCCAACACTTCAGCTTCGTGCTGTTCGGCTATCCCAAGACGTGGCTCGCTGCTGGCAACTCTTTGCTGCTTGGCATGCTGACCGCAAGCGTGGTGTGTGGGCTTGGGCTTGCCGTCAGTTGGGTGGTGCTGCACGGACGGGGCCGGGGTCGCAGCATTCTCGACCAGCTCAGCATGACACCGCTGAGCGTACCGGCAATGGTATTTGCGCTTGGCCTCCTGTGGGTTTATGTGCGGGTGCCGCTGCCGATCTATGGCACCATCCTGGTGCTGCTCATCGCCTATGCCACGCACTACCTGCCGTTCGGCGTGCGGACCACGAACGCCGCGTTGCGGCAATTGCATCCCGAACTCGAAGAGGCGGCACGGGTCGCAGGCGCATCGTGGTCCCGCGCCATCGGGCGCATCACTCTGCCGCTCGTACAACCCACGATGTTGGCGGCCTGGATCCTGCTCTTTGTCATGGCCATGCAGGAGGTCAGCTCATCCATTCTTCTCTACACGAGCCGCAGCATTGTGCTCTCGGTTGCCGTGTTTGACTTGTGGGAGAATGGCAACCCGAGCGATGTAGCCGCCCTGGGGTTTGTTCAGCTGGCCATAAGCTTTGTCGTGGTCACGCTGGTGCTGGTGATCCGCGGCCGGCGGGCGCTGACATGACGACCCTCGCCCATGTCAGCGGCGTGCGCGGCGCGGTCTCCCTCGACGCACTCTCGCTGTCTCACGGCTCGGTGCCGGCGGTCCGAGGCGTATCGTTCCTTGCCGCACCAAGGGAGGTACTCACTCTGCTGGGCCCGAGCGGCTGCGGCAAGACAACCACGCTGCGCGCGATCGCCGGCCTGGAGACGCCGCAACATGGGCGCATCATGATCGATGGGCGCGCCGTCTATGACGCGTCCTGCAGGATCAACCTGCCACCAGAACAGCGCGGGCTGTCAATGGTGTTTCAGTCCTACGCGATCTGGCCACACATGACGGTTGCCGAGAACGTCGCGTTCGGATTGCGCGCGCGTGGCGTCGGCAAGGCCAGGCTGCACGAATCAGTCCGGCGTTGCCTGGATCTTGTCGGCCTTGGTGCCCTGGCAGACCGGCCGGCGACGCGGTTATCCGGGGGACAGCAGCAGCGCGTCGCACTTGCGCGGTCCATCGCCGGAGATCCTGGCGTGATCCTGCTGGATGAGCCGCTTTCCAACCTGGACGCACAATTACGTCTCGCGATGCGCACCGAGCTGAGAGCCTTGCAACGACGGCTTGGGCTCACTGCAATCTACGTGACACATGACCAGGAAGAGGCGCTGGCACTGTCGGACCAGGTCGCGGTGATGCGCGAGGGCACAATCGAGCAGATCGGTACGCCGCAGGAGATACACGCTTCACCGTGCTCGCGCTTCGTGGCCGAGTTCATGGGCGTGCGCAATGTCATCCCCTGTCAGGTGATCCCGCATGGAGGTGGCGTCTTGGCACTGCTGCCGGACGGCACCAAGCTGCAGGCGCGGGGGCCGATTCCCACTGGTCCCGTCTGCGTCTGCTTCCGTCCGATCAGCGTGCAGATCCGCACCGGCCCCGACGGCGGCCGTCCCGCTGTCGTCAGCGCTGCGGCGTATCTGGGCGATCTGATGCAATACGAATTGCAAGCGGGCGACCTTTCGATTTGCGCTCGCAGCCTGCCGCGCGACGATCTCAGGGAAGGGGCCACGGTCTATTGGTCGGTTCCTCCCGAGGCGTGTTTCCTCGTCTCCGCTTGAAGGGGCCTCATGTCCATCTCCATTCAACACCGCCGGTCGGCCAACCAAACCCTACGGATCGTCTGTCCGAACGGGCATCTTGGATTCGCACCCCTCAAGACGGGGAGTTTCCGGATCGGCCTCGGGTCGGATCCCGACTTGATCTGCGCCGATTCGGGCTCTTGCGATATTGGCCCTGGCCCGCTGGGCGGCGATATCTCATCGAGCCCCATCGCCTGGCAGACTCATGACCTCGAGCAGATGCTGCTCGGTGCGCGACGCCTGGGCGTTCCGATGATCATCGGTTCCGCGGGCGATACGGGCACAGACAGCCGGGTCGACCTGTTCGTGCGGATTATTCAAGAGCTGGTCTGTAGGCACCAACTGCCGAAGTTTCGGATCGGCTGGTTCTATTCGGAACAGGCGCAGTCCGCGATTGCGGCGCGAATGCAGACCGGCGAGACGATAGCCGGGCTCGATGGCAGGCCGAACCTGGACGCGGAAACGCTGTCAGCGACCGATCGCATCGTCGCTGTCGCCGGCGTGCATCCGTTTATCGCGCTGCTGGAGGCCGGTGCTGACGTCATCATTGGTGGCCGCAGCAGCGATTGCGCGATCTTTGCGGCACCCGCCATTCGCGCGGGGTTTCCCGACGCGCTGGCGTATTATTACGGCAAGATTCTGGAATGTGCGTCGTTCTGCGCAGAGCCCTATGCGGGGAAGGAGTCGGTCCTCGGTGAGATCACAGCGGAGGATGTGAAGGTCACCGCCCTGCTGCCGGCACAGAGGTGCACCGTCGCATCGGTGGCGGGGCATGCGATGTATGAGCGGTCGAACCCGTTCTACGAACACGTGCTGGGCGGAACGCTGGACATGAGCGAGTGCGTTTACGAACAATACGATGAACGGACCTGCCGGGTCACCGGCCCACGCTTCCTGCCTGCGGGCGAACTACGGGTGAAGCTGGAGGGCGCAGGGAAGGTCGGCGAGCGTTACATCGGCATGGCCGGCGTCCGGGACCCCTACACGATCGCCCATATCGACCAGGTCATCCAGTGGGCACGCGATCAAGCGCGTGAGCAGCACGGCGAGGGCGGCTACGAGCTGCATTACACAGTCTATGGGCGCGATGGGGTGATGGGCGAGCTCGAGCCCATGCGCGACCGGCCCGGCCACGAGCTTTGCGTGATGGTGCAGGCGATCGCCCCGACAAAGCACCTGGCCGAGGAGGTCTGCATGACCGGCCTGCGTCAGATGTTCTACGCGCGCCTGCCGCAGGTGAAGGGAACAGCGGGCGGCGTCGCCTTTGCCGTGGACGAAGTGTTGCCGGCCAGCCCAGCCTATCGCTGGACGATCAATCACACGATGCAGGTGGACGATCCGCTGGCGCTCTTCCCCACCCATGTGACGGACGCGGGGGTATAGCGGCGATGGCAACCGAGCGCCTGTTCGGACTTGCGAAGACAATCCGCAGCAAGAACGCAGGGGTGGACCAAATCACCTTCGACGTCGTCTTCCGCGACCGCGCCACATACGAGAGGGTGCTGAGAAGCAAGGTTCTATCGAAGGAAGCGGTCTGCCGGATCTTTCGAATTGCCCCCGAGCGCATCACCGACCACGTTGAATTCGATCCTGCACTGGCAATCAAATTTACGATCCGCCGTCTTGCGCCAAGCGGCAGCCCCGGCGATGCGGACATGTTCGGAAGCCAGCAGTACGGCCCGTTACTCGATGTGGAAGTACCCGGCTGAGAGCGGGTACGTGTACCCGCCGTGCAAGACCATGCACCGGACGTCTCAAGAGCGGCGTGGGCCGCACTTGGTTCTCGATGGCATGAAGACGCTGTAGTCCAGCCAGAGCGTTCTTGCAGAACAAATCGGCCGGCACACGAGTTACGCTTGCGGATATTGCGTGGGACTATCGCGACAGCTCTGCCGCGGCACGCATGACGCAGCGTTCGAACGACATGAGCGACGTGTAGCGGTCGCTGTGGCACGCACTCGGCCACGATGCAGCCAGCGGAGGCGGTAACACCGCCGGCGAGCATCAGGTTATCGTGCAACTCGAAGTGCTCGATCGCCATAGCATCAGGGTCTTCGTGCATGCCGGTGGGACGCATACGCATGGCGCCATTGCAAAAAGCGGGCGACATGATCCCGGAAGCGGTGCGCGTGATTGGTATAGGCGAAGACCGGCCGCCCGGGCACCCGCATGAACCCTATTTCGTAAGCCGATCCGACATCGGCACTGGGGCCACAGAACGGTGTGAGGTTCACAGCCTTCACGGACAGTGAGCTGGAAGCTGCGACTGTTGGTGCCGACTGGACCAGCAGGCCCGTCGATTCTGGGTGCGCTGATGGAACCTTTCCCCTGGTACGCGTCGCCGACAAGGCGGCGTGAGGAGGTGTGTCATGATATTGCAAGCTGCGGACCCTGGCGCACCGTCTGGCGTTGAACGCCGAAGCGGTCTGCCGACACTACCTCTCGAGCGGCCGCCGTCAGGGGCGTTATTGGGTCGTTGGCGACGTTGCCAACACTCCTGGGCGCAGCCTTTATGTCCGACTGCAAGGAACCTCCTTCGGGCCGTGGTGCGGCAGGCAAATGGACCGACGCAGCAACCGGCGAGCATGGCGATCTGCTCGACCTCATCGCGCACAATCGTGCCCTCAACCGGTTCCGTGACATCCTCGACGAGGCGCGCGCTTTTCTCTCGTTGCCACGACCTCAACCTCAGCCATCGCGATCCTGGTCGCCTGCATCGAAGGGATCAGCGGGAGCCGCCCGGCGCCTGTTTCGGGCCGGTTATCCGGTGCCAGCGACCGCGACCCCGGCAGAGGCGCACCTTCGCGCACGAGGGATCACGACGACACTCGACTGGCCGTGCCTGCGCTTCCACCCTTCCGTCCTCTACCGTGCCCATGCCGATGCGTCGTGCAAATCCTTGCCGGCTCTGCTGGCGGCCGTGACGGATGCCGAAGGGCGAATCACGGGCGTTCAGCGCACCTGGCTGGATCCTGCGCGGCACCGCAAAGCCGGGCTCATCAATCCGCGCCGTGCGCTTGGTGGCCTGCTCGGCAACGGCGTGCGATTCGGCATCGCGTCCGATGTCCTCGCCGTTGGGCGAGGGGATCGAGACCATGCTGTCGCTCAAGTCGTTGCTGCCTGACCTGCCAATGATTGCCGGGCTGTCAGCCACCCACCTCGCGGCACTCCACCTGCCGCCATCATTGCGTCGGCTCTACGTGGCGCGTGACAACGATCCGGCCGGCCGCGTCGCAATGGAACGGCTGCAGGCGCGCGGCAGCGCAAGCGGGATCGAGGTCCGTGGCCTCGTGCCGGCTTTCGCCGACTTCAACACCGATCTGATACGGTTCGGTGCGTCGGCACTTCGCTGCCGACTGATCCCCCAGTTGCATCCCCTTGATCAGCCGCGGCTTGCCGCGGAGATCGCAACGCCGGTGGTGTGCGCGCTGTAGTCTCGTCAGGTCACGCGGTGTCGTCGAAATCGATAGCGCCACCTAAGTGGAGCCCAGCATCGTAATGCCGTGCCCCGCATGATCGCCCCCCGCTCGCCGGTCCTGGCGATGCCAAGGCCGGCACTCGTGCCGTTCAGTATTTCCGACTATTGCGAACTGCTGTCATTGCAGGTTTCGCATGGCCCGCTGAATGACGCATACTTCGCCTGGGCCACGAAACCCACGGCGCTGATGCCTACTGCAATGGCCATGACCGTCAGGATCGATAAGCAGGCTTTCCTCATCGCTGTATCCCCCATTCGCTCGCCCACGCGGAAGCGTGGTTCCCCTGATGCCCCTGGCCGTTCCCGGTGCGGCCACGGATGCACATGCGCCGGTTCGGGATAAACGCGCGATGAAGGCAGCGCCTGAACGTTGCTAAATGCTCTAAATTGATCTCAATTCCGTGATTCAGGGCTTTGGTCTGAAGCGGCTAGCATGACGGGAAATCGGTAAACCGCGCCGGGTTATGGGCGCCGGGGGGTGCCTTGAGCGTGCAGACCGGCACCGCCGTTCGGTTTGGCGGCTTCTTACTCGACCGCAGTGCCGGCGGCCTGTTCCGGATGGATGAAACTGGCCGGACCGTCCCACTTCAGCTTGGCTCGCGCGCGCTTGACGTACTCTGCCTTCTGGTAGAGCGGGGAGGCGATCTGGTCCCCAGAGCGGCGATCATGGACGCGGTGTGGCCGAGTACCGCGGTCGAAGAGAACAACCTGACGGTGCAGATCTCGGCGCTGCGACATGTGTTGGACGAGGGGCGGCCGGACGGAAGTTGCATCCAGACGGTGCCAGGACGCGGCTACCGGTTCGTGCTTGCGGTTCAGCGTAACGGGGAATCTCGCGAGCTGGCGCAGCCGGCGGTCGCGGACGCGCCGCCGCCCTTTGTGGACCCGAATGGTGACCAAGTGCCGACCGCGACCATCGAGGACCGGACACGCCCTGTCGCGGTGGCGCGGCGGCGCGGCGCACTATGGACCGCAAGCATCTGCCTGGCCATCGGCGCCCTCCCAGTATTGGTGTTCATGTCCATCCACTTCTTCTGGCGCACTGACTCGACCGATCGGCCTCGGCTTTCCATAGTCGTGCTGCCGTTCGAGAACTTGTCTGGCGATACTCGGGACGATTACCTCGCGGACGGCATCACCGACGATCTGACCAGCGACCTCGCCCACCTCCCGGTTGCCTTCGTCATCGCCCGGCAGTCAGCCTATGCCTACAAGGGGAAGCCCCGCGATGTGCGAAGGATCGGCGAGGAGCTGGGTGTGCGCTATGTGCTTGGGGGCAGCGTGCGCCGGATCGGGTCCGTGCTGCGGGTCAATGTGCAACTGATATCCGGTGAAACCGGCGCGCATCTTTGGTCGGACCGGTTCGATGAGGAGATCAGCGAGCTTGCCGCGGGGCAGGAACAGATCGTCACGCGAATGCGCTCCGAGCTCGGCATCAGCATGGTCGAGATCGAGAAAGCGCGGGCCCTGCGGGAGCGACCAGCCAACCCGGACGCCTTCGATCTCATCTTGCAGGCGCGCTCGCTGCAGAACCAGCTTCCCACTCCACAACGGACCCGAGAGACCCTGGCGCTCTACGAGCGTGCTCTGCAATTCGACCCCTCGTCCGCAACGGCGATGGCAAGCATCGCCTATTATCTTCTCGACACAATGACGACCGGCCTTGGGATCAGCTTCGACGACCTGCAGCGGGTTGAGCACCTGCTGAAGCAGGCAAGCGCCATCGCGCCCAACTCCGCCGTCGTGCTGAACTGGACACTCTATTGGCTGAGCAGAATGGGCCGCTGCTCGGAGGTGATCGAGTTGGCGGACCGCGCAATCGGAAGCGATCCGAACCAGTTCACAGGGGTCTATAACGAGCTGGGGAAATGCAAGACCCAGACCGGGCACGCCGAAGAGGAAATTCCCCTGCAGGTCTCCGCGGATCGGCGTAACCCGCTGAGTTCATACAAGTTCAGGCGCTACAACCGGATGGGCTTCGCCTCACTGATGTTGGGCAAGGACCAGGATGCGGTCGGGTTCTACCAGAGGTCGTTGGCGATGAACCGAGAGGAAGGCAGTGCGCAACGGACCTATCGGGAGCTTGCGGCCGCTTATGCCCGGGCCGGACATCTGGAGAAGGCAAGGCAGGCGCTGGCAGAGGCGGATCGGCTCTGGCCCTTTGATACCGTCCGCAGTCGCGCACCCGAGATTCTTACCAGCGCCGTGTATGTTGATCAGTATAGGCGTTATCAGGATGCCCTGCGTCTCGCCGGCGAGCGGGACCATGCAGAAGAGGATGCGGACTTTGCCGTGCCCGTGGACACGGCCCTGCACAATGAAAGCGGAGGCCGCACACCGATCGCTGCACCAGGGGCAACGACGATCTGGACGATGGATCTCTCCAGACTTCTCGCCGAAGCACGGCCTGTCGTCATCGACACCCTGGCAAATTACTGGGGCCGATCGATCCCTGGAGCTATAGGCCTCAGGTTTTCCGGGTTGGGGGGAAGCTTTACCGATTCAGCGCAAGAACACCTGCGCAGCAAGATGCGCGATCTGACCGGTGGTGACCTCAGACGGCCGATCGTCGCGGTCGGTTGGAATTCCGAGCGCTTCGACGGGCGCAACCTCGCGCTGCGTCTCGTGGCACTCGGCTACACCCGGGTCTACTGGTATCGCGGCGGCCGCGAAGCCTGGGAGGTGAACGGTCTGGCCGAGACGGAACTGGACGTTCAACCGTGGTGATTGGCGGCCCGCGCCAAGGGGCCGCCGAATGCACTCAGCACTGTGGAATGCAGAACGGCCCATCGTGACCGTGCTGTTCGCTGCCGAAGAGTCGCACACTCAACGGAAATGCGGATCCAGCGTGACCACACCTGTCGCGGGCATACGCGGCACCGCCGCACCCACTCCATCGACCACCTGGACGGTGCTGCCGTCGGCCTGGGGTATAAAATTCGGCCCACCGGGCGTCGTCAGCACCTCATGGAGTACGGCGTTCCAGTCCAGCGCGTCGCCGAAGCATTGCCGCTGGCATCGCAAGTGACCGTCGCCGTGCTCAGTGTGCCGGTCGCCGAGGCAAAGTCACCGTGCATTCCGTTGGAGAACCCGATGCCCGGTTCGGTTGCACTCGGCGTTCCGTCGTTGTTGCCGGGATCCACCATCAGCGCGATATGCATTGTATCGAAGGACACTGGGCGCCAGGGGGCGAATTCCCGGTGCCGTCGATCAGGAAATACATACCGTAATGGGTACCAAAACCTGGCAAATCCACCGGGGAGCCCTTCAGCTCAAAGCCATAGACCTGCAAGATCATGGTCTCAACGAACGACGTGTCAGTTGCAACGTCGGCGTGGAGATAGTTCGTCGTATCGAACTGGTCGAAGGTCACCGACTTCCCGAAATGGTGCCTTTGATCGGTGAAGTCATTGTGCTCGTCGCCCATGGACGTGCTCCCCAGATCGTACGGCTGGTTGCGCCATGCGATGGCGCGAAAACGATGCTAAAAGTTGCTAAAATGCCTTCATGGCTCGGCGCCATTCAGTTTGCCGAGCGCCACTGAGCGTCCCGCGACCATTCGCTAACGCAACAACATCAGGCCCGTCCGAATAGGCAGGATACATGAAGACGAAGTCCTCGTGCGTGGTCTACCGGCCTGAGCTCATCAAGTCAGGGATCAATGGCCGCGAGGGATGTCGGGGTGGCGCACGCGAGACGCCAAAGGACCAATAGCCCGGGCCGGAACGTCGGTGCGATCGACCGACCTGTTCTTTACGTCGGACACTATGACATGGAGACGACCACACAATGATACCAAACCGAATCGCGGCCCGGCTTGATAGGCACGACCGCGACAACCTGGATACGCTCGCATCCGCGCTTGCGACTGCCGATAAGGCAGCCAAACGCTCCCCTGGGAGCCCCCGGTGACACTGACTGAATGCCTGAAGGTGGCCCTGAAGGCTGCCGCCGAAGCCGCGCGCGCTGGCACCCTAAAGCCCGCAATCATAAGCGACGTAGGGATATGCCGGATTGGCCGATGGCGGACGGCGCTGATGAACAGGAAGGACAACCATGACTGACTGAGTCGAGCGAGCCTAGCAGCAGAAGCGGCAGGCTCTGCAAGATATGGCCACGCCCCAGCTCGGGGCGCGATTTTATACTTCCCCACCGGCCCGCATCCTGCGGGCCGTTCCGTTCCAGGACAACTGAGCCGCCTGCGGCGTCTGCCCTGGCCCCATCAACCCAAACGACGGAACTACCCAAATGACATCAGCTACGATCACGAACCCTCATGCGTCCCGGGGACTTGCCGCCAATGAGGTCTCCGCCATCAAGAAGGCTGCAAGGGCTATTCCCGGCTGGACGGCAGCACCTTTCGATTGCGCGTGCTGCGGCCGGACTTGCGTGACCGTTCATCCCTCCTGCGAAGCCCTCGACGGCCCCTCGTTCGAAATTATGCGCGATGGCTCGAGCGTCTCGGTCACGACCACCTGGCTCGATGGTGAGGATTATCTTGCAGAATACTGGTCGGTGAAGGCTGCTGTGGGCGCGGTGCGCATCGCAATTGCTGACACACCTCAGGAGTGAGACGGGGAGCGCCTGAGCGCAATCATCAACTCCGCGCCTCGAGTAGGTGCGCGCGTGATTTGGGAGGCTCGCCTTGTGCGGGCCTTCAGCCACCGGCTTGTGCCTGACCTTCCAACCCAAAGACGGAGCAATCCATGACTACCGAGCCCAAGACGCCGAACATCGCGGCAACCATGACCTATCCAAATAGACGGTCCACCACGCAAAGAAGGCGGATGGCTTGTCCGCGATCGCTCTACCAGCTTGAGGAGTACATGCGCTATGGCGCTGCACGCGAAGGCCTGCCGTGGCAGCTCGATGTTGCTTTCCTGCATCGCCACTATGGAAGGGGCGTCCGAACGTTCTTAAACCAACAGCTGGTCGGCTCGATCTTCGTACCCGTAACCGGACGCATCGGCGCGTGGCGCGGCGATGCCGATCAAGTGCGCAAACACCCCCGCTGAGGCTGTCCGGCGCGCGTTGGACCCCCAGCGAAAACACACACGCAGCCTACGAGAAACCCAGAAAATCCGCCGCAAGCGGCACAGGGCGATCACTGCAGAAGCCGCCTAACAGCGAGGCCCCGACTTCCACTCCCGGGGCAAGCTCAGCCCCGAAAACACACACACAACAGGGCCGTGCAGAAACGCTGCGGCGCTACCCGTCGCAGGCCATGTTCGGCCCTCCCCTTGGAGAACACGTTGACGACCCCCCTCTCGACCTACCCTCGCGGCAGCCTGGCCGCACGTGCAATGCACACATTGGCCAGCTTTTTCCGCCAGCAGGCTCACCACCCCAGCCCCGACCATTGGGCGGCCCTTCACGACATCGCGGACACCATCCAGGTCATGGCGGACGGCACGTGCGCGGAGCGCGTCTTTCTGTCCTCGTGCGATCCCGGCACAGGCAAGACCCAGACCGTCGTACATGTCATTCGCGCCCTCGTGCAGGATGGCACTCAGCTTAAAACCGGCTGCATCCTCTGTGTCGGGCGGATTGAGGAAGCGAAGGCGCTCACCGATGAACTCGCGTTGCCACCCGGCAAAGTCGCAGTCCTCACGTCCAACGCAGAGGCGAATGCGCTTGGTTGTGCCAATGTGCAGCAAGCGCAGGTCCTCATTACGACCCAGCAGCGCATCGAAATGCAGTGTCGAGGCACTTCATTCGAGGCTGCATCGCAGTTCCACTACCCGGAGAGCCTCGCCGAGTTCGCGTCTGGGATGAGGCATGGCTGCCTGGAACGGCGGTTTCGTTGAACCGCTATGACTTGAGCGCACTTATGAAGCCCCTTCACGCCCGCCTTCCTGATATGACCAACGCGGTCGAAGATCTGTTCTCGATGCTGAAGAATGCCGAGGATGGCTCTACGATTCCCATTCCGGACTGGCAGAACGCCCACGGCGTGGCGCTGCACGATGCGCTAGATGCGATCGACAACGGCCGAGAGGACCATAGGGCAGCCATCACCAGCTTGTTTGTTCTCAGCGGGCGCATGGCTCGCGTGAAGCGCGAAGGGCCCTCTGGAAACGCTGTGCTGACTTGGGAGGACACCTTGCCGGCGGACCTCGCGCCACTCCTGGTGCTCGACGCCAGTGGCCGCGTCAGGAACACATACGCCGACATCGAGCGCCACCGCAGGACGCTCACGCGGTTGGCCTCGGCAACCAAGGACTACAGCCCGCTCAAGGTTCACGTCTGGCACGCCGCCGGCTCAAAAAGCGGATGGCAGCGCAGAGGACCAGAGCTGGTGGATGGCATAGTCCGGACCGTGCCGACGAAGCCGGATGAGCGATGGCTCATCGTTCACCATAAGCCCAGTAGCCGGGTTCCTGACGTTCAGCAGGAAGTGTGCCGACAGTTGCCCTCCACCATGACTGAGGGTGCTACTGAAGTGGCCCAGCAGGTCAGCTTCCTGACGTGGGGGCAGCACATGGCGACCAACCGCTACGCCGACGTGCCCAACGTCATCTTGGCTGGAACGCTGTTTATGCGCCCCAGCCACTACACGGCGTTGACCTACCTCGCCAAAGGGCAGCCTGTGGATGAGGCAAAGCTGCCAGAAGCCGCGGTGCAAAGGACCATCCTCGGGGAACACCGAAACTTGCTCCTGCAGGCCATCTGCCGGGGACGCGTCCGGAAGCTGGACGGCGATCAGTGCCTGCCGATGGACGCCTACGTCATTGCAGCTCCGATCAGCGGCATCCCGGAGGGCTCTGACGGAGGTGTTTCCGGGGTGTCAGTTGCGCCGCTGGGAGCCGACTGAGCGGCGACTGAAGGGGAAACTGAAGGACGCCGTGGATTTCCTGGAACAGGCGATCGCTGCGGGCATCGACTGGATACCGTTCAAGGCAATTCGCGAGGCCATCGGCGTGCCTCGAAAGAACTTCGCCAAGCTGGTCACCAGCCAGGTTGAATGGCCCAACGCCATCGCGGCGCTGGGCATGACCGTAGAACGCGGTAGTCGAAGCTCGCTCGCCCTGCGGCTTATTCCAGACGCGATAATCACCCAGCGAGCTGACACCCGGTTCGAGTGTCATACTTTTCTGTTAAGAAGGGCCTATAACAGCAGAGTATGACAGTCGGGGCGCAGGGCTGCCCGGATGCCGCGCCAGGAAACCCTGGCACCCACTAAACCCACGCAATTTTCTAGCTCTGGGGTAAGGGCCGCATGGTTGGAGAAAGAAACGGCGGCTCCGGCGTCCCAGATGGCCATCGATCCAGCAGCGCTCGCAGCCTGAGCATCTGGAGTTGAACGGGCGGCTGCTGCAAGCGCTGACGGTCAGTGGTCTGTTAGTCCGCATGGCTCATGTCGGAGTCAGGCCAACGGTCGTTTATTCCCCTGGGATTATGCCCCAGGGAGCGTGCCCGTCCGTCCGCACGCATAGGTTGAGTAGAGCGCTGGGTTTGGAGATATCAAGGTGTTGCAGCGCGACCGGAGGGTCGACGCAGGTGGCCAGCCGAACGGCATCGTGCCGGTATCGCAATGTCGGTCCGCACCAAAACGAGCCTCCCGCAGCAATTACGCTCGGGACGCGATCTATCGCACCTCGGATTTGCGCTCAGTCGCCCGTCGTCCTGACGTCGGTGGCCAAGAAAAATTGGGCGAGACCAACTCTTGCCGTGGTAAACGGCAGGAAAGCTGAGCGGTAAGCGCTCCGTCAAAGATTGGGGGGACCATGTCTGGAACCGCGTCGTCGGCATTCATCGATGCCGCCATAGATCTCGCACCACAGGTCAGGGAATGCGCCGCAGAAATCGAACGGTCGCGGCGTCTGCCGCTCCCGCTGGTCGATGCTATCGCGCGGGCTGGGTTGTTCCGCCTTTGGGTTCCGCAAGCATTCGGGGGCGAGGAAACGGATCCGATGACGCTGGTTCGCGTCGTCGAAGAAATCTCGCGCTCCGATGGAGCCGCCGGCTGGTGCGTGGCGATTGGTGGTGAGTATGGGGTATTCGGCGGTTATCTCGCGCCGGATGCTGCGCGCGAAATCTTCGGCATCGATCCGCACGTCAGAACGGCTGGAGCACTGCGGCCTTTTGGGACGGCGGTGGTCGTCGATGGCGGCTACCGGGTGAGCGGAAGGTGGCCGCTCGGCAGCGGCTGCCAGCACTCCGCCTGGATTGTCGGTGGCTGTCGCATACTGGACGGAGCAGAGCCGCGCGTCCGCGCTGATGGTACGCCGATAGCGCGCCTTCTGTTCTTTCCGGCCGCGGAGTGCGAGATCCTCGACACTTGGCACAGTATCGGCCTACGCGGCACCGGCAGCCACGACTATGTCGTGAACGACGTTTTTGTTCCGACTGCCCGCTCGCTATCGTTCCGCGAACCGCCTGTAGAAGCCGGCCCACTTTATGCCCTGCCCACGATCGCGCTATTCGCAACTGTGCTGGCGGCGGTGCCGCTCGGCGTCGCGCGTCATGCCATCGATATCCTGGTAGAACTTGCGGGCACCAAGATCGCCACGCGCTCACGACAAACTCTGCGAGGGGATGCGACGTTGCAGGTGCATCTAGGGCGTGCCGAAGCGTTGCTGCGATCGGGAAGAGCTTTTCTCTACGAGGCGTTGAACGAAGCATGGCGGGCGGTCAGTGCCGAGCGCGCGCTTAGCCTTGAGCAACTAGCCATGCTGTGGCTTGCGTCAACACAAGCTGCGACCGCCGCCAAGGAGGCAGCGGAACTGGTGTTCAGCGCTGGAGGTTCGGCTTCTCCCTACGAAAGCGGTGGGCTCGAGCGTTGTGTGCGTGACATCCACGCAGCGGCCCAGCACCTCGTTATGGCGCCAGGGAACTATCAGATGGCGGGTCAGGCGCTCCTGGGGCTGGACATGCGCGCGACCCCGCTGCTGTTCATGGACGATCGCAGCGCTGCGTAGGGAAGTCAGCTCCGCTGCTGATCGCGTCAGTCGCCCTGCGCCAATCGGCTGTCACCGACGCCCGGTGATGCTGTGCGTATAGGCACTAGAGCTGGGCTAGGCAGGGTGCCAAGGGCCTGTATTCGACCGGGCACGCCTGAACACATTGCGATGCCTATTGCCCGTGCTATCAGCACTCAGGACGCGTTCCCCCGGTGGGCCTGCGCCAAATTCCCTGAACCTGATTAGCAGTGCTAACCTGACTGGCAACGGAGCCGGCACTACAGCCATCTGAACTGCGCAGCACCCGACGTCTGCGCAGATGGGGAGCCGTCATGAGCGCGACACTAGACCAAGAATTAGCCGAACTTAGGCGCGCCCACGAAGAATTGCAGAAGAAACACAATACTGCGCTGGCGGAGCTACAGGCGCGCACGACGGCGCTGGCGCAGCGAGACAGCGAATATGGCGAGCGGATTGAACAGCAATCCGCGACCATCGATGTGCTGAAGGCTATGTCAGGCTCGCCCGGTGATGCGCAGCCGGTTTTCCAACTCATCGTTGAGCGAGCGCGGGCGTTCTGTAATGCGGATCAGGCTAACCTAGCA
>JAMXLO010000027.1 GCA_024280945.1 Acetobacteraceae bacterium
CTAGATACTGTTCGGTTTCAGACTATGGACGTGTTAATCGTAGAACGAGATCCGCTGGTGGCTGAGGTATTTGCCGACGCCCTCGCTGAAGAAGGTATCGCCGCAGAAATTATAAGCGACGATAAAGACGCCGTTGCCGCGTGCGAGCCAGACGCGCCGCAGGTCGTAGTCACACGCATAAACCGAACTCAGGAAGATCTGAGAGGAAAGCAAGTTGTCCGGGCAATGCGGGATCGCTGTCCGCGCCTTGCAGCGATTTTCATGGCCGCAGTCCGTCCCGCCAAGCTGGGCGTGCTGGGCAAGCGGGAGCGGTTTCTCGCGAAACCTGTCTCGATGCTGAAGTTGGTCAGAACAGTGCGGGAGCTCCTTCCAGCATGAATCATCGGTATCAAGTGGGGCAGACTATCTCCCTCAGAAGATCCGCTATCCTCCCTGGTCCATTTCGGATTGTGCGGCTTCTGCCGTTGTCCGAGAGTGGAGTGCCTCAGTATCGCGTCACAAGCGTCGCCGACGGGCATGACAGGGTGTTTCCGGAGACGGCGATGCGGCTTCTGCCTCCTGCCGCGCACTCCGACACAGCTTCCCCCGTCAGAAGGACCGGGAACCTTTAGCGGGTCGATCACACCTCCTCGTTGCCGTCGCCCGTCAATAGCCAAGCGGTTGCTTCGAGACGGGCACCCAGCGACCTTCTTTGACTACCGCCAAAAAGGCTTTTGTCGAGCCGTGATGCTGCTTCGGGCCAAACGAGTAGGTATTCCCGTAGATATCGGTGAACTCGTGCAGGCTCTCCATGGCATTGAGGAGACTATCCACTGCAAGGTCCCGGCCTGCCCGCCGAAGCGCCTCGAGTGCGATTTGAGCTACAGATATCCCTGTCTGGCCGATATAGTTGATGTCGATCCCATATCTGGCACGATATCTGGCCATCAGATCACGAATTTCAGGGCGTGGGTCATCAGGATAAACGTAGAGCGTCGGGGTCATAGAATAGAACCCTTCCCCCGTGCCACCAGGTGCCGTGGCGACCGACGTATCGTATGAGGCCGCCTGCCCCAACAAATCGACGTCCCATCCGGCCTTCTTCACTGTCGAGATGATGATCAAGGTATCGCGCACAATGGTGCCCAATTCGAGCAGATCGCATTTGGCCTCACGTAACTTTGTCACCGCTGCGGTGAAGTCTGTATCTGTAGGCTTATGAGCACTCGTCGCAACTATCCTCAAGTTGTCGGCTTCAGCCTGGAGGGTTACGCCAGCCAATACATCCTTGCCAAAGTCCGTGTCCTGATACATCACGCAAAGAGCCTTCTTGCCGCGCTGCTCGACAAAGTATTTCGTCCCAGCACGCATTTGGTCGACATATGACGAAGTCTGGCTGAACTTCAGACGATGATATGGCTCATACATGGAGCGTGCGGCGGTCAGAGGCAGGAGCTTAGGCGTATCTTTTTCAATCGCCATGGGCCATGTTGCGTTGTTCATTGGAGTGCCGCCGTCCTGTATGGTCATGAAGACCTTATCGTTGTTCAGCAGCTTGTTCATGGCTTGCACAGCGCGAGGGACTTGATACTGGCTGTCCTCGACGATGTATCGGATCTTCCGGCCGTTGATCCCTCCCTTCGCATTCGCTTCCTCAAACATTAGCCGTATAGCATTCGCGTTGTTCACGCCTTGGATCGCCGTGACGCCAGACAGGTCAGTGACGGTTCCAATCACGATCTCTGTGTCAGTAACGCCGTGCACAGGCTCTTCCGCAACTGCTACGACAGTCATAACACTGGCGACCCAAACTGTCAGTGCCTGCGAAAGTAGGCGGATCGTGGGCATCGTTTCTTTCCTCCGGTTTGCCGACAGTGTGCTGGTTCTTTCGATTCCATTGAGCCGAATGTGTCTGCTAACTCACAGGGTCACAACGGTGCCGTCAAGCTCCGTTGCGCTGATCTCCAGCGAGGCTTTCGGGTCTATCCGTCGAACGGACGGAAACGGTGCGCGACGACGCTCGTCGGGAACAAGTGGAAATTCAGAACCCAACTCGCTCGAACCCATAAATTGCGGGCATGGCCGGGATCTAATTCCCGGCCACTGGACTGCTAACCGCCTGCAACCCTGTTCGCGCTGGCCGTGGCCGGAGGTCATTAGATGGCGCGTCTTCGCCGGTGCGTCGGATTTTGTCGATACGATCAGGCAGACACCCGTGACGATCACGGCGACCGCAATAACCATGCGCCAAGTGATGGGTTCGCTGAAGAGTAGCCAGCCAAGGCCCATAGCCACGACCGGATTGACGTATGAGAAGGTCGTGGCGACCGACGCGCGACCGTTTGCGATAGGTAACCGAAGGCAGTGAAGCCGCCGATGGCAATCACAATGAACCAGAGAAAGCCGATCCAGGATACGAACTTGGCCGCCTGAATTTCGCCACTGCGTCCGAATTGCTCTCAGGCGGCGCTATTCTGCTCGCTTTCTCGATTGCCTTTGGAGATCTCGCGGATCAGGGCGCGCCGGGCAAATTAGGGCCGTCGAGGAAACCGCGCACGATACCGATGTTCGGTGTGTCAGGCTTCCGACAACCGCCCATGCCTGCTGCCAATGAAAGAGCCACCGCGAGAAGAACGACGAACTTCATGCCGGTCCTCCCATACCAAACGCGGCGCCTATGTCTGCCAATTGGCGGTCCAGAATGCTGGATATCACATGGCAAAGCGAGCGTCTGGATTTCGCACTAGACGAGGACGGGTTCTTCAATTTCGAGGCTGTGCGGCTCCAGCAATTCGGGCCCGTCATTCTTGACGTTGTTGACCGTCCGAGCGACCGGCCAAATCCGCAGCTGATCCACCGGTATCGGACGCAGTAATGCCGTAATGTCACCGTCCTCCTCTCCAAGCCATACCTTCCAATCCGCTCTCTCGACAATGACCGGCATCCGCTCCTGAATGAGTGAGAGCGGCGGATTGGCGTTCGTGGTCAGTGTGGCAAAGGTGCGGAGCGTCTCTCCATTCGACCGCCATTCCTCCCACATACCGTCGAGTGCGACCGGCCCACCGTCGCGGCGGGCAATAGCGAACGGGGTCTTACCCGACGGGTCGTGCCGCCACTCGTAGTAGGCCGCGGCCGGCACCAGGCAACGTCGCCGCGCGAAGGCTTCCTTGAACAGAGGCGAGCGTGTCACCGTTTCACAGCGCGCATTGATCGGTTTGCGCGCCTTGGCCAGGTCCTTGGTGAAGAACGGCACCAGGCCCCATTTCGCCACCTCGAGCCGGCGCTCGCCGGTGTTCGGGTCGAACCGCACGATCGGCGCATCCTTCGTCGGCGCCATGTTCCAGGTCGGCTCGAGGTTCGGCAGCGGTCCGCTCGTGCTGAACACGCGCGCAAGTGCCTCGGCGGGCAGGAAGCAGGCATATCGTCCACACATGCGCCCTACGTGGTGCCCAGGGTGGCAAATTGCCAACGACCATGGCCCTTGCCCATTCGTCGCAGCTGTTGCAGCCAAGGCTGGCATCAAAGCCGACGGCCAATCGCCGTTGCCTCATAGCCACCAGTAGGAGACGCCATTGGTCGATGAACCTTTGGAACAGGCATCAGCACGCGCCATCAACGCAGAACCGTGGGAACCGCTCGCAGGCATGGTAAAGCAGCAATGCCCGCAGTGCTTGCACTGGTTCGCCGCGTGGCCTCGGAGCAACGAACAGTGCTGCCCGGATTGCGCCAGCGTTGGGTTGCGTTGCGCAACGGTCGTACCGATCGTGGGAGCACAGTGATGATGCCTCGCGTGCTGCACGTCAGGGACATGCCAGGATATCGCTATCGCCGGCCGACGATCCCGCCGACAGCCGCCTACATCGGACGGTTCAACCGGACTTACGGACTGGCGGCGAGTATGTGGATCGGGGACACCACGCTGAGCTTCCTGCTCATCGAAGAATACGAGCCAGTGCCAGCTAAGCAGGGCCAGTCTGTCGGTTGGCGCTGGTCGCACCTCGGCTCACCATAGGTCGATTTCAATGGATACGTGTGACTTGAGGGAACTGCGCGGGGACCGAGGGCATTGGAGCCAATCGTGCTTTGACTCTTCCCAAACTGAATTGGTCGGGGCGGGAAAGGTTGGATCTGCGGGGCAATTCATGGTGGCCGCGGGACCTCTCGGTCCAGAAGTTCCAACGGGTGATTAGTCATCAGTCGAGCACACGCTCCTTCACCCATGTCAGTGCCCATCTGGCGATGCTGTGCATTGTCGATGCCGCGTCCGCGGCATTCGCTTCGAACATGCGGAGATCGCTAGCGATCCATTGCAGGTAATCCTTGTCGGTCATCTCCTTAGATTGCTTCCGCCAGAGTGCCTTCACAGCCTCATCGGTCAGTTTCGGCATGTTGTCCCTCCTCGTGGCTTCGGTGTACGCCAAGGCGATCGCCCGGCCGCCGCCCCTGCCTATTCCGGTTTTAATACTGCCGACGCATAACGGCGCTTCCGGCGCCGAAACCTTTGACCTAATGACGTTCCGCCTGCGTTCGGGCTTCGAGCGCGGCGGCTTTAGCTTCCATCTCCTCGGCAATTCCGATGAACCGCTTCGCCTCCGCCTCATCGGTCAGCTCTTGGGCAAGACGGCGAGCGCGAGCGGCCAGGTCCCGGAGGCCGGCGGGGGTATCGGTCTGTATCGGATCGCTGCTTGCAGGAGGCATGTCAGCACCGACGCGACAACTGCTTCCGGAAGACCGTCTGAACTTCGATCCTAATCCGGAGTTGCCGAGCAGAAAATCCCGCTGTGCGACCGAAGCAGCTTGCCACGGCTGCACGTGGCTCGCTGCCACGGCCACGATCGAGATCGAGAACCGGCGGGAACAAAGAGGGCGGCCGGTCGCTTCGTGCAGGCCGCCCAGGGTGGAGGTGTCCAGGAAAGAACAGCCGCGCCCTATTCTATTGAACGCGGCGCGGGGAGCGTAGCACCGCGGCAGAGATTCGATGGACTGAAACTCTCTATCGAGAGCCGCCACGCAGAAAGCGGGCGACCGGAGATTGCACCGCCAGCCGCTCGAGGTTGTTTGGTTCGTTTGTGAGGACCGCGCCCAATGGGAGAGAGGGCGCGGCGGACAGGGCCCAGGCGCGCGTGTCAGCAGGAGTGACACTCTACCGGTCGCATCATACGACCGGTAGACGCTACCCGCCGCGGCCTAGCCGCTGGCTCATCGAGCGGCGGCGCATCAGCCCGGTGAACCGGACACTGGAGCGTAGCGTCGATTCGGTCGGCGCTGAATTAAAACGCAAGGGTCAGTGAAACCTTTCATATGGCTGCGGCCGTCTCGCTGCCATTCTCCGTTGCGTTGTCAACCGCCCCGCCCCGGGGCCACAGCGAACGGAGGAGGGCTATGAACAAGTTTCTCGTGCTAGCCGTCGCCGGCCTGGTGGCCCTGTCGTCCGTCACCAAGGCCCAGGCCTACACGGTCAATGGACATGCCGCATCAAAGGCGGAAGTCCAGTTCCTAGCATCCTACAACGCCCCTGATGGGCGCTGGATGGTCGATGGGTTCGGCATGTCGCAGGTCAGCGATGAGCATCCGGCGGCCGCGGTGCTGACCAGCACGCCAAAGTGCTGGTATGTGCTCGACGTAAAGCTCTGCGATTAACCAGCACCCAGCCGGTAGTCGCCTTCTAGGCGGCTACCGGCTCGCTCGCGAACGTGGCCGACGGCGGATCGAGCGCAATCTTGCTGAGGCACGTCCTGACGACGCACTGAGAACAAACAGGAGCGATAGCGAAGTCAATTACGCGCAACAGCCGCCGACCGGCGATTTGATTGCCGCACAAGTTGCCCTCGCTCGACGGCGGGCGGTGATCCAAGCAAGGTTGCTATTGAACGGAAGCCGATAACGGAGAGAGCGCCAAGCTGAAAACACATGCGGGACGTGCTGCCTTGGCTGTGACCGCTTTCCGGATGACGGGCAGTGCGGCTGGCGAGAGCGAGACCTTCTTCGAATTCGAGAGCGGAAGCAACTTGCTAGAAAGCCGTGACCATTCCCTGAACGGTGTCTGTGTTGGCTACATAGAGGCCATCGTCGACGCGATGCATACCGTCCAAGACTCTGGAGGAACAGTGAACGGATGGCGGGCCTGCATTCCACAAGGCGTTACCGTCCGCCAACTTCGCGACCTGGTGATACGCTTCCTCAGGGCACATCCGGAATTGCGACACCTGGCCGCCATCGATCTGGTGACAAATGCTCTTGCTGAGGCTTTTCCCTGTCCGGAGTGACAAGCGCAAGCCAGGCTATCCCGCCATCGGCGCCTGGTCGGATCGACGCCGCCCCTGAACGTGTTCCAATTCTACATCCTGTGTCGCGCGCTGGGCGGTCATCCGAACTATCGCGGACGCCGGTGCTGGCGCTCATCGTGACGCTGCCGGGGCTGTTCGTTGGCTCGGTGATCGCGGTTCGGCACGAGCATCAGAGCGCCGCTGCGGTGCAGAATTCTTCGATGTGACCGACGATGTATGGAATCACTACATCGAGCCGGCTCACCGCCGCGATGTGGTCTGCACTGATTGCTGACACTGGTGCCCCGAGTTCCGGCGCCGCCACAACATCCCAGCCGACGAGCCATCGCCATTGAGGCTTGGGCTAGTTCGCCCGACTCCGCAAAGTAAGCGCCGGCAACGTAGCCAGCAGGCTTTCAGTATCGCGCGGTGCTGCTGGCAGCATCGGCGAAATATCGGGCCTGAATGTCGATACGCTCAGCGCCACGTCCCGCCCGCCGCACAGGGCTTAGGCACCGCGATAACGAGCAATCCATCAAACAGGCGACGTTTCTCCCATCGCCGAAGCGGAACTTCGTCAGCAATACGGTGCTGGCGATCATCGCCGTGGGCTTGATCGCGGGCATCGGCGCCCTATGGGTCAGCACTCTCTGACCATCACGTGGGCTACACCAGAGCAACCCGAAACCCTGCGGCTCGAACTGAAGGTCAAACCGCAGATGCGGTTTCCGCACGGCTGAACTGGCGCGGGCTTCACGGCCCGCGCTTTTCCAATGACCAACCTATAGGCTCTGATCAGGCGGCAACCGCGCGTTGCGCGTTGTACATGTGAACCAAAGGGGCGCGCGAAAGATCGCGACCAGCACAGACCGATAGACGGTGTCGGAACTGCCGCGCGGCGCTTATTCCGAGAACTGGCGACGAGAGACTTCGTGAATCTCGGCCTAGTGCTGATTTACGTGGTGGTCGCTTGGTGCCTGATCCTCGTCGGGACCTCGCGGCCTTCTCATGGTTAAACAAGGACGCCGGCGCCTCGTCCTTTTCCGTGATAACGGGATTTCGGACGGCACTCAGCGCAACATTGTAGCCGCTATTGCATCATTGGTCGAATGGGCAACGCCTTACCATCAGCAACATCAAACTCGAACTGAGAATGAAGCCCAGGCTCGCATTCCATCACCGAACCAACGATCCGGCTTCGAACGAAACCGACGCAGATTCGAAAACCTGCGCCGGTCCCATTCGACAACGCGGACAACAGCAGATAACCCGCGTTGCCTATTTCACCGCTTACGTTGTGCCAGTTGTTCGCACCGCGGACAGCGGAACGGTAGCGGTTCGTGTTCGCCTGCAATGCATCGCAACTGGTAGCAGTCTTGCTGCGCCTGCTGGAGCTGCTGGAACTCGTTGGTCAGGATCTCCCATGCGGTTTCAAGCAGGTGCTGCGGTGGCGGCTGCGTGGTCATGAACACCTCCAGCACGTTGGCGACCGCGCGCACTAGCGAATTCAGCTCGGTCAGGGCGTCGAAGTCGAGGTCGTCCCTTCCGGGAATATCCATGCAAGAACGCTTGCCGAATTGGTTCCGCGTCGGGCTACAAATTCCCAGTTGAAATTTGCGGTCTGGCAGGTGCGTCAACAGACCGGGCTACCGCCTTCGGGTAGGTTCACAGGCGACCTGGTGCACGTATTGCGGTCAACCCTCTACAATTGTGAATACTGCTGGGAGAAGCGGGCGGCAGAGTGGCCGCCCCGCGAGTGTCTCCGTGGTCGACCAAGGCTCAGTTCCCTACCCTATTCCGGCTTGAAGTAGCGTTCGTAGTGTTTCTGCCTCGCGATCTCTTTCGGTGACTGGACGCTTTTCGATGATTACCGGCAGATCCAGCGCTGGCTTCGATTTCCGCTTGCGGCCACGTGCCTGCCAGTCGCTCGGGTGCTTGTTCGGGCGATGTTACCCCTCATCGTAGCGGCGGAATGTGGGAACCTGCTTATCTAGTGAGCAAGCCGGCCTCGACTCGCGCTTATCGTGTGCATCGTTTTTCAGTGGTTTATGGCGTTTCAGGGATAGCCTGGGATACCCCAAGATACGCCTGAATCATCCCACTCAGTTGGTGAATGCCAGCACCGCAATTGATAGCTTGTCCGGCAACGGCAACGGCAACGCTTCGCCTGTGCCCCGCACGAGAGCACGCTCGACTGATTTGTTTGCAGTAGAGGCAGCCGGGCGCAGTACGAAGCCTTCCACCGGTTGCGCGATATTCTTCAGATTGAGCGACCCAATCGCTTCAAACGCCAGATTGGGAGGACCGCGAACCTGGTCGTGCACTGCACGCGAGACGCACACGGCGCCGGGCGGGCATTCACTTTGCAGTCTAACCGCAACGTTGACGGCGTCTCCATGCAGGTCACTCCCGTCGGGGATTGCGTCCCCGGTGTTGATCCCAATCCGAAAGCGGATGGCGCGGTCGGGGGAACAGTCGCCGTCGTAGGTCGGGATCAGTTCCTGGACGTGCACGGCACACCGCACCGCCCCGTCGATGCTGTCGAACGTGACCAGTAGGGAATCGCCGCCGGTCTGCACGATCCGGCCGCCGTGCTCCTCGATTGCCGGGTCGATCAGCCTTGTACGGAGACTTCGGAGTCGCTGCAGGGTTCCCGCATCATCCAAACCAATTAGGCGGCTGTAGCCCACCATGTCGGCACAGAGGACAGCAACCAGCTTCCGCCCGCTCGACACGCCGATCGATCCTGATGAGTTCGTCGAAGGCAAAGCAGCTCGCGCGCCTCCCTCCCACTTGCCGCGTTGTCATCTGAAACCGGAAGTTGCACGGTAGCACCGCAATCCTGCGTCGTCATCACCTCGGCAGCGAGGGCCCCCATCCGCCCCCCTCCAAAAACACACACGCAAGCCTCCGATTGTCGCGCAATCAAGACCCTTAAGTTCGCGCTCCACGGCGTCTGAGGGCGCCCGCGACATCAACTACCGGGGACACGAAAGGCCACCAGAACACACACACCCAAGCGATGCGCAGCCTGCTGCGTTTGCACCGCCCGTGCGCCCCGAACCAGCGCTCGACCTGATTGAGCCATGACGGGACTACCGGAGCCAAACAGCGTTCGAGCAGGCGTGACACCTAACTGTGCCTCCACCAGGCCATAGACCGCTGGTGCCGGCTTGAAGGAGCCCTCGCTTGAACTCCCGGATCACCGGGCCGATGCGACGTCGCTCGACCAGCCAGCATTGAGATCCTGGTTCCCACAGCGCTTCGGCGCGTTGGACGATGGGCCCGTAATCCTTCGGGCAACGAACTGTCACCCAGCCGCCGAGCTCCCCGAATTCTATCGGGCCGATGCGCGCGGGAAGGGGAGGGGCCATACCCGCGATTCTGACTTTGTTCTCTTGGTTCGGCAACCGGCTAAAGCGGTATCGACTCCAGCTTGCCGATCGGTTCGATGAGGTCTGGGCCGCCGTTCGGACGTTGTTCAACAATGGCTAACCGCGGCAGAAGTTGTGTTCCGGAAGGTCGCCCATGGCGGCACTGTCGGTGCGAGCAGGCTGGTTCCTGCCAGTCTCGCCACGCTGGGACGGCTGGACGAACTTGAGGCCAGCGGGCAGCTCGATCGACTACTGCGTTCAGGTGCCCGCTGGTTCTGTCACCTTCGGCGCCTGGTTGTTCGACGAGTTTGCACCGAGGTGCCATTCACTCAGGCTGTTGCGAGGATATGGAGGGCAATCGCCGTCTTCCGCATGTGCTGCTAGCGCCGCGACGCAGCAGACACTTGTTGACGCATCTGGGATCGGCAGCGAAGAAAGTTGCGCAGTTCATCGTAGCACCGGCAATAGCGTGCAGCTGACGCGGTGCTCTTCAGTGCCGGCAAGGTCGACATCGACCCTTTGATGCCGCGATGGTCCTGCTCAAGTCTGTAGTTTAGGTAGCAACTCATTCGATGCCTCACCTGCCGGCCGAGCTCGATCCGGATCGCTCGGGGATAGGCGTCATGACCGTCTGTGTTGTCCCGCGCCGGCGTGACGCCAGTCACCGTCTTGGTCGATCGAAAGAATGCCGTGTCGTCAGTCAGATCGCGGTGTTCGCTCGGGATGACGTCGACCAGGGCGTAGTCGCGATCGATTGCGCGATACAGATACGGCCGTTGGCCCCGCACTCGGATTTACGTTTCATCGATGTACCAGCTGCGACCAACTCTGCCTTTGCGTTTGCGGCGCAGATGCTCGATCAGAGCCGGTGTGACCTTGACTTCCCACTCCCGCACTGCCTCATGGGTGAAGATGAGGCTGCGGGTCAGGAACATCTCTGCCATATACCGCAGGCTCAATTTGTACCGCAGGCGCCAGAGCACCACGAGGGCGATGACATCGCTCGGGTATTGCGCTTTGTTCAGCACGTCGGCACTGCGCTCATTGGACTGTTTGCCGAATCGGCAGCGGAACCGCCGATAGCCCTGTGCGGTCCGCTCAGGCCGTTCGCGGATCATCCACACGCCGGGCAGCGTATGTGCTTCTCTCCAGCTAGGCGAGCGAGGGTTCGCTACGTCGATCGACGGGCGCAACCTCTGGCAGAACCTCGCGACACGGGTCGGCGCAGGCGGCGTGCGCGCCGGGCTTTGGCAGACGCTACGCGCGGCGAGTAGAAGTGCGCTGACGGTGTTGTTTACCGCATGGTCGATGTTATGGTGTCCCTCGGATGTCAGACCTGATTGCATGGTTGGATGCTCGCGGCATTGGCCAAGCGGCTGCGCGCCTGATTGAGCAGGACATCGACCTCGCGACCCTTGGGCAACTGGGAGAGAATGACCTCAAGGAACTGGGGTTCACCCTCGGCTTGCGCCGGCGCCTCTTGCACGCGATCGAGGAAGGGCTGCGGCGGCCCGTTGAGGGTTTGGCGCCCGCCAACGATCACGCATGGGCGCGAAGGCCGAAAGCGGCAGCCGAGCGTCGACATCTGACAATTCTGTTCTCGGATCTCGCGGGTTCGACGGAGCTCACGGCACAATTGGACCCGGAGGAAGTCAGCGTTGTACTGCGAGCCTATCAGAACTGCTGCACTGCGGCGATCGAAGGTTACGGCGGCCGGGTCTCAAGATTCGTGGGTGACGGCATCCGGGCGTATTTCGGCTACCCGCAGGCCCACGAAGACGATACCGAGCTCGCGGTGCACGCTGCCCTTGCTATAGTCCGCAATGTCTCCCGCCTGCGCCCGCTACGCGATATCGCGCCGACCGTGCGTGTCGCGATCGCGACAGGACTTGTGGTAATCGGGGAAATCATCGGCACCGGCGAGTCACGGCAAGTCGACGTCATCGGAGAGACGCCGAATTTGGCGGCGCGACTACAGGTCGAGGCGTCGCCAAACGGTATCATCATCAGTGCGAACACTCACCGTCTCACGCAGGGATTATTCAACTGCACCCGCGTTGGCCCACTGCACCTGAAGGGTTTTCCTGCTCCAGTCGTCGCCTGGAAGGTCGAGGGAGAAAGCGTCGTCGAGAGCCGATTCAATGCTTTGCATGGACATATCGTAACGCCCATGGTGGGCCGAGACCGCGAGCTCGGACTGCTGCTGCGTTGCTGGGACCGCGCGGTGGCGGGCGAAGCGCAGGCGGTGCTGGTGTCGGGCGAGGCCGGTATCGGCAAGTCGCGGCTGCTGCACGAGCTGCGTTCGGTCACGGGACCCCACGGAGCGCAAACGATTGCCCTGTATTGCTCGGCGCACCATCAGGCAAGCGCACTCTACCCGGTAATCAATTTCTATGAGCGTGGCGCGGGCCTGCGACCTGACGACACCCCCACGGAACGCCTCACTAAGCTGGAAGCGTTGTTATTGAGCAACGGCGCTGAGCTGGAACGAACGGTGCCCATTGTCGCAACCCTGCTGTCGATTCCATTGGGCAACGGTTACGCGCCGCTGAAATTGACGCCGGAGGAGCTGAAGGAGCAGGCCCTACAACTGCTAATCCGACGCGTTCGAGAGCTTTCGCTGCGAAGTCCAGTACTTTGCATTGTCGAGGACGCACACTGGATCGATCCAACGTCAGGCGAATTGCTTTCTCGGATGATCGCCGCGTTGGGATCGTCCTGCGTGCTTGTGGTCGTGACGACACGAACGACGCAGGAGGGCCTGTCGCAGGCGCCTGTGGTGCAACTGCCGCTCTCCCGGCTAGAACCTCACCACGCTGTGGAATTACTGAAAGGCGTGAGCACTCGGGCGATGCCAGAGCACGTCAATGCGGAGATTATCGCTCGGGCAGATGGCGTTCCCTTGTTCATCGAGGAGTTGAGCAAGGCGGTAATGGAATCCGAGACAGGCTCTCGGAGGACTGACGGCGCTCATTCGCGCGATGTCGTCGTCCCGGCAACTCTGCAAGACTCGCTGATGGCCAGACTTGACCGTATGTCCTACGCTAAGCCCGTTGCGCAGCTTGCCGCCGTGCTCGGGCGCGTGTTTACATTGCAGCTTCTTTCGGCGGTGGCCCCAGGGAGCTGGCAGCCAATCGACGCAGCAATCGAGGCCCTGATCGCGGCCGAGATCATTCTCCCGATGCGTGGAGCTTACGCCACTTTCCAGTTCAAGCACGCTCTGCTGCAAGACGTTGCCTATCAGTCGCTGTTAAAAGCGACCAGGCGGGACTATCACGGGCAGATCGCTCGCGTCATCGTCGAGCAATTCCCCGATACGGTGGAGACCCAACCCGAAATCGTCGCCCATCATTTTACCGAAGCTGGAATTGCCGAAGAAGCGACTGACTATTGGCTCAAAGCGGGACAGCGCGCGACACGACTCTCGTCGAACCTGGATTCGATCTCACACTTCGAACGCGGCCTTAGCCTGCTCGATTCCATCGACGATCCCACGCAGCGCGCGCGCATTGAATATAGATTCTGCCTGGCACTTCTTACACCGCTGATTGCAGCCAAAGGTTACACCGCGCCCGAGCTCGAGAAGGTATTCGAGCGCGCGCTGCACCTCAGCGAGGAGATTGGCTACATCGAGGAGATCTTTCCCGCTCTGTATAGCAGGCAAGTCTTCGAGCTCACTCGCGGGCAGTTCGACCGCGCCGCACAGCATGCACGGGAAGCGCTGCAAATCGCCGCACGCAATCCGTCCTCGGACTCGGCCCCGTTCGCCGGGCGGTTGTTCGCGACGCTCAGGTTGTTTCGGGGAGAGGCGGAAATTGCCTGTGAGCAATTGCGGCACATGCTCGCGCAATACGATCCAGCAAGGCATCACGACTCGGCCCACAAGTTCGGTCAGGATCATTTGGTGGCATGTGCATCATACCTGGCTCTCGGATCGTGGCATCTCGGCTATCTGGACCAAGCTCGGAAATACAGCACCCATGCGATCGAGCGCGCTCGGTCGCTGGAGCACGCGCATACGCTGCAGTTCGCTCTAGCTTATGGTGGTGCGTATTTCGCGGCCCATTGTCGCGACACAGCCTATCTGGTTGCCACGACATCGGAATTGGTGGAACTCGGCAAGGCGCATTCGTCTCGCTCGTGGAGTGCCGCTCTGACTGGATTGCTTGGAATGCTGCAAATCGAACGCGGACAGACGGCGGCCGGTATCACCAAACTGCGAACCAGTCTTCAGGCCCTCAGTGAGTTCAACTCCATGCTTTGGCAACCGGCGCTGTATTCCTGGCTAGCGGGCGCGTACGCGACATGCGGCGAAGTTTCGCAGGGGCTTGCTGCCATCGCGATGGGCCGGCAGGTTGCGGAAGGCGGGGAGCACTGGATGGATGCAGAACTGCATCGTGTGGAGGGGGAGCTTTGGGAGATCGAAGGGCCGCCGAACTATTCCCGGGCCGAAGTGTGCATCCGCCAGGCTCTCGCAGTTGCTCAGCTACAATCATCTCGGATATTGGAATTGCGCGCCGTGACCAGTCTCGCTCGCCTCTGGCAGCGACAAGGACGTCGCCGCGACGAGGCGTTGGCGATACTCGAACCGGCGGTTGCCTGGTTCACTGAAGGCAACGACAATGCCGATCTGCGTCGGTCGGTCGAGCTGATGAAGGCGCTTCAGACAGGTGTTCCCGTGTAGGCTGCACCTCGCAGTCATGCATCTTCGCCGCAAGGCCAACATATTGAAAGGTCGACACACATGCCGGGGACGGAGCCCAGTCAGCTGCGGCGGCCGCGCGTCACGACCCTTGATCTCTACCGACTGATCGACGCGTATAAGCAGGCGGGAGAGGAATTTGTGGGGCGGCCTTTCCGGCTGTCAGCCGATACTCTGCGGCGGGTTACCCGGCATGTTGAGCGCGGGTTGCTCGGTCCATGGAGCTCCGAACAGGTCGTGAGCGGCATTGTCAGGGAGGGCGTCAACCTGGCTTCCGGACTGCTTTCGGTGCTTCCTGCGACGCTTGAAGCGCTCGCCAATCGCATCAGCAACCCGTCACCTGCAATCCTGAGTGAATACCGTGTGCCCATTTCCGGCAGCGAGCCGGAAGAGGTCGGCAGCATGGTCGAGATCGGCGACACCCAGTTGGTTCTGCCGGCTCGTATCATGGATGCATCCCAGGGCTGGGCCACCTGGTTCGTACCGAGAGCCAAGGTCGTCGAGCTGATCCGCCGCGGGACCAAGCGCGGGAGCATCGATAAGACGATCCTAGCCGAGTTCGAGCCGCTGGACTGCGGTAGCGATCGGAGCGCGGTGATGCTGATCGGCACAGACTTTCGCGTAAGCGACCTTGGTCGATATCAGGAGGTCTCACTCGGCGCTTGGCTGACCCAGCGAGCGAATGCAACGAAGCCAGGTCTTTTTTTCGTGCGAAAGATGCTCAGTGCACAGCATCCGGTTGACCTGTCACGACAGGCCTGGGGCTTTCAGTCGGACTTTTTCGCAGGCCTGAAGGTCGATTATGGCAGACATCACGCGCAGTTCTTCCTCGGACAGGGCCGCAAGGGCGAGTTCTTCCTGACTGTGCCCCGCTTCGGCAGCGGCCGTTCATTCGAAATTCCAATTACGATTTATTCGGCTCTGGAATCGGGTCGAGTTCGCAAGAGGCCTTATCCGATCCGCGTGAACATGGCTCGCAGCGGCATTCACGAAGGCGTGCAGATTGGTGGTGATGTAGAAGTGCAACTGGGAAGCGGGCCTGGCGATGGGGATCAGAACGGCCGCTGCTTCTGCCAGGGTTCGGTGATTCCCTGTCTTTGCGACGAGTTGCGCAACATTGGTGTTGACAAGGTTTCGGCCGCGGCGAACGGCTGGACCGAGCGTTTGGTCGGCTCGCTCGGGCCGTCGGGCCCGCTGCAAATTCAGCCGTTCGGGAACCACTGACGGTAACGCGCTTTGATAGCTTCATCGATGGATGATGCCGCGTAGGCCACATAGGAAAATGGCCGCTGTGCAGCGGCGTAGGCTGACATGCCTCTCACCGGGAACTGGTCGGGGTAGAGAATACGAATCGGGCGCGGCACCCGGACCTGCCGTCGAAGCGCCTCCGCCGCCATCAGGCCGCTGACCGTCGCGCTCTCGATGGTCACAACATCGATGAAAGTTTGGCAGTAGTCGCCCGCAATGTAGAGATTTGGGCAGCCGCAGGTAGCCCCAGGCCGCCAATCCCAGCTCCCCACCTGATTGACGAACAAGGCCTCTCCGACATTTGTGTCTACGTGCGTTCGACAGTCGAACAGATCGTTGCGGTCGAACTTCAGGTAGTGCGAGAGTTCGTCGAGCATCAGCCTGATGATATCAGGCTCATCATAGCATTTCAGAACATCGGCATTGGAGGCCACCACGTTCAGCACCGTGCGATCCCCGGGGCTGTCCTTCCACGCCTGCGATATATCAAGAAAGCTCATTTCATAGCGGGAATCTAGAAATACCGCTACTCCAGATGGAAGGCCATGCAACTTTCGCTTGAAGTACAGCTCGGCTGAAATCATCGGCTCGGTGCGCAGATAGTGTACATTCGGAAGATGCGGCGCCCATTGCGCGATTGCTGGCGTGATGAGACTGCACAGTGCGGTCAGCGGCAAGGCCAGGATGACCGAACCGTCCACTGGCAGATGCTCGATAGGATCCGTATGATCCTGCTCGTCGGGATTCCGCCGCACGGTCGGCGAAGACCTGCAATGCGCAAGTTCGAGTTGCGTGATTCGCCCCGAATCATCGTCGATTTTAAGTTTCCGCAATTCGGTGAGCATCTTGATGACCAGGGTACCCCCCGGTCCAGGGCCTCCATCATGTCTCTCTTTCAGAGCCGCTTGAAGCGCGGGTCCAGGCGTATAAAATTCGTGGACCGGGACTGAAAGATTGCTGGCAAGTCGCGCCAGCTGCTTGAGCCAAGGTGTGAAGATCGCGTCCTGGGTGCATCCCGACAGGAGCCACATCGAGGGCTCGGGCAGTCTCAAGCCGTAGCTGAGAAGCGCCTTATAGCTCCGCGCGGAGCTCAGGTAGCTCGGCAAGGCGAAAGCCTGAGCAGTCGTGCGATAGGTCCCGGCAAGCGCCTTGTTCGTGACATAGGGGCGCGACTTCATGAAACCGGTGATGCTGGTTTTTTCCAGCCAATCGCCGCGACGTGCCGGCTCGCCGATCAGATCGGCCAATGCCTGGCCCCACAGGAACATGTCCGTGGGGGTGCCCACACCTGCGAAGAGATTACGGAGCTGAGTCCACGGGGACCCCATATTCACAACGGAGATGGCTCGCAGGTCCGTTGGAGCGGCCTCGCTCTTTTGAACGTTGTAGAACGAGGGCATTGGAACAAACCGGCTGAGTACTCCAATTTCCTCCATCAGCTCCCAGAAATTGTGGTACCAATTCAGATACATGTGATAACAATGCTCATGCCAGTCTTGGCGTTTCAGACAATGTCCCTCGGACTTGCAGTATTCGCAGACCTGCACGGCAGAGGCGGCCGCCTCGACTGCCCCGTCATCCGGGCCTTGGTGGGCGCCCAATTTGCCGCCCACGAAGTCATCGGCCTCGATCAGCGTCACATCGAACCCGCGTTCAAGCAGACGATGGGTTGCTGTCAGTCCCGCGACCCCTGCACCAACAACTATGACGCTGTGTTTGGTCGTGGAGCTGGCCATTGTCCCCCCTCCTTTTGCGGAATAAGCTTTCCCTCAGATCATGACACTGTAGGACACACGTGATAGCGCCAGAGTATTCGATGATGCTTCAGACGGCAGTACAGGTCCAGGGAGCGCTCTCCGCCACGTTTCTCGACCTTGCCACGCGCTTCAGTCAGTTTCTGCTGAGTGAAGTCAATGTGCTGGTGGGTACAACGCTGACGCCCTTCCGGGCCCCGCGGGAGCAGCGGCAAACTGCCTTGGAAAACTCGGTGTGGACGCTGTGTGAGACCCACGAACGCTTGTTGCGGGGGATATCCGGTGTGCCCGCCCTGTCGGTCCTCATCTTCTTACATGAGCTTGATCGCCGGCGCGGTCCGCGCGAACCGAGGACAGGCGTTACCTACGACAGGTACTGGACCGAGTGACGACCCACACTCGGAGCGGCACCGAAGCACAATTCTTTGGCGGACACAGCACATGTGCGAGGGACGGCGCTTCGTATATTTGGTGGGACAGATAACCAGACTGGACACTCGACATGATGGGTTTATTGGCTGATGCGTGGATTAGGGGCCTAACTGACTGGCAGATGCTCCTCGGACACGGCTCATCCAATGGCAACCGCTCCGAAGGAGCGCGCAACCCCGTGGATGTAATCGGATCCGTCGCTGACATGGCCGCCCGGCTCGGTGCGCCGGCCGCCGATGCGGTCGGCGCACGGACAGGCAGCGAGGCTGCCTTCTCCCAGGTCGCCGACATGTCGCCAGCATTTGCCCAGGCAGGATTGGTAACCGCCGCCTGTGCAGTCCGTTATTGGTACACCATCAGCGAGCTACTGGCACGCTATCAGTCAAACCTGGTTCGGGCGGCGACAGATCGGGCGATCGGACGTGCCGCCTCGCCGGCGGAGTGCCGTGTGCTCGTGGATGAATTGCGTGCCTTGCTCCGCCAGGTCGGCGACGCCGCCATGCACGAGGCGCGCCGTCTGCAACAAGACCTGGATCTTGTCTGTGAGACAATTGGGCAGACTGCCAGCAATCCGACACGGTCTCCTCCCACCACTCAAGTACCGCAGCGCCGTCTGCACCGAGTGAAGGCTTGAGCACCGCCCAAATCGACCGCGCGAGCGGCAATGTCATTGCTGCGCTAGGATTCACAGATGAGATGGCCATATTGCGGCGTCGGATCGCCTCCTGGGTCGAGCAATGTGATCCTGAGATGCGCGAGGCGCTCGAATGGCAGTTCCTCTCGGGCTCAAAGTATTTTCGTCCTCTGACCATCTTCGCCTGTCATCGGTCCACTATTCCCGGCCCAATACCGCAGCCGATCATGACCTCCGCACTGGTGATCGAGCTTTTTCACAATGTCTCGTTGATCATTGATGATATCGTGGATCGCTCTGATATGAGACGCGGCCGCTCCACGCTTCATATCCGGTTCGGCGAGCTCAATGCATTGATGGCGTCTGGTTATATCGTTGCTGACGGTTACACGCTGATTCGCGATGATGGTCAGGCGATCGAACTGTTCTCCGAGTTGCTCAAGCGACTTGGGGTTGCCGAGTGTATGCAGTGGCGCTTGCGACGGCAGCCGTTGGGTGTTGAGGACTGGCGCCGGATAGCTGGGGAGGACACTGGGTCGATGTTTGAGGTCTGTGCCTGCCTTGGCGATCGAAGCAATCGTCTGCGGAAGTTCGGAGGGCTGCTTGGACTGCTGTATCACGGCTGCGACGATGTGGGCGATGTACGGGGCGCAGCCGCACTTGGCGGTGGCGGCGAAGAGGACGTGCGCGATGGTATTCTGACGCTCCCCGCTGCGCTTGCGATCCGAGATCCCAGTATAGGTGCTCTCTTTTGCAAATCCGATCCGAGTTCGCAGGAACTCGAGGCGATCACACATGCATTTGCTGCTCGTCTGCCCGAGGCCGAGGCATATCTTGACCAGATCGTGGAGGAGGCACGATCGGAGGCTCGACTGTTCGCCGTGGACCCAGCCCCACTGTTCGCGCTGATCGATGAAACGCGCCGGCTAAGCGGACGTTAGCCGGACGCAGCGCATGTGCCCGGCTGCGCGGATGACGGATTCCGACTATCACGATGTAGTAGTCGTGGGTGGCGGACCTGCGGGATCTGTCCTCGCATGGTCACTCGCGAAGCGCGGTGTTCGGGTGGCCATTCTAGAGCGCTCCAGCTTTCCTCGCGAAAAAGTCTGCGGCGACTTTGTTGAGCCGGGCGGCCTCCGGATATTGAAAGCAATGCAATGTCAGAAAGTGTTCGATGCAGCTTCGCGCTTACCGATCACCAGCGGTCGGGTGTTTATAGGCAGTGACGTCAGCTACATCGGCGACATTCCATACTACGAAGAGAAACTTGGCTTGCCGCCGCATGGCTACATCGTGCCGCGTTACGAACTCGATAGTCACCTTCTGGATCATGCCGAGGCTGCCTCCGCAACGGTATACCGGAGCACTGCCGCAACGAAGATCGACCGCGACAACGGCTTTGTACGGATAGGCGCTCGCAGCGGTGATCGGCAATTTGTTCTCCGCTCGCGATTGGTAGTCGGGGCGGATGGCGCTCAGTCGATTGTTGCACGGAGCCTTGGACTTGCGTCTACCGATCAACGCTACATAGCGGTCTCCCAACGGGCATATGTGGAAGATCACTCAGTGGCGATGGGTGAAGCAACGATCTGCTTTGATGACGATATTTTCCCAGGCTACGGCTGGATGTTCCCAATGCATGGAGGACGTGCAAACATAGGTGTGGGCATCCTGAGCGAGAGCTGTCATCGCTACGGTCTGTCAGTGCCCGAGCTTTTTGCCACGTTCGTCTCCAAGCTACGCCGCCGACACCCGGGATGCGCCAGGATGCGCCTCGTCAGTCGTCCGTTGGGTGGCGTGGTCAAGACCTATGGCGGGATCCGGCGTAACCACTTCGATGGCGGCGTGCTCATTGGCGACGCCGGATCCTTCGCCGACCCCATGACTGGCGAGGGTATAACTCCCGGGATGGAGTCAGCGCTGCTAGCTTCGACAGTGTTGATTAAATCGCTCGAACACGGGAAATTTGATGCTGGTTTCTTATCGCAATTCGAGCGAGATTTCCGTCGCTACTTCGACCCTTCGATGCAATACTTGGACCTTTGTGCAGCACTTTTACGCAACTGGCACTTTCGGGAGTTCTGGTTGCGTGCGGGGCTGCGTGGGTTTGCCAAGGCGCAGTCGGACCCGAGGTTTGCCCGGATTGCCGGTTCGACGTTTGGCGGCCTGGACGTGCGCCCACTCTCGATCCTCACACAGATCGGCTCCGCCATCGCCGCGGAAGTTGCGTATGTGCTCCCTGATTTCTTCGGCGGCGGAAGCGGTACTCGGTTCGGATTGCTCGGCGACCTCGGAGCATGGCAGCGCGGTTGGTGGCGCTCGGTCGCGGAGGATCCGCTCTGGACTGCGTCCTGGCTTGCCGACATGGCCAGGAAGTCCGCAAGTGTGCAGGCAAACCTTTGGACACTGGACAATCCCCGGGTCCGCGGAGTTTTGTCGTGGCCCTGATTCCGTGCCGCTGTCCCAATGTCCAGAACATCTGAGAAGTATTCTCCGGAGACACGAACTGTAGAAGTCTTGATGTGATCTGCTGGACAGTTGGAAGCGTTGGGACAGGAGGCCGGGGGGGAGCCAATGCGGAGCGCAGCGCCCCGGCCTGAGCCACTGGAGTGACCGTCATGACGAACCATTTGACGGGCGAAACGCGGCGGAGGCTCCCGAGGCCAAGCGCCGGGATTGCTGAGCCCCTGCTCAGTTCACAACCCCAACTTGCCGGCCGGACTCTCCCTGCTGAGCTTGGCCCGTCGCACATAGCTGCGCATGGTGGTCAGGCTGCGATGTCGCGTGTGCCCCATGATTTCTTCGTCCGGTACGCCATTGCGATATGCGGTTGTGACGAACCCCGCACGCAATCCGTGCGGGCTAACCGGTTCTGCCAGCGTGCCTTTTAGTCCAGCTCTGGCAGCACGTTTGAGAAGGATCTGCCGGACTGCGTCAGGCACCAGCCTGCCCGCACCAACAACGCCGCCGCGGCTCACTTTTCGGAACACCGGGCCGGCGACTATTTCTGCAGCTGTCAGCCACTGCTGAAGTGCGATGACGGGGCAGGTCTCCTGTGACTGGCCGCGCGAGATGGCAATCTGAGCGCCCTGGCCCTCGGCATCTGTCTTTGAGCGCAGAATCAGCAGCTTCATACCATTCCTTGTCCAGGTCACATGTTCGACGTCAAGCGCGATCAGTTCGGAGCGGCGCAGTGCACCGGCAAAGCCCACCAGAAATAGCGCTCGGTCACGTGCACCGGCCAGACCTGTGCCGCAGGCTCTGCTTAGTTTCCGGATCTCTGCCGTGGTGAGCGCGGCGGCTCGTCGCGCTGGTGTGCCATGCCGGCGCGCAATCCCGCGGAGCGTTTCCCGAATGGCCGGATGCTTTGTGTCGAGCGGATGGCCCGCAACGCCGCAGGCCCGTGCAATCGCCGCCACACGGCGCCGTAACGTGGGTAGGGCATAGCCCTCGCCTGCAGCGGCCAAGTAGGCGCCGACAACCTCTGGCTTGGCAGGCATGGGCTCCTGACTCTTAATCAGCGGGTCCAAGGTTCGAGTCCTTGTGCGCTTATCAGCAACTTAGCTCCAATCTCGAAGACCTTTGACGGCGCCGGTCCGAGTGGCGGACCCCTTGCGGACCCGCTGCGATCGATTTGACCCAGAACCAGGAGAGGTGAGGCATTAGCGTATCTGAGACACTGAGAAGACGGACTAAGGGTTCTATCTGAGGCTATTCAGGTTGCAGAACTGGGAGGCGAACGCTGGTATGAAGCGGAGCTTTATCACATTGGAGGACTGCTACTGCAAACGTCGGCTGCTCGTTACGAGGCAGAGGCTTGCTTCGAGCGTGCGAACACGGTGGCACGTTCGCAAGGGGCGCGACTGTTCGAGCTGCGTGCTGCAATAGCGTTGAACGAGCAGCAAGGTGGCAGGGAGCAGCTAAAGTTGCACAAGGCGCTTCTTGGTGCGGTCTACGATGGCTTTACTGAAGGGTTCGGCACACTTGATCTCGTTGAGGCCAAGGCGCTTCTCAACTCATCAACGCCAACCGGGTAGTCCGGTTCGTAGTCTCTTTGAACCGCCGTTGACGACAACGCCCCTGAGGAAGGTAGCCGAATGGGAGCAACTTGAGACGATAAGGGCCGGGCTTCTCCATCCACTATTTTCCAAACGGTCGGCGAACCAAATGTCCGCTTTCGTAGAGCACCACACCTGGACTGGACGGCCGCCGTGGGCGCTTGTCGAGCGGGCTGATCACAGCACGCACCGTGCGCGTGGCTACCTTGGTGTAGAGCGCCGTTGTGTCGAGCTTGCTGTGGCCGAGTAGCGCCTGGATTACCCGGATATCGACGCCGTCTTCCAGTAGATGGGTCGCGAAGCTATGCCGCAGCGT
>JAMXLO010000028.1 GCA_024280945.1 Acetobacteraceae bacterium
CCCATGCCATTGCGATAGGTCTCTGACGCGCCACCGATCAGCAGCATCGGCCAACAGTTCGCCTGTGCGTTCGCCAGGCCGGCGAGCCCATGAATGACGCCCGGGCCGGTCACCACGATGCATGCACCAGGCCGACCGGTCAGATAGCCGACAGCGCCAGCCGCATAGGACGCGGTCTGCTCGTTCCGCATGCCGATATAGGGAAGGCCCACCTTCTGGGCGGCCGCAGCGATCGGGCCGACCGGGAATCCGACGACGCCGAACATGTACTCGACGCCTTGTTCCTTAAGACTTTTCGCCAACAGGTCGGCGCCCTGGATTTCAGCCATGGATATCCCTCCCGAAGTGAGTGTGACGCAACGTTGAACGACAGGACGGCCTGCGTCAAATTCATCTCCGCATCGGTGGGGGGCCGCTTGTTTCGTCGCATACCGGCCCGAGTGGCTGGCATCGGAAGACGGTCCGCCTGCGTGCTCGGCAGATGCTACTGGTGGCTGAGTGCCTGCGCGCACATCGGGAAGAGCAACTGGCAGCCGCGCAAGGCGGCTGCCACTGCCAAAAAATCTATTCCACAGGCCGCATGACAGTGTTGGCGGCATACTCGCCGATCTTATGGCCGTAGGCGTTCCCGACCTCGGTTGCATTGCGGAAATGGAATCCGACGAGAACCCGCGAATATGCGTTCTCGTTTGCGGCCTGCGAGAAGGTGGTATAGGTGCGCATCTGCGGCGTTGCGTCGGCGCAGGTATCCCCGGCAGGCAGCGTCATGCCACAGTCCTTGAAGGTGACCTGGTCGGTCCCAAAGACCTGTTTCAGCACCTCAGCCCCCACCCCACCTTCGATGGAATGTCCCGATGGGTAATCCTGGTCCGGCGGTGTCGGCATCAATGGCGTCCAGGACGCATCGCCTCCACTCTGGATCGCCGTGACCGGACGCCAGAAATTGTAGTAATTCTTCGAAGCCACCATGGCGAGATAGCCATCGGCCAGTGCCATATTGAGCACGGCGAACAAGCGCGCATTCTCCCACGGATCTAATTTCTTATCGGCACCGACCGTGCGTGCGATGCGGCTCCATTTCAGCGGAGAACTCTCAAGCCAAAAGAGCGCAATCTGGGTCTGGTCAGCCGTACGGGCGCTGGGTGTGGTCTTGCCATCTCCACCCAATGACTTCACCTCGTTGAGATCGGCAGTGAACTTCGCATCCGTAATTGCGTACGGCGGTCCAGGTCGGAACTGCGCGTTGTCCTTGAGGACGAATGGTGTGACCTGTTCCCACGCCTCGAAGGCTATGAACGGAAAACCTGGTGTGCACTGGTAGGTCCCTGCTTGTGGCGGTGGGCAGTTCTTGTTGATGAGTTCCACATCTGAGTGGTCTGTAGCTCGCTTGGCGAGAATCGCAGCCGCTGATTGCTGTCCGAGGGCGATGCCCTGCTTCTTGGCCGGGCTTTCAGGTATCGCGGCAAGGGCGGCACCGTAGGCTGCTTCGGCGCTCGCGACGCCGGCACCGATGCATTCCTTCTTGACCAGCGGCAGTTGGCCAATCAGCGGTACCAGAACATCATGCGCCGCTGCAGCTACTGCGGCATCGGTGGACGTTCCCGGCTCTGCCCTCTTGTCGAACGCATACGGGTAGTACTTTCGATCGATCGCGTTCAGCGCATCATGGATGGCGATATGCATCATCGCGTACATGCGTGATTCATGGAACGGATTGTCGATCGGCGAGATGCAGGCCTTCAAAGCAGCTGTAGCTGCATTGGCGTTCCAGGCAGTGACAACGTCGCCGGCTGGAGCCGCAGATGCATTGTTGAGCCCCGACTGCGAGGCGCAAGCGAGCAGCGCAGCCGAGAACACGGCTGTTCGTTTCATTCCCATAGTTTCCTCCCTGATTTTTTGCTTTCGACAGACTCAGACCCGAGCGATACCAACCGTGCGGCCAGTTCGCTGCGCAGCTTAACGGTATGCGGACTCCCGGAGATGCAACGCGAAGATGCTTTTAAGCGTGAGTAACCACGGATGACCGTGGATCATGTGTTCCCCCCGAATGATTCAGTGCACGCAGCACCAAGGGCCGCGCGACGTACAGCTTTATGTTTCACCCGGAGCGACAACGCTGCGCTCCTAGGCAGGCAAATGTCAAGAAGGGAATCTTGGTGTCGTATGGGGTCTGCGAACTGTCGGGTAGGCAGATTCGCTGGCTTAAAGCCGATGGCGGCGTTCTTTGTCGGCGACGTAATGCCGCGTTGGCAGCATCAGCGGGAGCGCGACTTTTTCCAAGCCTCGAAGTCGCGCTTCGCTTCCTCGCCGGCGACAGGGAACAAGCCTGGCAATGCGCGGCCACGCGCAACTTCAGCTTCCGCGAACTCTTCGTATTCCGTGGTCGCCAGCGCTTCTGCCGCGACTTCGTCCACGATATCTCGCGGGATCACCAAGACACCGTCGCAATCGCCGACGACAATATCCCCTGGATATACTGCGACGCCGCCACAGGCGATCGGCAGGTTGAGATCGCACGGATGGTGCGCGATCGGGCTGGGTGGCGACGACGGACGGCGGTGGTAGGCAGGCAGGCCGGTCTTGAAGATGCCGTCGGTGTCGCGCAGCCCACCGTCGGTGACGATGCCAGCGCAACCGCGCGCCTTCAGGCGTCCCACATAGAGATCGCCGGCAGAAGCAGCGCGCGCATCGCCACGCGAATCCACCACCAGCACGTGGCCCGGCGGGCAAGTCTCCATCGCCTGGCTTTGGATCTGGCCGCGCGGACCACGCGCATTGGGGCCATCCTTATCTTCGCGCGAGGGAATGAACCGCATGGTGAAGGCGATACCTACCATGCGCGGAATGTCGTGACGGATCGGCCAGACGTCGTGCAGGAACATGCTGCGCAGTCCCCGACGGTTCAGCACGCCGGTCAATGTCGAGGTGCCGACGCGCAGCAACGCTTCCTTGGTTTGCGGCGATAGTTCGCTCATTGCCTGCCTCCCACGTCCACCGCCCGGCGCGGCGTCATCGCCGCGGTGCGGATACTGGTCAGATCGATCTCCGGCATCGGCATGCTCAGCTGGCGCAGCACGCCATTGGCCAGTTCGTTATAGCGTTCAAAGCCAGTCCGCAGCCGGTCCCGCCACCGCGGAATGCCGCCGTTCGCGTGCAACTCGAACGCCGATTCGCGCGCTTCCAGCGCCGAGGAGACGTGGTCCCACGCCATCTGCAAGAGCGCCGATCGCTGCAACGCGGTGTAGCCGCCGCCCGCGAACGATTCCTCGAGTCCGGCCGCAACCTCGGGCGACGCGAGATCAAGGTCGGTCGGCGCGACGACGAGGGAAGAGCCCGGCAACGTGCGCAATATCTCGCTCATGCGCGGGCGCGCCTTCAGCATGGCGATGCTTCCTGCGGCGAGATGGCAGAGATTGGGATAGCAGTATCCGGCAGGTGTGAACTGCGGATCACGCTCCGCTGCGACCTGACAGCTGCGTACCGTCTGCACGTCAGTGATCAGATCGAGCAGGTATTCATTGGTCGCCGCATCCTTCATCAGTCCCATGGCGTGCGTCAGTGCCAACGCCAGGCCCAGCGTGACCTCGGCCTTCGACAGCCAACAATAGAGCTGATGCCAGAACAGCCAGCGCGCGATCAGTTCGGGAGACGGGTCAACAAGAAACACGTGTTCAAATGGGACGTGCACGTCATCGAGCCACATTTGCCCGTCCAGTTCGTCGTAGCGGCTGCCGAGTGGTGAAACGAAAGGATTGGCGTCACGCACCGAAACGTGGCGGCAGATGACGCGCACCCCCGGGGCGTTTACCGGCACGACGAAGGTGGCACGCTGCTTGTCGTATTCCGCACCGCATAACGCCCCGACATAAACATCTTCGGCATAAGGCGGGCTGGTGTGCATGCCGATCCTGCCGCGCAGCACCACCCCCGAGTCGGTCTCGCGGACGATGCGCAGCGCCACGCGTTCTGTCGGATCGGGACGCATGCGAAAGCCGATCGGTGCCGCGCCCGACGAGAAGGTCAGAAATCGCCCGGTGCGGGCGATGTGCTGACGATAGGTCTCGGCGTTGGCGATCTGCTCGGGATACAGATTGAAGTGCTGCACGGCGCCCAAAATGCCGAGGGCGATCAGATGCCCGTAGGCGGGGGTGTGCGTCATGTTGCCGGCACTGAGAAACGTGGTGGCCGAGAAGCAGCGGCCCATCCCTGCCAGATCGTCGGCGTTCTTTGGCAGCACGTAGCCCCACGGCAGGTTCTCGCGCAGCACGACATCGCGCCACACCGGATCGAAGTGGCGGTCGTACCAGGCCACGTATTCTTCGACCATGCCACGCGTGGCCGGATGAGTGGCAACATCCGCTACCTCGCCATCACCGACCACCCACACCTTTCGCCCGTCGCGCAGCGACTTCCGGTAGTCGGCACCCGTCCGCAGCTCGCGCACGTCAGACGGCTTTCGCATCACGGATGGCGCGCCAGATGCGATCGCTGGTGGCAGGCATGTCCAGCTCGCGCACCCCAACCGATTGCAGCGCATGCATGATGGCGTTCATCACTGCCGGCATGGCGCCCACGCAACCGGCCTCGCCCGCACCCTTCGCACCGAGAGGATTGCCCTCGGTGGGCACCGGGTTCGAGACGATCCGCATGCTGCACAGGTCGTCGGCGCGCGGCATGCAGTAATCCATGAAGCTTGCCGTCAGCAACTGACCGGAGTCGGGTTCGTAGACCACTTGCTCCATCAGGATCTGACCCGCGCCTTGCGCCACGCCCCCATGGATCTGTCCTGCCAGGGTGAGCGGATTGATCACGGTGCCGACGTCATCGATCACCAGATAGGATTGCAGATCGACCACGCCGGTCTCCGGATCGATTTCCAATTCGCAGACATGACACCCATTCGGGAACGTGTTGAGCGTAGGTGCATAGGTGGCGTGCTCGTAGAAGCCCGGCTCTATGCCTTCCGGAAGCCGCGCCGGCTGGAACGCAGCGCGCGCAACGTCCTTCAACGTCATGCCACGATCGGTTCCCGCGACAGTAAATTTGCCGTCGACAAACTCGATGTCCGCCTCAGCCGCTTCCAGCAGATGCGCGGCAAGTTTCTTCCCCTTGTCGATCACCTTCTGCGCCGCAAGCGTCAGGGCACCCCCACCAACGACCATCGAGCGCGAGCCGTTGGATCCCATCCCGAACGCGACGCGATCGGTGTCGCCATCGATGAACTTGACCTCGTGCGGGTCGATACCAAGCCGGTCGCACAGGATCTGCTTGAACGCTGTCTCGTGCCCTTGGCCGTGCGTCTTGGTGCCCATGAGCAGGATTGCGCTGCCGCTGGGCTGGAACCGGATTTCGGCATATTCCGGCGTCGGCCCCGCGGCCTGCTCGATCGCATTGGCGAACCCGAAGCCGCGTAATTTGCCGCGTGCACGGGACGCCTCGCAGCGCGCGGCAAAGCCGGCGTGGTCGGACGCTTCGAGTGCCAGTTCCATGTTCCGCGCGAACTGGCCGCAGTCGTAGAATGGACCAAGCGCCGTTTTGTACGGCATCTTCGCCTGGATGATCACGTTGCGACGACGCAGTTCGATTGGATCGATGTTCAGCTCGCGCGCCGCGGCTTCCATCGCGCGCTCGATCAGGTAGCTTGCCTCCGGACGGCCTGCGCCGCGATAGGGTGCGGTCGGGCTGGTGTTCGACAGCACCGCGTCGATCGTCACATACGCGGCCGGTATGTCATAGACGCCGACCACAGTGCCGATCTGACCGAATGGCGTCAGCAGCTGGCGGTCAGAGGCGATATACGCACCAACGCTAGCCAGCATATGCAGCCGCAGGCCGATGATATTGGCGTTCGCGTCAAATGCCAGTTCGATCGTGCCGACATTGTCGCGCCCATGCTCGTCTGCCATCAGTACTTCCGAGCGCTCACAACGCCATTTCACCGGCCGACCGATCTTGCGCGCTGCCCACAGCGTCAGCCGGTGCTCGACATACTGCCAGCCCTTGGCGCCGAATCCGCCGCCCACGTCATGGCAGACGACGCGCACGCTACTTTCCGGCACCTTGAACACCATGTTGGCCAGCATGTTGCGCACACGGTGCGGGTAGTTCACATCGGCATACAGCGTGTAGCGATCTTCCGCAGGATCGTAGGTGCCGATCGCGCCGCGCGGCTCCATGTACTGCGCGTGCACGCGGGTAACGACGTAGCGGCGTTTCACGATATGGGCCGCCTGCGCGAACGCCGCCTCGGTGGCCTGTCGGTTGCCGCGCTCCGTGGTGTGCGAGATGTTGTCGGGGTTCTCGTCCCAGACACGCGGCGCGCCGGCCTCGGCCGCCGCCGCCACGGACGTGACGGATGGCAGCGGTTCATAGTCGACAGCTACGAGTTCCACCGCATCCTTCGCCTGCTCCAGGGTCTCGGCAATCACCATCGCGACCGGGTCGCCGACATAGCGTGCACGATCCACCACCAGTGCGGGACGCTGCGGTGCGAACATCGGGGAGCCATCGCGCTTCTTGCGCGGCATCGCCGCTTTCGGCATGGCGATGCCGTCGTTGGCGTAGTCGGTGCCGGTGAATACCGCGATCACCCCGGCGGCGCGCGACGCTGCGTCGCTATCAATCGACCGGATCCGTGTGTGCGCATGCGGCGAACGCACGAACACACACCAGGTCTGTCGGTGCAGCGTCTGGTCGTCCTGATAACGCCCCTTGCCGGTGAGCAGTCGCACGTCTTCCAGCCGCCGAATCGGCTGGCCGATGCCGAATTTCATCGTGGCGGTGGAGGAATCGCTTACATCATTCATGATGACCTCCCTACCACGTCATGGCCGGGCTTGGCCCGGCCATCCACGTCTCGCAAGCACCAAGGCAGAAAGGCGTGGATGGCCGGCACCAGGCCGGCCATGACGACGGGGACATCATTCGAACCTGCACGAAATCGAACCGAGCAGACCGTAGTCGATGTGGAACTGATCGCCGGCGCGCGCTTCGACGACGCCAGTGAAGGAGCCGCTCAGCACGAACTGCCCAGGTTCCAGCCCGACATCGAACGATGCCAGCTTGTTGACGAGCCACGCGATGCCGTTGGCCGGATGGTTCAGTACTGCAGCGGCAACGCCCGACTCCTCGATGATGCCATTGCGATAGCAGAGCGCGGCGACCCAGCGCAGGTCCACCTCCATCGGCTTGATGGGGCGGCCGCCGACCACCACCGCGGCGTTGCCCGCATTGTCGGCGATGCTGTCCAGCACGCAGCGCGGCGTGTTGGTCGCAGGATCGATGCGGTGGCTGCGGCCATCGACGATCTCGGCGGCCGGCACGATATAGTCGGTCGCACTCAGCGCGTCGAAGATCGTGCAGTCTGGCCCCTTCAGCGGTCGCCCAATGACGAAGCCAAGCTCGCATTCCAGGCGTGGCTGGATGAAGCGGCTCACCGGGATCTGCGCGCCATCCTGGTAGAACATGTCCTCCATCAACGCGCCGTAGTCGGGCTCGGTGATGTTGGCCTGACGCTGCATCGCCCGCGACGTCAGGCCGATCTTCCGCCCCTTGATCCGGTTGCCCTCGGACAGCTTGATCTCGATCCACTTACGCTGGACGGCATAGGCATCCTCGATGGTGAATCCGGGATACATCACACTCGGCGGCCGCACACGCTGCCGTTGCTTTTCCGCCGTGTGGAAACCGCGGGCGATGACCTCGATCGTCTCCCGGTCCAGCATCGGTCAGGACAGTACGGCGACGAAGTCGGCCTGCACCAGCGCGCGACTGTCGGCCGGCAGCGGCTGCGTGTGACGCGCAGGCCGCGCATTCGGATCGGGGAACATCTTCACCCACTCGTCGTTCAACGCCGCCCGCTGCTTGGCCGGATCCTTCACCCAGAAGGTCACCTTGATGATGTCGTCCACTGTGCCGCCAGCGGCCTCAATGTCGTGACGGATGTAGCCGAACACGTTGGCGACCTGCTGCTCCAGGGTGGGCGGCAACTCGCGCGTGCCCGGGTTCGATCCACCGATCACGCTCGACATGACAATGTTGCCGATACGGCTGGCGTTCGGGATCGGGTTCTCGTGCCGCGCACGCGACCCGTTGACGCTCTGACGCTTCGCCATGGCGGACCTCAGGCGGTGGCTGGCTGCTTGAATACCGGCACGTCTTCCGTACGGTCCTGCAATGCCTCGGCGCCTTCCGTCGGCACCTGCACCGCGAAGTTGAGCGCGCCGTCGATGTCGCCTTCCCACACCTCGCGCGGCAGCTCGTACAGCAGCTCGACGCCATAGCCGTTCGGGTCGTTGATATACAGGCTGTGCGTCATGCCGTGCTCGACGCGGCGGTTGAACTTCACGCCCTTCTCCTGGAGATAGGCGAGGTGCTGCAGCCAAGCCTCGCGGTTCGGCAGCGCGATGGCGATGTGGCTGATCGCGCACATCATGCCGTTCATCGACCACTCGGCCGGAGGTGCCGGCAGGTTGGGGTTCTCGATCAGGGCGAGGTCGTGGTGGCTCATCGCGCCATCCCCGTGGTCGCCGCTGTAGAAGCGCATGTTCGGCGGGTTCGGTCGCTGCGGTGTGGCGTGCAACTGGCCGACTTGTTTGAAGCCGACGATCTCGGTCCAGAACCGATGCGACTCGTCCATGTTGCGCACGTTCAGCACCAGGTGATTCAGGCCGACTGGAGTGACCGGGCCGTTTGCCATATCTGCGGTTTCCTTCTGTTCGATCCGTGTCGTTATTATAGCGAGGCCTTGCTCCGCTGGCCACGGCTGCCGACAGCTTAGGCAGGTGGCATCCGCCGCGGAGCCTTGCCGCCGATGCCCGCCGAGGTCACGCTTGGTGCCGGTCGCTGCTCGCGCGCGCGGCGCAGCGCATCGAGCAGTCAGCGAGGGGAACGGACCGATGAGAGACAGCCGTGATCGCATCATCACCAGCCATGCCGGCAGCCTGCCGCGTCCCGAAGCTCTGATCACGGCGAACCAGGCGCGACAATCAGGCGGCGACGTCAGCCAGACACAGTTTCAGCAGCAGCTGCAGGCCGCCGTGGTCGACGTGGTGCGCCGGCAGAAGGACCTCGGCGTGGACGTGCCAGGCGATGGCGAATACGGCAAGTCGATGGGCCATCGCGTCAATTACGGTGCATGGTGGCATTATTCCTTCAGCCGGCTTGGCGGGCTCGATCCGAATGGGCCGGCGCTTTACGACATGCCACCGCATCGATCGCAACCTGGCCAGGTAGCGCTGACCAGCTTTTCCGATCGGCGCGATCGGCAGCGCTTTGCCGCTGCCTACGCCGACCCCGAGTCAGGCATCACCACCGGCCCGCGTGCCGCGAACTGGCCGATCTGCGTCGGCCCGATCACGTATATCGGCCAGGATGCGATCGCCCGCGATATCGCCAACTTCAAGGCGGGATTGCAGGCGAATGGAGTGGCGGAAGGCTTCATGACCGCGATCGCGCCCGGCAGTGCCTGCCGCATTGCCAATCGCTACTACGGGACCGAGCAGGAATTCATGTTCGCCTGCGCCAACGCACTGCGCGAGGAGTACAAGGCGATCATCGACGCGGGGCTCGTGCTGCAGCTCGACGACCCGTCGATCGCCGAGAACTGGGATCAGATCAATCCGGAGCCGAGCGTCACCGAGTACAAGAAGTTCACCATGCTGCGGGTGGAGGCGCTGAACGAGGCGATCAAGGGTCTGCCGCAGGATCGCATCCGCTTCCATCTCTGCTGGGGCAGCTGGCATGGTCCGCACACCACCGATATCCCGATGCGCGACATCATCGACGTGATGCTGGCGATCAATGCCGGCGCCTATTCATTCGAAGCCGGCAATGTGCGCCATGAGCACGAGTATCGCGTGTGGCAGGATGTGAAGCTGCCGGACGGCAAGGTCATTCTGCCCGGCGTCGTCAGCCACGCAACCAACGTGGTCGAGCATCCCGAACTGGTCGCCGAACGCATCGTGCGGTTTGCCGAACTGGTTGGCCGCGAACGGGTGATCGCCTCCACTGATTGTGGTCTCGGCGGCCGCGTGCACGCCGACATCGCCTGGGCGAAGCTGGAGGCGCTCGCCCAGGGTGCCGCGCTGGCCAGCAAGGAGCTGTGGCGCTAGGTCCGCTCGATGACCTCCATCTGTGCGCCATCCGGGCATTCGACGAAGGCGACGTGCCGACCGTTGTTGGGCGGCAGTTCCTCCAGGATGCGCACGCCGTTGCGGCGAAGCTGCGCCAGCGTGCCAGCGTAGTCGGTGGTCTCCAGCGCCATATGTTCGATGCCGTAATGCTGTTCGTGATTTTGCGCGGAGATCAGCGTGGTTATGTTGAGCTGGAGTCCGTGCAGATCGACCCGTATGCCGCGTCCGGGGATGTCGCCTTTCACCGTGGCACCGAAGTTATCGATATAGAACTGCGCCGTCTTCTGCGGATCGGGAGTCTTCAGATGCACGTGCTGGACCGTGAATGCCATGGACGTTCTCCTTCTCCTGGTTGTGCTGCAGGCTGGAGAAAATCTGCACTTTGGTCAAACCCAACAGGAGCAGGCTGATGACCGTCGCCCGCGATCTCGCCGACTTTCTGACCCGGACAACGGTGGCCGATCTGCCGTCGCAGGCGTTGGACTACGCAGCGATGTTGATCGCCAGCACCATCGCCAGCGCCGCGGCCGGCAGGCGTATCGAATCGGCACGCATTGTCCGTGAACTGGCGATGGAACGTGGCGGCCGTGCCGAGGCATCGTTGTGGTTCGAGCCTAGCGCGCGCGCCTTCGTTGCCGATGCTGCGCAGGTCAATGCGGTAATGAGCGACGCGGCCGCGTCGGACGACAGCGACCTGCGCAACATCGTCCACGCCGGCACACCTAGCACCGCGGTCTCGCTGGCAGTTGCCGAACGCACCGGCGCCAATGGAGAAGGCGTGCTCGCGGCGATCGTGTGCGGCTATGAGGCGGCGGGACGGATCGGCGAAGCGATCACACCCGGCTTCCGGCAGCGTGGTTTCCATGGCTGTCACGGCGCGGTATTCGCCGCCGCCGTCGCAGCAGCGCGACTGCTCGGGCTCGATGCGGCGCAGATGACGCGGGCGCTCGCGCTGTCGGCAACATCGATCGGCGGGCTGGCGACCGCAGCGGACACGTCGGTTGCGCGTGAATACCACGCCGGGCTCGCCGCAATGCTCGGTGTGAACGCAGCGCTGGCGGCGCAACGTGGCTACCAGTGCGAAGAGCGCGTGCTGGAGGCGCCGCAAGGCTTCTTCGAAGCGGTCGGTGGTGTCGACGGCGCGACAGGTGCAGCAACCGCGACGCGGGACCTGGGCACCAGTTGGGACATCTGCACCGACATGGCGATCAAACTGGTGCCCGGCGGACACCCGTATCATGCCATTGCCGAGGCTGCGGGCAACGCGGCGCGTGAGGGCAATGTCACGGCATCCGAAATTGAAAGTATCACGATCACGCGGCCTGGCATGGCGCGACTGGGTGGTCCGCTGCACCCCCGCGACCTGATCGACATGGCGCACAGCCCAGCCTATTTCGCCGCCGCAGGCGCTGCCGATCAGACATTCTCCTGGCAGCACGCCGGGAGGGCCAAGATCAGCGACCCGGCGATCCATCGGCTGATCGATCGCGTGCGCCTTGAGCCGACACAAGCAGATCCTCGCTTCAGGCAGGGCGCAACCGTTAGCATCCGTACACGCGACGGCCGCACGCTGAGCAATACGGTGCATGTGCCCAGGGGTGCGGCGACACTCGGCATTGCGTGGAGCGATGTGAACGCCAAATACCGAACGCTGACGCCCGCCGCGGGCCTTGCACAACAGAAGATCGAAGCGAGCCTGCAGCAGATACACGACTTCCGTACCGCGCCGAACGTCGCCACATTGCTCCGCACGCTGGAGGTCGTTTGAAATGACTGAGCCACACGGTCCACTGCAAGGCGTCAAGGTCGTTGCCTGCTCCACCGCGCAGGCGGGCACAGTGCCCTATATGCTGATGGCGGATCTTGGCGCCGAGGTTATCAAGATCGAAGTGCCGGAGGGTGGCGACAACTCGCGCGGCTCCACCGTATTGCCAGGCCTGCCCAGCACTTACTTCGAAACCAACAACCGTGGCGTGAAGAGTGTCACGCTGAACCTGAAGACCGAGGAAGGCCGCGAGATCCTGCGCAAGCTGGTGGCTCAGGCCGACATATTTGGCCAGAACTTTCGGCCCGGCGCCGCAGAGAAGAACGGGTTCGGCTATGAGGAGCTGCGCAAGGTCAACCCGCGGCTCGTGTATATATCGATCTCCGGCTATGGGCCGAACGGACCGAACGCGCATCTGCCCGGTACCGATTCGATGGCGCAGGCGCTGGGCGGTATCGCCGAAGCGTACTCGACGCCGGGGCAGCCACTACGCACCGGCATAGTGTCCGTGGCCGACGAGACCTGTGCCATTCTGGCTTTCGGCGGCGCGCTCGCCGCACTGACCCACGCACGCGCGACTGGTGTCGGGCAAAAGGTCGACTGCTCATTGCTCGGCGGCCAGATCCGGCTGATGGGCTGGACGCTGACGACGACCATGTGGCGCAACCGTAACCCGGTGACCGGTCAGGCGCGCGTGACCGGAACGCCCGATCGGCCCGGTCTCAGTGCCAGCTTCAACGACCGCGACGGCAAGCCGCTGGTGTTCCAGTTGAACGGCGGGCGGGCGTGGAAGACGGCCATCACCTCGCTCGGATTCTATGAGGCGCTCGAACGGGCGGGGTTCGGTGATCTCGGCGTGATCATCACCTCGGACGAAAGGCGAGAAACCTTGCTGCGCACATTGGACGAGCTGTTCGCCACGGGGCGGCGCGACGACTGGGTAGCGAGGCTGCGCGCGGCCGACATCGTCGCGGCTCCGATCAACACGCTGCTGGAGGCGTCGAACGATCCCGACGTCATCGCCAATGGCTACGTCGCCGAGGTGGAGTATGCCAAATATGGCAAGACGCTGAAGGTGCACGGCACGCCGTGGCAGTTTTCCGAGACGCCGGCGCAGTTCGGTATCGCGCCAGAGCTCGGGGCGCATAACGACGAAGTGCTGGGCGGATTAGGATACACCGGGGAACAGATCAAAGAGCTGCGCGAGCGCAAGATCATATAGCCCTGACGTCTGCTGGCGCATCGTCTGATGTTCGGCACTCTTGCTGGCGGGTTCCGGCGCATGCCGGACGTCCTGAGCGGCATCCTGCTGATGTGTGCGGGGGTCTCGACGTTTCCGTTCATGAACGCCGCGGTGAAGCTGCTCTCACCCAATTACCCGGCGGCGCAGATCACCTGGGCGCGGTTCACCGGCCACCTGATCTTCATGCTGGCCGTGTTCCTGCCGACATACCGATGGACGTTGTTCCGGACACGCCGGCCGTTCTTGCAGATCAGCCGATCCGTACTGATGCTGGTCAGCAACCTGGTGTTCGTCATGGCGATCGGCAGCGTTCCACTGGCAACCGCTTCTGCGATCGGCTTCACCTCACCGTTGATTGTCACCGCGCTTTCCGTGCCGCTGTTGCGCGAACAGGTCGGATGGCGTCGGTGGAGCGCCGTCGTGATTGGCTTCGTTGGCGCCCTGATGGTGATCCGTCCCGGCACTGGGCTGGCTGATCCTGCCGTGCTGCTGATCCTGGCGTCATCGTTCGCCTATGCTCTCTACCAGATCGCGACTCGCTCGATTGGCCGCGCCGATCCGGCCGCAACCGGCATCATATTCGCGGCCCTGCTCGGTTCGCTGGTGATGAGCCTGGTAATGCCTTTCATCTTCGTGATGCCGAAATCATCGTTTGACTGGCTGTTGTTTGGCAGTCTCGGACTATTGGGCGGCTTTGGGCATTATCTGGTGATACAGGCGTTTCAGCGGGGCCCGGCTGCGGTGATCGCGCCGCTTGGCTATGTCGAACTGGTGGGGAGTGCCGTGCTGGGATACGTGATCTTCAAGCATTTCCCGGATCTCTGGACCTGGCTCGGCGCGGGCGTGATCATTGCGTCCGGGATCTACATCGCCTTGCGCGAGCGTCGACGCCGACAGGAAGCCGCCTGATGCGCCGTCTGTTCCTTGCTGCACTGCTGCTTATCATCGGGGCGGATTCCGCCATGTCGTTTCGCATCGTCAATCCCTGGCCCGATCCGGCCAGTGTACGCAATGTTCGCGAGGAGCGTGTCACGTTCCAGAGCAGCGATCCGTTCGCGCCGAGCGACATCGGCAGTGCTCCTGCGCGTTCTGTCAGCGGCCTGCTCTTTCTGCCGGCAGGTGCCCGGCCGAAACACGGAATCCCCGCCGTCGTGATGCTGCATGGCTCGGCTGGAATGATCCACGATCGTGCCAAATACGGGCCGCAGCTTGCTGCGATGGGCATCGCAGTCCTGCTGGTGGAGACCTATGACAGCCGGCGCGACCTCGCGACGAGCTTTATCGATCGCGTTCTGCACATCACAGAAACGATGTTCGTGGCCGACGCCTACGCGGCGCTGCACTACCTTGCCAACCGTCCCGAGATCGATGGGCGCCGCGTGGCACTGACCGGCTTCTCTTACGGCGGCATGGCCACCGAATACGCGATATATGCGCAGATGGCCGAAGCACTGTCACCCGATGGGCTGCGGTTCGTCGGCCACGTCGCCTTCTATGCGCCCTGTATCGCGCGCTTCGCAGACAGCCGCACCACCGGTGCACCGCTGCTGATGCTGTATGGCGCGGACGATGAACTGATGCGTCCCGAGCGCTGCGAGGAGGTCGCGAACGACCTGCGCGCCGGCGGCAGCTACGTCGATATCGTCGCCTACCCCGGCGCTGTCCATCAATGGGACGGCGGGATGCCGCGCGGTGTGATCGGGCGACAGCTCGCGGGGTGTCGCTTCCTGGTGTCCCGAGGTGGCACGGTACGCGACCAGAACACCGGCCTACCGATGTCGGGGCCGTTCCTGCGCAAGATCATCCTGGGGCTGTGTACTGGCAGCCGGCCGTATCCGATCGGCCGCGACGACGCGGTGCGAGCCGAGTCGAACCGCGACTTCGGCAGGTTCCTGGCTCGTGTTCTGGCCGAGTAGCATCGCTGTCAGCGCGCTTCGGCATGGCAAAAGGCGTTGCAGTCGGTTGATCCGCTCGCAACCTTGGAGAAACACGAGCGTTGCATCCGACATCCGCAAGCGACCATCTCCGGCACTTCATCCATGGACCAAGCGAAGTGAGTGGGCCATCGCTCCGAAGACTGGCTGCACCGATCCTATGCCTGACGATGCTTGCAGGCTGCACGTCAATTCTTACCGAAAGCACGTCCGCCGGGGCGGGCGTCGCTGCTGCGGGGATTTCCCGTGCAGTGACCAAGGATCCTGCTGTCGTCACCGGCATCGGGCTTGCGGCGCAAGCTGCCGCGCGGGCCGGATTGCAGTATACCGAGCGCAAGGTACACCAGAGCGAACAGGACGTCATCGCCTCGGTCGCGGGAGCGTTGCCGGTTGGTGGCGTGGCAAAGTGGCGGATCGTGCATGATCTACCGATCGAGGCCAATGAACACGGCGAAGTGACGGTCAGCCGCACACTGGGCGGAGCAGACATCGCGTGCAAGGAGATCGTCTTCTCGGTCGATGACAAAGAGCGCGCGTTCTACATGGCTACGATCTGTCGTGATGGCACCATCTGGAAATGGGCCACCGCGGAGCCCGCCACGGAACGATGGGGCGCGTTGCAGTGAGGTCACCAGGCCGCGTTCTGCTGCCGCTATTGCCATTCATACTGACAGCTCTTGTTGGCTGCCGGTTCGTCAACGAGCTTGCCGGCGCCGCGGCGGGCGGTGCGACCGCGGCAGCCAGTGCCAATCCGCTCGTCGGCGTGGCCGTGGGTGTAGCCGTCAACAGTGCGCTCGATGCCACCACCGACTACATCGTCCGGACACGGCAACGCGCAGAACAGGACGCAATCGCCGGTGAAGTCGCGACCATGTCCGTGGGCGATCGCCGACCATGGGAGATCCGGCACGATATCCCGATCGGCAACGAACATGGCGAGGTTCAGGTGACCCGGATGATCACGACGCCGCTTGCTTCGTGCAAGGAGTTGCTGTTTTCGGTGGACAGCGGCAGTGGCGATGAGCTGAAGCGCGCCTGGTACACCACGCAGGCCTGCCATAATGGGCAGCAATGGAAATGGGCACTGGCCGAGCCAGCAGTGGAACGTTGGGGCTCGCTGCAATAGCGATCGATACCTCGCTTCAGGCCCGACGCCACTGCACCAGCGTGTAGGGCGCGGGCGCATCGTCATGTGGCTCGAACACGGCTTCGACCGAGGCGCCGATCGTTACCGCCTGTTCTGGATCGCCAAGCAGGTTGCCCAGCATGCGGATGTCGCCTGCGTGCGGAAGTTCGATCAGCACGGCGATATAGGGCCCATGATCGCGCAGCGCCGGATGCACCGGGTGCCAGCAGCGCGTCCAGGTCCATATGCGACCCTTGCCCTCTACCTGAACCCAGCGCATGTCCCATGACCGGCAGTGGTGGCACAACCATTCCGGCCCCCATTGCCAGGTATTGCAGGCGCCGCAGCGCTGAACCTTCAGCACACCTTGCCGGGTACCTTCCCAGTACGGCAGATCCAGCCCGTCGTTTTCGATCACAGGCGCCGGAAGCCCGGGCGGGAGGTATGTCATCACAACGTCTCCTGCGAGCCGATGATCATTGTAGATACAGGTGTCACCATCGGGCCGGCGATTACGCCGGCAACGTGCACATCGGGCACCTGCGCGGTGGACTGGCCGCGGATCTGCCGCACCGCTTCGATCTGCAGTTCCAGACCGTGCATATAGCATTCCGCCAAGTTGCCGCCGCTGGTGTTCAACGGCAGCTTTCCGCTGGGAGCGAGCAGGTTTTCCAACGTCAGAAAATCATTCGCCTCCTCCGGCTTGAAGAAGCCATGCTCCGCCATGCTCATCAGCACGCCACCGGTGAAGTTCTCGTAGCTCTGCAGCACATCGACGTCGTCGGGGCCAAGTTTGGCCATCTCCCACAGATGCGGCGCGACCGGACCGAAGCTCGATGAGGCGAAGTCCGGCGCGTTGAACGAACGCGCCGCATTGCGGTGGTCGGAGCCTTGCGCCGCCGCCAGCACATAGGCCGGCTTGTGGCGGAAGTCCTTGGCTCGTTCCGCGGATACCAGGATCAGTGCCGCGGCGCCGTCATTCTCCTGGCAGCAATCGAACAGACGATAAGGCTCGGCGATCCAGCGCGAAGTGTCATATGCCTCCTCGGTCAGTGGACGGCCATACATCACCGCGCGCGGATTGGATTGCGCATGATGATAGGACGCCATGGCGATCGCGCGCATCGCTTCGCGCCGGACACCATGCTCGTGCATATAGCGCATGAACTTGAGCGCGAAGCGCTGCGCCGGCACGAAGATGCCGTATGGATTGATCAGCGCGTTGTCGCCGGAGACGGTGCCGCCCGCCGCGGCGCGGCCAAATCGCTGGAACTGGCCTTGCGCCAGCGCGCGATACACCACCGCGATGTCGGCCTGGCCGGTGATGATAGCCGCCGCGGCGTTGCCAACAGCAGCGGCGCCGCCACCCCCGCCACCGCCCCACTGCATGTTGGACAGCCGCAGTTCCTTGGTGCCAAGCGCGGCGGCCAGTCGTGAAGGATCGTTGCGATCGTTGCTGTAGGAGGCAAAGCTGTCGATGTCGCTCGGATCGATGCCGGCATCCGCAGCAGCGGCGAGGATCGCCATCAGCGCCAGCTTGAACTCCGGTTCAGGCGACTGGCCGTGCTTGTAGTATCTGGTCTCCCCGATGCCGACTACGGCGACCTTGCCGCGCAGACTGCGTTCCATAGTCCGGGTCTCCTCAGCGGCAGCTTATGACCGAGGCAAGCTTAGCCCTGCCGTCACTGCCGGCAAGGGTGCCGCGACCGAGTTGCTCAATCAGCGCTTGCACCTGATCGCACAAGCGTAAATGATTCAGACCCGGCAAGAGCGCTGGACGGGGGACCGCATGCAGGCAGTGGTGAACGGCTCCGCCGACGAAGAGGCCGACAGCCGGTGGATGACCTACACCGAGCTGGCTACGGCCCGCCGCATCACCACGTCCTCGGCGATCAAGTTGGTGCTGCGGCGTGGTTGGCGGCGGCAGAAGGACAACCACGGAACTATGCGGGCCCTGGTTCCGCCCGATTGCTGGGAGCCGGCCCGCGGCAGAAACGTCGACGATGATGCCTCTGTCAGGGAAGCGATCGGCGCACTGGAGGCCTCGGTTGCTGCGCTGCGTGAGCGCGCCGAGGCAGCCGAACAGACGGCACGTTCGGAACGCGAGCGTGCCGACCGGGCGGTGCAGGCGCGCGACGGAGAGCTCATGCGGTCCAATTCACTGCGCGACCGGATCGACGCCTTGCGCGCGGAGCTGGCGGAAGCGATGGAGGCACTGGACATCGCACGATACGAGGCGTGGCAAGCAACGCAGGCGACCGAAGAGCTGCGGGCGGCCGACGCCACCTGGCATGCACTCGGACGGATCGAACGCGTCCGGCGTGCCTGGCGTGGCGAGTAGATCAGTCGTCCGTCTTCTCCAGCACGTAGCCCTTTCCCGCCATGCAGGCCCGGATCGCGGCCCGCACTTCCGGCGGGCCGGTGATCGGCGAAATGATCCAGCTCTGTGGCGTCGCCGCGTTCTTCAGGCGGACCGCTTCCCGGGACGTTACGCGGCACGTCTCGAGATCCGACTTATACTTCTCCGACGTATGGTCGCCCCGCACCGGCGGATCGTAGGCGGCGCAGCCACTCAGTCCGCTCAGCAGGAACGACAGAGCCAAAGTGGCGCGGTATGCCTGCACGCGTCCAGCGATCATCCCTGCATGATCAGCCTGGCAGTCTCCTCCGGCGCCGTCAGCATAGGATAATGCCCCGCATCCATCTCGTGCCACATCGCGCCAAGTTTCTGTGCGGCGCGGCGTTGATGCGCCTCGCCCGGATTTGGCGCCTGGCGACACCAGACAACGGCCGCCTTCCAGCTCTGCTGCCAGAACGACGGCAACTTTACCGGCGCATCCATCGCGGCGACTGGATGCGGCGCGTAGCGCTCCAGCGTCCAAGCTTTGAGCGGTCCATCCAGGCTGGCGAACATCCGCGTTGCCGCATCCTCGCGCGACGGTCCGGTGGTCAGTTCCGTAGTGACGCGCGTTGTCCGGTTGACGATATCGCCGATCCGCTCGCCATCGAGCAGCGCCAATGCATCGAGAAATACCAGCCGGCCGATTCGATCGCGCGCACGCTCCGCTGCGTTGCACACGACCATGCCACCGCTGCTGGTGCCGACCAGCACGACATCACGCAGATCCTCGAAGAACAGCAGGTCGGCGATCTCCTGCCCATGCGTCTCGGTGGTGATGCCAGGACGCAGCGCGTGGCGGCGTTCCGCACACCCATCAAGTGAAGGCGCATGGATGCGATGTCCCGCCGCTGTCAGCCGCGCCACCACGTGTTGCCAGATCCAGCCGCCCTGATAGGCGCCGTGCACCAATACGATGTTTGCCATGTTTCCCCCTTAAGCCAACGCAGGCGCGCGATGACGCTCCCGCACGAACAGCACAGCGATGCCGCTGACGATCCCCGCGGCAATCACGTAATAACTCGGCGCCAGCACGTCGCCGGTGATGCGCACCAGGAATGTCGAGATATACGGTGCGAACCCGCCGAAGATCGCCACTGCGAAGCCATAGCTGACCGACAGCGCTGTGTAGCGAATGTTAGTCGGGAACATCTCCGACAGGATCGTCGAGATCACCCCGGTATACAGTGTCAGCACCGCCTGGGCGATTGCCTGCACCACCAGCATACCCCAGAAACTCGGATAGGTCGCAAGGAACAGGAAAAGCGGGTAGGCCATGATCACCGCGAGCAGTGAGCAGGCGAACAGCATCGGCTTACGACCGACCCGATCCGAGTAGTGTCCGACGATCGGCGTCAGCACGAGATACAGCGTGCCGGCCAGCGCAGTCGACCACAGCGCGTAGCTCAGATCGATCTTCAGTGTCTGCGACGCGAAACTCGGCAGGAACACCAGGAACACGTAATTGATCACGCAGCCGATGATCGACAGTCCGAAACCCGCCAGGAACATGCCGCCGTGCGCGCTGACTGCTTCGGCTATCGGCATGCGCTTGATCGTCTGGGCCTCTACCGCGCGCTGGAAGGCCGGTGTTTCAGCGACACGCGTGCGCAGATAGTAGCCGATCGGGCCGAGGACGAAGCCGAATAGGAAAGGAACGCGCCAGCCCCAGCTGAAGAAGCTTTCCGAGCTCATGGACGAACTGAGAATGGCGGCAGAGAAGGTGGCACCCATCGCGCCAATTGCCGTGGCCGCCTGCTGAAAGCTGCCGATCAGGCCGCGGCGTCCGGCTGGTGCATGCTCCACCAGGAACGCCGCGGCACCGCCCCATTCACCGCCGGTGGAAAATCCCTGCAGCATGCGGCAGATCACCAACAGGATCGGTGCCCAGAGGCCGATTGCGGCATATGACGGGATCAGCCCGGTGATGCCGGTGGCGCACGCCATCAGGCCCACCGTTACCACCAGCGCTTTGCGCCGACCGAAACGATCGCCGTAGTAGCCAATGACCAATGCGCCGATCGGCCGGAACACGAACCCAACAGCGAAGGTGGCGAAACTTGCAAGCAGCGAGGCCGAGGGATCGTTCGAGGGAAAGAATGCGCGGCCGATGGCAACGGCGAAGAAACCGTAGATGACGAAGTCGAAGATCTCGAATGCCTGACCTGCAGCGCAGGCAAGCACGGCACGCCGCACCATCGCTGCGTCCTCGGTCCCGGGTAATGAGGCTGCAGGGTTTGTCGTGCCCGCCATGTGCTCTCCCGTCATGAACAGCGCGATTTCTCAGGCTATCCCATGCTGGAGCCGTGCGCTACCGTCCGCGTATGATCGACAAGTTCGTGCGCACCATGGCGGATGCCATGACAGGCGTTGCCGATGGCTCCACCATCCTGCTCGGTGGCTTCGGCGACGTTGGCATTCCCACGCCGCTGCTCGACGGCCTGATCGAACAGGGTGCACGTAATCTGACGATCGTCGCAGTTGCCGGTGGTCGCGACGGCAGCGCAATCGAACGCCTGCTGTCACTTGGTCGCGTGCGGCGACTGATCTGCAGCTTCGTGCGGCCTGCAAGCCTCGCCGGACGACTGTTCCAACGCGGCGAGTTGGATGTTGAGATCGTGCCGCAGGGCACAATGGCCGAGAGAATGCGCGCCGCCGGCGCCGGTATCACCGGTTTCTATACGCCCACCGGAGCCGACACGCTGCTGGCCGAGGGACGCGAAACGCGCGAAATCGGTGGAAAGCTGTGCCTGCTGGAATATCCGCTGCCAGGCGATGTGGCACTCATCGAGGCATGGCAGGCGGATCGCTGGGGCAACCTGACCTATCGCGACAGTGCGCGAAACTTCAATCCGGTGATGGCAATGGCCGCAAAGCTCACCATCGTGATGACGCGCAATGTCGCCGCTCTTGGCGAACTGGCGCCGGAGACCATCGTCACGCCTGGCATCTTCGTGAACCGCGTGCTGCACGTGCCGCTCTGAAAGGATTTCGATGGCATTCACTCCGCTCGATCGCAACGGCATTGCGGCACGCTGCGCGCAGGACATCCCCGAAGGCTGGCTGGTCAATCTCGGCATCGGCATTCCGACGTTGGTCGCTGACTTCGTGCCGCCGGATCGCGAGGTGATCTTCCATGCCGAGAATGGTGTGATCGGCGTTGGTCCCGCGCCAGCGACCGATGCGGTCAATCCGTTCCTGATCAATGCCAGCACCACGCATGTCACGCTACGTACTGGCGGATCGTATGTGCATCATGCGGACAGTTTCGCCATTGCGCGGGGCGGACATTTGGATCTGTGCGTGCTCGGTGCATTCGAAGTCGCAGAGAACGGCGATATCGCCAACTGGGCGCGATCGGCCGACGAGCCCGTAAAGCAGGTTGGCGGTGCGATGGACCTGGCAATCGGTGCGCAGCGCCTGTGGGTGGTGATGGAACATACCACCAAAGACAGCGAGCCACGACTGCGTCGGCGTTGCACCTATCCGCTGACGGCAAAGGGCGTGGTGAAGCGGGTCTACACAAATCTCGCGGTGCTCGATGTGACACCGGACGGCTTCGTCGTGCGCGACATGATTCCAGGCATGACGCTGGAGGCGTTGCAGGCCCGCACGGAGGCAAAGCTGGCCTAGGCTGTCATTGCGAGGAGGCAGAGCCGACGAAGCAATCTCGGAACGATGGAGGAAACACCCATGCAGACCCGCATAACACGTCGCCGTACTCTGCAAGCCACTGCTGCGGCGTTGCCTCTGGTGCATATTCGGTCCGCCGGAGCCGCCGGGAAGTTGGCGCTCGCCTTCTGGGACCATTGGGTTCCGGGCGGCAATGATGCGATGAGCAGACAGATCAACGCGTGGGCGCAGCAGAACCATGTCGAGGTGACCGTCGACTACATGAGCGCCGGCAACAAGCTGCTGATCACTGCGGCAGCCGAAGAGCAGGCGAAGACCGGCCACGATGTCATCGCACTCCCGGTATGGGAGATCCATAACCACGCGCGCGCTTTCGAGCCGGTGGACGAGGTGGTGCAGCGACTGATTGCCAAGTACGGTCCGACCAACGAGGTGAATGAATATCTCGCCAAGGTGAACGGCCACTGGATGGCGGTGCCAAGCAATTCCGGTTCGCAGAATCAGCCACCGGTGGGTCGTATCAGTGTGCTCAGGGACAAGGCGGGGCTCGACCTGCCGTCGATGTATCCGGTGAACGATCAGTACACCGCGGGCGCCGATGCGTGGACATGGGAGGCGCATCTGAAGGCCGCGGAATCCTGCCAGAAGGCCGGCAAGCCGTTCGCACTCGGCCTGTCCAACGCTGGCGACTGTGTCGACTTTTGCGGCGCACTGTTTGCGGCCTACGGCGCCGACCTGGTCGATGCAAAGGGCAACGTCACAGTGCGCTCGGACGCGGTGCGCCAGGTGCTCGAATATGGTGAGCAACTGGTCAAGTCCCTGCCGCGGGACGTGCTGAGCTATGACAGCGCGTCGAACAACCGCGCGCTGATCTCGGGGCAGAGCGCCCTGATCTTCAATCCGCCCTCGGCTTGGGCCGTGGCCAAGCGCGACCAGCCGCAGGTGGCGCAGGACTGCTGGACGATTTCTGCACCGCGCGGACCGAAGGGGCGGTTCGTCGCATACAATCCGTATTTCTCGGCCATCTGGTCGTACAGCCGCAACAAGCAGTCGGCGAAGGATCTGTTGGAACATTTGTCGCAGCGCGAGCAGGTGGAAGAACGAACCAAAGCGGTATCGGGTTTCGACATTCCGCCGTTCGACAGCATGCTGGATTTTCCGGTGTGGAACGAGGTCGAGCCGCCGCGCGGCACCGTGTATCACTACCCCATCCGTCCGTCGCATCATGCGCGTCCGCATGTTGCCGGGACGCCCGCCGCACCGGAGATTGCAGTGCAGATTTATAACCGCGGCACGCAGCCGGCGATGCTGGCGAAGTTGTTCAGCGGCCAGTCGGTCCCGCAGGTGATCGCCTGGGCGGAAGAAGAGCTGGAGGGTTTTTCGCGATGATCACAGCAATTGAAATTACCGCCCGTGCGCCGTTCGTCGGCGGCGCAGTGTTCGGCAGCGTGGGCGCCTATGAGCGGCTGGATGGCGTTGCCATCGGTGAACTCGATCCCACGCACAGTGCCAATAGCGGCATCGTCAACATCGACAAGGCGCCATGCAGTACGCGCGGCAATGTCGAGTACCGCAGCGATATCTGCATTCTGCGCCCCGCCGACCCCGAACGCGGCAACGGCCGGATTCTCTATGAGGTGAACAACCGCGGCCGGATCATGCTGTTTGCCAATCTGTGCGCTGGCAAGGCGGGCAACCAGCCGACCAGCACCGCCGACCTGGGCAACGCTCTGCCACTGCACCGTGGCTTCACCTTGGTCTGGTCCGGCTGGGACCCTGGCGCGCCACGGGCGAATGGCGGCCTTGGCCTCGATGCCCCGGTGGCGACTGACAATGGTGCGCCAATCGTGCGCCGAATCCGCGAGGAATTCGTCTCCGGCACCCGCGGGGGCGATCTCCAGCAATTCCGCCTGTCCTATGAGGCAGCGTCGAGCGACGATGCCGTGCTGACGGTGCGTCGTACGCAGACAGCGCCGCGGCAGGACGTGGCGTTCGAGTTCGTCGATGCCCGCACGATCCGGCTCGCCGCAGGTGCACTGCCCCAGCCTGGTTCGATCTATGAGCTGCGATACAATGCGACCAATCCGCACGTTCTCGGCGTCGGCTTCGCCGCGACGCGCGACATCGTCTCGCATCTGCGCAAAAGTGCTGGTGGACGCGACTTGCTCGGACGCCAGCCCACGCACGCCTTGGCCTTTGGCATCTCGCAGGCCGGACGCTACCTGCGCGACCATCTTGCCCAAGGGTTCAACAGAGACGAACTCGGCGCTCGCGTATTCGACGGCCTGTTCACCCACGTGGCGGGCATCGGTCGCGTGTTCTGCAATACCGAGTTCGGTCAGCCGGGACGTACGCGCACCTGGCATGAAGACCACGATTTTCCGGAAGTGGACTATCCGTTCGCCACGTCGGAATTGCTGCAAGGCGACGATGTGAAGGTGATCGAGACCAATACCTCGACCGAGTATTGGCAGAAAGGGGCGTCATTGCTGCATACGGACGGCACTCAGGATCTCACACTGCCGCCGAATGTTCGTGGCTATTACCTGCCCGGCACCCAGCATGGCGGCAAGGCAGGCATGCCGCGCGACGCCGGCCCCTGCACCAATCCGCGCAACTGGCACGACCCGATGCCGGCGATCCGCGCGCTGCTGGTTGCTCTGGATGCGTGGGTGGCGGAGGGGCGGGAACCCCCCGAGTCTCGGTTGCCTCACATAGCGGATGGGACACTCGTGAAGGCCGAGGCGGTAGCCTGGCCGGAGGTGGCGGGCTTGGTGCCGCCCGCGGCCGCGAATGATGTGGCGGCGCTCGATGACTGGACCGATCCGAAGACGCCGGTGAAGACATGGCAGGCGCTGGTGCCCCAGGTGGGCGCGGACGGCAATGAGATCGCGGGTGTGAGACTGCCGGACATCGCTGTGCCGACCGGGATGTTCACGGGGTGGAACCTCTACCGGGCGCCGATGCCGGAGGGGGAACTGGCCGACCGCGAGGGGACATATCTCGCGTTCGATGCGGAGCGGTTTGCTTCGAAGGCAGCGTATGTGGCGAGGGTGGAAGAGGTGGTTGCAGCGCTGGTGCGGGATCGCCTGCTGCTCGACGAGGATGCGCCGTCGTATATACAACGGGCACGAGAGCGGTAGGGCGGCGACAGGCGTCAATCGTCCGCGAAATCGGCGGCCTTGTTCCCCAGCAGAAAGCGTGGCCCGGGACCCGCGCGCGCGGCGCGATCGTTCGGGTTATAAAGCGCGCAGCGGTCAAGCGACAGGCAGCCGCAACCAATACAACCATCCAGCAGTTCCTGCGTTCGCTGCAGGGTGGCGATCCGTGCCGCGAGAACGCCCCGCATGCGCGCGCTGATGGCACGCCAGTCCGCGCGCGTTGGCGCCTTGTCAAGCGGCAGAGTCGAGAGTGCGGCCTCGATCTCGGCAATGCTCAGCCCCACCTGCTGGGCGATGAGCGCGAACGACAGTCGTCTGATGTCAGAGCGCGCGAACCGCCGCTGATTGCCGGGACCCCGGGCCGCCCGAACCAGTCCGCGGGACTCGTAGAACCGGATCGCGGACACCGAAATGCCGGTCCGCCGGGCGAGCTGACCGATAGACAGCATGACAGGCGGCTTCATGTGAGATGCCTGAAAAATAGCTTGACCTCAAGTTAGGTTGAGGTCCTACGGATGGCAACCGGCAAGCGATCTCCGCTTGAACCAACCGAGGAGACCCAGATGTCGGTACCACGCATTGAGCACGTGAATGTCACAGTCGCAGACCCCGAGCGCACGGCCCGTCTCATGCAAGCGCTGTTCGATTGGCACATCCGTTGGAGCGGCCCGGCGCAAAATGGCGGACATACAGTCCATGTCGGCTCAGATGATCACTACGTGGCGCTCTACGCCTCGGGCAATATGGCTCAGCCGCCCGAGGTGTTTATGAAAGGCAGGCCGCTGAACCACATTGGCGTTCAGGTTGATGATCTCGATGCGGCCGAGGCGCGCGTGATCGCGGCTGGGCTGCTGCCCTTCAGTCATGCCGACTATGAGCCGGGCCGACGCTTCTATTTTCTTGATCCGGACGGGATCGAGTACGAGGTCGTCAGTTACGCCAAGGCGTCATAAGCCACGCCCGCGGTCGCGCAGCCCCTCTCCCGGCTGAGGCCGGGAGAGGCTGCCGGCGAAGCTTCAGTAGCCGGTACGGGTGGCACCGACGACGTAGTTCTTGCGCGGAAATTCGTCGGTATAGCTGCGCAGGCTCTTGCCGGTCCGCGCCCCCATGTCGCGGTACGGCTTGCCGCGCAGCCGTTCCACGTCGAGGTCGATCCCGTGCCCCGGCACCGTCGGCAGCTCGACGAAGCTGTCCTTCACCACGAGCGGCTGCACCGCGATCGCATCGCACGCCGGCTTCAGGTTGATGAAGAACTCCGCGATCCAGAAATTCGGGATCATCGCCGACAGCTGCACCGTCGCGGCGGCCCCCACCAGCGTTGAATTGTAGTTGTGCGGCGCCATCGCCACCGCATGCGGCTGCGCCATCGCAGCGATGTCCAGCATCGCGCCGATGCCGCCGCAGTTGCAGATGTCCGGATTGATGATGTCGGCCGCACGGGCCGCCAGCGCCTGCGTCCACGCCTCCTTCGAGTAGATCGCCTCGCCGGTGACGATCGGCACACCGGGCAGCGCGCGCCGCACCTCGGCCACCAGTTCGATGTTGTCGCACAGGCACGGCTCCTCGTACCACCCGATATCGTACTCGGCGATGCGCCTGCCGATGCGGATCGCGTGCATCGGCGCCAGCCGGCGATGCACCTCGATCAGCAGCCCGAACTCGGGGCCCAGCGTCTCGCGCATCTTCCGCACGTAGCGCACCACATGGTCCTCGTCCTCGCGTTCGATGAAGTTCCGCCAGGGGCCCGGGAACGGGTCCCATTTCAGCGCGGTGAAGCCCATCTCCTTCACCTTCAGCGCCCGCTCGAGGTTCTGCTCGATCGATTCGGCACCGCTCGACCAGCCGTTCGCATACACCTTCACCCGCTCGCGCGACGCGCCACCCAGCAGGTTGTACAGCGGCAGCTTGGCGTGCTTTGCCACGATGTCCCACAGCGCGATCTCGATCGCACTCCATGCGGACAACAGGTCGAGCGATGCCCGCCGCATCGCGTAATCGTCGAACACCACCTGCGCGGTGTGGCGGATGTTGAATGCGCTGCGGCCGATCATGTACTTGGCCATGGTCTGCAGCAGGTGCTCGATCACCGGCTCCTTGCCCGGCGTGACATAGGCCTCGCCCCAGCCGTGGACGCCTTCCTCGGTCTCCACCCGGCAGAACAGCAGGTTCTTCGCCAGGCCAGGATCGAACAGGAACGTCTCGATCCGCGCGATCTTCAACTCTGGCATCGGCTTCCTCCTCGGCGCATGGTTGGCCGCGACAATACCGCGGAGGAAGCAGCATGCAATTCGAGCAGATCGCCTACGAGGTGCGCGGCAAGACCGCCATCGTGACGCTGAACCGGCCGGAGAAACGCAATGCACTCAGCACCCGACTGCTGCGCGAGCTGCACGAAGCTTTGCTGGAGGCCGATGAATACAATCCCGTGCATTGCGTCGTTCTACGCGGCGCCGGCCCGCACTTCTGCGCCGGCGCCGACCTCAGCGAGTACTCGTCCGGCCGCGGCCAGGATTATCGCGGCCGACAGGAGATCGACGACGACGTGTGGCGTCTGGAACAAGGTCAGCGCCTGCGAATGACGCTGTTCGACATGCATAAGCCGATCATCGCGCAGGTGCACGGCACCTGCATCGGGATCGGCACCGATCTCGCGTGGCTGTGTGACATGGTCATCGTGGCCGATGACGCACGGATCGGCTTTCCGCCGGTGCGCGATCTTGGCACGCCGCCAGGCAGCATGTGGCTGTATCACTGTGGACCGCAATGGACGAAGCGCCTGCTGTTCACCGGCGACAGCGTCACCGGTGCGGACGCCGCGCGCATCGGGCTTGCGATGAAGTCGGTCCCGGCCGACGAACTGGAAGCCGAGGTGATGCGGCTGGCGGACCGCATGGGGCTGGTCGATCCACATCTGCTTTCCGCCAATAAGCGGCTGGTCAATCTCGGCCTCGAGCTGATGGGCGCGCGAACCTTGCAGCGGATCGGTGCGGAAATTGACGCGCGCGGTCACAACGCACCGATGGCGCGCGAATTCCGCCAGACCATGCGAACGCACGGCGTGAAGTTTGCTTTCCAGAAGCGCGACGCCGCATTCGGCAAGGGTTTTGCGACTGTCGAGGGACCCGATCGCGATTAGGTGAAGCTGAGTGCAGCGACTCTGTAACCGGATGCGGCATAGGGCTCGAAGCTCACGGCCAGACCGAGCGCCGTCATGCTGTCTCCCGCCGATAACGTTATTCTTACGTTTCCGCCACGACCTGTTTCACACTGGGAGCGGGCGCAGCTTGCCGAGTGGCACACTGCCACTCTGGAACGCGCTCCCGATATTGGGCGCGCGTTTGTCAGTGACCGTCGCACCGACCATCCGCGGATTGCGGGCCGGATCGTTGTGACACTGCGATCGAGCCAGGACCCGGCCTATCTCGTGCACGCCCCAACCGGCTTGACCTTCTGGGTGGTTGCCGCGGCGCCAGGCTGGGACACGCTGCATCGCTTCCGCACGCTGCTCACCGCATTGAATTTCATCCGGCCCGTCCTGGCCGAGCCGGATGCACCATAGGGTTACACACGAACTGGCATTCTGCCGGTTGTCCAATCAGCCCGACATATGATGGGAGCCATCCGCCATCACCATCGATGGCGTCACCTCAGGCGTCAGGCTTCCAAACAGGCCGTGCTGTTCGTCCTGCAGACCAGCGGTGAAGTAGATTGTGTTCGGGTCACCGGCCGACCCGCCATTGCCTGGAATCAGCTCCCAAAGGTCGGGGATTACGATGGGTTGGCCGTTTGCATCGGTAAGCTTCCCGACAAACTTATCGTCGTGGCTCAGGTCGAACGCATCGATGGTGCCGCTGCCGAAGTTACCGACCAGCAGGTCGCCCGCAAACCTGCCGAAGCTGTCAGGAGCAATGGCGAGACCCCAAGGCGAGTCGAGCGGCCTACCCGAGGCGACGCGGTGCAGCAGATGCCCCTCCAGGTCGAACTCGTCCACGAAGCCGTTGCCCTTCCCGGCAACATCGTCGTGCTTTTGATCATCCTGCATCGCGAATGTCACAAACAGCTTGTCGCCAAGCACCTGGACATTGAACGGTGCGAAATCTGTCGGCATGTTCGGATCGGTGAAACCCTTTACCTGATCGAAGTTCCGGTCGAACATGTCGACCGTGCCGTGGCGGAAATTTGCTGCATACAGCATCGGCCCATCATCGGTCTGTGCGATCGCCAAACCTTTGTAGACTGCGCCAAGACCCAACGCCTCGCTGCCGTCCGCAGGATCGATTGACTCGTTCACCGCGATGATGGACTCGGTTCCCCCATTCCACCCCGAGATGGTGCCGTCCTCGGTCACGAACAGGAAGGTCGCGGGCTTGCCGTTCATCAACGTGAACGCATTGCTCGATGCGAACGAATTGAACACCTGCCCGGTCGGCGCAGCCGGATCTCCCCCCGGAGTCGCGGGAGCGATGGTGACCGCCGGGATGACATTCAATGTCAGGCCGCTGGCGGTAAGGCTATCGATGCTGGCGAGGCCGGTGCCGTTCTCGGAAATCCAGAACGGACTCGTAGGGCTGTAGGAAACACCCCACGGGTTGACAAGATTCGGATCGGTCTCTTGGGCAGGGACGGATCCGTCAGAGATCAGATTGGTTTGCGTGAAGGTCGTCAGGTTGCTCTGGGTGAGGGGCGTCGGCGCAACGTGTCGTTGATGGGCGTGACTGTCCATGGCTGCATCTCCTGTTGAAGCTGCGATGACACGGCCAGACCGCCGCATCGAAGCCGGCGCTTCGGTGCGGTGACCGTCGACAGCAAGACGCTTCCGGCTTCAGCCCCGTCCTTGCTCACGCTCTGTTGTTCGGCGCCGAATCGACCTGGCAATGACCACCTACATAAGTGCAGATGGTAACCAGCACTGGTCCCAGATCCGTTGCGTCGAGGATAGCCTGGCTCCCTTCGGCGAGAAGGAGCGCGCGGACGCAGCCGCGCTCAAATCTGCAGAGCGCCTGCAAGCTGGCGCCTACAGGCGGCTCCACGCGGGAACCAGCAACTACGACCCCGTCCTAGCTCTGTGTCCCGGTCAAGGCAGCACCCAGCCACGCTGCTGCCGTCCAAAGTACGAGAAGAACGACATAACAACGGGCTGTCAAAGGCGGCAGAGTCGCGTCCTCGGACAAGGGAGCGCCGCGATTGAGCGCCAGGGCGGTCATCGGCACGAACACGACAAAGCTCGCCACACCGGCAACAATTAGACCCGCCACGCTCGCCTGCCAGCCGAACAAGATTCCCGGCACGCCCGTGGCCAGGACAAATGGCAACCCCAGCAGCCGACCTCTCGCATCCCGCAACGAGGGCCAGGCAAGGGCAGGCGTCGTCTGTCGAAGTGAGCGCATGGTCAGCTCCGCAGTTCAGGAGAGAGATCGGCGTGGAACCTGTTGCCGCTGGTCGTCGGGCGGATATGGCCGGCGCGGATAGCGAAGTCGCCAAACCGCTCACCAGCATGACGGCCTTCGGCGTAATCGCGCAGCAGCGTCCCCAGAGCAGCCACGATCGCATCGCCATCCACGTCGCGGCGATACAGCTTGTTCATACGCGAGCCGTCGAAAGCGCCGCCCAGGTAAAGATTGTAGATACCGGGGCTACGACCGACCAGGCCGATCTCCGCCAGATAGGGCCGGGCGCAGCCATTTGGGCAGCCGGTCATGCGGATCGTGATGTCGTCCTGCGCCAGTCCAACGCGCTCCAGTTCGTCTTCCAGGCGCGTGACAAGGTCGGGCAGATAGCGTTCGCTTTCCGCAAGGGCCAACCCGCAGGTCGGCAGCGCAACACATGCAAGCGCATTGCGCCGCAGCCCGCTCACCGGTGCCACGAGCCCGTGCTGTTCCAGCAACATGGTGACCTCTTGTTTGCGGTCCGGCGGAATGTCGGCCAGCACGAGGTTCTGGTTCGGCGTAATGATGAAGCGCCCGATGCCCAGCTCGGCGATGGCATGCAGGCCGGCTAGTTCACGGACGCGACCGTTTTCTACGAACAGTGTGCAGTGCCAGGCACCGTTGTCTCCCTGCACCCAGCCGAGCCGGTCGCCATTGTCGGTGAAGGCAAACGAGCGCGCAGGCGTCAGTGCATACCCCAGCCGCTGATCCAATTCGGCACGAAAGGCGTCCAGGCCCATGCGTTCGATGGTGTACTTGAGCCGCGCGTGTTTGCGGTCCGAGCGATCGCCGAAGTCGCGCTGCACCGTCACCACTTTCTCGGCCACGTCGACCGCCTGCTCGGGTGAGCAGAAGCCGATCACGTCGCCGGTGCGCGGAAAGGTGTCCGGCTCGCCATGCGTCATGCCCATGCCGCCGCCGACCACGACATCGTATCCGGCGATTCTCCCGCCCTCTTCGATCGCGATGAACCCTAGATCATGGGCGAATACATCGACGTCGTTGTGCGGCGGCAGTGCAACGGCGATCTTGAATTTACGTGGCATATAGGTGCGGCCGTAAATCGGCTCGTCCTGCTCCTCGCTGCCAGCAATTTGTTCTCCGTCGATCCAGATCTCGTGCCAGGCTCGGCTCTTCGGCAACAGGTGCGCTCCGATTGCTTGTGCCAGCCCAGCCACCTCACCGTGCGCCCTGCTCTGCCACGGATTGACTCGTGCGATGACGTTGCGATTCACATCACCACACGCCGAGATGGTGTCGAGCAGCGCGTCATGAAGGCCGCGAATGGCCTGGCGCAGGTTGCTCTTGATGATGCCGTGGAACTGGATCGTCTGTCGCGTCGTCAGCCGCAGCGTGCCGTTGCCGCGTTCGCATGCAATCATCTCGGCGGCCAGCCACTGCGCTGGTGTCAGCACACCACCCGGCACACGCAGCCGCGCCATGAAGATGAACGCCTTCTCCATCTTCTTGCGCCCGCGCTCGGCACGCAGATCGCGATCGTCCTGCAGATAGATGCCATGGAATTTCGTCAGCTGCTGGTCGTCGTCCGACAGCGATCCCGTCTCTGCACGGGTCAATCCGTCGGCGATCGTGCCGCGCAGAAAGCGGCTGTTGGCCTTGATCGCCTCGTTGGCCGAAGGCGGCCGCACATCAGTAGACATCGCGCAGGTACCTCCCTTCGCGTCGCAGCACGTCCAGTGCGTCCGCCCCAAGCACCTGCTGCAGTGTCGCGTGCACGTCCTTCGCCATCGCGTTGGCGTCGCCGCACACGTAGATCGCCGCACCCTCCTGCACCCACGCGAAGAGTTCGCGTCGTGCATCCAACAACGCGTGTTGCACGTAGCGTTTCTCTGGCTGATCGCGTGAGAAAGCGACATCCAGCCGCGTCAGCACGCCGCGCTTCAGCAGGTCCTGCCACTCGAGCTGGTACAGGAAGTCATGCGTGTAATTGCGGTGCCCGAACACCAGCCAATTGCGGCCACGCGCGCCGATCGCGTCGCGCTCCTGCATGAAGGCTCGGAACGGTGCGACACCGGTGCCCGGCCCAATCATGATGATCGGCCGGTCCGGATCGGCCGGCAGCCGGAAATGCGTATTAGGCTTCAGGAACACCGGAATCCGGTCGCCGCTCTTGCGCCGCTCGGCCACATCCACCGAGGCAACACCGTGGCGGGCTCGCCCATGCGCCTCGTAGCGCACCGAAGCAATCAGCAGATGCGCTTCATCGGGCACCGCCTTGCGGCTCGACGCAATCGAGTAATAGCGCGGAGCCAAGGGCCGCAGCAGCGACAGCAGCTCTTCCTCGCTCATCCGCCGCCTGTCGGATTCGAGCAGGTCGATCACCTGCCAGCCTTCGACCCGCGGCGACCGCGTCAGCGTCGTGATGTCGTATTGCTCGATCAGCCGCGTGCGCAGCGATGCATTCGCGGCAAGCCCGGTCGCGTCCAGCACAGCGTCGACCAACGCCGGATCGTTGCGCGGGATGAAGCCCAGCGAATCGCCGGGCTCGTACTCGATCCCCGATCCCTCCAGCGAAAGCTCGACATGCCAGGTGTCGGACGTGGAGCGGCTGCCGGACAGCCGGATGCGCTCGGTGATCTCCGCCTCGAACGGCCGCGTCCGGTTCCAGCCGGAAACCCCGGTTGTCGGACGCGCGAAATCGACATGGATGACAGCACCGGCCTCGGGTTCACCGACCTCGGCCTGCAACACGCCGAGAGTGCCATCGATCCAAGCACCGGCTGGCGCTTCGTAGTCCAGGTCGCATTCGACCCGTTCAGCCACACGCCTCGCGCCGAGAGCGGCAAAACGCTCGTCAAACAACCGGCCGGTTTCGCAGAACTTCGCATAGGCGCGATCACCCAAGGCCAGCACAGCGTAGCGGACGTTCTCCAAGCGTGGCGCATCGTCGGCCATCAATGCGGCAAAGAAGTCGGCCGCGCGCTGCGGCGGGTCGCCCTCGCCCCACGTGGACGCGATCACCAGCAGGTTCTGTATACCGGCAATCTGTGCCGGCGTGGCGTCCGCCATGTCCAGCAGCCGTGCCGCGAATCCAAGTTTGCCGGCGGCCTTCCGCGCGACATCGGCGAGCATCTCGGCATTGCCGGATTCGGTGCCGAACAGGATCGTCAACGGCACGCGCCGTGCCGGCGGTGCGACGGTTGCGGGCTGCGGAGTGTTGGCCGCCTGATAGCCGGCCAGGAACCCGCTCAGCCACGTGCGCTGTTCTGCGCTGCTGCCGGAGATGATCCGGTTCAATGCGACGATCTGATCCGCCGGGAACGGCGCGGTCTCAGGCAGCATGACGTTCTCCTTCTGGCTGGCATGCCGCGAGCAGCGGCTGCAGCGCGACGACAGGGCCGATCACGATCAGCGTCGGCAGATGCTTTGGAATGGTGCCGCCGACGTGCGCAGCGTCCCCCAGTGTGGTGACGACCACATGCTGGCGCGGCGTCGTTGCCTCGCTGACGAAGGCCACTTGTTCGGCAGGGTCGCGGCCCGCGGCGAGCAGCCGCTCAGCGATCGCGTCCACCTGGCGCAGCGCCATGTAGAGCACCAGCACATCGGCGCCCCGCGCCAGCGCTGCCCAGTCAACGTCAGGCAGTGCACCAGTCGTATCGTGACCGGTGACGAAGGCGACGCTGTGAGCCAGGCCACGATGAGTGACCGGAATGCCGGCCGACGCCGTGCCGCCGAGGCCAGCGCTGATGCCGGGGATGATGCGAAATGCAACGCTCGCCGCGGCAAGCGCCAAAGCCTCCTCACCTCCGCGACCGAATACCAGAGGATCGCCGCCTTTCAGCCGGACCACCCGCAGGCCGTCGCGCGCCAGCGAGATCAAGCGCTCGTTGATGCGCAGTTGCGGCACCTGATCGCCGCCCGCCCGCTTGCCCACCGCCTCCAATCGCGCCTGTGGCGCAAGCGCGAGAATCTCGGGCGACACCAGCGCGTCGTGCAGCACGACATCGGCCTGGGCGAGCGCCCGTGCGGCATGCAGCGTCAGGAGCCCTGGATCGCCGGGGCCCGCCCCAACCAGCCAAACACTGCCCATCTCGAAGGTCATGCCAGCCACCCGTTGGCCCTCAGCAGCGCATCGGTCTCCGCGCCCACGTCGCGCCCCTGCTCGCGCCAAGCCATCCGATAGCCGCGCAGCAGGCGCACCCGCTCGCCCCATTCGGGTCCGAACTCTGCCGCCAGCCGCGTGCGGATGCGTGCTGACAGCCCGGGGCTGGCCCCTCCGGTGGAGGCGGTCAGCAACAGGTCCCCGCGGCGAACTTCGGCAACACTGTGGAAGTCACACAGCTCGGGGCGGTCCTCGACATTGACCAGCACCCGTTCCGCGCGCGCCAGCGCCGCAAGCTCCTTGGCGGCATCGATCGGCAGGCCGGCGATCCAGAGCGCCTGCAGCGGCGCGATGTCGGAGGGGGTGGGGAGTAACTGTCGAAGCGAGTCCCTGGGAGCCTGCTCAAGCCCGTCGAGCAGGTCCGCGAACAGCAGCAGGTTCTTCGCACCACCGGCACGCAACGCGAGAAACCGCCGGAGCGCCGCGTGACCACGACCGGCCACCGCCATCGCCACCGCCGCTGGATCGAGTGCAACCGGGATCATGAAGGTCGTGCCAACTCATGACGTAAAATCCAGCCAGACAGAGAAGCATTTTTCTCCTGGGCGCAAGATATGCGCCCGCGATAAGTATTTTATTCTCCCGTCATCGCGCTCGGGATAGTTCTCCACTCGTGCATCGCCCGACGGGAAAAACCTCTCCGCGATCGGCAGCATGGTTGCCGGGGCCCCGCAGTGATTATGGAGCTGGCGCGCTGGTCCCACGGCATCCATCCGTCCGTCGCCGCTCTGCTAGGCTATCACCACGGTGGGCCTCGGGGTGATGCGATGTGCTGCTGGCGCAGATTCCCGCTGTGCTGCGGGTGGACGTCTACGTCACCGCCGCCCTTGCCGGCTCGCTGGTCATGGTCGCCGACCCTCGCATCGCCATGCAACGCACCACCGCCACGTTCGGGTGTGCTGTCCGCTTCACGCTGCGCATGCTCGCGGTCTGGCAGAACTGGCGGCTGCCGACAGCGGGCGCGCGCTGACCGGCGCCGTTTATTTGACCATCGCCGGCTCGCGCACCTCCGCCCTGCGGAAGGCCGGCATCACCTCCTCCGCGAAGCGCTGCAACTGCTCCAACGCCTCGGACTTCGGCACACCGACCGACAACGACACCGAAATGCGATCCAGCGCCGGATATTTTTCCTCCAGCGCCTTGAGGTGATCGATGACTTCCTGGGCGTTGCCGGTGAGGAAGCCGCCCGCCGCCACAGCGTCCTCGATCTTCGGCAGCTTTGCCGTTGGCGCGCGCTTCGGATCGCGCATGATCTCCACCTGCTCGTCGGTCATCGCGCGCACCAGGCGCAGCTCGCCGAACATCTTCATGTTCTCTTCGTAGTACTTGCGGGCGCGTTCGATGCCGTCCGCCTTGCTCTTGCCCATGTAGAAGTGGAAGCCGAAGCACAGCCGTTCGCCCAGCTCGATGTGCTTGCCCAGCTTGGCGTGCGCCTCCTGCCAGCCCAGCACCACCTTGTGCATCGCGCCGCCTTCGGCCGAGCCGCCGCCGACCATGCCCTGGATGCCGTGCTTGGCCATGAACTCCATCGCGCGCCCCGTGCCGCCCTGGATCGGCTGCCACGTCTCCACCGGCAGGCGCACTGGCCGTGGCACAAGTGTCAGGTCCTTCAGCGTATAGCCGCGATACGGCACCTCGGGAGGCAGCGTGTAGTGCTTGCCCTTGTGGCTGAACGACTCGCTGTTGAACGCCTTGAAGATGATATCGACCTGCTCCTCGAATAGCTCGCGATTGGCCGGCTGATCGAGCAGCGGCGAGCCGAATGTCTCCACCTCGCGCGTGTGATAGCCACGCCCGAGGCCGAAGATCACCCGCCCCCCCGACAGGATGTCGGCCATCGCGTAGTCTTCAGCGAGGCGCAGCGGGTGCCACATCGGTGCGATGTTGAAGCCGCAGCCAATCTTCAGGTTCTTGGTTACGTGCGTGAGGTGAAGAGCCATCATCAGCACGTTCGGGATGCACTCGGTGCCTTCACGCTGAAAGTGATGTTCGGCCATCCAGAACGCGTTGTAGCCATGACGATCCATCAGCACCGCCATCGACTGCGCCTTCTCCAGCGCCGTGGCGAGATGAGCATTGTCATACAGCCTGTCGTTGATCGGCGTTCCGGCGTAGCCGATGTCGTCCAGATCGACATGGCCCGCGTAGAGGCTGTCGAATTTCGTGATCATGCCGCGTCCTCCCGAGGAGCAGGGTTACCTACCGTATGGTAGGGCGTGGCTGCCGATGCGCAAGGCGACTGAGACCCAGCTCGTCTGTTTGCCTTGATTGATCCGGATCAAGGCAAAGGCCGCCCGTTTCGATCACGATACACAGATCGAACGGTATCGCCTTATGCGTCTCGCTCTGGTCCCGCTGCTGGGAATGCTGCTGCTTCCAGCCTGCTCCACTCAGCCGCCGCTGCCGACGGCCGTTCCGGCCGCACCGCACGCGCTCGCAACCGCAAACGGTGTCGCCCCCAAGGCTCAGGTCGACGTCGCCCGCGAGGTGGCTCACTTGAAAGCCGCGTTGCTCCGAGAGGTGCCGCACGCGATTATAGACTTGCCTGAAAAAGCGCCCTCCTGGATCAAACGAGCGGAGGTCGCAATTGCCGCGGCCGGCTACTCGATCGAGCAGCTACAATTGCTGGTCGTCGTGGACCGCAATCCGGCGGTGCAGCAGATGCGGATCGTACTGGCACAACCCGGCATGAACTGGCAGGTGATTGGCGGCGCCAAGGTGTCAACCGGGCAGGCAGGCAGACGTGGCTATTTCATTACGCCCGTCGGCGTCTTCCTGCATACGGACGCAATTCTGGACTACCGCGCACTCGGCACGTTCAACGAGAATCATATCCGCGGTCTTGGCTTAAAGGGCATGCGCGTGTGGGACTTTGGCTGGCAGCAGGCCGCCCGCGGTTGGGTTGCCGGCGCCGATACGGTCGAGATCCGCCTGCTGATGCACGCCACCGATCCCGACTACCTTGAGCAGCGGCTTGGCCGTCCGGCATCCCAGGGCTGCGTGAGAATCTCTGCCGCGATGAATCGCTTTCTCGATGCACACGGCGTGCTCGATCTGGACTACGAACGCGCCGCCCGCGACGACCCCAAATTCGCCGCCCTGCTGCTGCCGGACCGCCAGCCCACCGACCTGGCTGGACGCGCGCTGGTGATCATCGACTCGCGTCTGCCCGAAAACTGAACGACGCTGCGCTACGCCACCGGACTGCCTTTCATCAGGACCGGCGCCAGTGGCCTGGCTTCGCGGCGGCGGCGATATTCGTCAACGATAGTTTCGACGACACCCACCACGCCGACGGCCACGGTCAGGCTGGCGAACAGCCAGAGCATCTGCATCGTCCACACCGTGACCCAGCCGCGGAGCATTCCCGCGCTTCCAATGATATCGTGCATGCGCGCACCCTCTTTCCGCCCCGTAGCTCAGCATGCTGGTCCTTTTGCCCGGCAGGCGCTTTGATCCAGGTCAACGTGGAGGAAAATCAGCCATGAGCCAAAGCAGCATCTCGTTACCGACAGCACTCGACCTGCGCGGACGACGCGTCCTGGTCACTGGCGCTGCCAGCGGCATTGGTCGTGCAACCGCGATCGTGCTGGCGCAGCTTGGCGCGAACCTGCTGCTGAGCGACCGCGCCTCGCTTGCCGAGACCGCGGCCGAGGTTCGAAATGCCGGTGGCACATACACCACGGAAGAAGGCGACCTGACCTCCGATGGGTTCATCGCCTCGTTGTTCGCCGCCGGCCGGGTACATGCCATGGCACATTGCGCGGCAATCTTGGAATCGCGCAACTGGCGCGAGGATCAGAACTGGCACGAGCGGTTCCATCGCGTGATGGATATCAACGTCCGTGTCCCGCTGAACCTGACGGCGGCAGCGATCGACCACATGGCGGAGCATGGTGGCGGCTCGATCGTGCTGGTCGGCTCGGTGGCCGGACGCACCGGCGGCACATCGCCGAACACGCCGCCCGACTACGCAGCCTCCAAGGGCGCGGTGCATGCGCTGGTCAAATGGCTGTCGCGCCAGGCGATCGGCCGCGGCGTGCTGGTGAACGGCGTCGCACCCGGCCCGGTGCAGACACCAATGACGACCGGCTTCACCGCGGGGCGCCAGTTGCCGCTGGGACGGCTGGGACACCCGGAAGAACTCGCCTGGCCAATCGCCTTCCTGTGCACACCGGCGGCAAGCTACTTCTCCGGCGCTATCCTCGACGTGAACGGCGGCGCCTTCGTTGGGTGAGGCTTGTGGAAGCCTGGGACAAGCACCACACTCTCACAATGTGAGGATGGAGGTCAGCGATGGCTATCGTGCTCGATCACACCATTGTTCCGGCCCATGACAACGAAGCATCCGCCAAATTCTTCGCTCGCATCTTCGGCCTTAACTACGAAGGCGCGATGTCGCACTTCGCCCCGGTCCGGGTGAACGACGACCTGGTGCTGGATTTCGACACCCGCGAGTCGTTCGACTGGCAGCACTACGCGTTCAAGGTGAGCGACGCCGAATTCGATGCGATCTTCGCTCGGGTGAAGCAGGAGGGGCTTGCCTATGGCAGTGGCCCGTTCACGCCGGACAACCAGGAGATCAACCACCGCGGCGGTGGCCGCGGCTTCTACTTCAAGGATCCGAACGGTCACCTGCTGGAAGTGCTGACCGTCTAAGCGCCACGAGCGTCGCCCTAGGTCCCAGAACATAGCGGCCATCGTCCCGATGGCCGGCGCGTAACAGCGTGCTGAGAGCGAAGCGCAGTGCGACGAAGCAATCCCAGGCCGGAGCGCGCCTCGCGGGGGTCGCAATGCCACGTGAGGCTGACCCACGCTTCACTGATCGCGGGGACTAGATCATAAATCGTGCCGACACAAAAAGATGCAGGGGAGGTTCCAAGCATGGATACGTTGCGGCCTGCCACGCCTGATGATGCGCCAGCGTGTGGTCGCATCTGTTACGATGCGTTCTGCGCGATCAACGACGAGCATCGTTTTCCGCGCGACTTCCCCTCCGCTGAGGTCGCCACTGGCGCACTGCGCATGATGATCGACCACCCCGGGTGGTATGGTGTGGTCGCCGAACGCGACGGCAAAATCATCGGCAGCAACTTTCTGGACGAGCGTGCCACGGTGGTTGGCGTCGGGCCGATAACAGTCGATCCCGCTATGCAGAACCAGGGCGTCGGTCGCCGGCTCATGCAGGCAGTGCTCGATCGTGCATCGTCGCGTGGCGCGCCGAGTGTCCGGCTATGCCAGGCGACCTTCCATCGTCGCTCACTCTGCCTCTACACGACCCTGGGCTTCCGGACACGCGAGCTGCTGTCATGCATGAACGGGCCACCGCTGAAGCGGACTTTGCCAGGATATCATGTGCGTTCGGCGAGGCGGGCTGATCTCGACGCCTGCAACGCGGTATGCATCGACGTACATGGGTTCGAGCGCGGCGGCGAACTGAAGGACGCCATTGACCAAGGTACTGCCACGGTGGTCGAGCGCGACGGCCAGATAACCGGGTACGCCACAGCGATCGGCTTCTTTGCCCACAGCGTGGCCAAGAGCAACGCTGATCTGATGGCGTTGATCGCTGCTGCATCCGAGTTCACCGGACCCGGCTTTCTGCTCCCCACGCGCAACTACGAGGTGTTCGCCTGGTGCCTGGCCAATGGCTTGCGGCTCCAGCAGCCGCTGACGCTGATGACGACCGGGTTGTACAACGATCCAGCCGGCGCCTATCTGGCGTGCATCCTGTACTGAGCGGCGGCGTCGCTGTCACCTGCCATTGTTCATCCTGCGGCGGAAGGATCACCGATGAAGTTCGGCTACTTTACCCTGAGCGACAACCACTATGCCGAAAACACGCGCTCCCCCAACCAGTTCGTCGCCGACATCATCGACGAAGCGCTGTATGCCGAGACTGTCGGAATGCACTCGGCGTGGATCGGCGAGCATCACTTCAGCACGTTGGGCGTGCTGTCGTGTCCCGACCTTGCGCTCGCCTATGTCGCCGCGCGGACGCAGCGGATCCGCCTGGCACCAGCGGTGACGGTGCTGCCGCTGCACCATCCGATCCGCGTCGCCGAACAGTGGGCGAGCTTGGATCTGCTGAGCGGCGGACGAGTCGATTTCGCCGCGGGACGCGGCTACGACCGTCGCGAGTATGAGCCGCTTGGCGTTTCCTTTGACGACAACCAGTCGATCTTCGAAGAAGGCATGGAGATCGTGCGTCGGCTGTGGTCGGCGGATGCGCCGATCTCACATCACGGCCGGCACTATGTATTCGATCATGTCGCCATCACGCCGCGGCCGGTGCAGCGCCCGATCCCTGCCTATGTTGCATCGTTCTCCCGGCCATCGATCGAACTCGCCGCACGGCTCGGCTGCGGCCTGATCGTGGCACCCTTCGCCGCGGCGATGACCTTTGGCGGTTTGCACCAGGTGCGCGATTTGTACCGCGAGACATGCGCCAGGCATGGGACAACACCAGGCCGCCTGATGTGCAGCTACTTCACCCACTTTGCCGATGATGACGCGCAGCAACAGGCGGCGCGGGCCCGCCAGATCCGCTATTACAAGGAGTGCGTCATTCGGGCCTTTCCCGGTGATCCCGCCACGGCGCCGCCCAGCTACCGCTATTTCATTGCCATGGTTGAGCGTCTGCACGACGTCCGGCCCGAGGACCTGACGGAGAACTCGGTGCTGATCGGCACACAGACGCACATCGTCGATGTTCTTAAGAAGGTCGAGGCCGCCGGGTTCGATGAGGTCATTCTATATTTCAACGTTGGCCTTAAGCCGCATCCGCAGGTGAAAGACGAGATGGCGCGGTTCATGCAACAGGTCGCTCCGCAGTTCGCATGAGCATGCCGGATCGCCTGGCGCTGTACAGCCGCAACTCGCTCAAGCTCGGCCTGTTCGGCGCCAACTGCTCGTCCGGCCGCGCTGTGACCATGGTGCCGGAACGTTGGAGCGGTAGCTGGCCGGACTGCCTGCGTTTGGCGCGCATGGCAGATGAGGCCGGAATCGAGTTCATGCTTCCGGTCGGCCGCTGGAAGGGTTATGGCGGCGACACCGACTATCAAGGTGAGTCTCTAGAGACGGTCACCTGGGCCGCCGGCCTGCTCGCCGCGACGCAACACCTGACAGTGTTCGGCACGGTGCATGCGCCGTTGATCCATCCGTTGATCGCGGCCAAGCAGTTCGCCACCGCCGACCATATCGGCCAGGGTCGCTTCGGGCTGAACATCGTGTGCGGCTGGAACGAGGGCGAATTTGACATGTTCGGCGCGACAATGCGCGAGCACACCGCGCGCTATGAGTACGCACAGGAGTGGTTCGACGTCGTCCGCCTCGCCTGGTCGGATATCGAGGACTTCGACTTTGATGGTCAATTCATCCGCCTGCATCAGGCACGGGCAAAACCGAAGCCGTTCGGCGGCAGCCCACCGATCGTGATGAACGCTGCCGCATCACCGGTTGGCCAGGCGTTTGCGATCCGCAATTGCAATGCGCTGTTCTCGGTCACACCGAAAGGTCGTTTCGACGAGTTCAGTACGCACGTGGCCAACGTCAAGACGCTGGCGCGTCAGGCCGGACGGGAACTCGATGTCTACACGGTTGGCGTGATCACCTGTCGGCCGACACAGCGGGAGGCGGACGAATATTACCACCACTGGGCGATCGACAATGCCGACTGGGAAGCGGTCGACCGCATCCTGGCGATGCGCGGCGTGACTCGAGAGGCGTTTCCCGAGGACTTCGAGGAACGCCGGCATCATCAGGCCAACAGCATGGGTGGCGTGCCGATCGTGGGTGACCCCCACGCTGTAGCGCAGGCGCTGGCGCAGCTTGCCAAGACCGGCGCCAGGGGCATTGCGCTGTCTTTCGTCAACTATCTCGACGAGTTGCCGCTGTTTCGTGACGAGGTGATGCCGCGGCTGACGCAGTTGGGCTTGAGGGAGAGTGGCTAATCCAGCGCCAGGCAAAGCTCGATCTCATCGTGGATGGGTATCCCGTGCTGGCCAATCAGCGAAATCGACGGCTTCTGCTTACGTGCCTCGTCTATCGCACCAGGCCGCAACGCCACGAGCCGAAACCCGCGCCGCATATAGAACCGCAACGCTGATAGATTGTCGTTTGTCGTCGTCAGGCACAGCCGAGCGCATCCCTGCTTACTCAGCCGCGCCACCAGTGCTTCGATCAACGCAGTTCCTGTCCCGCATCCTGTCGGCATGGCATCGAAAGTCATCAGTTCGGCGTCGCCGCCGACCTGTCGCCAGGTCGCGAGGCCACGCCGATCGTCGATGACGAGTGCCGGCAATTCCAGGGCGTCGATGAGTTCGCCATGCGCTGTGATCAGCGTATCGTGCCATCGCTCACGCAACAGGTTGCTGATCCATTCGCGATCCGCTGGCGTCGCGTCACGCACCACCACTGCAACTCGCTTCGGCGCGATCATACCCGATGCGCTTCGTGCGTTGACGAGTGGAACAGTTGCTCGGGCGTCAGCAGCCGCGACGACAGCCCCTCGGCATGATGGCGACGCAGGAATACCTCCAGCACGTGTCGGTTCGCTTCCAGGCCATAGGACCAGAAGTCTTCGCCCATCAGTCGCCGTGCGGCATGCAGCTGTTCGTCCACGAAGGGCAACGTCACCTTCGACGTCGCGACCTCGGCGAGCTTCGCCAGCGCTTGCGCTTTCGCCTGCTCGAACGCCTTCATCGCGGCGACCGGCAGCCATGGATGTCGTTCGGTCAGGCTGCGACGAATGCCGAGGATATGCATGATCGGGAAGATGCGCGTCTTGCCGAACCAGGTGGACGCCGCGGCGGCGGGGTCAGGAAACAGCCAACCGACCTGCGGGTGCCGCCTGAAGCAGGATGGGGCGCGCGGCCCGATCACCGCATCGATCTCGCCGTCTGCCAGCATGCCGGAAATCGTCGCGGTCGCCGGCGCATCCTCCACGCGCACGTCCGGCGGCAGATTCAGCGCGATTTTCTCGATACGGCCAGGCTGTTCGTAACCGCCGCGCACCCAGGTGACATCCGACGGCTTCACGCCGTACTCGTCCTCCAGTATCGCCCGCGTCCAGACATTCGCCGTTACCTGATACTCCGGCACACCGAGACGGCGCCCCTTCAGGTCTTCCGGCCGCTTGATGCGATCAGTGCGCACGTAGATCGAGTTGTGGCGGAACGAGCGCGAGGGAAACACCGGCACACCGACGTAGGGGCAGTCGCCGTTGGCCGTCTTCACGGTGAAGCTGCTCATCGATAGCTCGCACATATCGAAGTCGGCGTGACGGAAGGCGCGGAAGAAGATCTCCTCCGGCTCCAGAGTCATGAACACCGGATCGACGCCATCGATCTGCACGGTGCCATCGATCATTGGCCGCACCCGATCGTAATCGCCGACTGCGACGGAGAGTGTAAGCTTGTTCATTCCGCTGCCTCGCTGACCGGCGCCAATGCCCGTTCTTCAGGTGACACACCGAGCGTGCGCCAGTCATCCGTCTTCGGCACCACACCTTCGAACGAGCGCAGCGTGGCGTGCGGGATATACGGCTCACCGCGGCCGATCACCCGGCCGGTGGCAACGAATTCGCGTGCCGCCTCCACCATGATACGGCGGAACTGCAGAATCGCGGTGTCGCTCACACCCAATCGCTCCTGCGAGCGATCGGCGATCGGCCCCATTGTCTCCCACATTGCGATGTCCTGGTTGGGAATACCGCGAATTCCCGTAAAGCTTCGCCCCCGCATCGCCGCCCGGTCCTGCAGGAAGTCGTTGTCGCGCGTGCGGACCTTGCGGAACCGCCGATCCACATCCACCCCCACCTCGGCTGCCAGGAACCGCCGCCAGTTCGTCGTATCTGGGGTCGCATCGCCGCCGAAGGCGATGAAGTGGAACACGGTGTGGGTGTCGTCCATCGGCACCTGATGGATCGCCATGCTGTAGAGGTTGTTGCGCGGGATCAGCACGGTGAACGGCGCGATGAACAGCGTCGTTCGCACGTACATGTGGGTGGCCTCGTTGCGGATGGGCTTGCGCAACGCAGAGTAGCGAAAGCCAAACGGCGTGCGCTGCACCACCAGCCGAGGCGCCCGATCGATGGAAGGCCGCAACCAGCGCTGGTCGTCCGTGACGCTCGCCGCATCGACCTGAGCCGGCACCATGTCAGACGCATGCAGTGTGGAGGAGTGCGCGGAATCGATCGCGCCCTCCAGGACCTGAGCCCAGTTGCAATCAACGATAATCTTCGCGACCGAGATGTGCGTTTCGGGCGTCGGCTGGAACACCGGCGGATCGAATGTCGGCATCTCGACGTGCGGGCCCATGAATACCCAGACGAGGCCGGCGGCCTCGTGCACCGGATAGGCCTTGTGCATCACCTTTTCCCTGAAGCGCGAGCCGGCGGGTTCGGACGGCATCTCCAGCACATTGCCCGTCACGTCGATCTTCCAGCCGTGATACAGGCAACGCACGCCGCACTGTTCGTTGCGACCCAGCGCCAGCGAGGCGCGGCGATGCGGACAGTATTCGCCGATCACGCCCAACCGGCCGTCGCTGTCGCGGAACGCGATCAGGTCTTCGCCGAGCAGCCGCACCCGCACCGGATCGCCATCGCAGTCAGCGACCTCCTCCGACAGGCACGCCGGCAGCCAGTGCCGCCGCATGATCTGCCCCATCGGCGCCTCGTCTTCCACTCGGCAGAGCAGGTCGTTGTCTTCTGCTGACAGCATCAGCGCCCTCCTCGACGGTTGGCATATCCAGGACACTCAACGCAGGATGCGCGGCGGGAGCGTAATACAGGCCCAACGCAGGCTGAAAGGCTGTTCCGCCGGACAGGCATGGCACGAAATCGAAAAACGCGCCTGTTCGTCCAGTCGCGCTTGCCAATGCCGCGATGCGCCGATACCCTCCTGCCACGAAACAAAATTCGACGACGGGGAGGTCGTCTCATGCCGCGGCACTCAACCCATGCCGCTGCCAATGCCTGCTGACGGCCCGCTGATCGCCGAGCGGCGGGTGGCAGCTGTCTGTGCATCGGACCAGTCCGAGCGGTACGTCACACCGATACTGACCGTCGAAGGCCTCTCCAAGCGTTTTGGTGGTGTGGTTGCAGTTCGCGACGTCTCGCTCGCCGTGCCAAGGGGATCAATCACCTCGATCATCGGTCCGAACGGCGCCGGGAAAACCTCCCTGCTCAACATGATCTCGGGCTTCTATCGTCCTTCCGAGGGACGCATCACCTTTGAGGCGCGCGATATTTCCCGCAGTCGCCCCAACCAGATCGCCTCTCTTGGGATCGGCCGGACATTCCAGAATATCGCCCTGTTTGGCGGACTGACGGTGCTCGACAACATCCTGCTCGGGCGACACGTCCACATGCGGGCCGGCGTGTTGAAGAGCGTGATCTACTGGGGGCTCGCCGCGCGCGAGGAAATCGCGCACCGCGCCCGCTGCGAAGAGATCATCGAATTTCTGCGCCTGCAGGACATTCGCAAGCAGCCTGCCAGCGCGCTTCCCTATGGCTTGCGGAAGCGTGTCGAACTCGGCCGTGCCTTGGCTGTCGAACCAAGGTTGTTGCTGCTCGATGAGCCAATGGGGGGCATGAACCAGGAGGAAAAAGAGAACATGGCTCGCTTCATCCTGGACGTGAACCAGGAATGGGGCGTGACGATGCTGCTGATCGAACACGACATGGGCGTCGTCATGGATATCTCCGATCAAGTAGTAGTGCTCGACAGTGGCCAACGGATTGCTGCCGGTCGGCCTGCGGATGTGCAGGCCGACCCCGCGGTGATCGCTGCCTATCTTGGAAAGACGCGATGAAGGATACCCTGCCCGTTCTGCTGCGGCGCAACGCGCGGCAGATGGCAGACCGACCAGCGATCCGTGAAAAGGATCTCGGTGTCTGGCAAACTTGGAACTGGCGTGACTACTTCGCGCATGTGCGTGAGTTCGCGGCGGGCCTTGCCGCTGACGGGTTCCAGCGCGGCGATCGACTGGCGGTGATCGGCGACAACCGTCGGCGCCTCTATGCCGCGCAGCTCGCCGCACACGCGCTTGGCGGTATCGCTGTGCCGGCCTATCAGGATTCGATCGCAAGCGAGCTTGCCTATGTGCTCGATCACGCCGGCGTTTCGGTCATTGTCGTCGAGGATCAGGAGCAGGCTGACAAGATCCTATCCCTGCGCGACAGGCTCCCGTCGATGCGCCGGCTGATCTACGACGATCCCCGTGGCATGACGCAATACCGCGATCCGTTGCTGGTCGCGTTCCCAGTGGTCGAGGCCGAGGGGCGTGCATTGCTGCAGTCCGATCCCGCATTGGTCGACCGCGCCATAGATGCGGGTCAGGCTGACGACGTCGCCCTGATCGCTTATACGTCCGGCACCACCGGCGCGCCGAAAGGCGCGATGATCCACCACCGCGCCATGATCGCCGCGGCGACCAACTTCGCTCGCATCGAGGGGATCGTCGCCGGCGATGAGTGGCTCTCTTATTTGCCGATGGCCTGGGTCGGCGACAGCGCCGTCAGTCTCGCGCTGACCCTCATCACCGGCCTCACCATTTCCTGTCCGGAAAGCCCTGAAACAGTACGCCGCGATCTGCGCGAACTGGGACCCACAGGCATGATCGGACCCCCGCGCATTTGGGAGAACATGCTGAGCGAACTGACAGTCCGTGCCGCCGACGCCACGCCATTGAAACGGGTGATATTCGAGCGGTTCCGTAGCGTGGCGGAACACTACGAGCTGCTCCGGAGCGAGGGTACGCCGGTGCCCGTTGCGCTGAAGCTCGGGCGCGCTCTTGGCGAGTTTCTGGTCTACCGCCCGGTGCGCGATCAACTCGGGCTCGTCCGCACCCGCGCCTGCTACACTGGCGGTGCCCCGCTGGGCGCCGAAACGTTTCGCTTCTTTCGCGGGTTTGGCGTGAACCTGAAACAGATCTATGGCGCGACGGAGGTTTCGGCGTTACTCGCGTGTCAGCCGGACGGAGAGGCTGATCCGAACAGCGTCGGCCGCCCGTTGCCTGATGTTGAAGTACGGATTGCCGATGATGGCGAGGTGCAGGCGCGCGCGCCCGGCATGTTCGCTGGGTATTATCGCCAGGAGGACGCGACGCGCGGCAGCTTCACGGCTGACGGCTGGCTCCGTATGGGCGATGCCGGCTTCTTCGACACAAGGGGCCATCTCGTGGTGATCGATCGCGCGCGCGATGTCGGCAAGCTGTCCAGCGGAGAGGCCTTCGCGCCCCAGTTCATCGAGAACAAGCTGAAGTTCAGCCCATACGTGCGCGAGGCGGTGGCGTTCGGAAACGCGCGTCCCTTCGTCGCCGCAATGATTGCCATCGATCTTGCGACCGTGGGCAACTGGGCCGAGCGTCATGGCCTGACTTACACCAGCTACCTGGACCTCGCAGCACGACCTGAGATTGCCGAACTGATCGCTGCCGAACTGGCGAAGGCGAACGCGACACTGCCTGAGGGCCAGCGGGTTCGCCGATTCCTGCTACTGTCCAAGGAGTTCGACGCAGACGACGCGGAGATGACCCGAACGCGCAAGGTCCGTCGGGGCTTCGTCGCGGAGAAGTATGCGGCGGCAATCGAGGCGTTCTACAGCGGCGCGGCGTCTATCGAGACCGTGTTGGAAATCACCTACGAGGATGGTCGTAAAGGCTCGGTGCGCGGCAGCATGATGATCCACGAGGTGCCGGATGCGGTGTCGCTGAAGCAGGCGTCCTGATGCCGAAACTCCATATCTGACATGGACCTGGGCTTCACCTTCCTGCTGGTGGCGAACGGCATCTTGATTGGCCTGATGTACGCGCTGATCGCGCTTGGTTTTGTGCTGGTCTACAAGGCCACCGACGCGATCAACTTCGCCCAGGGCGAGTTTGTCATGGCGCCTGGCATCGTCGCGGCGGTGGTCGCTGGCGCGGCCAACAGCTTCTGGCTCGGCGCGGCGGTCGCAGTGGCGGCTATGATCGGGTTCAGCTTCCTGCTCGAACGCACCGTGCTGCGTCCGCTGCTCGGCCGCCCGGTGATCGCGGTGATCATGGCGACCATCGGCCTTGCCGCCATCCTGCGCGGCACATTGCCAATGTTGTTCGGCACCAGTCCGCTGCCACTTGCATTGCCGCTTGGCGACGAGCCGATCGAAGTCGGCTCACTCACATTGCAACCAGCGCAGGTCGCGGGTGCGGCCGTCGCCTTGTCGGCGCTGGTGATCTTTACCTGGTTCTTCCGCTCCAACCGGGGTGGTGTGGCGATGCGCGCCATGGCGGACGATCAGCAGGCCGCCTCCGCCATGGGCGTCAATGTGACCCGCTACTTTGCCTTCGCCTGGGCGATGGCAGGTGTGGTGTCGGCTTTGGGCGGTGTAATGTGGGGAGCAATGCTCGGCGTCGACGTTCAACTCGCCCTTGTGGGGTTGAAGGTGTTTCCCGTGGTGATCCTCGGCGGCCTCGATTCGATCGGCGGCGCCGTCCTGGGCGGACTGATCGTTGGCGTGGTGGAGAACCTCGCTGCCGGATATATTGATCCGCTGGTGGGTGGCGGCACCAAGGACTTCGCACCGTACGTGCTCATGGTCGCGGCGCTGCTGATTCGTCCTTACGGTATGTTCGGTACGCGCCGGATCGAGCGAGTGTAACGCCATGTTCCACCGGGAAGCTGGCGTCTTCAAGACAACCTACGCCGCGGACATGTCGCTGTTTCCACTGCCGGTTGCCCGCAAGGCAATCGCTGTGATCTGCGTGCTGTTGGTCGCCTTCATTCCTCTGGTTTGCAGTGAATACCAACTATCTCAATTCAATCTTATTTTCATCGCCGTGGTTGGCGCCTTGGGTCTCAACATTCTGGTTGGGTATACCGGGCAGATTTCCATCGGCCACGGCGCGTTCATGTCGGTTGGCGCCTACACCGCCGCCAACCTCGCGGTGCGTCTCGACCTGCCTTTCTGGATCACGCTGCCGGCCGGGGGACTTATGGCGGCGCTGATCGGCGCCGCGGTCGGCGTCCCAAGCCTGCGCATCAAAGGATTGTATCTCGCGATCACCACGCTGGCAGCACAACTGATCATCGAATGGACGATCAACCACGTGCCGTTCATTTCGGGCGGGACGCAAGTGTCGATCCCGGTGCCGAAGCCGTCTCTGTTTGGATTTCAGTTCGAAACGCAGCGCGAGTTGTATTTCCTGCTGCTGCTCGCGGCGGGCGTGGCGACGATCGCCACCCTCAACCTGGTACGCAGCCGTCTAGGCCGCGCGTTTGTGGCGATCCGGGACCACGATATCGCCGCCGAGATCACCGGCATCGACATCTTCCGCTACAAGTTGTTGGCGTTCGCGATTTCCTCCTTCTACGCCGGAGTCACCGGTGTGCTCTATACGTATTACCTGGGGATCGCGAACTACGAGCAGTTTCAGATCGACGTCTCGATCGACTTCCTGGCTATGATCATCATTGGCGGCCTTGGCTCGGTGCTTGGACCGATCCTCGGCGCTGCCTTCGTCACGCTGCTGCCAATCTTTATCCGCGGTCTGATGCAAAGCATGGGCGGGCTGCTGATGAACGAAAACACGTTGGCCGCGGTGATCCCCAATCTGCGGCTCACGCTGTTCGGGGTCGCCATCATCCTGTTCCTGATCGTCGAACCCGAAGGACTCAACCGGCTATGGCGAAACTCGCGTAACTACTTCCGCTTCTGGCCGTTCTCGTACTGATCCGACACGCGAAGGGAGGAAACGAATGAACAAACGCTTGCTCTGGGTATCGGCTCTGGTCGTCGGGCTCGGTCCCGCGATGTCGCGGGAGGCGGGCGCGCAAAGCAAAGAGGTCGTATTCGGTATGCAATGTGACCGCACTGGTCCGACCGAAATCGTCGGCTCGGTCGCCTGCGTTGGCATGCACGATTACGTCGACCTGATCAACAGCAAGGGCGGAGTCGATGGCTATCGGATCAAGCTGATCGACATCGATAACCAGTACAAGGTGCCACCCGCGGTGGAAGCATTCCAGCGCGAAAAGGAGGCCGGTGCCGTCACAATGGCGATCTATGGGACGCCACAGGTCGTTGCGCTGGCACAGCAGTGCAACGACAGCAAGATCTCCTGTACGTCGCCTGGATTCGGCATCTCCGCGTCGGCCGACGGCAAGCGATATCCCTATGTATTCCCGATCGCCGCAAGCTATTGGTCGCAGGCGGCCGCAGCGGTGGAGTATGCCAAGCAGCAGCTCGGTGGCTCGCTCAAGGGCAAGAAGATCGCCTACCTGTTCTACGACAACCCAGCTGGCCGCGAAGGATTGCCGGTGCTGCAGGATCTGAAGGCGAGCGAAGGGTTCGAGCTCAGCGAATTCGCCGTGCCCCCGCCCGGCCTCGACGCGAACGCCCAGGCGCTCGATATCGCTCAACGTACACGAGCCGATTTTGTGCTGATGCACCTGTTCGGCCGTGCGCCGTCGATCGCGCTCAAGGCGCTGAAGGGCAACGGCTACCCGCTGCGCAAGGTGATAGGCTTCGTCTGGGCGTCGGCCGAAGCGGACATCGAAGCGGCCGGGGGCTTCGGCGCAGTGAACGGCTATAACACGCTGCAGTTCGCCGGTGTCGGCACAGACTATCCGGTCCACAAGGAAATCGCGGCCATGTACGCCAAAGACGGCAAAGCCGCGCCAAAGGAAATGCAGTCGACCGTCTACTATAACCGCGGCATCGCCTGGGCTGCGCTGCATGTGCAGGCGCTCAACAACGCGATTTCTGCCAAAGGAGGCGCGGCGCCCAACGGAGAGGAGGTCAAGCGCGGTTTCGAAGCGATTTATGACTTTACTCTCGGCGGCATCGTCCCGCCGCTGAAGATCACCGAGGCTGACCACGAGGGCGGTGGCTATGTGCAGGTGTGGCAGGTCGAAGGTGGCAAGCTGGTGAAGAAGACCGACTGGTACCGTGCCTACCCCGAAGTTGTGCAGAAGCAGATCAAGATGGCAGAGAAATGAACCGGCGGTGACCGCTGGTTCGATCGCGGGACCGACCCTGGTGCGGCGCGATGACGCGGCGCCCGCACCATCGGTGTTGTCGCTGAACAATGTCGACGTGGTCTATGACCGTGTGATTCTGGTATTGAAGGGCGTGTCGCTGGCGGTGCGACCCGGCGCCATCACGGCACTGCTCGGCGCCAATGGCGCCGGCAAGAGCACGACACTGAAGGCGATCTCTGGCGTGCTCGCCAGTGAACGTGGCGAGGTCACCAAGGGCACCATCCTGTTCGAAGGCCAGCGGATCGACGGCAGGCGAGCCCATGAGGTGACTCGCCTCGGTCTGGCGCAGGTGTTCGAGGGGCGCCGCGTCTTTGAACACCTCACCTGCGAGGAAAACCTGGTTGCCGGCGGACATCTGATCGCAGATGCGAAGGCCGTACGCGAGGGGATAGAGCGCTCGTATCACTATTTCCCCAGGCTGAAAGAGCGGCGACGGCAACTCGCTGGCTACTTATCGGGCGGCGAACAGCAAATGCTGGCGATCGGCCGCGCGCTTATGAGCCGGCCCCGCCTAATGTTGCTGGACGAGCCTTCGCTGGGTCTGGCGCCGATGCTGGTAGAGGAAATCTTCGGCATCGTCTCGGACCTCGTGGCACGCGAACGGCTGGCGGCGCTCCTGGTCGAACAGAACGCGGCGGCGACACTGACGATCGCTGAGCATGGCTACGTGATGGAGAACGGCCGCGTCGTGCTGGAAGGCCCGGCAGATGCCTTGCGGGAAAACCCGGACGTGAAGGAGTTCTATCTCGGGCTCAACGAGATCGGGGCGCGCAAGTCTTATCGCGACGTCAAGCACTACAGGCGGCGCAAAAGGTGGCTGTCCTGAGGGAGGACCGGCATGGCAGAGTATTTCGATGATCTAGAGACGCGCGATCCTGCCGCGCGTGAGGCCGCCTGGTTCGCAGCGCTACCTGCCGCGGTCGCCGGCGCGCTGCGGGCCCCTGGCTGGCGGGCGCATCTTGGCGCCATCGATCCAGCGACGATCACCACCCCGGAGGCCCTCGCGCGGCTGCCGGTCCTGCGCAAGGCAGATCTCCCCGAGCTGCAACGGCAAACCCCACCATTCGGCGGTTTGATTGCCGATCCGCCCAACTCCTTCGGCCACCTGTTCACGTCGCCTGGCCCGATCTTTGAGCCCGAGGGTCATGGCCCGGATCCATGGGGTGCGGCGCGCGGTTTCTTCGCGGCTGGTTTCCGGCCCGGCGACATCGTGCTGAACACGTTTTCTTATCATCTGACGCCAGGCGGGCTTGCCGCCGACGCCGGTGCCCGTGCGGCGGGCTGTGCGGTAATTCCAGGCGGACCAGGCAATACCGAGCAGCAGCTTGATCTTGTCGCTGTTTATCGGCCGAGCGGATATGTCGGGACGCCCGACTTCCTGAATATTCTGCTCGAGGCAGCGGAGCGACGTGGCCAGAACATCAGTTGCTTCCGCAAGGCGCTGGTCTCGGCCGCTGCATTTCCAAGGTCCCTGCGAGATCGTTTCTCCGCCCGCGGAATCGCCGCCTACGAGGCGTACGGCACGGCCGATGTCGGCTTCATCGCGTTCGAGACAGAGGCGCGTGAGGGGATGGTGGTGAACGAGGATATGATCGTCGAGATCGTTCGGCCGGGTACCGGCGATCCGGTCCCCGATGGCGAGCCTGGTGAGGTTGTCGTGACAATGCTTGATCCGCGCCATCCGGTCATCCGCCTCGCGGTCGGCGATCTCTCGGCATTCCTCCCGGGCCGCAGCCCCTGCGGACGCACCAACCGGCGGATCCGCGGCTGGATGGGCCGGGCCGATCAAACCGCCAAGGTGCGTGGGATGTTTGTTCGCCCCGAGCAGGTCGCGGATACAATCCGCCGGCATCCAGGCATCCTGCGCGCGCGCTTGGTGGTAACGCGAGAAGGAGAGACGGATGCCATGACCTTGCGCGCAGAGACCGCATCGGCCGATCCGGATCTGGCACGCGCTTTGGCGGCGACAATGCAATCTGTCACCAAGCTTCGTGGCGAGGTCGAACTTGTCGCACCTGGTGCGCTGCCCAAGGACGGCAAGGTGATTGTCGACGAACGCCCGGTCAGCTGACCGGCTGCCGCAGAGACTCCTTACTTTCCCTTACTTGCGGCGCCATTCTCGGAAGCGGTGACGGACGCCGCCACCCCACGACAGAGTGCCGCCCACGCCCCACTCCAAGAAGATGGCCGGGGCAGCCTGTTTATCCTCTTGGAGCGACGCGAGCGCGTCGTGCAGCCTCGCTGGCCGGCGGTCCGACGCGCCGCGCCGACCAAGCTGCACATGCTGGGGAAGATGTGAATAAGCTGCTGACAGAAAAGCCGGACCATCCCGCCATCTGGTCGTACGGGGGAACAGGGGAAGTAAGCCCCGAATTCATCAATCTCGTCTCGGACTTCCAGTCTGGCCAGGACTACGACTCACTGACGGCTTCCCTGCTGTGCAGGGAAGCGTACGAACTCGGCCGCAGAGAGGGCAGGATGTGTTCTGCCCGAGAGACCATCACGACGGTCCTGGTCGTGACGGTAACGTTGCTCCTGCTGGGCGCCTACCTGTTCGCGCACGGACTCTGACCAACTTGAGAGCAGGCACCTGCGACCCAGCGTTCCGTAAGCGAGGCCGGTAGAACCGGCAGGAGCCGCCTCTTTCTGGCAGCGTTTAGGGTGGAAAATGCACTGCTCGTGATGATGCCGTAATGGCCGGCACTCGGGGCAGACTTTCACCGCGGTGATACGGGCCAGCATGTTCCAGCATGTTAAGGTCCTTTCCCAGAGCCGCTGACGGCAGTCTGGAAGCCCGCCATCCCCGTATGGGCGAGTAACCGTGCCCGCGTCCGACCGGCTTGGTCCCGGTGCCGAAGCTTGGAATCGCATTTTTAACGGTAGTGGCGCGCAAACCTCACGGGCGGGTGATGCGTTGATCCTCAGGGTAGCATGATGCAAAACATAGCCTTGCCAATGGGCCGTGATCGCGTGAGGCGAGAGACGGCAAGCACCTGGGAATTGAGCCCGAGGGCGGACTGGTCTGAGGAGGGTGGCTCCGCAGTCCGCGGCATTGCACTGGGCGTTGTTCTTGGTGGGGCAACATGGTTCGGGATTGGTCTGGTCCTCTGGTTCCTGCTTTGACCACTCGGCTTTGAGCCGAAAGCGAGCCGACGAGCCGATGCAGCCAGATCGGGGGCGGCGCCCCCTCGCCGTCACGTCAGCGGCGCGCGGCCCTTTGACCCTTCATCACTGAAGCGAACCGACACGGGCCGTTCCGGCCGCTTGCGGAACATATAGTCGCCGCCGGCCATGTGAGGGTGCAACTCCGGCGCTCATCGGTGCTGTGAGATGCGTTCCGATCGTCGATTGCTCACCAGGGCTGACAGCACCCATACTCGATACTTCCTCTGATCCGCGCGGGGCCAGGAACAGGAGATTGGGGAACATGACGGGAGAACCACCCGACGCAAACGAAACCATGCGGCACTATTGGAACAAGGTCGCCGGGCCAAGGTGGGTGGCAGGACAGGGGTTCAGGGAGCGGCGAAACCAGGAAAGTCTCGCGCTGCTGTTGACCTGTCTGCAGCTGAAAGGCGGCGAGAGCGTGCTCGAGATCGGCTGCGGCACCGGGGCGGTGACGTTGCCTCTGGCACAGGCCGTCGGCGAAAATGGCCGCGTTGTCGGTGTGGATCTTTCCGAGCCCATGCTCGACGTGGCGCGGCAGCGCCTCAGCGAAAGTGGAACGCGCAACACAACGCTGCTGCTGGGTGATGCCCAGGTGATGCCGCTCGAGCGCTCCGCGTTCGATATCGCGACCTCGCGCATGGGCGTCATGTTCTTCGCTGACTCCGTGGCGGCGTTCCACAATATAGCCGGCGCGCTGAAGCCAGGCGGGAGTCTCGTCTTCGCCTGTTGGGCACCCATCGAGGAAAACCGGCACTGGCTGATTTCCTACGACATCGCGCTGCGTCACCTTGGCGCACCAGCGGCAGATGATTCCAAGCCCGGCCCACTGGCCTTCGCCAACCCTGACTACGTCCGACACATTCTCGCTGAGGCTGGCTTCGCTGAGATTGCGATCGAGCGGGCGCACCCGACAATCATCGGTGGCACGGCAGAGGAAGAGGCACGGCAGGCGCTGATCATGGGACCGACAGCGCGATTGATCGAAGCGAAGCAACCATCCGATGTGACGCGCCAGACGATCGCTGATGAAATCGCCCAGGCGTTTGCTGCCGAAGCCAGGGCCGGGCCGATCCGGCTATCGGCCACCATATTTCTGGTGACGGCGCGGCGCCCAGGAAGTCACTGATTCGGCGACTGCGCTGGTGCCCACTCAATCCGTAGCCAGCGCCACCGATGGCGTCATTGCGTCGGTGACGTGGCACATATCGCTGAGCGCATCTAGCTGGCGCAGAACGGCCAGCAGCTTCTTTGCCTGCTCCATCGGCAAGGCGCGCGCAGCGCAGTTCAGGAACTTTGCCTCCAGCAGTTCGGCCGGCAGCGGGTTCTCCGGACCACGCCCAAGCGGTCGCGCCACCTTCGCCGTGAGGACGCGTCCATCGGTCAGCGTCACGCGCACTTCGCCACCGAAATGCTCGGTGCTCGCCATCGACATGTCGGGATGCGGCGCCGCATAGATGCGTGGCAGCAATTCGCGGATCGCAGAGTCACGGAAGCTGTCACCTTCAAAATGCTCCAGTGATACGCGTCCGTCGGCGAGTGCGCGGGCCAGACAGTACTGCACGCTGAATTTGGCATCGAGTTCGCTGTTCGGCGCGGGCCGGTTGGTGTGCGCTAGCCGTCTTGGATGCGTCCGCGCGTCCACGCGCTCCACCATCGCCGGCGTCAGCCGATGCTCGCGCACCAACGCCAGCATCGCGTCCACTGCGGGATGCGTGCTGCCGCAGCATGGATACTGCTTGATCGCCACGCCGGGCTGCACGATGTCCCACGGCTGCCCCCAATCGCGCAGGATCGCGTCTGCATCGAAGTTCCCCGCGCCATTGAACACGTGCAGAAAACCCTGCGGATGCTCCAGCGCGCCAGGATTGGCAGTGAACCCTTCCGCGGTCAGCAGCGCCGCCAGCAATCCGTCGCGCGCACTGTGCCCGACATGCAGCGGCTTGGTCATCGTGCCGAAGTTCGCCTTGACGCCGGAGGCGAACGACGCGGCAAGCCCCAGCGCTCTGGCGGTGACATCGGGCGACAATTCCAGCAGATGACAGCACGCGGCAGTGGCGCCGAACACACCGAGCGTCGCCGTCGGATGCCAACCTTTCTCATAGTGATGAAAGTTGACCCCGCGCGCGATGCGCGTCTCGGTCTCCCAGCCGGCAACATAGGCGGTGATGAACGCCCGCCCATCCAAGGCGCGGGTCTCCGACAGTGCGAACAGCGCCGGAAGGATCGGTGCCGACGGATGCCCGCCAAGCGTGTTGCTGCAATCGTCGAAGTCCAATGCGTGCGCCGCCGTGCCGTTGATCAATGCCGCATCGAGTGGTGCCACGCGCTCGTTCGTGCCGAACACGAGGCACGGACCGCTCGACGCACTCACCCGCGCAGCGATGCGTGCACACGACTCGTTCGCGCCGGCCAAAGTGCAGCCGACCGTATCCATGATCGCCGTACGCGACCAGTACACGGCCTCCGTCGGAAGTGCATCAAACCGTACGCCGGCGATCCGCTCGGCCAGGGCGTCTGCGATGCTCATCCTCATCTCCTGAAACTGATGTTGACCCAGACGCTTGCGCGCTTTCCCCCCAGCGTGCCACAGGAGCGGAAGGGAGAACACGTCGAGGCTGAAAATGCCGGATACGCCGTTGTCGGCGGCCGAGGCCGCGCTTGAGAATCAACGCATCGGCGGGCTGCAGGTCCGCGTTGTGGCGCTTTGCACGCTGGTGCAGACCTGCGACGGCTACGACCTCAATGCTGTCGCCTGGGCGGTGCCGTCGCTGATCCGCGCCTGGCACCAGCCGCCTGCAATGTTCACAACCGCCTTTCTGTGGTCGAGCATCGGCATCCTGATTGGCGCCTTGTGCGCCGGCCCGATCGGCGATCGTTTCGGCCGGCGGCCGTTGTTGTTGGGCAGCCTCATCCTCTTCGGGGTCGCATCGCTGCTGAGCGCGACGGCCGCATCGCTGCCGATGCTGACCCTGTGGCGATTCTTCACCGGCCTTGGCATCGGCGGCGGCTTCTCCGGTGCGGCGGCGCTGACCGGCGATTACGCCCCGCACCGCCTGCGAGCGACGATGATCATGGCAAGCTTCACCGGTGCGCCATTGGGTGGCTTTCTCGGGGGACAGATCGTCGCACTGATGCTGCCTCACTTCGGGTGGCAGTCGATCTTCATCCTGGGCGGCGCATTCCCGCTGCTGCTGGTGCCGGCGCTCGCTCTGTGGCTGCCGGAATCGCCGCGGTTCCTGGCTCGCAAGCAGTCGCTGTCATCGCGACAGACCGACCTGCTGCGGCGTCTCGACATCGACCATGCCGCACGTCATGCCGTGGACGTGGCGCAGGGCAATCCTGTCAGGATGCTGTTCAGCGACGGCTACGCGCTACAGACCATTCTGCTGTGGATCGTCTATTTCTGCAGCCTGATGAACCTGTTCCTGTTCGCCTACTGGATGCCGACCGTGCTGAACCTGATCGGCATGAGCCCGTCACAGGCGGTGTTCGCCTCCAGCTTGCGGGATCTGGGTGCGATTTTCCCGGTGCTGTATCTCGGGCTGATGATCGATCGGGTGGGTCCAGAACGGGCATTGGCGTTGCACTACGCCGCCGGTGCCGTGTTCATCGCCATGATCGCGCTTGTCGCACTGCCCTACGCGCTGCTGCTGGTGGCCACCTTCTGCGCCGGCATGACGATCACGGGCAGCCAGACTGGAGCCAACGGCACCTGCGGCAAACTGTATCCAGCCCGAATGCGTACCAGCGGCCTCGGCTGGGCGCTCGGTATCGGGCGGCTCGGTGGCATCGCCGCGCCCGCGCTGGGTGGCTACCTGCTTACCATCGGCTTGGCGCCGACACGGATCTTTCTCAGCGCCTGCCTGTTCGCGCTGGTCGCCGCCGCGGCGACAGGCTTGCTCGCGTTCCGAGGCAGCCGCATGCGGGTTCCGACTTCTCCGGTCGTTTCTTAGTTCAATCGCGACATACTTGCGTCGGTTCGCCAGGTGATCGCGTGAAGCAGCGCGGCAGCATTCTCGTTGCAGCGTCCCAGACATTTCCGGGAGACACAGAGGCCCCGTTCCGTGGACATCTTTGGCACAACAGAAGATCGCGAGACGGCGCGACAACTACCGGTGCCGCCTGCCCTGGGGATGAACATGGCGGGCTGAAGATGGAAGCCGCTGGCGGGTCGGGCAAGCCGGTAGCGCTTGAAACCGATCTGGTGGCAGTCGGTACGCCACTTCCGTGCTATTACTCTGGCAGCGATTCCGCCGATCGCGCGTTGCAGCAGGGAGACAGGCGTCCACGATGACGAGTGCAATGCCAGATTGGGTCGATCGGCGGGGGTCGAAGCGAAACTGATCGCCGAAGCGCGCGCCCGCATCGCCAACGGGCACCGTGCCGCTCTCCAGGCTGCGCAACTCGAGCGACAATCCGCCAAGCTGATGCCGCAGTTCACGTTCGATCCTGCCACCCGACCGCCGCGGCTCCGCATACGTCTCGATGACGCTTGGGCGGAACACGCGCGCCACGAGCAGATCCGCATCAGAGAGCTAGGCGAGACCGGCTATTCCTTGCTGAGCCACGCAGAAGAAGTGGTCGTGGCATCCAAGGAGATCCGCTGGCAGGTGCAGGAGACGAGGACGCGTTCCCAGGCACAGCGGGAGCACTCGCAACGGCTGCGGTGCGCTGTGCGTGTCGGTCCCTTGCTTGCAGTCCGAGAAGGGAGCTTACGGAGCAACAAGGTCGTAGTGCCGCAGCGGATATGCTGCCGTGCGCTAAAATCGCAGTAGATTTTGCCTCGCCTTTTGCAGAGCCAGCGTGGTTTCGGTGTAACGGCGCTCGCTATCGATGACGAGTTGCTCTGCCTTGGCGTGCGCGGATCGTTGCGCATCGGCCGCTACCCGCTTCACGGCGGTGGCGCGCTCGCTGCGCACCCGCACCCTTGCGGCGGCTTCAGAGACGGATGTCGGCACAAGCGGTGGCTCCCTTGCTATGTGAGCGGGAGCACGGTCGCGTCTCTCAGCCGCCGACGCCCAAGGACCGTTGCCGGCGATTGACTTATATAGGCCACCGCACACTCAAGTGCGACACTGGACAGCAACGCGTGTCCGTGAGCCAATGCATGTATCGCCAGCCACGGCCAACCGGGACGCTGGCGGCTGAGAGAGACGAGAGCTCCCCCTGAACCACTGGAGGGGGCACTTGGCACCTCAGACAGCACCGAGCTCATTGCAGTCTGCCGAACCAGCCGGGCGGCGAGCACGGCTCTACCGGTTCTATCTGCTGCGGGCCGACGATCACATCGCGCGCCGGCGGGAAGACTGCTTTGCCGACGACGTGGCGGCGATGGCTGCCGCGAGATGCGTGATGGGTGACTATCCCGGTGTGGAGATCTGGTGCGAGAGACGCAAAGTCATCACGCTGTCCCGCGACGAGGCCGAGCGGCTGGAGCCACCGCGAAGGACCATTCGAGCAACCCAGCTGATCGATCGCAATCACCGCCTGCTGCAGCTAGCAGCGCAGATGTGTGGCCGCACCGATGCGTTGCGCGCGCGGCAGACCGCGCGGCAGCATAGCCATTGGGCGACGCTGACCTGGCAGCTTCGCCGCGGCTGACCAGCTCGCCGTGTCGCCGATTGGCCAGCTAATAGCGTCGGTTGAGGCGGCTCTTCACGCAGGCTGGGCTTCCGGTGGATGAAGATATCTAACCTTCGCCGGCCTCGGGGTCGGACCGCTGGAGAGGGATGGGTTGCGGCGCGGGTTCGAGCGCGGCGGCTCTGGCCTCCAGTTCTTCGGCGAACTCGATGAGGTGGCGGATGACCTGCTGATCGAGAATGTTCCGCGCGAGCCGTCGCGCGCGGGCCGCCATGTCGCGCAGGCCCGAGGGGGTCTCCGTGCGTCGGTTCGGGACATTGCCACTCGGCATCCCTCACCTCATGCGAAACTGTCTCTCAACGTACATAGGACGACAGAGGCGGGACCCGGCAGTCCTCGGGCGTTCAAATTGAAGCGCGCATTGTCGCCGCACCTATTGCGGCACGCCCTTGGTGGTCGAGTACTCGAAGTGCAGCGCCTCTCCGGGATGCACCACGCCGAAGATGGCGTGGGCTGCAATTGCAGCTTCGCTGAATCCCTGCAGGATCAGCTTCAGCTTCCCTGGGTAATTGACGACGTCGCCGATTGCGAAGACGCCAGGCATCGAGGTCTGGCAGGTCGAAGGGTCGATCTTCACGTGGTGCAGCTCGCTATCGAGCCCCCAGGCAGCGATTGGGCCGAGATCCATCGACAGGCCGAAGAATGGCAGCAGGACGTCGGCCGAAAGCAGTCGCGTGTCGCCTCGCATTGTCGCCACTTCGACATGCTGCAGTTCGCCATTGGCGCCATGCAGCGCGTGAAGCTGGTACGGCACCACCATCTCGATCTCGCCACTTTGCGCCGCTGCATCGAGTTGCGCCGCGCTTTCCGGTGCAGCACGGAACTTCGGCCGCCGATGCACCACCGCGACCTGCGCGATGTCACGCAGCGCCAGCGCCCAGTCCACCGCCGAATCGCCGCCACCGGCGATGACGATGCGTTTGCTGCGCAGATCCTCTCGGCGCCGCACGTAGTATTGCACCGCTCCCGATGCCTCGTACGCGGCCAGCCCGTCGAGCGGTGGCCGGTTGGGACCGAACGCGCCCGCACCAGCCGCAATCAGCACTGCCTTGGCGCGCACGGAGTCGCCCTGATCGGTGGTCAGGACGAAGTTGCGCGGTTCACCGGCCAAGCCGGTTACGCGGCGACCCAGCAGAAGTGGCGCATGAAACGGCGCGATTTGGCGCTCTAGCTGCGCGATCAACGCGCCGGCGTGGATCGCCGGGTGGGCGGGGATGTCGTAGATCGGCTTTTCCGGATACAGCGCCACGCATTGTCCGCCCACTTCGGACAACGCATCGATCAGGACGCTGGACAGTTTCAGCATGCCCAGTTCGAACACCGCGAACAGCCCGACCGGGCCGGCGCCGACGATCGCCACGTCGGTCTCGATCTCGCTTGCCATGCGACGCGGTCTTAGCGGATGAGGCGGTTGTCCGCGACTCCGGCGCTCGGGCAAATTGCCGGCATGTCCGCCGCGACGCGATTGATCGAGCTGCCCAGACTGGCGGCGACAGAGGCACTGGCGGCCGCGGTTGCTGCGCTGGCGCGGTCGGGGGACGTGATTCTGCTGGAAGGGCCGTTGGGTGCGGGCAAGAGCGCATTCGCGCGTGCATTTCTGCGGGCCGCAAGCGGCGATCCGGCGTTGGACGTGCCAAGTCCCACGTTCACCTTGGTGCAGAGCTACGACACGCAAATCGGCACGGTGCATCACTTCGATCTCTGGCGACTGGATGGGCCGGCCGGCATCGCCGAACTCGGCTGGCAGGAGGCGCGGGACGGCATTACGCTCGTGGAATGGCCTGACCGGCTTGGCCCGCTTCGTCCCGATGATGCACTCCGCATAACGCTCGACATCAACGGTGAAGAAACCCGGCGTGCTTTACTCTCGGGCTGGGCGGATCGGTTGGAAAGGATCGTATGACCCGGCGTGCCATGCTGCTTGCTGCCGGCCTTGGGACAAGGATGCGGCCACTCACCGACCGCATGCCAAAGCCGCTGTTGCCGTTGGGCGGGAAGGCCCTGATCGACCATGCGCTGGACCGGCTGGACGAGGCGGGCGTCGACACGGTGGTGGTCAACGCGCACTGGCAGGCCGACCAGTTGGCCGCGTACCTGGAGCGCCGCGGGGAGCGCCGCGGGGAGCGCCGCAATCGCCCGCGCACGGTGCTGCTGCGCGAGCCGGTGCTGCTCGACACCGGCGGCAGCGTCAAGGCGGCGCTTGACCTGCTGGGGCCAGAGCCGTTCTTCGTCCTAAACGGCGACGCGTTCTGGCTTGATGGGACACGGCCGGCACTTGCGCGGCTGGCGGCTGCATTCGAGCCCGCGAGCGCGGACGGCGTACTGCTGCTGCACCGTAGCTTTCAGGTGCATGGAGAGGTCGGTTTCGGCGACTTTGCGCTCGACGCTGGCGGCACGCTGCGTCGGCGGCGAGAGCGCGAGATCGTGCCGTATGTCTACGCCGGCCTCCAGATCATCGCGCCGACATTGCTGGCGGAGATGCCCGGCGGCAGGTTCAGTATGAACATGGCGTGGGATGCGGCGCTCAGTCGGGGCCGGCTACGCGGCGTGGTGCATGACGGCCTGTGGTTCCACCTCTCCACCCCGGCGGACCTGTCTGAGGCCGAGAGCATCCTCCAGGCGCGACTGACAGGAGACACGCGGTGACCCTGTTCACCATGCCGCCAGGCGTGTCGTTTCTGGATGCGATCGCCGAGGATTGGCTGCAACGCGCCGGTCCTGATCCACTGGGCATCGCGCGTGGACTGATCCTGCTTCCGACCCGCCGCGCCGCCCGGGCCCTGGCCGAAGCATTCCTGTGCGCATCGAATGGCCGGCCGCTGCTGCTGCCGCGGATCACCGCCTTTGGTGGTTTGGACGAGGCGCCGTTGGCACTGACCGGCGGCCTCGACCTGCCCCCGGCTGTCGAGCCGGCGCGGCGCCTTGCAGCGCTGACCCAACTGATCTTGGAGATGCGCGGGGCCAATGGGACGCCTCGTACCGCCGACCGTGCCTGGCCGCTCGCGGCCGAACTGGCGGCGCTGATGGACGAGGCCGAGCGGGCCGAAATCGACCTGGCGGCAAAGCTGCCGGAAGCCGCGGACCCGGACTACGCAGCGCATTGGGCGCAGACGCTGGAGTTCCTGCACATCGTCACCGCGCATTGGCCGCAATGGTTGGCCGAGCAGGGACTGATGAACCCGACGGCACGCCTGGTCGCGCTGTTGAACGCGCAGGCGGCTGAGTGGGAGGCGGTACCGCCGGTCGACCGGGTGCTTGTCGCCGGTACTACGGCCGGCATTCCGGCGGTCGCCCGCTTGCTGCGCGTGGTCGCCCGCTTGCCGAATGGCGCCGTGGTGCTGCCTGGACTGGACACAGCAATGTCCGAACAGGCCTGGGGCGCGTTGGACGACGGGCATCCGCAGGCCGGACTTGCCCGGCTGCTGCAAAGCCTCGGCGCAACGCGGGACGATGTGCAGACGTGGGCTGCACCCAAATCGGCCCGAGCGGCAGCTCTGTCGCGGGCATTGCTGCCTGCACCGGCGCTGGGAGAATGGCGCAAGGTCGAGGAACCCGTCACCGAGGGACTGTCCCTGCTGACCACCGCCGACCAGCAGGAGGAAGCAACCGCCATCGCCCTCGTTCTCCGCGAGGCGCTGGAGACCGGCGGCGCCACTGCAGCACTGGTGACGCCGGATCGCGATCTGGCCGGGCGGGTGGCAACCGAATTGCTGCGCTATGGCGTGGTGGCGGACGACAGCGCCGGCGAGCCGTTATCGGACACACCGCCTGCAGTGTTCATCCGGCTGTTGGCACTGGCAGTGACCGAGGAACTCGCACCGGTCCCGCTGCTTGCGCTGCTGAAGCATCCGCTTTGTGCCGCCGGCCTGTCACCACCTGCGTGCCGCGCCGCGGCGCGGGCGCTTGAACTGACCTGCCTGCGCGGTCCCCGGTTGCGGCATGGCATCGCCGGGCTGCGGCGCGCGGTCGATCGCGTCCGTCCAGGCGACAAGGGTGCACGGGACCTGCTGCGGCGGATCGAAACGTGCCTGGAGCCGATGCTGCGCATCGACAGCGCGATCGAGATCGATCCGTCTGTCGCCTTCGCAGCTCTGGTGGAAGCGGCGGAGCGGCTGGCGGCCAGCGATGAGCTGCCGGGGCCGTCGCGGCTGTGGGCTGGAGAGGAAGGCGAAGCCCTCGCCACGCGCCTGGCCGAGGTGCAGGCCGCACTGCCGCTCTTGCCGGACCAGCGCACTGGCGTACTGCCGGGCCTGCTGGATGCGGTCCTGGCGGGCGTTGTCGTGCGCAGCCGGCGCGCGTTGCGTGGACGCGGCGGCACTGAGCATCCTCGGGTGTTCATCTGGGGGCTGTTGGAAGCGCGCCTGCAGAGCGCCGATGTCATGGTGCTTGGCGGCTTGGCGGAAGGCGTCTGGCCGCCGGCCAGCGACCCCGGCGCCTGGCTGTCGCGGCCGATGCGCAGCAAGGTCGGGCTGCCGTCACCTGAAGAGATCGTCGGCCAGTCGGCACACGACTTCGTCTCCTGTGCGACCGCCGCGCCGAATGTGGTGTTGTCCTGCCCTCGGCGGCGCGATGGTGCGCCGGTGGTGCCGGCCCGCTGGCTGACCCGGCTGGAGACGTTCCTGGCCGGCCAAGGCATGTCACTGCCACAGCACCCGGCCGCCAGCTGGGTCGGGATGCTCGATCAGCCGGCCGCTGCGCCGCGCCCGGTGCGACCGCCACGTCCGCGTCCTCCGGTCGCGCTGCGCCCGCGCCGCCTGTCCGTCACCGAGATCGAGACCTGGCTGCGCGATCCCTATGCGATCCACGCCAAACACATCCTGAAACTCCTGAAACTGCGAGCGCTGGACGAAGCGACGGACGCCGCGGACTACGGGATCCTGGTGCACAAGGGCCTGCACCTGTTCCTGGAGCAGTTCGATACAAGCTGGCCGACGGACGCGGCGCAGCAGTTGCGGCGCGCCATGGACCGCGCGTTGATGGAGGCCGATCTGCGCGAGGCGCTCACTGCGTGGTGGGCGCCGCGGCTGGAACGGATCGCCGACTGGGTGGCGCAGGTGGAAACGGAACGGCGCAGCGAGCACCCTCCGGTCGCCATGGCCGCGGAAGCGAGCGGCACTCTCGAGCTGGCGCGCCCTGGCGGTCTATTTCGCCTGACCGGGCGGGCGGACCGGATCGAGCGTCGCCGCGCCGGCGGCTTGGCAATCCTGGACTACAAGACGGGCACGCCGCCGACGCAGAAAGAGGTCGATGCCGGCTTGGCGCCGCAGCTGCTGCTGGAAGCCGCGATGGCCGAGGCAGGCGCATTTGGCGAAGGGGTCATTGGGCAGGCCCACGAGCTGACCTACTGGCACATGACGGGCGGCTTCCTGCCTGGCGAAATTCGGTCCCTGTTCAAGGAAGACGCCCCGGCGATTGCCGCTGCCGTATCCGAGGCGCGTGAAGCGCTCGGCGCGCTGATCGACACCTACGACGCACCCGACCGATCCTATCTGTCGCAGCCGCAGCCAGGGCTTGCGCCGCGTTACTCGGATTATGGGCAGCTGGCGCGGGTCGCCGAATGGGCAGCGGTAGGAGACGAGGAGTGAGTCGGCAGCTCTTCTTGCCTCTCCCCACTCCCCCTCCCCTTGCGGGAGGGGGGCGGGGGGAGGGGGCGTCTCCACCCGTCCCACTGTCGCCCCGCGACCGCGCCAACGCCGAGCAGCTGTTCGCCTCGGACCCCGCAGTCTCGGCCTTCGTCGGTGCATCGGCGGGGTCAGGCAAGACCAAGCTGCTGACCGATCGCCTGCTGCGCCTGATGCTGAGCGGTGCGGCGCCGGAGCGCATCCAATGCCTGACCTTCACCAAGGCCGCCGCCACGGAGATGGCGGTGAGGCTGCAGAAGACGCTCGGCCGCTGGGTCACTTTGGACGACGCGTCGCTCGCCCGTGAGCTGCAGGCGCTCGATGTGGAGCCCACCGAGGCCACTCTGACCGAAGCACGTGCGTTGTTCGCCCGCGTGTTGGACCTGCCGGGCGGGATGCGGATCGGCACCATTCATGCCTTCTGCCAATCCCTGCTGCGCCGTTTTCCACTGGAAGCAGCGCTTTCGCCGCATTTTCGTCTGGTCGATGAACTCGACGCTGCCGATGCACTCACCGAGGCACGGGAAGATATGCTGTCCCGCGCGCACACGCCGCAATTGCGCGAAGCGCTGCAGACTTTGGCGGGGCTGTCCTCGGCAACACAGTTTGGCCGCCACGTTGCGTCGTTGCAGCGCGACCTGCCACGGCTGAGCGATGCACTGCAGCTTGGCAATGAATTCACCGCAGCCCAGCGGCGCGTGCTTGGCGTTACCGCCGACGGCGAGACAGACATCATCGCCTTGGCGGTCAATTGGCAGGATGAACCGGCGCTCCGCCGTGCTGCGCAGTTTGTCCAGCAACGGGGAGCCAAGAAGTGCGCGGAGCGTGCGACGCGCATTCTGGACTGGCTCGCGCTCGATGCTACAGGTCGTGTCGAACACTGGCCCCGGTGGTGCGAAGATTTTCTGACCAAGGATGGCCAGGCGCGCGCCGAGAGCGGCTTCGTGTCCAAGGCGGTGCTCGACGCTGAGCCCGATCTCGCCCGCCACTTCCTCGGTGAATGCGAGCGCATCATCGACACGGTCGATGCCTGTCTGGCGCTGCGGCTGACAAAGATCTCCGCTGCCTTGGTGCGGCTCGCAGCACCTGTGCTGGGCGCCTATGCACAGCACAAGGAAACGGCCGGGCTGCTGGACTATGACGACCTGATTGGCCGCACCTCGCGATTGCTGGTCGATCCAGGCGCCGCCTGGGTACTCTACAAGCTCGATGGCGGCCTCGATCACCTGCTGCTGGACGAGGTGCAGGACACCGCGCCGCAACAATGGGCCATCGCACACGCACTGACGGAGGAGTTTTTTGCCGGCGAATCCGCGCGAGACGCGCATCGCACGGTCTTCGCAGTCGGCGATCGCAAGCAGTCGATCTACTCGTTTCAGGGTGCCGACGTCGATGCGTTCGACCGCTCGCACCGCAGGCTGCGCGAGCGTGTCATGTCTGCCGGCGGGTCCTGGCAGGACGCGGCACTGGATGTATCGTTCCGCTCCACGCGGCCGGTGCTCGCCTTGGTCGATACGGTGTTCGCCAATCCGATTGCCGCCGCCGGCGTGGTCGAGCCAGGTCAGACGATGGCGCATTACGCCGACCGCGCGGACGACGCTGGCGCGGTGGAACTGTGGCCGCCGACACCGCTGCCGGATACAACGGAACCGCAACCCTGGACCGTGCCGGACCAGAACCGGGGGCTGACCTCCGCGCCACAGCTTTTGGCGGAGACGCTGGCGGGTTGGATCGCACAGCAGGCCGGCGGCGGTGTCCGGTTGGAAAGCCGAGGCCGTCCCCTGGCGCCCGGTGACGTGATGGTGCTCGTGCGTCGGCGCAACGACTTCGGCCGCGCACTGGTGCGCGCACTCAAGGCGCGCGGCGTGCCGGTCGCCGGGCTGGATCGGTTGATGCTGGCCGAGCAGCTGGCGGTCCAGGACCTGATGGCGCTCGCCGATGCGCTGCTGCTGCCACAGGACGACCTGACCTTCGCCTGCCTGCTGACCAGCCCGCTGGGCGGGTTGTCAGACGACAGCCTCATGGAACTCGCAATCGGACGCAGCGGTCCTTTGTGGGAAACGCTGCATGCGCGTGCCGGGGAAAGGCCTGAATGGCTGGCCGCGTGGGCGTTCTTCGCGGCACTGCTGGGGCGGGTGGATTACGTCTCGCCCCACGCCCTGTTCGCCGAGGCGCTGGGGCCGCTGGGCGGGCGGGCGCGGCTGCTGGCGCGGCTCGGGCCGGAAGCCGCCGAGCCGGTCGACGAACTGCTCAACGCGGCTCTGGCGTACGGACGGGCACATCCGCCTTCATTGCAGGGTTTCCTGCACTGGCTGCGCCGGTCAGGGGCCGAGGTGAAGCGCGAGGCGGAAGGCGCCGGCAGCCTGGTGCGGGTTATGACGGCGCATGGCGCCAAGGGCCTGCAGGCGCCGCTGGTCATTTTGCCGGACACCACCGCACTGCCGCCGGACGAACCCGCAATCCTTTGGGCGACTGATCCGAAGACAAGGCGCGAGGTGCCGATCTGGTCGCCGCGCAGGGAAATGCGCTGTCGCGCAGCCCAGGCGCTGCGCGACGCCGCCACCGAGCGGCGGATGCAGGAGCATAACCGGCTGCTCTACGTGGCGCTGACCCGCGCCGAAGACCGACTGCTGGTGTGCGGTTGGCAGACTCGCCGCGGGCTGGACGACTCTTGCTGGTATCGACTGATCGAGCGTGGCTTCGACGCCTTGCCGACCGAGAGCGACGGCACGTGTCGGCGCTATGCAACCCCGCAGCGAGCGCCAGTCGACATGGCGTGCAAGGCGACTGCCGCTCCGCAGGATGTCGGCCTGCCGCGTTGGGTCGGGGCAGCACCGGATTGGCGCGCGGCTCCCCCTCCGGCTGAGCCGGCGCGACCGGAACGCCTGGCACCGAGTCGCCCCGAGAACGTCGAACTTGGTCCGGTGCCGGCTGCGGCCACACCCCTCGCCGCTCGGGAGACGGCTCACAACCGGTTCCACCGCGGCACGCTGTTGCATGCTCTCCTGCAGTACCTGCCCGATCTGCCCATCGAGCGCCGCGCCGCAGCGGCACGGGCCTGGCTTGACCGGCCAGGCAATCGGCTTGCCGATGGCGAGGCGGAGGCATTGACCCAGGAGATCATGTCCATCCTCGGACACCCCGACTTGGCGCCGCTGTTCGGTCCAGGCAGCCGAGCGGAAGTGCCATTGACCGGGCTGGTGAACGGGGCCGTTGTCGGCGGGCTGGTGGATCGGCTGGCCGTGCTGAACGACCGGGTGATCATTGCGGACTACAAGACCAACCGCCAGCCGCCGGTACGGGTCGAGGATACGCCCGTGCTCTACCTGCGGCAGATGGCCGCCTATCGCGGCGTGCTGCGAGAGATTTTCCCGGGCAGGACAATCAGCTGTGCGTTGGTCTGGACCCAGGCATCGCGGGTGGTCATGCTGCCGGATGAACTGCTTGACCTGCCGTTGGCGGGTCCCACCTGAAACGCAACTGAACCATCGAGGCTGAGAATGAGCGCGAATACCAAGGCGGTGTCCGATCAGACCTTTTCGCAGGACGTGCTGAAGGCAGACGGTCCGGTACTGGTCGACTTCTGGGCGGAGTGGTGCGGCCCCTGCAAGATGATCGGGCCAGCGCTCGAGGAGCTGGCGGGCGAGTTCGCCGGAAAGCTGACCGTAGCCAAGGTCAACATCGACGACAATCCGCGCACCCCGAACGACTACGCGGTGCAGGGCATTCCGACGCTTATTCTGTTCAAGAACGGCCAACCGGCGGCGAAACAGGTCGGCGCATTGCCGAAGAGCCGGCTCAAGGAGTGGATCTCGGCAAACATCTGATTTCTCCTATCGTCAATCGTCATGGCCGGGCCCGGTCGGGCCGAAGGCCCGCCCGAGCCCATGCTTGTGCCAGGCACCACCGCGTCTTCCGGCGGCTGCCGTCTTAGAGCGTGATGGGGCCAGGTTGACCTCGCCATGGCTTTGGCTTCTTTGTTTGAGCGCATGATTCAGACCTCCGGGCGATTCCGCCTCCGGTCATCACGCGCTAGCCGATCGCGGCGACCAGAGCCTCTGCGCTGCGTCCGTTGGCAATGGCAGCAGCGCGGCCTTGCCAATGCACGCCGCCGACGCGGGCGAATGCATGATCGGCATTCGGATAGACGTGGCAGGCGACCCGTGGATGGCCCTTCACTGCCTCCATCACCCTGGCGCGGCCTTCGGGTGGAAAGAAGGCGTCATTGTCGGCGATGTGCACGACCAGTGGCTTGGTCACCTTGCCAAGATCACCCAGCAGGTCGTCGAGGCCGACACCGTAGTAGGATATGTTGGCATCGGCATCGGACTGTTCGGCCATAATGAAGGCGAGGCGACCGCCCAGGCAGTAGCCCATCGTCGCCACCTTGCCATTCGCGCCTGTGAGTTTTCGTGCCGCCGCAACGGTCGCCTGCAGGTCTTCGATCCCTTTCGCCTGGTCGAACTTATTGAACAACTCGAATGCCTTCTTCCACTCGGCTTCCGATTTGTCGGTGATGTCGATACCCGGTTCGATGCGCCAGAACAGGTCGGGGCAGACAGCGATGAAGTCCATGTCGGCGACCCAGGTGGCGATATCGCGCATCGCCTGGTTCACGCCGAAGATCTCCTGAATCAGCACGACCACGCCGGCGGGCTTGTTCTTCGGTTCCAGCAGGTAGGCGGAAAAGCTGCCGGAGCCGTCCGTGGCATGGATGGTCATGTTGGGCATCTGCGTTCTCCCTCTCATGCGTCATACGCCGTCCGGAGCAGTGTGCCGCGACGGGTGGCCGGGACAATCCCCGGGGTCAAGCACCGGGGGACAAGGCCGGCGTTGGGAGACTACAGGTAGTGCTCAGCCAGCGGCGCAAAGCCGTTGAAGCGCTGGCTGGCATATGTGGTCACATATGCGCCGGTGGACAGGAGCTCCACCCGATCGCCCGACCTCAACGCCAACGGCAGTCGGTAGTTCGATTTGTCATACATGATGTCGGCGCCGTCGCAGGTCGGACCAGCGATCGCCACTGGTCCGGCTGGCCCGCTGTCGTGCGGCGTGGTGATGCGATACTTGATCGCCTCGCCTTCCGTCTCGGCGAAGCCGCCGAACCGACCGATGTCCAGATACACCCAGCGCACCGGGTCACTCGGATCGCGCCGGCTTACCAGCACCACTTCCGCGCTGACCAGTCCGGCATCGCCCACGATATAGCGGCCCGGCTCGATCACCATCTCGGGCAGAGCATTGCCGAAATGTTCCGTCATGGACGTCATTATCGCGTCGCCGAACTGATCGATCTCCGGCACGGGATCGCGATAGCGGGTCGGGAAGCCGCCGCCCAGGTTCATCATCCTCAGGTTCACCCCGGCCTCGGTCAGGTCGGTGAACAGCATGGCCACCTTGGCGATCGCCACCTCGTATGCGCGCGTGGCGGTCTGCTGGCTGCCGACATGGAACGACAGGCCGTAGGGGTCCAACCCCATATCGTCGGCGCGCAGCATCAACGCGCGCGCGTTCTCGATTGTGGTGCCGAACTTGCGCGACAGCGGCCAATCCGCACCTTCGTTCTCCACCAGGATCCGGCAGTACACCCGCGCCCCCGGTGCATGCTCTGCCAGCTTCTCCAGCTCCTCGACCGAGTCGAAGGCGAACAGTGTGACCCCGCGCTGGAACGCGGCGCGGATGGCCGAGGCCTTCTTAATCGTGTTGCCGAAACTGATCGCTTCGGGACGAGCGCCACAGTCGAGGCACTCGGAGACTTCCTCCCAGCTTGCAGCGTCGAATCTAGAGCCCAGGCGCACCAGCCGCTGCAGCACCGGGCGCGCCGGATTTGCCTTCACAGCGTAATAGACCCGCGCCAGCGGCAGGGCACGTTGCAGCGTGCGGAAGTTCGCCTCCACACGGTCTACATCGAGCACCAGACACGGCGTGACCGGCTGCTGCTCAGCAAGGAAACGGGCGATCTTCGGAGTCATCGCACCGAGCCTCCTTTGGCTGGACGCCCGCCTGATGAAGGCGACGGGCGTTAGTTGACGAAACGGTCGAACGAACCAGCGACCATACGATTGCCAGAACGCTTGACGTCGTTGCGTAACCACGAGGGCCAGAGGCACGTGCGTTGCTGCGTAGGAGGGGCCACATAGGACCCTGGCCCCCCCGGCGCAAGCCCGAATCGCGATCAATCGGCAGGAAAATGTCGCCAGACTGCATCGCAGGCTAGGTTATGGCGTTTCGGTTGGCACCATAGCGATCAGCGAGACGGAGGTGGAACGAGCGTGGAAGCGGCCATTCGAAGCAGACAGCGCAGGCGCCTCTGGTCGGGCTGCCGCCGGGTGGTACTCGGCGCGCTCCGCGAATCCAGCACCGATCGGGTGGCACTTGCGGGGGCGGGTTGCGGTTTTTACGCCACCATGGCGCTGTTCCCGGCCATCAGCGTGCTGATCTCGATTTATGGCCTGGTATTCAACGTCGTTGCGGTGGAACAGCAGCTCGCGGTCATCGAACGCCTGTTACCGCCGCCCGCCTTCAAGCTGATCGACGACCGGGTGCGCGAGCTGGTTTCCCAGCCCAGCAATACGCTGAGCATCGGCCTGCTGATCAGCGTTGCCCTCGCGTTATGGAGCGCTTCGGCCAGCACAAAGTCGGTGCTTTCAGCGTTGAACGTCGCCTACGACACGGTGGAGAGCCGCGGGATCCTGGGCTTTCAGGTAACAGCGTTGGCGATGACGCTGTGTGCGGTGGTGGCCGCGGTCGTGGCGATTGCGGTGCTGGTGTTCCTGCCGACCGTGATCTCGTTCATCGGACTATCAGCCTACACCGCGGGGCTGGTGAATGCCTTCAGCATGGCGCTGCTGGTCGTGCTGGTGTTCGGCACCATCGCGCTGCTGTACCGCTATGGCCCGTCGCGCGGTCGGTTCCCGGGGCGCCGGATCTTCCCCGGCGCGGTGCTGGCGACGCTGCTGTGGCTCATTGCGTCGGCTGGCCTGTCTTTCTACGTCTCGCACATAGCGCAACTGGGCGTGACCTACGGGCCGCTGGGCGCCGTGGTCGCGATCATGTTGTGGTTCTATCTGAGCGCCTATGCAGTGCTGCTCGGCGCGGAGATCAACGCGCAGCTCGAACAGGGCAAAGACTGCGGATCAGCGGATCCCGTTGGCAAGTGAGGCGGCTCGCTGCTACCTGAGCGCGAAGAACTTCGCCGGAAAAACCAGGGATGGCCAAGTGGGACGAGGGCTACGTCACCGACGTTGCCTATACCAGCAACTTCTACCGCGAGATCACACCAGTTTGGCTGGCTACAACCAGCCTGCTGCTTGGCCATCGCCCGCCCGACCTCGCCAAGCCGTTCAGCTATGCCGACCTTGGCTGCGGTAACGGCTTCACCACACTCGTCGTCGCGGCGACATGCCCGCATGCCGATGTCTGGGGATTCGATTTCAACCCGGCGCATGTGGAGTTCGCCAACCGCCTCGCGGACCGCGCCAGCCTGCGCAATGTGCGGTTCGTAGAGGCATCTTTCGCGGCACTGGATACCGCCCAGGATGGCGCGCTGCCGGACTTCGACCTCATGGTTTCGCATGGGGTGCTGAGCTGGATCTCGCCGGACAACCGACAGCACCTGATCGCCGCGGTGACCAAGCGCCTGAAGCCGGGCGGACTGGTCTATTTGAGCTACAACGTGACCACCGGCTGGGCCGCCATGGTACCGGTGCGCCGGCTAATGCGGATGCTGGCGCTGGCCAGTCCGGATCGAAGCGACATCGCGGTGCCGGGCGTGCTCGACTTTGTCGATCGGCTGAAGGGCGCGGGCGCGCTCTTCTTCCAGGCGCATCCTAATTTGGAAAGCCGTCTGGCCGACGTCCGCAAACAGGATGCACGCTACATCGCGCACGAGTATCTGAACGAGCATTGGCACCCGCTGATGTTCGCCGACGTGGCCGGCGAAATGCTGGAAGCAAAGTGCCGCTACATCGGCAGCGCAACCCTGCCGGAGAACATCGACACTGTCTCCGTGCCGACCAACGTGGCGCCGCTGCTCGCCGAAACCCGCGATCCCATGCTGCGGGAGACCCTGCGTGATGTCGGATGTGCGCAATCTTTCCGACGAGACCTGTACCGAAAGGGGACTGTCCCTATGCCGGGACCCGAGCAGCAAATGCGGCTGCATGAGCTGACGATCGCCGGTCTCGGCGTGGCAATGCCGGAGGGCGGCCCCACCTTCGCAACCCCGATGGGCAATGTCACCGGGCGTCCCGAGATCTACCAGCCGCTGCTGTCGATGCTGGAGGGAGGGCAGGTGAGCGTCGAGCAAGCCCTGCAATCGCCGGCCTGCGCCGGCCGCCCGCTGGTGGAGGTGTTGCAGGCGTTCAGCCTGTTGATCGCCGGCGGCTACGCACACCCAATTCTGCCGGACGGCGGGACGACCGCAGGACGCGATGCGTGCCGGCGGCTGAACCTGGCGATCGCCCAGGCGAATGCCAATGCCGCTGACCTGCCGCGGCTGGCATCGCCGGTCATCGGGTCGGTGGTAGGCGGCGATGTTCTGGAAACTCTGGTGGCCGGCGAACTGCTTGCGGGCGAGCCGGCGGACATCGAGGCGCTGACCACCGAACTGCTCGAGGTGTTGGGCCGAAGCGGGCGTAACGTGCAGCGCGACAGCCAGCCGGTTACGGACCCAACGGACCGGCGGCGCATCGTGGCCGAGGCGGTGGCGACGATGCTGGAGAAAAGGCTGCCGGTGCTGCGGCGGCTGGGGGTGCTGGGTACCTAACCCCCGCTCCCCCCGTCGCAACCCCGCGTCAGGCGGCGCGCACCTCGCGCTCGGACTGCACCGGATAGAGCAGGCTGGCGCTGCCGGCACGCACCTCCAGCATGGTTGGCCCGGCCATGTCCGGCAGCGGCAGCACGGCGTTGCCGTCCGTCCACCGCCGCTTTGCTGTGCCGCTCGATTCGACCGCCCACCAGCCCTGGGACAGATCGGGATGGTCCACCGGCACCTCGCGCACATCGTCCGAGCTGCGCAGCACGATGCGCTCGACGTAGAGGCCGAGACGGCGCCGATCCTCCAGCCATGGTCGCGCGTCGGTCGGTGCGGCGGAACGTGAGACCAAACGCACCTCGGTCGCACCCTTCGGCAGGGCGAAGATGTAGAGGCCGTTCTCGCCATATATCGGCTTCACCGTGCGGCCCCTGGCGATCAGGCAGGGTGCCGGATCGCTGGTAGTGTCGAGCTGGGGCACCGGCTGGCCCAGGGCGGCTGCGCGATCTGCCAGGCGCTGCCACACCGGCCGCACCTCCGCCTCGTCGGAGACGAACGGCGCACAGGATCCCGCCTCGCGTGCCGGGAAGTCGCTTTCGTCGGTCAGGTCGGGGTGCAGGATGAACGGGTCGTCCGCGTTGCCGAAGAACCCGCGATTGCCAGTGTCGAGGTAGCTTTCCGCCGGCAGGCCTTCCGCGAGCAGGACGGCGTGCCCATCGAGCTCGACATGGTAGTAATCGACCGAAGTCCAGTCCTGCTCCTGCAGGATGGTGGTGCCGTTCACCAGTTGGCGGGCGCAGATCAGTTTGCCATCGACGAAGATGGCGTGATCCGGCGAGACCAGCAGATCGGTGTGCGGCATGCTGTCGGCGAAGGCACCGCGTTGGATGCGGATCGGCGCGACCGTCTCCGGGCGCGGATGCGCTGTCAGATCGACGCGCCGGCGGCCGATCCAGTTCACCGGATGCGCCTGCAGCTCGCCATCCGCGAGCGTCAGGACGATGTCACCCTGCAGCAGGCTATCAACCGGGCGTTCGCCGGTCGCCGTCAGAATTCGTGTGCCGGCGGCGAAGCAGGGCATATCGGTGGTAATCGCTCCGGTCGCCTTGTTGACAAAGAAGTTAAAGCCCGTGTGCGACTGGCCTAGCTTGATGGATCCGAGAGAAGTGTTCGAGGCGTTGAAGACGTTGAGTGTCGTCCCACCCGTCAGACTGACATGGTCTGCATTGAGTACTTTGACTGTGTCGCCGACAATGAACCGATTGACCGTACCCTGGAAGTTGGTGAGGTTCGTTGAAGTGAGATCGAGTGTGCCGGAGCCGCCTGTAGCGCCCGCGTCCAGGAAAGTCACGGTGGCCGTCGAGCCGACGAGATTGTTGAACTTCAGTCCCGAGCCCGCGACGTCGGCGATCTGATAGGCGGTAGCACTAGCGCTGCTGGCCTGCCCGGCGAAGGAGAGAACGCCGCCGGTGGCAAGGACAGTCCCAGCGCCGTCGAAATCCGAGGTTGTCCCCGTGCCAATCGATACGGTGCCAAAGCCAGTCAGCAAGCCGCTTGAGAGGGTAATGCCGCTCGTGTCGGTCAGAGTGCCACCGGCGAGCTGGACCGTTCCCAGAGTGATGGTCTCGTTACCGCCGCTAATTGTGAAATTTGTATCGATCTTGAGGGTCTGATTAGCATTGTTAATGAGGAATGCAGTGTCGGTTACGGTCGCTCCCCCAGTCAGGTTCACCTCTAGCGTGGAAGCCGAAGCCGTGCCGATCGTCAGCGCGGGACCACTTACCAGCGTTCCTGCCCCGGTGAGCTTGAGTGCTCCCCCCGTGGCAGTGATCGTGCCGGATCCGCTGATGTTGCCGCCCGCCGACAATGTGCCGAACCCGCTGATGATCGACTGATCGTTGCTAAGGGCGACAGTGGTGTTAACGGTCAGGGTATTCCCAACCATCGAAAGGGTCACCGGGTGAACCGTGCCTGCAGTGTCGCCGTTGATGGTCAGCGTGCTCGCAGCGGCATTCGCGGTGTCCTCGGTGACCGTGAAGGTATTGCTAGTATTTCCGAAACCGATGGTGACGGTATCGGCGGACGTCGGCAGTGCGTTGTTTGACCAGTTCGCAGCAACGTTCCAATTGCCCGACGAATTATTTTTCCACGACACCGCAGCCATCGGTTGCTCCTCTCTCCTGGCAGGCCGCCTCGTTGGTTGGCCAACGCGACGCACCATCCCGCAATGGTTGCATTAAGTGCAATACGCAATTATACAGTTGATGAATATCAACCGCTTGTAGCGAAAGCCTTCCCACCGTGAGACCAGGAGTCCAGGCCCTCGCAACATTGCCGTTGTTAGCTAAGTGCAGTAGCGACCGATTGGCTGAGTTGAATGATCTCGCCGATCTCGCCCGGGTGGGCCCAGATGAGGTGCTGTTCCGCGAAGGCGAACTACTGCAGGAGCTCAATATCCTCGTGTCCGGATTCGTCGCAGAAACCCGCGGGCGGCGGCAGGGTGACCACGCTTTCGTTGATGTCCTGGGCCCCACTCGTCCGCTCGGGTTCGCTGCGGCTATGCGGGGCAGACCGTCGCCGACCGGGGCCAGGACAATGACCTCGGCTCGTTTGGTCGTTATTCCCATAAGCGAGCTGCGGTCGATGGTTCGAGTGAAGCCGGATCTGGTGCTGCCGTTCCTCGACTACGCGCTCGCTGCCCTGCACGAGCAGGAGCTGGAGCTGTGCAATATGAAGCTCCGCTCCTCGGTTCAGCGCTTAGCCGCGTACTTGCTGGGACTGGCAGGCGACGCAGAGACCAATCCCGCCAGGTTCGTGCTTCCCTACGAGAAGCGCTTTCTGGCTGCCAAGATCGGCTGCTCGCAAGAGAACCTCTCCCGCGCATTCGCCGCGCTTCGCCGGCTGGGGGTGGAGACGAAGAGCAGTCTGGTGGTTATCAAGGATATCGCAGCACTTCAGGCGTTCGCCGGGCTGACACCGTCCACAGAGCGTGCCCATCCCTAGGCCCGGTCAACAAGCCACCTGCGAGTCGCTGTTCCTGCAGCGCCGCCCTTTCTGCCGGAAATTCGCGCGTAGGAGACGAACGCCGTCAGCGAATGAGCCCGGTCAACGGACTCGATGGATCGGCGCCCAACCGGCGTGGCATCCGGCCGGCCAGATACGCCTGCCGCCCGGCCTCGATCGCCAGCTTCATTGCCTTCGCCATGCGGATCGGGTCCTTGGCGTGCGCGATCGCCGAGTTCAGCAGCACCGCGTCGCAGCCCAGCTCCATGGCGATCGCCGCGTCCGACGCGGTGCCAACACCGGCATCCACCAGGAACGGCACCTTGGTCTGCTCGCGGATCATCCAGATCATCGCCGCGTTCTGGATGCCGAGGCCCGAACCGATCGGTGCACCCAGCGGCATGATGGCGACGCAGCCCATCTCTTCCAGCCGCTTGCACGCCACCGGGTCATCGGCGGTATAGACCATCACCTCGAAGCCGTCCTTGATCAGCGCTTCGGCAGCCTCAAGCGTACCCGGCATGTCCGGATACAAGGTCGGAGGCGGACCCAGCACCTCCAGCTTGACAAGGTTCCAGCCGCCCGCCTCGCGCGCCAGCCGCAGCGTGCGCACGGCTTCGCTGGCCGTGTGACAGCCGGCGGTGTTCGGCAGATAGGTGTACTTCTTCGGATCGACATAGTCCTGCAGCATCGGCGCCTTGGGGTCCGACAGGTTCACCCGCCGTACCGCGACCGTCACTATCTCGGCGCCTGACGCCGCGATTGCGGCGCCGGTCTCCTCCAGGTCCTTGTAGCGGCCCGTGCCGACAATCAGGCGCGAGCGGAACTGGCGGCCGGCCACCGTCCAGGTGTCGTCTTGTTGCGGCAGTGATCCGTCCATCGCTCAGCCTCCGCCGATGAAATGCACGATCTCCAGCGCATCGCCGCTTTGCAGCCAGGTTTCGGCGTAGCTGGAGCGCGGCACGATCTCCTCGTTGCGCTCCACCGCCACCTTGCGCGTCTCCAGCCCAAGTTTGGCGAGCAGGCCGGCGACGGTCATCGGTCCGTCGAAGGCGCGCGCTTCGCCATTCAGCGTCAGAGTCACAGCGGTGTGCATGGCGCAAGTATGGGCATCGGAGTGCGGCGGGGCAAGGAACCGACAGCCGGCTGATGGTCGGCCTGGTTGGACCGGCACGCACGCCTATGCTACGCGCAACGACATGTCCCAGACCACCACGCCACCAATGGTTGCTGTGCTGAACGGGCCGAACATGAACATGCTCGGGCTCCGTCAGCCGGGGCTTTACGGCAGCGCCACACTGGATGACGTCGAGCAGTTGTGCGCGGAGACCGCCGATCAGCTCGGCTTGGCAATCGACTTCCGCCAGACCAACGGCGAGGGTGAACTGGTGTCCTGGGTGCAGGAGTGTCGCGGGCGTGCACAGGGCATCGTGATCAATCCAGCCGGCTACACCACCACCTCGATCGCGCTGATGGATGCGCTGCTGGCGACCGATCTGCCGGTGATCGAAGTGCATGTCACCAACATTCACCGCCGGGAAGAATTCCGTCAGCACTCCTACGTCTCCAAGGCCGCCGTCGGGGTGATCTGCGGGCTGGGCGTGCGCGGCTACGCGCTGGCGCTGACCGCGATGGCGGATCTCCTGCTCGACGACGCCGCATGATGGCCGGATTGCGTCCGGCGATGGCCACCGGGACAAGCCCGCTGGCAAGCCACGGGGGCCGGGCCGGCGCCCGGAAGTATCGATGACCCGCATCCCGTTCGATCCAGACGCAATCCGCGCGCTCGCCGCGGTGCTGAACGAAACCGGTCTGACCGAGATCGAGATCGCGGAAAAGGACAGCCGCATCCGTGTCGTCCGTGCTGCCGCCCCTCCGCCGCTTGCCGCCGTGGCTGCTCCGGCACTCGCCCCGCCGGTTGCCGTGCAGCCCGGGCCATCGCCGGAAGAGGACACGCCTCCGGGCGCGGTGCTGAGCCCGATGGTGGGTGTGGCGTATCTGGCGCCGGAGCCGGGTGCGCCGCCCTTCATCACCGTCGGCCAGAGCGTGACCGCCGGTCAGACGCTGCTGCTGATCGAGGCGATGAAGACCTTCAACCAGATCAAGGCGCCCAAGTCGGGCATTGTCACCCGCATCCTGGTGACCAACAGCACGCCGGTGGAATACGGCGAAGTTCTGCTCACACTGGAATGATGGCGAAGACGTGGATGGCCGGATCGAGCCCGGCCATGACGCGGGACCACCCGGCTTCGCCCGGAACGATGTAGCATGTTCCAGAAGATCCTGATTGCCAATCGCGGCGAGATAGCGCTTCGGATCCAGCGGGCCTGTCGCGAACTGGGCATCCCCTCGGTGGCCGTGCACTCCACCGCTGATGCCGAGGCGATGCACGTGAGGCTGGCGGACGAGAGTGTGTGCATCGGTCCGCCGCCGGCGAAGGACAGCTACCTCAACATTCCCGCGATCCTTTCGGCCGCTCTGGTGACAGGCGCCGAAGCGATTCATCCGGGCTACGGCTTTCTCGCAGAAAATCCGCGCTTCGCCGAAATGGTGGAGGCGCATGGCCTGACCTTTATCGGTCCATCGCCGGCACATATCCGCATGATGGGCGACAAGATCGCCGCCAAGGAGGCGATGGCGAAGCTCGGCGTGCCGCTGGTGCCGGGCTCGAACGGCGCGGTGACGGATGTGGCGAAGGCACGCGACGTAGCGACACAGATCGGCTACCCGGTGGTGATCAAGGCGTCCGCCGGCGGTGGTGGCCGTGGCATGAAGGTGGCGCAGGATGCCGGGTCGTTGGACGAGGCGTTCAGCATCGCGCGGGCCGAGGCGCGTGGCGCGTTCGGCAACGATGCCGTGTATATCGAAAAGTACCTCGATCACCCGCGCCATATCGAGTTGCAGGTGATGGCCGACGACCAAGGCAACGTCGTGCATTTCGGCGAACGCGACTGCAGCCTGCAGCGACGTCACCAGAAGTTGCTGGAGGAGGCGGGATCGCCGGCCTTGAGTGCGGGCGCTCGCGACAGGCTGGGTGCCACTGCAACTGCCGCACTCGCGAAGCTGGGATACCGCAACGCCGGCACGCTGGAGTTTCTGTATCAGGACGGACAGTTCGCATTCATCGAGATGAATACGCGGCTGCAGGTCGAGCATCCGGTGACCGAAATGGTGTGCGGCATCGATCTGGTGCGCGAGCAGATCCGCATCGCGGCGGGTGCGACGTTGGATTATACGCAGCGGCAGATCAGCTTTTCCGGCCACGCGATCGAGTGCCGCATCACCGCCGAAGATCCCGCGACCTTCACGCCGACACCTGGCCGTGTCACCGCGTTCCATGCGCCGGGTGGGCTGGGCGTGCGGGTCGATTCGGGGCTGTATGCGGGGTATTTCGTGCCGCCGTACTACGACAGCCTGGTGGCCAAGCTGATCGTGCACGCGCCGACGCGCGCCGATGCGATCAGCCGGCTACGCCGCGCGCTGGAGGAATTCGCAATCGTCGGCATCCAGACGACCATTCCGCTGCACCAGCGCATTGTCGATGATCCGGAGTTCCAGCGCGGCGACTACACGATTCACTGGCTGGAGGAGTTTGTGGCGAGGTAGCGACTGTGACTCGATGCCAGTGCAATGACCTCACCAATTTCAGGCGTCCAGAGCAGCAAGCAAACACGTCCGTTTCTTTGTCACGCTCCAGCGGCGCAGCCGGTGTTTTCATGACGGACCCGATAAAGGGCAGCGAAATCGGTTCGTGACAGCAGGGCCACGCATCTCGGAACAAAGCCTTCTGGGTTTGGATCCGCGCCCGCTTCGAGCATCAGCACAAAGTCGAAGTGACCGAGCGCTGCTGAGCCTCGATCAGGATCGGTCACCAGCGCCGCATGCGGCGGAATGTCGTGTGCCTCGCGCGCCAGTCTTTCATATGCCGGCCGAAGGCGGATGGGCTGTTGGGCCGGGTTTGCGAACAGGATTGGCCAGAATGCCCTTCGCTCAATCAGCAGCAAGGCGGGCAGATGATAGTCCGCCCGCAACAAGTTCGACAGCCGCCGGCTGCGCGGACCCGCGTCCCAGTAAGCCGGCGCCTCCTCCTGCGGAACATTGGTCACGTAGACCAGAGCGCCGGCCGGAACGGCGGCTATAACGGAGCGGAGATCGGCCAGATCACGCCGATGGTCCATCCAGGCATCCGCCACTATCCCCATCCGCACCGCGAACAATGCTATCAATCCAGCAGCGCATATCGAGCCAATCCGTGGCGTCAGATGCGCTGGTTCTGTCGAGGCAAACAGCAAAAAGCCCAGCATGACCACAACCCGAGTGTCGACGAAGGCGGCACTCATCAACCCGAACGGAAGTATTACGTAGAGAAGTGCCAGAGCTCCGATGGCCGCCGCGGCGCGTGGCGCAAGCGTGAGCCAACCCGCAGCGACGGCCAAGACGACGCCTCCGTAGAGGAGCGCTGCGGTGATCATGTCGAGAGGAAACGAATAGTTGATAAAGGGGCTCGCCAACTGAACAAGTTTTTCGTGTGGGGTCATCCAATGCATCGCGGCGGGTGCGTCGTGCAACGTCGTCATGAACGACAGAAACAACGGTGCAGCCAACAGTGGAAGCAGCGCCAAGAGTGCGGGGAGCATCGTGCGACGCCGCCGCTCCGCATGCAGCTCTGAACTGCAGATCAGTATGAGAAAGAATACGACCCCAGCCAGATGACAGAAAAACAGCAAGACCGACGCGAGTGTCGCTGCCACGACGGTTGTGATCGGTCTTTGGTCACGCCAGGCAATCCACGCCGCAGCGAAAATCATCGCCAGGCCGATCCCGATCTGTCCGTTCAAGAACCCCAGCATGAAGTTGCTGTTGTAAGCGGCCAGTCCTGATGCCATTGGCCAATAGGAGGCGCGCCCAAACAAGGCCCGGTGCAGGGCGAGGACGCCGGCCAAGTTCAACAACAAGATGCCGCCGAGCAGGCAGCGCCCTGCGACGTGGACTGGAAGCACGCGCAGCAGCATCGGGCCGACTATGTCGGAAGCGAGGTTCGGAATGATCGACCAGTGCGGGGTGAATAACGGCCCGCGCACCGGATCATCCGGTCCGGCAGCCAGGAGGACGAACCGAGCGAGGTGGTTTGGATAGTCGAGGATCGGCGGCACGTCGGCAATCAGCAGCGGCGCGAGCAGTGTGACCGAAAGCAGCGCCAACGTTCCCCACCAGGTAAGCGGTGGGATGCCTCTGTCCGACAAGTGCTACTCTGCCCCTACATCCCCACCAGCCCTTGCGCGAAATCTCCGGCGTCGAACGGTCGCAAGTCACCCACCTTTTCGCCCACCCCGACCGCGTGCACCGGCAGCTCGAAAGTCTCCGCCAGCGCCACCACGATCCCCCCGCGGGCGCTGCCGTCGAGCTTGGTGACCACCAGGCCGGTCACGTCCACCATTTCTTTGAACACCCGCACCTGCTGCAATGCGTTCTGACCCGTGGTGGCGTCCAGCACCAGCAGGACCGAATGCGGCGCCGTCTCGTCCTGCTTGCGCAGCACGCGGACGATCTTGCGCAGCTCGTCCATCAGAACCGACTTGTTGTGCAGCCGCCCCGCGGTATCGATCAGCAGCACATCGGCGGCCTCCGTCTTCGCCCGGGTCAGCGCATTGAAGGCGAGGCCCGCGGCGTCGGCATTGGGGCCGCCGGCGATCACCGGCGCGCCGACGCGCTCGCCCCAGATCTGCAACTGCTCCACCGCCGCGGCACGGAACGTGTCGCCGGCGACCAGCACGACGCGCTTGCCGGCATCGCGAAAATTCTGCGCGAGCTTGCCGATCGTGGTGGTCTTGCCGGTGCCATTGACGCCGACCACCAGCACGACATGCGGTTTGTGCGCTGGATCGAGCACCAGTGGGCGCGCCACCGGTTCCAGGATTGCCGCGATCTCCTCGGCCAGCGCCTGCCTGACTTCCTCGTCCGTCACCTCCCTGCCGAAGCGGGAGCGGCGGAAGCTGTCGATCACCCGCCGCGCCACCTCGGTCCCGAGGTCGGCGGAGATCAACGCATCCTCCAGTTCGTCCAATGCCGCATCGTCCAGGCGGCGCCTGCCGAGCGCGCCGAGGCCTTCGCTCAGCTTTTGGGTGCTGCGGGTCAGACCTTCCCTCAGGCGGGAGAACACACTGATCGCCATCAGGCTGCCTCCGCCAACAGGTGTGTGCCAGTCGCGCCGACGACACGCGCCCTGAGCAGGCACGCAGGTACGACGGGTGCAGCGAGCCGTACCGGGGCGAAATGCTCGGAATGGCCGCTGTCGCTGCTTTCGGTCAGCACGTGGACCGTGCGGCCGAGCTGCGCGGCAAGGAAGCGCTGTGCATTGCGCCTGCCGATCTCGCGCAGATGCGCCGCACGTTCGCGCCGTCTTGCAACAGGCACCTTCGGCATGCGCGCTGCCGGCGTGCCAGGCCGCTCGCTATAGGGGAAGACGTGCAGGAACGGCAGCTCCATGTCGGCGACGAAATCGCTCGTCTCGCGCGACAGAACTTCGGTCTCGGTCGGGAAGCCCGCGATCAGGTCGGCGCCGATCGCAATGCCAGGGCGCAGGCGCCGTGCGCGTTCAATCGCCGCTGCCGCATCACCGCGCAGGTGCCGCCGCTTCATCCGCTTCAGCACCAGGTCGCTGCCGGACTGCAGCGACAGATGCAGATGCGGCATGAAGCGCGGCTCGTCCGCGAGCAGTCGCCAGATGTCATCGTCGATAGCAGCCGGATCGAGCGACGACAGCCGCAGCCGCGGCAGGTCCGGCACCAGCGCCAGCAGACGCCGCACCATCTGGCCGAGCCGGGGGGCGCCGGGCAGGTCAGCGCCGTATGACGCGATGTCCACGCCGGTCAGCACCACTTCCTGGTAGCCAGCCTCGATCAGCGCGCGGACCTGCGCCACCACCGCGCCCATCGGCACGCTGCGGTTCGGACCACGGCCGAACGGGATGATGCAGAAGGTGCAGCGATGATCGCAGCCCTGCTGCACCTGCACGAAGGCGCGGGCACGCCCGGCGAACTCAGTGACCAGGTGCGGCGCAGTTTCGCGCGCTGTCATGATGTCGGACACTGCACTGGTCGCGTCCGGCATCCAGCTTTCGCGCCGCAGCTTGTCGGCGTTGCCCAACACGCGTGTCACGCCGGGGAGGCTGGCCCACGCCGTCGGATCGATCTGTGTGGCGCACCCGGTGACGACAATGGGTGCGCCGGGTCGCTCGCGAGCGGCTCTGCGAATTGCCTGGCGCGCCTGCCTCTCGGCCTCCGCCGTGACGGCGCAGGTGTTGACGATCACAGTGTCGGCCAGCGCGGCGGCATGGCCGCGTATCACCTCGCTCTCATAGGTGTTCAGCCGGCAGCCGAAGGTGAGGATTTCAACGCTCATGGCGGATAAGCCGCCAGGTCCAACTCGCCGGTGAACGCGGTGGCTACCGGCCCGGTCATGAGTACGTGTCCGTCGCCGCGCCATTCGATGGTCAGTTCGCCGCCGTCCATCTCCAGGATGGCGCGGCGCGCGGCGAGGCCGCGGCGATGCGCGTTGACGAGGGCAGCACACGCGCCGGATCCACAGGCCAGGGTAAGGCCGGCGCCCCTCTCCCATACGCGCAGGCGGATCCTGTCGGGTGCGAGGACCTGTGCGAACCCAATATTGGCGCGTTCGGGGAAGAGCGGATCGTGCTCCAGGTCGCGCCCGAGTTTGGCGACAGGCACGCCTGTCAGGTCGGCGACGAAGAAAGTCGCATGCGGGTTGCCCATCGAAGCTGCCGCCGGGTCTGCGAGCGGGCCCAGCGCGAGGTCGAGGTGCAGGGTGTCCATCGGCCGGGCCAGCGGGATATCCGACCAGTCGAGCCGGGCCGGCCCCATGTCGACGCGCACGCTGCCGTCCGACAGCACATCGGCGTGGAGGTCGCCGCTTGTCGTGCGGACGATCTGGGTCAGCCGGCCCGTTTCATGCGCCAGCAGGCGCGCGACACAGCGGGTGGCGTTGCCGCAGGCGCCCGCCTCGGACCCGTCCGGATTGCGGATACTCATGAAGGCATCGGCATCGGAGTGGACCGGAGGAGGCTCGATCACGATGAGCTGGTCGCAGCCAATGCCGGTCCTGCGATCGGCAATGGCGGCAGCGCGGGTCGGCGTGATGCCGAGTTTGCCGCGGCGCTCGTCGAGCACGACGAAGTCGTTGCCGCAGCCATGCATTTTGACGAAGCGCGCCATGGCCCGCGGTATATGCCCCCGTGGGGCTGGGGTGGAAGGGCCCCCTCCCCCAACTCCTCCCGCGAGGGGAGGGGGAACTTGGGGTTCTTACCCCTCGACGACGCGCTGGGTCTGAACGCCCAGGCCTTCGACGGACAACCGCATCGTATCGCCGACCTTCAGGAAGATCGGGTTTGGCTTGACGCCCTGGCCGACGCCCGGTGGCGTGCCAGTGGCGATCACATCGCCGGCGTGCAGTGTGATGAAGTGGCTGACATAGCTGACCAGCTTCACGACGCCGAAGATCATTGTCGCGGTGGTCCCGTTCTGCATGCGCTTGCCGTTGACCTCGGTCCACAGCGGCAGTGCCTGGGGGTCGGGAACCTCGTCCTTGGTCACCACCCACGGACCCGTGGGGCCGAACGTGTCGCAGCCCTTGCCCTTGTCCCAGGTGCCGGCACGCTCGATCTGGAATTCGCGCTCGGAGACGTCGTTGCACACGCAGTAGCCGGCGACGTGATCCAGCGCGGCGTTCTCCGGCACGTAGCGCGCGGTCTTGCCAATGACGATGCCGAGTTCGACTTCCCAGTCCAGCTTCTTCGAACCGCGCGGCAACAGTACGTCGTCGTTCGGCCCGCAAAGCGCGCCCAGTGACTTCAGGAAGATGATCGGCTCCTTCGGCACCGGCATCCCGGCCTCGGCCGCGTGGTCCGCATAGTTCAGTCCGATGCACACGTAGTTCACCGGTCGCGCCACGCAGGAACCGAGGCGTACATTGCCATCGACTCTGGGCAGCGTGTTCGGATCGATACCAGCGATCATCTTCAGCGCGTGATCAGATAGCGCGAAGCCGTCGATGTCGCGCGCCACCGACGAAAGGCAGCGAATGGAGCCATCCTTCGCCAGCAACGCGGGCTTTTCGGCCCCGTAAGGTCCATAGCGCAGCAACTTCATGATGTGGTTCCCCTACAACGTAAGGCCGCCGTCGATCACGACGGCCTGGCCGGTGACGAACTGCGCCGCATCAGAGGCGAGATACACCGCCAGTTGCGCGATCTCTTCTGGCGCGGCAAGACGCCCGAGCGGCTGGCGGTCGATGAAGGCCTGACGCGCCGCCTCAACCGATCCTGCCTGCGCCGCGTTCTCGGCAATGCGCTCCTCCAGGCTTGGTGTCAGGACCGTACCGGGACAGAGGCAGTTGCAGCGGATGCCCTGCTTGATGAAGTCGGTCGCCACCGACTTCGTCATGCCGATCACCGCGGCCTTGGTCGCGCTGTAGATGAAGCGGTTCGGCAGACCTTTCACGCTGCTCGCCACCGAGGCCATGTTCAGGATTACGCCGCCGCCGCGTGCGATCATTGCCGGCAGGAATGCCTGCATGGTGCGGAACATCGACCGCACGTTCAGATCGAAGGCCAGCGTCCACTCGGTTTCCTTGGCGTCCAGAATATTGCCCTGGTGCACAAGACCAGCACAGTTGAACAGGATATCGACCGGCCCCGCATTGCGTGCGGCCTGCGCGATTGCATCCACGTTCAGCACGTCGAGTGGTGCCGTGCTTATTTTGTCGGACGCAATCGCCTGGACTTTCGCAGCATCGATGTCGGTGGCGATGACGCGCGCTCCGGCGTCGGCAAAGGCGAGCGCCGCGGCGCGGCCAATCCCCTGTCCCGCGGCGGTGACGAAGGCGGTCTTGTTGGCGAGCTGATCGGACATCGCAGGGCTCCGATACGTGGTTTCCGGCCTCAGCGAAAGGCCCGGCGGATGCGGCCCCAGTCCTCGATCGCCTGTTCCTGTCCTGGCGGGATCGAGAACACCACCTGGCTAAAGCCTGCATCGGCCAGAGCACCGATGCGAGCCGTGAGATCGGAAGCCGTGCCGATGAACGACGTGGCGCGGATCATCTCCGCGGTGATGAAAGGACGCTCATCCGGACGCACGAACATCAGGTGGCCGCGGTGATTGGAAAGATAGTAGGCCTTCGGGTCGAACTCGCGCTTCGCGTAAGCGACATAGGCCTCGACCTTCTCGGCGAATTCCGGGCGCATGGCGAGAGGTGCCGGGTGGCCGGCCAGAGCGGTGTCGGCTGCACGATGCAGCAACATCGCAGCGCGCGGTGCGGCCAGGGCCATGCCGCGTGGCCCATCCACCGGTTCGCCGTCCTCCAGCACGGCGCCACCGATCCACGCGACCGCTTCGAGCCGGTCTCCCGAACGCCCTGCAGCAGCCCATGCGCCGCGCATCTGCTCCAGCGTAGCGACGCCGCGCTCTACGTCGGCGACATTGTCGATCCAGGCAGCGCCAAGCCTGGCGGTAAGACCGCGGGCACGCGGACCGGAGGCAGCGATATACAGCGGAATGGGATCATCGATGTTGATCAGTCCCAACTCCGGATTGAGCATGCGGATGCGCTGCCGCTTGCCTTCCAACTCCATCTCGACCTCATCGCCGCGCCACAGCGCGCGCACGATCCGGATGTACTCTTCCATGTCGGCGAGCTTCACCGCGCCGAGCCCCATCGTGCGGCGCCCGGTGAAGCCGGTGCTGACGCCGAATACGATGCGTCCTGGCGCGAGTTGATTGAGGGATGCCAGCGCATTGGCGGCAACCGGCGCGATGCGGTTGGAGGGGATCAGCACGCCAGTGCCGAGTTTGATGCGCATCGTCTTCACTGCTGCCACCGCCATAGCAACGAACGGATCCGCACTCAGCATTTGCGTGTCGAAGAACCATGCGTGCGAGAAGCCAAGCTCCTCCGCACGACGCACCAGCCGCCAGGAGTCCGCGGCTGTGGGGATGGCAATGCCGAACTGCATGGTTGGGTTCCCTTGGCTCATGATGGGGAATTACCAGGTGCCGTCGTCAATCGGCACAGGCGGATGGCGTCGTTGTCCAAATTTGACACAACCTGCGAGCAGCCCTTTCTGGCAAGTCCGTAATAAGCAAGCGTCTGATCGGCGATGCCCGGAGCCTCGGAGGGTGCCTCCAGCCCGTAAAGAGGCCCAGCATGGGTGCGGATCATCTCCTCCGCCTGCCGCGACAGCAGACTCTGCTGGCCCGGTTTGATCAAGTTGTTGTTCGCACCCACGAAGGGAATCGACGGCGGCACCCAATCGGCCAGATAGGCCACCGGCGCCGAATCCAGCAATACAACCAGGCTGTCCGGTTCAATGTCCGGAAATCTGACGGCGACCGGACGCGGCGAAGCCATGCGGCCCCAGTCGGGGTAAACAGCGGTTGCCATGACAACGATGCCGACCAGAGTGCAGCCGATCACGAGGGGCATGCGTAACCGCCGCTGCTCTAGCAATGGCCGCAATGCTATCAGGACCATCGTTCCGGTGAGCAATTCCAGCAACGCCAGATAGCGCAGAATGGAAAATGCCAGTTCCCAAAGCGCGAATGCGGTCGTGAAGAACGCAGACAGCAACAAGCCCGCTCTGTCCAGGGAGGACGCGCAGGTACGCCAGCGCAGAAGGTAGCAGGCGAGAGTGACGAGGGACGCCACATAGGCGATGGCAAAGCGCGCGTCGCGCACAGGCAGTTCGCTTACCAGAGTCGTGGGTCGGAATGCCCAGAATCCGGGATACGCCAGCGCCTCGACCAGGTCGCGCGGCTTGAACCTCTCGTCGGTGAATGGCAATGGGTCCACGAATGGCGAACGGAACCACTGATTCATGTACGGCAGAATCGGGTTGTCGTAGCGGTGGAACAACATCGCACACCACGGGCCGACCAGCAGGAGACCGGTGAGCAGTCCCGCCAGAACATACGCTGCAAGGCACGACAGGCGGCTTGCGGACGAGCGATCGGGCACGACCAGCAGCGCAACCGCGCCCGCCACGGAGTACGGCACCGCGGTCAACTTCAGGCCTGCCGCGCACCCAAACAGCAGACCGGCGCAGGCCGCACTGACGACCGGGCGTCCCCGGTCCGACGTCAGGAACAGCAGCCCACCCAGAGCGCACGATGCCGTTATCATGTCATCCTGCGCGGTTGCCAGCACCGGAAGACCGGCCACACCGGTGGCCCCGAACAGCGTCGCAAAGCATGCGATCAACCCACGCCCTGGCAGGCCACCTGCAACTGCGCGCAGCGTCAGCTCGAACGCGAGCCAGACCGCCAAAGCGTGCGGCATTGCCAGCACGATGTTCAGCAACACCGGCGAACCGTTCAACCGGTCACGAAGTGCGCCGATCGGAATGTCGAGCACCGGCGAAAGGAACGTCTGCAACTGTGCCGGCGCGATGTCCGTCCATAACCGCCCGGTCAGCAGCGCGTGTGAATTATACAGATGATAGTTGCGGAGATCCCAGTCCGTGTCGGTCCCGGCCCGGCCAGCCAGTATCGCGAAGAATGTGAAGATGACGAGTGGCCATACCCAACGATGCCGATCCCTTGTCATCACACGTCGGCAACTTTGATTCAATGGTTGTTGCGGGACTCGCCTCGTGTCTCGAGCACGTTGAGATACAGCGTGGCCGGTTCCAGGCATGCCCCGGCGCCGAGTTGACCCACCAAGGAACGATAAATCTCCTCCCATGGGGTCATGTGCGACAACTGAGGCGGCTGCCATGCGGCACGACGTGAATCCAACTCGCCCGGCGGCAACAACACATCGACTTCGCGCTTGTTGAGGTCGATGCGAATGCGGTCGCCGGTCTTCAGCAACGCCAACCCGCCTCCTACCGCTGCTTCGGGCGACACATTCAGAATCGACGGCGACCCCGACGTGCCCGACTGACGCCCGTCTCCCATCGTTGGCAGCGCTGTAACGCCACTCTTCAACAGCGCCGCCGGCGGCTGCATGTTCACCACCTCGGCGCTGCCAGGATAGCCGACTGGGCCGCAGTTGCGGATGATCAGCACCGATTGTTCTTCCACGCCGAGAGCGGGATCCTCGATGCGATGGTGATAATCTTCAGGGCCCTCGAACACGATTGCCTTGCCTTCGAACACGTTCGGCCGCTCGGGGTTCGAAAGAAAGCGCCGGCGGAAATCCTGATCGATCACACTGATCTTCATCACCGCGCTATCGAACAGGTTGCCTGACATCACGACGTAACCCGCAGCCTCCTTGAGCGGATCGCCGTAGCTGCGGATAACCTCGCGATCGCCGTCAGGCACGTCGCGCAGATTGTCCGCAAGCGTCCTGCCGGTGCAGGTCATCACGTCGCCATGCAACTTGCCTGCGGCCAGCAGTTCCTTCAGCACGGCGGGGACGCCACCCGCACGATGGAATTTTTCGCCGAGGAACCGGCCCGCGGGCTGCAGATCGACCAGCAGCGGAATGTCGGGACCAAGGCGTTGCCAGTCATCCAGCGAGTGATCCACTCCCATGTGCCGCGCGATCGCCACCATGTGGATCGGGCAGTTCGATGACGCGCCGAGTGCGGCCGCAGCGACCACGGCGTTCTCGAACGCCTGCTTCGTCATGATGTCGGATGGCCGCAGATTCTCCTGCACCATGGCGACGATGCGCCGCCCGGTTTCATAGGCCATCCAGCCGCGTTCACGATATGGCGCCGGGATCGCTGCACAGCCGGGCAGCGACATGCCGAGTGTCTCCGCCAGCGCGTTCATCGAGGTTGCGGTACCCATGGTGTTGCAGTGACCGACCGACGGAGCCGATGACGAAACCATCTGCATGAACTCGTCGTAGTTAATCTTGCCGGCGGCATAGAGTTTCCGTCCTTCCCAGACGATCGTTCCGGAACCGGAGAGCCGTCCCTGCCACCATCCGTCGAGCATCGGTCCACCCGACAAAACGATTGCTGGAATATTGACTGTTGCCGCCCCCATCATGCAGGCGGGCGTGGTCTTGTCGCAGCCGGTGGTCAGCACCACGCCATCGAGCGGGTAGCCGTATAAAATCTCGACGAGGCCAAGATAAGCGAGGTTGCGGTCGAGCGCCGCGGTCGGGCGCTTGCCGGTTTCCTGGATCGGGTGGGTCGGGAACTCCATCGCAATGCCGCCGGCCTCGCGGATGCCTTCGCGGACGCGGTGGGCGAGCTCGATGTGGTGGCGGTTGCAGGGGGAGAGGTCGTTGCCGGTCTGGGCGATGCCGATGATCGGCTTGCCGGATTGCAGCTCGGCGCGGGTGAGGCCGAAATTCAAATAGCGCTCCATATAGAGCGCGGTCATGCCCGGATTATGCGGATTGTTGAACCAGTCCTGCGAGCGAAGATGGCGGCGGGTGCCGTTGCCGGCGGGCGCGTGCCCATTGGTTGGGTTTTTTGTCATGGGTTTCTCCTTCAATGCAAACGCACGGTCCGACGTTCAGGATGTCGATCGGTGCGCTGCCCGGCAGCGCGAGCATGGTCAGACGGCCCGCCTGCTGGCGAACGTTTCCTCATTGTTGCGATATTACTCACGGCTCGTTGGTAACGCTATCATTTTGTACGGCTGGGGCCCATTCAGCCGCGCGAGGGCTCGCCGGCGACCGTTGTGCCTGT
>JAMXLO010000029.1 GCA_024280945.1 Acetobacteraceae bacterium
AGCCGCAGGTGTTCATGCCGTATATCGGCGGCGTCGGCACCTACCGCGACATCTGCAACGAGATTGCGGCCGACGGGTACCGCGGCTTCGCGCTGTCCGCGCGCTTGCAGACGCTGGCAGCGGAGTAATAGAGCTGGAGCGGTGAGTCGGATACAGAGAGAAGGGCAGGAGACGGAGATGGTGGCTTTGGATTGGGCTATAAGGGAGGAGCCGGCCCCGCTCTCCACCTGACTCACGGCCTCGAAAGAGTATGTGGCGGCGAGATCCCCACACTAACGATTGACTAGTTACTTCTTTTCCTCAAGCGCGGCATCAATGGAGTTTACCACCACGTCAGCGCTTAACACCTCAAGCGATACCCGGGCGAGCTTGGTGCCTCGCTATAACGAGCAGAGTGTGCTTGGCTTTGAGGGTTGGGAGCGCGTAAGAGGCAGTTAACGAGCAAACGCCTGAGCTACAAACAACGCGGTCGCGAACAAGGCGAAGAAGTCCACGTCTAATCGTCTACCGACGCTTTAACGGAAGCGGCGTGGCGACAACGCTTCGGGTTGGCCGGCAACTCCCGGCAGATGATTTTGCCTTTTGGGATCCTTCTTCGGATTCGTGCGCGATTGCGTGTTGGTCACCTCACGGCGCATCGCCTGCTCGCGACGGGTGCGGGTTCTTCGTTGTCATTGCTATCTCCTCTTCTGGCGTGGACTATCGGCACAAAATTCCTCGAAAACGTCGACGAGAGACAGACAAATCACTTTCATCTGGTCGATTACGTGATCGACGTCACTTACGGTATAACGACGGCCGACCTCGAAGGCCGTTTCTCCACCATGCGCTATTTGGTTTCGGTTACCAACCACCTCATCAATCCTAGTTAGGTGTTGTGGTAAGACAGGAAGCGAGGTGATACCGAACACTTCAAGGATCATATAAAGATGGGACCGCCGATAATGGTTTCCATCAGTTGGCGGCCCCGCATTATTGGGTAGTGATATTACCTCGTCGGAAAACGCTCGGTTAAGAACGTTTAATCTCGCGCGCCATATGTTGCGGCGTCCAGAATCCCTAAGCGAGTGGAACTCAGAATCGAGATACAGCGCAAGCAATGAGTGTGAAATCTCCTTCATCTTGTGCTTATGAGCATTAATGGAATCAATACTGATCCGCACGACGCCGTTCACCGCGTGCTCATAGGCCGCGTATACTTGAACGAACACGAGCCCTCGTGCTGTTGCGCCATTATCCCCGTCAAGCCCACCTGTGACGGCAAAAAATGACTCCATCGCGAGAAATCTCGCACCAATATCACTCCTTAACGGGGCAAACATCCGGGATACCCAAGAACCTGTCTCGGCAGTATTCGATTCTGCCCCGGACCCTTCGCCGATCGTTTGTAGCTCCTGTCGTATACGACCGCAGTTCGTCAGTCCCCATCCACTTCGTGAGGTTATCCGTCACCAAGTTTCCTCTTTCTCTTATCGCTAACGCCGCACCAACTGCAATCCCTTCATAGAGATTGAGAGACGTCGTGCCTTTGCGGTGAGGTCGCATGACGCCATCAGGAAAAGCCTTGGCTAACTGCCGAAAAACTTTACGGAACTCTGGCTCCAGATGCTCGTAGTCGAACTTCTTGCTGGCATCTTCCATGTACTTATTTAGAAACTCCGTAACGCTGTGATCAAAGCATTGGTATCTCTCAAGAAAGGCAAAGAAGCGCAGAACGCATTCCTCAGCAGTCCCATCGCCGCGCTGCTTCTCAGTTAGTTTTACGACAACATTGAATTCAGGAGTGTCCCGGAGTTCGTCTAGTTTGTTGGCAAATCTCCCATGGTAGACAGCGGAGCGTATTTCCTGCGCCGAGAGTATGATGCCCCCCGTGTTGAGGCGCTCAAAAAGGTCAATCCGTACAACCGGGCTACTCTTGTCATTGAGCGTAACCACCTTTAAGGGGCGTGTCCGTAGATGTTGCTGTATATGCGGTGGAAGGTCGTCGAAGGAAAATCCATTAAACGCAGATAACTTCTTGAGGTCCGTTAAAACCAATTCCCCTCCAAGGTCGAGCTTTTCTCGGAGAGCGTGTTTCCCCATGAATTTTGCCACAGTGCATAGGCGCTGCAGTCCATCAACCACTTCCCAAGTATTGTCGGCGTTGGTCGCCATGAACAGATTTGGGACCGGGATACCTAGCGCTAATGACTCAATGAGTTCAGAGCAGCGGTCGTCCTTCCAGCGAAACTGGCGCTGGTAGATTGGGGCGATTAAAATCTGCCCCTCTTCCAACATGGTCACGAGTTGCTGGAGCTGGATGTCAAACGTATCGAAATCTACCGTTCGGCGCTGCTCGCTCAATTGCTGCGACAATGTGGCCGAGTTGCCTGAAGTCATACGACTAACCCTTGTGTGCCTGCCCTTGAGTTGCGGGAGAGGCATTATGGAGATGTCTCCCGAATCGGCACTTGGCAGAGTACGGCTCACTCGTATGTTCGATCAAGGTAGTAATCCGCGCGAGGGAAGGGAGAATTCTGGCCAGCTACACCCTGCAGTGGGTTAAGCGGTCGATTTTGCGGTTGGCGGAACAGCCACTTGTTGCCAGCATCACGATCTCGTCGTTGTAGCTGCCGGCGGAGGCAATATTCGGGTCCTGATCGCTGTTCTGCGCGGTGACACAGTTGGAGAAGCACCGCGCCGTCGTGCCCGCCAGACCGGTTACGATGTTGGTCACGTGGTGGATGGCCCGCGGACGCCGGCCGCTGCCGCGCCTGCCGGCAGCCAGCGCCGACCCTGACACTTGGGGCTGGCATTGTCGGTCAGTGGAAGAAAGCCAATTAGACCGGCGGCATATGCGAGAAATCGCTTGCCATCAGCGCCTCGTCTTGTTAGTCATACTATCGTGATTTGTGAGAAGACCACCATCCCCCGTCCTGACCTCCCGTCCGATCCGCAACGGGATCGGCCCAGCGGCAGCATGCCGGAGCGCACCGCCGCGCTCTTCCGCGTCGTTCGCATCCTGCTCCGCTACGGCCGTCATCTCGCCGAAACCGTCAAGGACCGTGCCGTGGCACCCGGTTTCGCCCACATCGCGGCGTGCTTCGGCACCGCCAGCCTCCCGGTCATCCTCGCCCACCTGCATCGCGGCATCCTGCGCGCCGTCGCCCTTGAGCGTGTCCTCCTCGCGCGCGCCGCAAGTGGCCGGGATCTGAACTTCACCGCGCCCCGCATCCGTACGACCGCCAGACCACCCGCGTCGGCCGGGCCAAGCGCAGACTGCAAAACTGGGGCACCCGCTTCACACATGTCCGTGCCGCGCCCGGCGCGCAGCCTGCCAGGCTGCGACCATCCGGCCGGTTTCCATACCCCCACATTGGAGCAACTCGAGGCGCAGGTGCGCCGCCGCCCTCTCGGCCGCACCATCGTCGATATCTGCCTCGATCTCGCCGTCGTGCCGGGCTTCTGCACCGGCGCATTCTGGAACGAGTTGTTCGACCTCACGCGCTGCTACGGCGGCAGCATTGCCACCATGGTGCAAGAGAGATGGCGTCGCGAGCAGGCGTTCCACCGGGAGCAGGACATGCATCCAACGCACGACCGGCTCTGGCTTGACCAGCGACGCGAAGCGATCCGCCAGACACTGGGATTCTTTATCGGTGAGGAGCCGGCCGCTCCTGCCGCGCAGGGCACCGGCCCGCCCTAGCGCGATGACCGGAGGCGGAATCGTCGGAGGTCTGAACATGTGGCCGGACTCGTCCCGGCCATCACGCGCTCAAACAAACATCAGTCGTGGATGAAGCGGTCGATCTTGCGGTAGCGGAACAGCCATTTGTCGCCTTGCCTGACGATGTCATCGCTGTAGCTGCCGGCTGAGCCGATCTTCGGCCCCTGATCGCTGTTCTGCACGGTGACCCAGTTGGAAAAACACTTGGCGCTCGCGCCCTCCAGCTTGATCACGATATTGGTCACGTGATGGATAGCACGCGGACGCGGCCCATCACCGCGAATGCGGCGAACCAGCGCCTCGATACCCGCGTGACCGGTGCCCTTGCCGAAGGCAGTGTCCCAGGTGCCATCGTCGGTGAACAGCGCCGCCATGTCGGCAAAGCGGTCGTTGTCCAGTCGGAAACAGTACTCGGCCATCAGCTCGCGGATCGCATCCTTCTCCACCAACTCGCTCATGCTATCCTCCCGTGATGTCGTATGCCGCGATTGCACGCGAGAAAGCCGAGCTTGTCGAGCGTACCGGATTGCTGGGAGAGGGAGACGCCGCCCGCCAGGTCGTGGCCCGCTTCTTCCTGGAAGGCTTCGGCACATCCGAGCAGCGCGAGCGCTGGCTGCCGTGCCTTGCCGCTGTGGCGATCTCCGAGCCACGGGTCGGCGCGCATCCGAAGCTGCTGAATACACGAGCGGAGCAAGTCGCCAATGGCTACCGCATCTTCGGCGAAAAAGCCTGGGTGACCAATGGACCGCTCGCCGATGTCTTCATCGTGCTGGCGATCACTGCAATCGAGGCCGGTCGCAAACGATACAGTGCTTTTCTTGTGCCACGTGACACACCATGCCTGGCGATCGATGAAGCGCCACAGTATCGCGCGCTGATGCCGTCGCGGCATTGCGGCCTGAAACTGGACGGCTGCCATGTGGCGCATTCTGCGCTGCTGGGTGGCGCCGCAACGGCATACGAGACCATGGCGCTGCCATTCCGCGATGTGGAGGATGCGGTCGGCACCTTCGGCCTGCTCGGTGCGTTCCGCTTCGTGCTGAAGCGATTGGCGCAAGGGGCATCGGATGATGCAGCGACGCTTTCGCTTGGGAAACTGGTTGCGCTGGTCGCCGTCTTCGCGGAAGGTGCGACGGCCGTCATCGCGGCACTGGATCTCGGCGAACTGCCGCGTGCTGTGAATACGCTGGTCGGATTGCGTGTGCTGGCCGCCGACATGGTGCGACATGCCCGTGAGCATTGTGATGCATATGGGCTGATCGGCGATGCAGCGATCGGTCGCGTGCTGGGTGACCTCGATACGTCGCTTTCGGTTGCGCGCGGGCCGCGTCAGGCGCGACAGATGCGCCTGGGCGCCGGGTTGATCACTGATCATCGTTCACTGCGGGGATAGCTGCCGGATCCGCTACTGTACATGCTCTTCTTCGGGCCGGAGGCGGTCAGTGCCCCGGCAACTGCTCCGCCCACGGCGCCGACCCCTCCGCCTATCAATGCTCCCTTACCGCCTCCGGCCACCGCGCCCACGACGGCCCCGCCAGCCCCGCCCAATAATCCGCCAGCGGCGGCACGCGGCCCAGGCTGATGAGGATTTGCGCATCCGGTGACGAGAGCGATACTCGCAATGATCAGGCAGCGCTTCATGTTGGCCTCGGTCCTCCCAATTGCGTCGCGCTTGGAACGGCACCGGATGGCCTCGGTTGCTGAACTCAAAAATGATGGTTGCTGGACCGGCTACGTTCAGTGGTTACGTGACGTCGCGTCTCAATCGCCGATTGCAACGCCGCTGTTCTGAAACTAACCTTGCTCCGCCTTCTCGCTGAGCCCAAACAAACGGAGGAAACATCATGAATATCGGTCGCCGTCATCTGACCGGGCACCTGCCAGGCGTCGCGGTGGTCGCGGTCGGTCTGCTGGGAGCAAGCGCGGCTCACGCCGTATCGGCCGATGAAGAAACCGTCGCGAAGCGTCTCGAAGCATTCCGGGCCGCGCAGTTCGCACACGACGCAAAAGCGCTGAACGCCCTATGCTCGGATGAATTGAGCTACAGCCACTCCGATGCGCATGTCGAAGACAAGGCTACATTCGTCAAGAACGCTACCGCCGACAAGACAAAGTTTCTGTCGCTGGAATACAAGGACCCATGGATTCGCGTGGTCGGTGACACCGCGATTGTCCGGTTTCACTGGGTAGCGGAGAGTGAGACAATCGCCGACGGCAAGAAGAACTCGACCAACCTCCACATCCTGATGATTTGGCAGAAGCAAGCCGGGGACTGGAAACTTCTGGCACGCGCCGCAACGAAACTCTGACTGTCAGGCGATACTGCGTGATGCCATCTCGAACGTGCCCTTGCTGAGGTTGGCTGTATCGAGGATGCGTTGCAGTTCCTGCTTCATCAGCGCCTGGCGCGCCGGCTCGAAACGCCGCCACTGTCCAAGTGGCGGCACCAGCCGCGCGGCGACTTGGCTGTTCATCGGATCCAGCGCGATGATGGTGTCGGCCAGGAAGCGATAGCCGCTGCCTGCAGGGTCATGGAAGCGCACCTGGTTGCCGGACGCGAAACTGGCGACCAGGGCGCGCACGCGGTTGGGGTTGCGCAGGTCGAAATCCGCATGCTTCGCCAGCCCGCGCACAGCATTGGGCGTATCCGCCAGTGGCGACATCGCCTGGATGGCGAACCACTTGTCCAGCACCAGGTCATCGCTCCGCCAGCGCGCATGGAACGCGTCCAACGCCGCAATGCGCTCGGGGCAATCGATGGCCGAGAGCACCGCGAGCGCTGCCAGCACGTCGGTCATGTTCTGTCCGGCGTCGAACTGCGCCTTCGCCCGGGCGATGCCTTCCGCATTGCCGTCGGCCGCGAGGTAGGCGAGGCAGGCATTGCGCAATGCGCGACGACCGATCGCACGACCGTCGATGCGGTAGGGTCCCGGGTCGGTCAGCCGCTCATAGGTGACTTGCAGCGTGCCACGCAGGGCCTGGCCGATCGTCGTGCGCGCAGCGCGGCGCACAGCATGGATCGCATCGACATCCGCCACCGTCATCTGGTCGGCAAGAAACGATTCGCTGGGCAGCGCAAGTGCTTCGGCGGCGAAGGCGGGGTCCGCATCGTCATCGCGCAACGTCACCGCGAGCGCATCGATCAGTCCCTGGTCGAGCACCATGGTTTCATCGCGGCGCCACGCCGTCGCCATTGCCAGCAGCAGATGCGTGGCATATTGCTGGGCCGACTCCCAGCGTACGAAGGGATCGGTGTCGTGGGCGGCGAGAAACCGCAATTGCGCCAGCGGTACGCCGGACAGTTTCACGGGCGCGGAAAAGCTGCGCAGCAGAGACGGCACCGGACGCTCGGCTAGATTTTCGAATGCAAAGTTCTGCTCCGCGTCGGTCAGCAACAGCGTGCGCGCCGCGATCTCATGGCCAGCGCTGTCGAGCAGTCCCATCGCGACCGGAATCATCAGCGGCTGCTTGTCGGGCTGGCCGGCCTGCCCCGGACTGCGATCCGGGGGCGTCGGCGGCGTGCGCTGCTGCAAGGTCAGCGTGTAGCGGCGTGCAGCGGCATCATAGCTGTCGGATACCGTGACCTCAGGCGTGCCAGCCTGGTGATACCAACGCTTGAACCGCGTCAGATCGACACCAGAAGCGTCCTGCATGGCCTGGGCGAAGTCATCGATGGTGACCGCCTGGTTGTCGTGGCGTGCGAAATACAAATCCATGCCGCGGCGAAACGCCTCGCGACCAATGATCGTCGCCATCATGCGAATGACTTCGGCGCCCTTGTTGTACACGGTCGCCGTGTAAAAATTGTCAATGGTGATGTAGTGATCGGGCTGCACCGGGTGCGCCAACGGGCCGGCATCCTCGCGGAACTGCGCCGCCCGCAGCCCGCGCACATCGCCGATGCGCTTCACCACGCGGCTGCCCTGATCAGCGGAAAACTCCTGATCTCGGTAAACCGTCAGCCCTTCCTTCAGCGACAGCTGAAACCAGTCGCGGCAGGTGACGCGATTGCCGGTCCAGTTGTGGAAATACTCGTGGGCGATCACCGTCTCGATGCCCTGGTAGTCGGTGTCGGTGGCAGTCTCCGGTTTGGCCAGCACATACTTGGTGTTGAAGACATTCAGCCCTTTGTTCTCCATCGCCCCCATGTTGAAGTCGGACACCGCGGCGATGTTGAACACGTCGAGGTCATACTCCAGGCCGAACACCTCTTCGTCCCATTTCATCGCGGCTTTCAGCGAACGCATCGCATGCGGGCAACGATCCTCGTCGCCACGGCGCACCCAGATGCCGAGTTCCACTTGGCGACCGGAACGCGTGACGAACCTGTCCTTCACCGCGACCAGGTCACCGGCGACAAGAGCGAACAGGTAGCAGGGCTTCGGGTGCGGATCGGTCCAGGTGACGCGGTGCCGGCCTTTGCCCGCGTCCTCGATGGCGCCGGGATTGCCGTTCGACAGCATCACAGGAACCCGTGTCTTGTCGGCCGTGATCGTGGTGGTGAAGCGTGCCATCACGTCGGGCCGGTCGGGGAAATACGTGATGCGACGAAATCCTTCCGCCTCGCACTGCGTGAAGTAACTGCCGTTCGATGTGTACAGCCCGGAAAGCTCGGTATTGTCCTTTGGTGCGATGCGAGTCTCGATCTCCAGCGTGGCCGTGTCCGAAAGATCGGGGATCAGCAATGTCTCGCCCTCGATGCGATAGCGATTGGCGCCAAGCTCCTCGCCGTTCAGCGCCACGCGCAGCAGGGTGAGCGCCTGGCCGTCCAGCGTCAGCGGCGCGTCCGTCTCCGTCGAAGCAGGATTGCGTCGCAGCGCCAGCCGCGAGCGCACGCGCGTCGCTGTCTCGTCGAGGTCGAATGTCAGCTCGACGGTGTCCACCAGAAAGGCTGGCGGCCGGTAGTCAGCCAGGCGGGTTTCGCGGGGTGTGGTCTGCGGCGGAGCGGAGCTTACGTCGAGCAGCATCATGGTGTCCCTCTGGTCCTCACTTGCGCGGGGGTGACGAGTGATACGGGTGGGGGCACAATAGCCGATCAGGGTACGGAGATAAGTCCATGGCAGCGGAATTCGACCTCATTATTCGCAACGGCACGGTGGTCGATGGCACCGGGCGCGCACCGAGCGAGGCTGATGTCGGGATCAAAGGCGACCGGGTCGCGGCGATCGGCGCGCTGGCCAAGAACGGCGCCGAAGAGATCGATGCCAAGGGCAAGCTGGTGACGCCGGGCTTCGTGGATATCCACACCCACTACGATGGTCAGGCGGTGTGGGACAGCCACATGACGCCGTCGTCGATGCATGGCGTGACCACGGCGGTGATGGGCAACTGCGGTGTTGGCTTCGCCCCATGCCGGCCGGCCGACCGCGAGAAGCTGGTCGAACTGATGGAGGGCGTCGAGGACATTCCAGGCCCCGTCATGCACGAAGGCCTGACGTGGGAATGGGAATCCTTCGCCGGGTACCTCGATGCGCTGGAGCGGCGCAGCCGGGACATCGATCTGTGCGCACTGCTGCCGCATGCGGCAGTGCGCGTGTTCGTCATGGGCGATCGGGCGATCGGGCTGGAGAACGCGAACCAGGCCGACATCGCCCAGATGCGCGAGATCGCTGCCGAAGCCATGCGTGCCGGTGCCTTCGGCTTCTCCACCTCGCGCAGTCTGAGCCATAAGACTCTGAAGGGCGATCCGACGCCCACATTGCGCGCGCAGGAGGACGAACTGACCGGCATCGCCATGGGCATGCGCGACGCGGGCTCCGGGTTCCTCGAGATCGTGTCCGAATGGGCGCCCGATCCAAAGGCCGAATTCGACATGTTGCGCCGCGTGGTGGAGCGCTGCGGCCGGCCCTGCGTGTTCACCCTGACGCAGCGCCATGCGCGGCCGACGGTGTGGCGCGATCTGCTGGGTTATGCGGATGCGGCGATCGCTGATGGTGTGCCGATCCGTCCGGTCGTGGCGCCGCGCGCCATCGGCATCCTTATGGGACTGGAAGGCAGTCAGAACCCGTTCTCCGGCACACCGTCCTACAAGTCGATTGCTCACCTGCCGCTCGCGGAGCGAGTACGGCGCATGCGCGATCCGGCATTCCGTGCGCAATTGCTGTCGGAGGATCCGCGGAAGGAAAGCACCTTCGTGCTGATCAACCGGGTCTCGTATGCACAGATGTTCCACTTCGGCAATCCGCCAAACTACAAGCCCCGGCGGGAGGATTCTTTCACCGCGATTGCGGAGCGAGAAGGCCGCACGCCGGAGGAAGTCGCCTACGACGCGCTGCTGGAGGATGACGGCCACGCGTTCATCTACATGCCGCTGGGCGGCTATGCCGACTATGATTTCTCGGTCAGCGAAACGACGCTGGCAGACCGCAACACCATCATGGGCCTGGGTGACGGCGGCGCGCATGTCGCGTTCATTCTGGATGCTGGCTATCAGACCTGGTTGCTGACCCATTGGGGCCGCACGATGCAGCGCTGGCCGATGCCGGAGCTGATCCGCCGGCTCACGTCCGATACGGCGCAAGCAGCAGGGCTTACCGATCGCGGCGTGCTGGCCGTCGGTAAGAAGGCCGATGTCAACATAATCGACTGGGACCGGCTTGGCTGCGACAAGCCGTACGTGGTGCACGACCTGCCAGCCGGCGGCAGACGGCTGATGCAGAAGGTGCACGGCTACGACGCAACGATCGTGTCGGGGCGCGTCACCTATCGCAACGGCGAACCGACCGGCGTGCTGCCCGGGCGGCTCGTGCGCGGGCGGCAGTTATTGCAAGGCGCCTGATGGTCAGAACATCGGGCCGCGATTTGCGGCGCCGCCATCGATGGTGATGATCGTGCCGCTGGTATAGGCGGATCGGTCGGACGCAAGGAACGCGACCATCCAGCCGATTTCTTCCGGCGTGCCGGCGCGGCCATAGGGCAGGGGCTTCATCAGCTCCTCCCAACGGCTCGCGTCGCCCAGCCGGTCCTGCGCGCGCTTTTGCATGATCGTCACCAGACGATCGGTCGCGATAGCACCGGGGTTGATGCCGACGACGCGCAGATTGTCCGCCGAAGCCGCGCCACCGAGCGTTCTGGTGAATGCCATCAGGCCGGCATTGCCGGTCGATCCGGCGATGTAGCCGGCGTCCATGCGTTCGCCGGCCATGCCGAGGATATTGATGATCACACCGCGCCCAACTTGCTTCATCAGCGCATAGAAGCGGCGGCACATGTTGATATAGCCATAGACCTTCAGGTCCCACGCCTCGCGCCAGCGCGGCTCGTCGATCTCCTGCAGATTGCCGCCCGGGATGGCGCCGGCATTGTTGACCAGGATGTCGATGTCCGGATGCAGCTGAGCGAGGCGATCGACGTTGCGGCTGTCAGAGATGTCGAAGGCATGAACCTCCGCGCGCACGTTCTGGCGCGAGGCAATCCTGTCGCGCACCGCATCAAGGTCGCTCTTTGTGCGCGAGACAAGGATGACGTTGACGCCCTCCTCGGCCAGCGCTTCGGCGCAGGCGCGGCCGATGCCCTTCGATGCGCCGGTGATCAGCGCGGTCTTGCCGCGCAGGTTCAGATCCATGCGTCTGCTCCCTGGCTACTACGTCATGGCCGGCCTTGTGCCGGCCATCGCTCATCGCAGTGTGCCGCTACTGATGGCCGGGACAAGCCCGGCCATGACGTGGGGAGGCGTTTGCGGCCGATTAACCTGCGGTGTCGATGATCAGGGCATGCGTGGTGGCTGGGTGTACATCATGGCGAACCGGCCGTTCGGGACCCTGTACGTCGGCGTCACCAATGATCTTGCCAGGCGCGCGTGGGAACATCGCACCGGTATCGGCGGAAGGTTCACGAGCCGCTATCGCCTAGGCATGCTGGTCTATTCAGAATGGCACGGAGAGATCGGGCGAGCGATCCAACGCGAGACCAGCATCAAGCGCTGGCCGCGGCAGTGGAAGCTGAACCTTATCGAGACTCAGAATCCTCAGTGGCGCGATCTGTTCGAGACCTTGCTCGCATAGTTACACCGTCAGATACCGACTCCGGATCTCCGACTCCTCCGCCCGGAACTGCTCTGGCGATGCGGCGTAGACGACACGGCCCTTGACCATGACGTGTATCTCGTCGGCGACTGCCTCGGCCAGGCGCATGTTCTGCTCGATCAGCAGGATCGTCACGCCATCGCCGGGCAGACGCCGGATCACATCGGATAGTTCGCGCACGACCAGCGGAGCCAGGCCCTGACTCGGCTCGTCCAGCAGCATCACCTTGGGATCGCTGACCAGAGCGCGGGCAATCGCCAGCATCTGCTGCTCGCCGCCCGACAAGGTGCCACCGCGGCTCGATGCCCGCTCGCGCAGTGGTGGAAACAGCTCCATCAACCGCGACAACGGCCACGCGCGCGAAGGCTGCCGCTCGGCGACGCGGATGTTCTCCACCACCGTCAGGTCGGGAAAGATCAGCCGGCCTTCGGGGACGTAGGCAATGCCAGCCCGCGCCACGCGATGCGGCGCCCAGCCGGTGATGTCGGCGCCGTCCAATATGACGCGTCCGCCACTCGGCGGCACCAGGCCCATCACCGTGCGCACGGTTGTCGTCTTGCCGACGCCATTGCGACCAAGAATGGAGCAGATGCGGCCCTGCGGCACGACGAGATCGACGCCCTGCAATACGTGGCTGGCGCCGTAATGCGTATTCAGGCCGTTGATCGAAAGCATCAGGCGAGGCCCCCAAGATAGGCACGCTGCACCTCGGCATCCGCTCGCACAGCATCGGGCTCGCCGTCGGCGATCACCGCACCACGGTGCAGCACGGTGATCATGTGCGCGAGGCGAAACACCACTTCCATGTCGTGCTCGACCAGCAGCACGGTCATGGCCCTGTCGGCCAGCAGTGTGGCCAACGTGTCCACCGCCTGCGCGGTTTCCTCGACCGACAGTCCCTGCGTGGGCTCGTCCAGCAGCAACAGGCGAGGCTGCTGTGCCAATGCCATCGCCACCTCCAGCAGGCGCTGATCGCCGTGCGACAGCAGCCCTGCCGGTCGATGCGCGACATGCGTCAGCCCGAGACGTTCCAGCGCGGCATCGCCGCGGCGCGCGGCGTCGCCGAACACCGTGCTGCCGCCGTAGGGCTGCCAGCGTCGCACATGGCGCGCCTGCGCGGCGAGGCGTGCATTCTCGCGTGCGGTCATCTCTGGAAACAGCGCGGTGATCTGAAATGTGCGTGATATGCCGTGCTGGCAAATGCTGTAAGGCGACATTCCGCTCAGCATGGTGCCATCGAAGCGCACACTGCCGTCGGATGCCTTCACCACGCCGGTGATCAGGTTGAACAGAGTGGACTTGCCGGCGCCGTTCGGGCCGATGACGGCGCGCACTTCGCCCGCCTCGACGCGCATCGATACGCGGTCGACGGCGATGATGCCGCCGAAGCGGCGGGTCAACTCGTCGATTTCAAGAAGCGCCATCGCACTCGCTCGCGTCCCTCCGCGCGACCCGTGCCGCTCAGCAATCCCCAGATTCCCTGCGGCGCGAACAGCACGAAACCGATGAAGATCAGGCCGAAGAACAACGCCCAGGAGTCGGTCCAGGAGCTCAGCAGGTTGGAGACCAGCATGAAGAATGCAGCGCCGATGATCGGCCCGACCAAGGTGCCGGCGCCGCCGACGATGACCATGATCAATACTTGGCCGGAGAACAGCCAGAACAGCAGCTCGGTATTGGCGAAGCCGGCGAACGGCGCGTAGAGCGCACCGGCCAGCCCACCAAGAGCGAAGGCGATTGCCACGACGGCAATCTTGTAGCGGCGGGTGTTGTAGCCGAGTGATAGAGTCTTTGCCTCGTTCTCGCGAATGCCACGCAGCACTTCGCCGAATGGCGAATGCACCAACATACGGCAGAACAGCAGCGACCCGAGCAGGCAGGCGAGCACGAGGTAGTAGAAGCCTGCTTTGCCAGCGAAGATCGCAATGCCGAACGGGCCAGGGCTGCGTGGAATGCCCGCGAGGCCGTCGGATGCGCCGGTGACCGTGGTCCATTTGAATGCCACGGCATAGAACAATTGTGCGAAGGCCAGCGTCAGCATGGAGAACGACACACCGGAAGCGAGTGTGCACACCCATGCGACGCCGATCGCGACAATGCCGCTGAAGAGGGCGGCGAGCGGGACGGCGAAGAGCAGCGGCATGCCGGTATGCAGCAGCAGATTGCCGCAGGTGTAGGCACCTAAGCCGTAGGCAGCGGCATGGCCGAACGACAGCAGGCGGGTATAGCCAACCATCAGGTCGAGGCTCATGGCGAACAGGCCAAGGATCAGCGCCTCGGTGAGCAGCGTCATCGCGTAAGGCGGCAATGCCGCCGGTGCGAGCGCGAGCACACAGGCGGCCGCAGCAAGTCCGCGGGAAAAGTTCATCAGGCTTCCTTACCGAGCAAGCCGCCTGGCCGGATCACCAGCACCATCACCATGACCAGGTACATCAGAGCGAGTGCCAGGTCTGGGAAATAGTACGTGCCGAACACCTGCACGAAAGCGACCAACAGCGCTCCGAGTGCTGAGCCCAGGAAGCTGCCCATGCCGCCAATGATGACGATGACGAAGGTGTCGATCACGGCAGTGGGTGCCATGGCCAGCGAGGCGGTGACCAGCGGCGCAGCCAGCACGCCGCCGATACCGGCGAGCCCGCAGCCGATGCCGAACACGGCCGATCGCACAAGGCGCACGTCGGTGCCAAGCGCGTGCACCATCTCGGCGTTCTGCGATGTGGCACGGATCAACAGGCCGAGGCGGGTGCGCTCCAGGAACTGCCAGATGGCGACCGCCACCACGATGCCGGCAGCGGCGAGAAACAGGCGGTACAGCGGGAACGGTTCATCGAGGATGAACACGATGCCGGACAGCGCAGGCGGGGCGCGAACTTCGAGCGCGTTGACGCCCCAGATCAGGCGGATCGCTTCACCCATGATCAGGGTGAGGCCAAAGGTCACCATCAGAAAAGCGCTGTGATCGCGCCGGTACAACAACCGGAGTACGCCAAGTTCGAACGCTATACCGAAGCCGCCGACTAGCAGTGGTGACAAGACCAGCGCAGCCCAGAAATTCCCGGCGATCGCGACCGAGGAATAGCCAACATACGCGCCCAACATAAAGAAGGCACCGTGCGCGAAGTTCACGATACGCATGATGCCAAAAATCAGCGTGAGGCCGACACCCAGGAAGAACAGTAACGCCGCTTGGGAGAGCGCATTCAGGCACTGCGTGACGAGGAAGGCGGCAAAATCCATCAGCGCGAACTCCCCCTCCCCTTGCGGGAGGAGCCTGCCCCGGACTTGATCCGGGGGGTCAGGGGGAGGGGGCGGTGGGTACCGCTATCACCCCCTCCCCCTATCCCCTCGGTCGATACCACTCTTCTCAGCTCTCGAATGTCATCTGGCGGCAGGCGGGAGTAATCTCATCGCCCGGGTAAGCGGCGATGATCTCCGGGATCGGGGTCTTGAACCCCTCCTTCTTCACCACCTTCACCATGTAGCCGCCTTGCACCGCCTGATGGTCGCAGGCGCGGATCGCGGCCTTGCCCTTGATCGAGTCTACCGCCGCCGTCTCCAGCGCAGCGCGCAGCTTATCGGTGTCGGTGCTTTGCGCCTTCTCGATGCCGGCCTGAAGGATTTGGCATGCCTGCCATTGCTCGCCCTCGAAGACGTCGGGCTCGGTGCCGTACTCCTTGCGCCATGCCTCGACGAAGGCCTTGTTCGCCAGATTGTCGATGGTGAAGACATAGCGGGTGGAGCCGGCCAGCCCGAGCGCGGCGTCGCCAACGGCGTGAATGCTGTTCAGATCGACGATCGACGTCACCAGCTGCACCTTGTCGGCCAACCGGTACTCACGCGCCTGCGAGAGGAACGCGTTGTTATCGGCGCCCTGCATGACAATGAAGCAGGCATCGGCGCCGGCCTGGCGGATCTTGGTTATGTAGGTGGAAAAGTCCTTGGTGCCGATCGGCGAGAACACCGCGCCAACGAAATTCTTCTTCGCCTTCGCCACCTCGTCTTTGAACACGTCGATGCTGTTGTGGCCCCAGGCGTAGTCCATGCCGATGGCGTAAAAATTCTTCATCTCGCCGCGACGCAGCCAGAGCGAGATGACGCGGGTTTCCATGGGTCCGGAGATATTGGCGCGGAAGAAGTTGGGCACGAACGACGAACCGGTCAGCCGTCCGTCGCCATTGTCGGAGGAGACGAAGATCGCGTTCCACTCGGCGAGCTTGGGCACCACGGCGAGGGCCTCGGACGACAGCACCATGCCGAACAGCAGATGACAGCCATCGCGCTCCACCACGAGCTGGGCCTTGCGGACGCAGGTGGCGGGATCGCCGGTGGTGTCCTCGACATGCAGTTCGATTGGCCGACCGAGCAGGCCGCCTTTGGCGTTTACCGTCTTGGCCCAGAATTCTGCGCCGTGGCGCATCTGCTCGCCGATCTCTGCGGCGGGTCCGGTCAGCGCGAGCGGCATGCCGATCTTGATCGGTGCCTCGCCCCGGGCATGGCGCAGCACCGCGGGTGCTGCCACAGCAACAAGGCTCGCGCGCATCGCGGCGCGACGGGTGACAGATGTTGCCATGGAATCCTCCCTGCGGCTTTGGCGACAGTATCGCCGCTATGCAGAGCAGGCATCAAGACGCGGGAGTTGACCCACTCGACAGGTGGGCGATGACACTGGCAGAGGAGAGCAGGACTGATGTTCCGGGCGTGATGCAATCACGAGAAACCACAGCCGACGTAGGCGACGATCAGCGCCAGACGAGACTACAACGGCCGCAGTGGCTCCCCGCTAACCTTCACACCGCCTGTGGCATAGGGGTACGCCCCGGCACACCGCCGCCGTCGCCCGTTATACTGTTTCCTTCAGTTCCTTCGCGACGCGGAAAGCGACCTTCTTGCTCGCCTTGATCTTGATCGCCTCGCCGGTTGCCGGGTTCCGACCCATGCGTGCGGCACGCTTGCGAACCTGGAGAACGCCGAGACCGTTGATTCGGATTTTGTCCCCCCGCTTCAGATGCCGTGTGACCAGACCGACCATGTCGGACAGCATGGCGTCACACTGCTTCTTGGGGACCTCATGGCTCTCGGACAATGAGGCGGCGAGATGCTTGAGCGTAACGGTGGCTTGTGCGCCGCCTTTCGCTGACGCCGCCTTCGGGGTCTTTGCCGCGGACTTGGCCACCGCGGGGGCCTTTCTTGCTGCCATAGTGAAGCGACTCGCTATACGGGTTTCCACTGGGCGCCGACGGAATCACGGTTTGTGCGAAATAACAAGCATTTCTTGCGCGCAGGGCGGGGATTCTGGGGACTTTCCAACGTCTCAGGCTGTGGCATGGTGTGTCCGCCATGCGTTTGCACCGCAACCCATAAGCAAGCACCGAAAGGCAGAACCATGTATGACGTCCACTACTGGCCGACGCCCAACGGCAAAAAAGTGACAATCCTGCTGGAGGAACTCGGCGCCCAATACAAGACCGTGCCATGTAATATCGGTCGTGGTGACCAGTTCACGTCCGCATTCCTCAAGATGAATCCCAATCACCGCATGCCGGTTCTGGTGGATCACTCACCCAAGGACGGCGGTGAGCCCCTGGTCGTCTTCGAATCCGGTGCCATCATGCTGTATGTCGCGGAGAAGGAGGGCAAATTCTATCCGCAGGCCACCCGGCCGAGGTATCAGGTCACGCAGTGGCTGATCTGGCAGATGGCCAATCAGGGGCCGAAGAGCGGCGAATGCGGCCACTTCCGTCGGCTGGGCGACACCAAGGGCGACCAGTCCTATGCCGTCAATCGCTTCACAGACGAGGTTAACAGGCTGTACGGGGTGCTGAACAACCGGCTGTACGAGAGCCGCTATCTGGCCGGCGACGAGTACACGATCGCCGACATGATCTGCTACCCGTGGACGGTGAACTGGCAGGCGCAGGGCCAGGACATCGCGGAGTTCAAATATTTCAAGCGCTGGTTCGAGGAACTGGGCGCGCGGCCCGGCGTGCAGCGCGGCATGGCGGTGGGGGCTGATCTGTCCGAGGACCCGTCCAAGCTGTCGCAGGAGGAGCGCGACCGGCGAGCCAAGCTGCTCTACAACCAACGCGCTCGCCCGGTGCCAGCATAGGAGCCGCATCATGGCAGATATTGAATGCTTCTTCGATTGCTCGAGTCCGTGGACCTATTTCGCCTTCCATAATCTGCTGCTGATGCAGAAGGAGCTCGGGATCGACGTCGCATGGCGGCCGATCCTGGTCGGTGGCGTGTTCAACGCGGTCAATCCGAGTGTTCACAACTCGCGCGAGAAGCCAGTCCCGGCGAAAGTCGCCTACAACAAGAAAGACCAGCAGGACTGGGCACGCCATCTCGGCATACGTATGCACTATCGCCCCACCGTGTTCCCGGTGAACAGCGTCCGCGCCATGCGCGGGTGCATTCTGCTGGAGCCGGAAGGCAAGCTGGTGCCGTTCGCCCTGGCGACGTTCGAGGCCTATTGGGGCGACGACAAGGATATCTCGCAGGTCCCGGTGTTGCGCGAGATCTGCGGCAAGGTCGGCATCGATGCTGAACAATTCCTGGCGGGCATCGAGCGCCAGGAGATCAAGGACAAGCTGCGTGCCATCACCCAAGAGTTGATCGACCGTGGTGGGTTTGGCTCCCCCACCATGTTCGTCGGCGGTGATGACATGTATTTCGGCAACGACCGCATGCCGCTGATACGCGAGGCCGTGCTGCGCCGCCGCCGGGCATGAGTCTGGTTCTGGTGGCGATCGAGGACCGTGGTGAGGCAGGTCGCGTTGCGCGTGTGACGGTGAACAATCCGGAGCAGCGCAACGCGCTGGGCAACGCGGGAAAGCGCGAATTGGCCGAGGCGATCGAGGCGGTTTCCGGCGATGCGCAGCTGCGCGCCATCGTACTGACCGGAGCCGGCGAACGATCGTTCATATCGGGTGCCAATATCGCCGAGATGGCGACATTCGAGCGCGGTCGCGCGACGGAGGGGCCCACCCTGACGCATCGCGTTTGCGAAGCGATTCGCCGCGCGCCGGTACCAGTCATCGCTCGGGTCAATGGCTGGTGCCTTGGAGCCGGCCTGGAGATCGCGGCGTCCTGCGACATGCGCGTCGCCGTCGACAGTGCGCGCTTCGGCATGCCGGAGGTGCTGTTCGGCATCCCCTCCGGTATGGAGGCGTGTCTGCTGCCGCAGCTGATCGGCTGGGGCAAGACGCGTGAGTTGGTGTTCACCGGCCGCCACATCGATGCGCGCGAAGCGGCCGAGTGTCGTCTGGTCGAGCTTGTGGTGCCAGCCGACCAACTGGACGCCGCGGCCGAGGAATGGGTCGGCGCCATTCTGTCCGCCGGACCGGCGGCGATCCGTGCGCAGAAGGAGTTGGTCCGTGCCTGGGAAAACATGTCGATCGCCGATGCCGTGCAACACGGCATTGCCGCAGTGGCGTCGGCGCATGGCAGTGACGAGGCGCGGCGGCTGATGGGTGCGTTCGTGGCGCGACAGCGGGCGAGACGCTAGTATCCGATCGCAGAGGAGCGTGAGTCGCGTGCGACACACGATCCGCCGCGTGAATCGGATACTCAAAACCAAAGAGCGACGTGCCGACTTTCACTGAAAGTCGGCGCTAGGGCGTAGCGCTCTCACCCAGGTCCCACCAGATGCCGGCGAAGGCGGCTATTCCCTCGCGTGCCGGCGCGATCAGCAGGTGCTCGTCCGGGCCGTGCTGCTTGCAGCCATTGTAGCTGTGCGGCACCCAGATCAGCGCCGTACCCAGATGATCGACGAATACATCGCCTGGCAGTCCGCCCGACGAGTTCGGGATCACCTGCACCCGCCGGCCGAGCGTTTGTTCCATGGAGCTTACGGTCCAGCGCACCCAGGGGTCGGATGGATCGGTGCGGCTGGCCGGCATGCGAATACCAGCGTTCTCGATCCGTACGGTGTTAAAGCCGGAAGCGTCCAGGTGGCGGCGCAGCGCCGGCTCGAACGTTGCCGGGTCGGTGTCCACCGTGTAGCGGATCTGGCAATGCGCCCGGGCGTTTGGTGCAACGGCATTCACCGGATTTTCCGGCCGTCCCGATACCATCGCCAGCACGATGAAGCTGTTCCAGCCATAGATCTTCTCAGCCGCCGACAGACCGGGTTCTCCCCAATCAGGATCGATCGAGGCGGCCTCGCCACCGCCCCCGACCTCGCAGCCCGCCAGCACCGAGCGGACGTTCGCAGGCAAGCCATTGCGCGGCAGCCAGTCGCGCACCTGGATACGGCCATTGCGGTCGATGATGGTGCCGAGTGCGTGGGTGAGCACCACGGCGGGGTCGGTGGTCAATCCACCCCAATGTCCGGAGTGAACGCCTCCCGGCCGCAGATCCACCACAAGATCGAAGTGGAATGTGCCACGGGTGCCTGTGGCGATGGTCGGCACCTCCGGCATCACGCGGGGACCATCACTGCCGATCAGCACGTCGGCCGCCAGTTCGTCCTTGTGCCGGGCGACGAACTCGCGGAGTCCGATCGAGCCACGTTCCTCGCAGGTCTCCAACACCAGCTTCAGGTTGAAGCCAAGTTTTCCCTCGCGCTCGGCAAGGACTGCTTCCAGTGCCGAGAGGTTCAGTGCGTGCTGGCCCTTGTTGTCGGCACTGCCGCGGCCATACCAGCGACCGGCCTCTTCTTTCAGTCGCCAGGGATCGAGACCGGCGCGCCACTGGTCCGCCAGGCCTCGAACGGTGTCGCCGTGGCCGTAGGTCAGCACGGTCGGCCGCGCCGCATCCTCGTGGCGTTCGGCGGTCAGGATCGGGCCGAAGCCGGGTGCGGGGTTTGGGTGGATGGCGACATCGAAGCCGAGACGCCGCAGCCAGGGACACATCGCTGCTTCCAGATAGCGCTGCACGTCGGCCTCGTGACCCGAACCCTGCGAGGTGCTGGGAATCGCAACCAGGTCCGCCAGCCGATCGCGAAAGCCGTTGCTGTCGAAGAACGCCAGCGCCCGTGCGACGGCGCCATCCCGGGTTGCCATGTCTGTCTCCTATTCGCGACCAGCGTCCACGTATTCGGGGACGGTCAGATAGACCCAAATCAGGTTGGCCAACAGCAGCGCGGCGGTGATCAGGAAGACCCACCGCAGGCCGAACGAAGCAGCGATCGCACCGCCGGTCAGCGGCCCCAGCGAATTGCCGAGAAACGTCGCCGAGGCGGTCATGCCATAGACCGTTCCGCGGTCAGACCGCGGCACCATGCGGCCGATCAGCGCATTGGCAGTCGGCAGAATGCCGCCGATGAACAGGCCGACACCGAAGCGCTCCAGCGCGAAGACCCAGTAGCCCTGTGCGAAGCCTTGCGGCAGGCTGGTCAGCGTTGCGCCCAGCAGGCAGATCAGCAATACGCGACGGTAGCCGATCTCGTCGCTGTGCTTGCCGAGCAGCGGTACTGCGATCATGCCTGCGAGACCGGTGACGGAAAAGGCGACGCCGCCAAGCGTGGCGAGGTCCGGCCGGGGACCGGTCAGTTCCTGCACGAACAGCGTTACCACCGGCTGCACCGCACGGGTGCTGAATTGCGCCATCAGCAGTACGAAGAACAGTGGCAGCACGCCGGTGGTGCCGATCAGCAGAACCAGGCCGCGCAGGCCACCTCGCCTCCGACGGCCGCCATCGGGGCGCACGAAGCGCTCGTGGACGCCACGCCACACCAGGAACACCGCGGCGAAGGTTATGGCGGAGGTGCAATAGAACGGGATCCGGTAGCTGCCGGTAAGATCAGCGAGGATGCCGCCAATCACCGGTCCAATGAGCGAGCCCACCAACTGCCCGGTGCTGAGCCAACCGAGGGCGTAGCCCAGGCGCTGCTCGGGCACTTGGCTGGCGACCAGCGCCATCGCGGTGGAAGAAAAGCCGGCGAATACGCCCATCAGCGCCCGCGCACCGAAGAACTGCCATACGTTGAGTGACAGGCCCATCAGCGCAGTGAACAGCGCGATGGCGCAGCTGGAGCGGATCAGCATCGGCTTGCGGCCATAATTATCCGCCAGCCGCCCCCAGAGCGGCGAGGCAAAGGCCGCGACGAAGGAGGTTGAGCCGTTCAGGATGCCGGACCATAGGTCGATACCTGCCTCAGTTGTCACGCCAAGCTTGGGAAGAAACAGCGGCATGATGGGACTGAGGAAGCTGAAGGCCATGGTCATGATGAACTGGATGCCGACCATGGCCCACAGGGTGATCCGCCAGTGGCGGTCGGGAGCAATTTCTTCATAGGACGACCCGGTCGGGGCCGACGCCTGGTGTGAGGCATCCGTCATTGGCACGAGACTGGCACGCGACTGGCAGGACGTCGAACCCGGAGAACAGCCAACGATCGATGCGCAGCCCGGCAGGAAAGTGCCGAGATGTGGATCAGTCCCACCGCTCCCATGATTTTGCCCGCTGCCAGCACGAGCTGTCGACCAAGGTCAGGTCGCCGATGGTGACACGGGCCTGTAATGAGTGGCGGGCGCGATGCAGCACCGCTGCTTAACGAGCGGCTTAAGCTACTAGAGGCAAAGCGGTCGCTGTCTCGCCGCCCGGCTGGGGGCCGAAAAATCGTCTGGGGAGGTTGATGAGCGCTCCCTAGGCTGCGTGTTGGACGACTGACGGTCAGGCCGCAGTCCATGTGGCGTCAGCGGCATGCCGCCACGGTCCCCCGAGTCGTGCGCTGGCAGCACCGCCCGGATCTTTTGGGCATATGCATCTCTTCTGTTGTCACGCCGCAGCCGTGCCATCGCCGCCTGGCGCAGGCGTTTCCACAGAACCTCTGAACGATACAGCGCAACTACCCTGGCGGCGAAGCCGAGCGCGTCGTCTGTGTCGGCCGCCAGTAATTCGCTATCATCCATCCACCCCATCCGGTCGGATAGCAGCGACGTTGCTACCACCGGCACTCCGAAAGAGGCTGCCTCATAAACCTTGTATGAGTTGCCAGCCGAGAAGCGTGCCGGCGCCACCATCACGCGGTGACTGTCGTAGAGCGGCGTGAGCTTGGATACAGGCCCCAGCAGCACTATGCGTGAATTCTCGGCGATCCGCTCCAGCGTCATCCAAGGCGACAGGTCACTTACCACCGTCAGCTGAGTCTCGTGGCCCAGCTCTGCCTCAATCAGCGGCAAGACCTCGTCGACGAACCAGCAGAGCGCGTCAAGGTCCGGCGTCCCTCCACCACGTACATCGCCGACGAATAGTAGGCCCGACCGCTTTCGCCATGGCTGCAGCGTCGGCGCCACGTCACGCATGGTGCTGAGCACATGAACGTTCGGAAGGCCAATGCTGGAGAGTAGACGCGACTCCTGCTCGCTGACGGCCAGCACCTCGTGGCAACGAAGCGCGTTGCGGAATTTGCACCTCAGTGCGTCCGACAGCGACTCCATGACTTGCTGACCCGACGCCCGGGCGCGCACCATCTCCTGCGTCACCGCGACCGCTTCGGCGTCTAGGATGATCCGCGTGCGGGCCGGTATCAGCGCGGCATCGTCGAGCACCGAACGAATATGGTCCAGGTTGGCGGTGCGCGATACCCAGATTGCATCGTAGTAGCCCGGACGGCTCGCTAAGAAGGCTCGGAAGTCCTTGTGGGAGTGATCATGCAGGATTTCCGCGGTATCCGGGAAATCGGCGGCGATCGCAGCAGGGTCGTCTTCTGTCGCCTCCATCGGGAATACCGTCACCTGATAGTCGAGTGCGCACATAACCCCAATAATATCGTTGGCTCGCAGGTAGCTCGAGCCAGGCACTCGGAGCGGCACTGTGTCCTCGATGAACAGGACGCGCCGGTGACCTCTGTCGGCCGCACGGGCGAACGGCAAAGCTGCCGCGGATGCGGCGTAGTGTGAGCGTAACGCGGCCCGATGCTTGTCGAAAAGGACAGTCCGCTGGCCGCCCTGTTTGTCCCGCAAGTCTTCGAAATCGACCGGCTCGGCGGCGGCGTACCGGTGCAGCATCACTGAAGGATCGTAGACCACGCGATACCCTGATTGACGGATTCGCAAGCCAAGATCGGCTGATGCCAGGCGATCGGGCGCGATAGAGACGTCCAAGCCGCCGAGGCAACGCACCAGTGCAGTGCGGACCACGAGGCAGGCGATGGAGCAGAAATCCACGTCGCGCACGAATCCCGCTTCCGGAGCAAGCGGCGCGGCGCCATTCATATAACCGGCAATGGAGCCGTCGCGCCAAACGATGCCACCGGCCTCCTGCACAATCTCGTCACTGCCGATGATCTTGCCGCCGACGGCACCGATGCTTGGATCGCGGTCAAGGCGCGCCAGTGCTGCGGCAACAGCGCCCGTGGCAAGCCGCGCATCGCTGGAGAGATACAGCAGCCGGTCGGCAGTCGCGGACCCGAGCGCGACGTTACAGGCTCGCACGAGACCGATATCGTCCGTGAATTGCAGCAGACGGGCGCCGATGACATAGCGTTCCACCTGCCGGACATCATCCACGGAGCCAGGGTCGACCAATATCAACTCGATGTCGCCCGGATGGTTCTGGCGCAGTGACGAGATCGCCTGCAGCGCAAGGTGAAGCCCATTCAGCAGGACTACGACGGCGCTGCAGATCGGTGGCCCGGAGATGGTGAAATCTAACTTCTGCCGTCCGTAGAGCGGCAGTAAATGCCGGGCCCGCGCCGCGAAAAGCGCGCGCGCCGTGTTCTGGATGGGCGGGCTGTCGGCGTGCATCGGGGGCGCGGCACGGCCTTGAGTGAGCACGTGTGCGAAGGCGTCTCGCACCGTCCTGGAGCGCACCGCGCGGCGGACAGTATCGTTGTGGGTCCAATAGGAGCGCAAATCGATATGGCGTGATGGACTGCGCAGCTCGAAGACTCCCGATTGCAGAAAGTGCATATAGCCGTTGAGGAATGTGCCGTTCGCCACCGCCTCAGCGACATCGGGGTAGCGGCTGAGGTAGTCGGCTTCTGAGAAATCAGCCAATGGGTTGAATGCGGTAGGGCTGTCGTTGCAGAGATAGTGCTGAAGCGCACACAGGAACTCGCCGGCGGCAATGGCTCGCGCCGCGGCCGGATGGTTTGCGCGATACCATCCACTATCGAAATAGAGCGACGTGTCCACGTCCAATTGTCGCTCGTGGATCTGGTACAGAAAGTAAGCGTACGCGCCGGCCCGTGTCACAGTGACTGCGTTCTCTCGCCACGCGGCAGCGGTGCTGTAGAACGCCGGATCGAACAGCGGATGGCCCATGAGCCCATTGCCGCACCCGGTGCGGAGGAAATGATCGTAACCATTGATGTAAGCACCGGCTGGCGGTTCCCCCGGCAACTGAAGCCGGTAGAATTCCGGGCTGAACAGCCAATGGGGCGCGTACATCTGCAGGCCGTCCCGGCAGTAATGGTCGAATCCCGATCGGTACGAGCCTTCCCGTACGGCCTTAGCAACGTTTGGGTGGCGTCGCAGGTAGAACGCCTCATCGAAGAACACGTTCGGCGAGCGGCCCAGCCGCTGACCTTCCGTCAGATAGTTTGCGAGCAGATCTTCGACAGTCGGGCCGATCGCATATGTCTTCCGATACCAGTGCACATCGAATTCGACCCATCGTGCGGCTCGTTGTTGCACACATATGAGCGTTTCGCCCGGTGATGGCATGAGATCCGGATCTCCGAAATCACCCAGACCGTCGCCGATGCAGATCAGCCGCGCGATGCAGTTCAAAATCCGCGCCCACGCCGCCTGCTGCTGGTGTCCCGATTCGGAAGGCTGTCACAGTGTGGATCCGCCAGATACGGACTTCCGAATTGATAAGGACAGTAGCAAACCATTGATTCTAGTGTGGTTTCTGGTTCGGAGGTCCGCTACGGCGGCTGATCCGCAAAGCGGCGGACTTCGGAACCACCGCACTGGTTGGACGATGGACGAGTGAGGTCGGCGGTGCGGGGTTCCAGCCATGGCCGGCGCCACGTCAGGCAACAACGCGCTGCCGCTCGGCACTCGTGACGTAGGTCATGTCTCCTCGGCTGGCCCGGATTTCCAACACCGCTGGACCATTCAGCGCCGGCAGAGGCACGACTGCATTGCCGTCCGTCCATCGGCGCAACACGGCTCCGTATCGCTCGACAGGCCACCAGCCCCGCAACATATTCGGATGGTCGAGCGGAATCTGTCGTATTCCTCCTGTTCCGCGCAGCGACATCCGATCGACGTACACCCCGAAGCAGCGGCGATCCTCCAGCCACGGCCGAGTGTCCGTCAGCTTGCCGGCGCGCGAAACCAAGCTGACTTCAGTCGTGCCGTCCGGCAGCAAAAAAACGTATAGCCCGTTCTCGACAGACAGCGGCTGCAACTTCACGCCCTTGGCCACAATGTGCAGCGCCGGTTCGGTGGTCGCATCGAGTTTCGGTACCGGTTGACCGAGGGCCTCAGCACGCTCCGCCAGGCGCTGCCACACCGGCCGCACATTCTCCTCGTCCCAGACGAACGGCTTGCACGATCCAGCTTCCCGCGACGGATAGTCCGTCTTCGTCAGTTCCGGATGCAGCGCGACCGGTCCATCGGCGTTGGTGAAGAAGCGACGGGTCCCCGGTGTGTTGAGATAGCTCTCCGACGTCAATCCCTCGGCGAGCACGATCGCATGGGTGTCGAGCTCGACATGGAAATACTCCACAGAGACCAGGCCGGTCTCCTGACAGATCGTCGTGCCGTTGATCAACTGGCGGGCACAGATCAGCTTGCCGTCAATGAAGATCGCATGATCCGGCGATACCAGCAGATCCCTGTGCGGCATGCTATCAGCGATTGCAGCGCGCCGTATGCGGATTGGGGCTACCGTTTCGGGACGCGGATACGCGGCAAGGTCGATCCGGCGTCGGCCGAGCCAAGTGACCGGCCGAGGGATTAGCTTATCATCGGTGAGCACAAGGACAAGGTCGCCCTGCATCAAGCTTTCTATCCGCTGCTCACCGGTCGCGGTCAGGATGCGGGTGCCGGCGACATAGCAGACCGCGCTGGGATCCTCGACGATCGTATAGGCGCCTGACGCGGTGCTGACGTTGCCGGCCGCATCTGTATCCCTCGCGGTGAGATCAACCGCTCCGGTTGACGGCAGCGTCGGAGTAGTGAACGTCGCCACTCCGCTACCGTCCGCGGTGACAGTGCCAAGTTGGGTCTGTCCGTCGAAGATTGTGACAGTATCATTTGGCACGGCCGTGATGTTCAAGGTCGGCGTGGTATCATTGGTGCTTGCGCCGCTGGGCACGATCCCGGTTCCCGGGGCGACGTTGTCTGTCACCGAGTTGATCACCGGTGGTGCTGGTGCCGTGCCGTCTATTTCGAGTGTTCGGGTGGCCAGGCTCCTCCCGGAGCTGTTGCCAGCCAGGCGGATTGTATAAGTGCCGTCTGCCAAGCTCTGAGCATCGACATTGGTCGAAGTGGCAAGGTTGAACGTCCAGCTGCCACTCCCAGAGACAGAAATGCTTCCGACCAACGTCCCTTTCCCCGCCCCAAATGCGCCTCCGACAAGGAAGATGTCGAGAGTAGCGGCCGCACCATTCCCACTGGTTCTGGTTATGGTCCCTGCCAGGGTCAGTGTGCGATCGGCGGTAATGAAATCAGACTCTGAACTGCCGGAATCAGCGCCAACTGAGTCGATAGTTGCGCCTCTAACATGTACAGCCATTACGCCCCCGCGTTCATGTTGCCGTGTTTGCACTCACAATAAGGACGTCGGTGATGGCGCGTGCTACGGTGTCGGGCCCTGGGCCAGTCCGGTCTCGCGATCTGGCCGCCCCTTCCTGCTGGCTCCATTCGCGTCCACCAAGCTCTCATCATTGCTGGCCTGCCTCTTAATCTTGGCCGGACGCAAATACAAACCAATACCGATGTGGAATGAAATATTGACGATTTTCTAATATCCAGTTCACCAATGCGAGCCACGGCGCTCCACGCGGGCAGGTCAGGCCACACATCCTGGCCCGTGGCCTGCCTCGACACAGCATCGTCACACAGGCCCCACGCGACGGCCGGGTCGCCTGCGTCCACGCTCGCGATGCGACGGCCCCAAATACCATGCTGCAGGCCCGCGTCACTGACGCAGTCCGGTAGGGCGATGATCGCCGCATCGGCGGCGCAAACACATGGGCGCGCGTGCAGCGGGAACGAGCGCGAGTGAATGCTGGTGGCGAGCAATCCAAGATTGCAAAGCGGATAACGGGGTGATAACTCTGTGGCTCCAGATTGAATACCTTGTGGGAGGTTCGAGCAACGGTGGATGCCTCCGGTGTCGCTGCAACTCTATCCTTGCACAGTCGAGCAAGGTTCGGGGGCCAGATCGCTGATGACAGAAGGAAATTATATGGAGATTGGCACCTATGCCGAACTGATAAACCGAAAGATTCTGGTTCCGGATGCACAGACCAATTATCTACGTGTCGACCTGTATTTCTTCATTAATTGCATGCTGCCAATATTGCAAAGAATTAAGGTGGACGAAGCCTGGTACCTCCGCGCGTATCCAGACGTTCAGGAAGCAATCCACAAGGGCGTCGTAACGGATCCACAATCCCATTATTGCCGTTTTGGTTTTTACGAGCACCGTATGCCCTATCATATCGTGGTTGATGAGCCGTGGTATCTCGCGCAATATCCAGATGTCAGCGATGCCATCGCGAGGCAACATTTCGCTTCCGGCCAGGCGCACTTTGACCTTCAGGGCTTCCGCGAGGGTCGCTTGCCTTATGCAAATTTCCGCCTGGGTTCGGCAAATGCCGCCAAACTGAATGGCAAGATGCAGGGCGCCACGCGAACTCTGCAGTCATCGAAGGCGCCAAGCGGGACTATACACATCGACAACGCACCGTATTGAGAGGGCATTTGCGCTGCATGAGTGGACGGAGGATCGATTGGCTCTGAAGGCCGCGCGCAAGAGCCGTCCTGGTAAGCCGAAATGGGCCGGAAACCGCGGCCCAATGCTCAAATCTCACACTGCAAAGCTGTCTGCCGAGGATCAACAATCCTCCTCTGTTGTTCCGGCTGTCGAAGAGTTCGACGAAGATGCGTACCTGGCTGCGAATCCGGACGTCGCGGCCGCGGTGAAAAACGGCCTCTATCGGTCTGGGCACTTCCATTACCAAACTGTCGGATGGCGGGAGAAGCGACCCCTATTCGAACAGGGCAGCGAGCCAGATGACAGGTCGATCCGAGAGTTGCCGGAACTGCCGGTTCGGCGCAAGGAGGCGATCCAGCTGCAACTTACTGTCGAGGCAGCCCTGTTGTCCGATGCCGGCGGCCTGATGATAGTCGGGTGGCTCGACGACTCGGAGTTGCCGCTGGATTATTTCCGGGTTTCTGCGGCAGGATGGCAATACACTTTTCATGCCTCGGCAATCGTCCGTTTGCGACGACGCGACGTCGAGGCGGTGACCGGTTCCTCGCGCACGTTTGGATTCGGGTTTCTCGTCTTTGCGTTCGTGGCGGGTACGCTCGACGTATCGGCCGGCTGCGAATTGGCGGTTGGGCTGAAAGGAATCGGTCAATCAGCGACGCCTCTTGCGCTGCGCCGCGTGGCCGACACCGAGCTGCGACACACGGTACTTTGCTATCTCGCCGAAGCGGAATTCTTCGGCAACCGCCAGATCGAGGTGCTGCGCGCCCTCGACCTCTCCATCGGCGGACAGATCATAGATCACAACCTGCATATCACACGTAATATCGTCGGTGGGGCTTGTATCGAGCGCTTTGGCCGGCCGGCGAGACCGCCGCAGGGCTCCATTGTCGTCTGTCTGTATGGCAAGCCGGAGTATCTTTTTCTGCAGGATGCCATGTTCGCAGGCTGCCCCAGGTTCGAGGACTACGAACTGGTGTTTGTCTCGAACAGCCCAGAACTGGCGGAGCGCCTGCTGAAGGAGGCCGCAGCGGCGCACCTCGTCTATGGTATCCCGCAGACCGTCGTGCTGTTGCCGGGGAACGCCGGGTTTGGGGCTGCGAACAACGCGGCTGTGTGCCATGCACAGAGCGATCGCATCCTCATTGTCAATCCTGATGTATTCCCTCGCGATCCGAACTGGGCACTGAAGCATAGCCAGGCTGTCGCATACTTGCCGGCGAGCCAGACGCGAATCTTCGGCGTGCCGTTGTACTATGATGACGGCTCCCTGATGCACGGCGGGATGTATTTCGATGTGGATCGGGGTGTGTCGCTCGATGGCAACCGGGTGCTGCGGCTTCAGCTGCTGCGCGTGGAGCATTATGGCAAGGGTGCGCCCGTCTGGGCCGACAGGTTCACGACGCCGCGGCCGGTTCCGGCGGTTACCGGTGCATTCATGTCGATGGACCGCGCCTGGTTCGAGAACCTGGGCGGCTTCACCGAGAACTATGTCTTCGGACACTACGAGGATGCCGATCTGTGCCTGAAGAGCATCCAGAGGGGCATCCCTCCGTGGATCCACGATATCCGCCTATGGCATCTGGAGGGGCAGGGATCCCATCGCCTGCCAGTGCATGAGGGGGGCTCCCTGGTCAATCGCTGGCTGTTCAACCGGACATGGGGCGAGGTTATCGCCGACGGTCTGCTTGGGCCCAATCCGACCCACCGCCTGATGCAGCCTCCCCAGCTCGTCAGCGACCTCGCCGCACCGACGATGCCACCGCCGGCAACCCGCAGCCTGTCTTCTGCATCCATGCCGCGTCGCAGGCGCATGCCGGCAAATGGTGCGGTATGAAGGTGCTGCTGGTCAGCCTGTTCCATCCGGAGATTGTCCGCGGCGGCGCGCAACAGGTTTGCTACGAACTGTTCCAGGGTCTGAAGGAGCGGGGCGACGTCGATGTGACCCTGCTCGCCGCCATCGATGAATCGCACGCCGCGCTGTACAAGAGTGGTGCGAGAATTACCGGGTTCGATGGCCGCGAGGGCGAATTCCTGTTCCTGAGCCGCGAGTACGACTACTGGTGGCACAAGACATCGAACGTCCTGCTGCTGGAGACGTATGTGGAGTTCCTGCAGCTGCTGGACCCGGACGTGGTGCATTTCCACCATTTCCTGCTGCTGGGGATCGACCTGATCACGCTGACCCGGCGCACGCTGCCCAAGGCGCGCATCGTGCTGACGCTGCACGAGTTCATGACCATCTGCGCGGCGGACGGCCAGATGCTGCGCAAGACCGACGGGTCGCTGTGCACTCGCGCCTCTGCCGTGCGCTGCAACCAGTGCTTTCCCGACAGCCCGCCGGAAAAATTCTTCATGCGCGAGATGTGGATGAAGAAGCACCTGGAGCAGGTCGATGTGCTGACCACGCCCAGCCGCTACATGATCCGGCATTACACCGACTGGGGGATCGATCCGTCGCGCATCGTGCACGTGACGAACGGGCAGCGGCACCATGGCGCGGTGGCGGCGATCGACAGCGACGACCGGCCGCGCAACCGCTTCGGCTTCTTCGGCCAGATGGTGGACAACAAGGGCGTCTGGCTGGTTCTGCAGGCGGTGGAGCACCTGCGGGCCGAGGGTTTCTGCGACTTCGTGGTGGAGCTGAACGGCGACAATCTGCGCTATGCGTCGGAGCGGCGGCGGGGCGAGATCGAGGCGTTCCGCGAGCGCGAGCGCGAGCGGCCGATCGCCGAGCAGAACGTGGTGTTCAACGGCTCGTATCATACCGAGCAGCTGGCGGCGCGGATGGCGCGGGTGGACTGGTGCATCGTGCCGTCGGTGTGGTGGGAGACTTTCGCGCTGGTGATCTCCGAGGCGTGGATGTTCCGCCGGCCGGTGATCGCGTCGAACGTCGGTGCGCCTGGCGAGCGGGTGCGGCACGAGGTGGACGGGCTGCTGTTCCAGGTGGGCGATGCGCGCGCGCTGGCACGGACGATGCGGCGGGCATGCACGGAGGAGGGGCTGTGGGAGCGGCTGGTGGATGGGATCGAGGCGCCGGTGGGGAGGGAGGCGATGGTGGAGGGGTTTATCGCAACCTACCCGATTACCGATCGACGGGTAGAGGACAAGAAGGCAAAGGAGATCAAGAAGGCAGAGGCGCGCGGCGGCTGTGAACTACAAGCCGTTACCATCCGTGCCAATCGCTGAGAATGAATCAATCTCAAGGTGAGCTTAGAAAGAACATGGGCAGGTCCTTTCCCACTTTATTGATTGTGGTACGGGCTGGACAAAACTCACTTCATAGGTCGTGGAGTTCTTTGTGTCACAAACTCGCTGATGAGCCTTTCCTTTGACGGTTTATTTGCAGAAGTAGAGGAGCGCATCAGTTTGGTGACACGGCATCCGAGCCGCGGGCTCCCAACAAACGTATCTGTGGATGACCTAAAGCCGGTTGCTGAGTTCGAGTTTGCGTCAGGCATAGTCGAGAGGGAGCGATAGTGCCAAGATTCTTCAGCAAGTGCGTACTACACATCGGTACTGAGAAGACTGGCACCACCACTCTGCAAAGGTTCTTGGGAGAGAACAGGGCACTACTTGCAGAGCGAGGCTATTTCATACCAAAGTCGTTGTCCCCGTACCAAGTGCTCGCCAATCACGAGCGGCTTACGACCACGTCGTTGGAAACCACGAAGCTTAGTGATGATTTGCGCCGCGCAGCGCGCCTCGAAACACAGGCGGACGTGATCGCCCACAGAGTAAGAGTGCGAGACGAGTTTGATCAAGAAGTACGTCAAATCGAGACGCGCATTCCGATGACGCTACTGCTCAGTAATGAGCACTGCCACAGCCGTCTGATTTCAGACGATGAGGTTCAGACATTGTACGAATTCTTGTCGAGGTATGCTGACGATTTCGAAGTGATAGTTTACCTGAGACCGCAGCACGAGTTGGCGACGAGCCTGTATGATCAAGCTCTCAAGGCTGGTTATGCGGACATCGATGTGCTGCCTGACCTCGGAGGTACTAAAATTCGGTGGGTAGAACAGAGGTACTTCGACTATGACGATTTAACGTTGCGGTGGGGACGAGTATTTGCGTCGAATAAGGTGAGGCCCAGGATATTTGTGCGCGAGGAGCTTATAGGTGAGAGTATCATAGACGACTTTCTATATGCAATCGGTTGCGACCATAAAAGCTCTACTGCGCGAGTGGAAGAAAATAAGAGCATGTCGTCTGAATTCCAGTCGGTGCTGAACGCCGTCAATCGCTATGCTAAAACACATTCTGAACACATTTCCCCAGGAATCCGCGCTCGCCTGATCGCCAAGTTACAGGGATTGTCCCAAGGAAGTGGTCGCCGCCCGACTCGCATGGAGGCGGAAGAGTTCTACAAGAGGTTTGTGGAGTCTAATGAGCGCGTACGACAGCGCCACTTCCCGCAACGAAAATCCCTGTTCAATCCCGACTTTTCATCGTTTCCTGTGCAGTTACCCGAAAGTCCTTCCGAATTAGATGCCCTTATTCGGGCGCTGGTGATGGTTTCGGCTCAGTGACTACCCAAGAGCTAGCCCAAATGGATTTGCAGTTTATAAAGCGGATGCGCCCGGTAAGGTTCTTATAGCTATAGGTTGCGCATGGACATCAGAGGTTTCGTCGATTATTTTGAGACGCCAAATGTGATCGGCGGCTGGGCGTCTGATGGTCTCCGGACACCAGTGAAGCTACAGGCATTTCACAATTCAGTATTAGTTGCTAGCGGTGAAACAAGCTTTTATCGGAACGACACGAAGGGTAGTCACGGTTTTCGCCTCTACTTGACGGATGTTGTCGTCGAAAGAGCTCTCGCATTTCGAGAGATCACGGTATTCGCTGTTACAGCGGAAGGGAATTTGGTTGAGATCCCCTTGCACCCGCACGTCATAAGCAAGGCGTGCTTCTTGGTGGCACGGATGCTTATTTTCGAGCTGAACCCGGAGGAGCTTACTAAGCTGGCCTTCGCAATGCCCAGTATGGATGGCGCCGGGAGTAAGGGCAGCTGCGCTAACTTGAGGATATCTTCATCCCAGCAAGATACAGGCATCCCCTCAGGCCTTTCTTTTATAGGCGTGACCCCGGGACACATTTCCGCGGATAACTCTGTCATAGTAGGCGAGAACGGGTATCTATTTATTTGGCAGGGCTCGAACGACCTAGCTGCTCAATATGCAGAAGATCGCCAAGGCTCAGCATTACGTAGGATCGTGGAGGGTTGGATTAAGAAGGTTGAAGATCGCCACATGGAGCTAAGAAGACGTAATATCAGATTTGTTCAAATGATAATACCCGAGAAGTCCTCTATTGTTGGGGAATTCTTCCCACGCCCCATTCCGCCAGAAACTCCGCTGCTATCCGTTCTGGATCAAGAACTCAGGGCCGGAACTCTAGGCGGGATCTATCTCAGATCGCTCAATCATATGCGAGCGGATCCCGAGAGAACCTCCATGTTTCGTCACATGGATTCACACCTGTCACCGTTCGGCGCGTGGTCAATCTTCCGTAAACTGTTAGCGATAGTCGGCGCTCCAACGGAGCGCAGCGTCATCTTCGACGTGTGCCAAGTTCAGGTCCCAGATTTGGGTAGTAAGTTTCCGGACTTGCCACTTTGCGAATACGTCTTTCACCCCCGGTCGAATGATTTTCAGGACTTTGAAGTATGCCTGAAACGGGTAGAGTACGAATCGCCCCCGGACGGAGGGCACGTTGGCATCCGGTCGGTTTGGACGAATCCCTCTGCTCCGGTTGCCCTACGGGTTGTCGCATTCGCAAACTCCTTCTTTGAACGTGCGGCCTCGCCAGCTAATTTGTCGTGGTGGGCGGCAAGATGGTTTCGTGAGTTCCACTTTGTTTGGTCGCCATTCGTGAGCTATGACTACATTGACCGCATTGCACCAGACGTGGTTGTGTGCCAGACAATAGAGCGCTTTCTTCCAATGGTACCGCGAACCTAGAGAACGTTGCCCTTATTACTGAACCTTCAGCGCATTCTCCTCATGTTCGAGCCGCCGACATACACCGGATCTTCGCGAGGGGGTCTTTGGGTAATCTCCCAGTTACTTTGGACTGTTTCTATCACGACCCGGTTTCGTAAAATCTGGAATACAGGTGTTCCGTGCGTCGCTGGGACTGAAAATACATTAAGCCCAGGTTTTCCGACCTTATCGTAGCTCCTGTTGCCCATCGAGATCCGTAAGGTGGCTCCTCCTGTCAGCATGGCGAGCATCTCCACCTCATTGTGTAGCGGTGTTCTGCCCAGAAGCTCCATCGTCTTTTGGCTCGGGTAATTGGCTGATCTGTCTATTATCTGACTGCGGTGTGAAAAATAGATCGCGTCTTGGTTGATCTGAGGTACATGTCCCGAATGAAACCACATGGAAAAAAATGCGGTTAGGTCGTAGAACAGGAACTGCGTTCGAGCAGTTGGCTCTATTTCGCTATTCTCCGATAAGTCGTTCCACGTTATAATATGTACGCTTGGAGCACCCTCCGCTATTGCGACTGACCAAGTTGCGCGTAGCATTGCTGAATTCCTTGTCTCCCAATAGATGGAATCCTTCGGACGGACGTCTTGTGCCTTTACTGGTAGAAGCCAGTTGGACGTCAGTCCCTTAAGCAATCGTCGTACAGAGGTGCCTGGCTCTCCAAGTACGCTATCGGGGTCCGTTATATCCCAGTAAGTCAGCCCGTGGCTCAATGGTGCAAATTCCTTCAGAAAGCGTTGGGGCGCAAGCACGTCGGGGACAAGTGCGATCTTCAGCCCCTTTTTGGCTGCTTCGTCGAGGATTTCGTTCCAATACGGGATCGGCTTCAATTGTGGGGCGAATGGGGCAACGACTAGCTGTCCATCAGGTGTGCGCTCGGCAGCAGGACAATTTGAAATGTCCGATAACAAGCCCACCACCTCCGCTGGCGAGGCCTTGGAGCCAAGGCTCGCGAGATCAGGCTGCGCGACCACGCGAAAGCCCGGCGCAATGTGAGAGGCCACGTCGCACAACATCAGTGGCACACGCGCCAGGGGCGTGCCTCGGGCATCCCCAAGCCCAACAATAAATCCATCTATCCCGATCCGGCGAGCTCGCAAAATGTCAATGGCCAGGTTGCGCTGCTGCCAGAACGCAGATTCGTAAGGGGGCGGTGTAATCGGACGGTCTCGGAAGAAACCTCCGTTATGTTTATACTTTTGCGCATCACGACTGAATGTGTTGTCGAAACTTTGTTCGTTTAAGGCCCAAAAATCTTCATGGAGTGGCTTATTGTCGAGCGAAAGCCGCCAGATTGGAAAATAGTGCGCATAGACAGTGCGTATTGGTGCTGACGGGACCCCGGCTCTCTCCATCTGAAAGGGAAATACGGAGTCTGGAGACTCATGCAGTACGAATTGGGAGGCATCAGCAGCCACGATATCCCACGGCACCCGACTATCATCAACAGATGCAGCGGAGGCACCTGCAACAGAATTCGCTAGCAGGCATAGAACCAGTAGTTCAGGACCCCACAATCGGGACAACCCTTGCCTTCGATGTCGGGGTGAGGGTTGGAACGTGGCTTGATTCCGGTTGGAGCCCATTGGTACGACTTCTTGAACGCCTAGAGTGTTCCAGTGAATTGATCTGGCACCAGTATGCAGGTTGAGGTGCTGTGAAAGGGCCCTCGATAGCGCTTATTGGCAGCATCATAGGTTATGCCGTCGAGAAACTGCTTATCGAGCCCATCGTTGAACAGGACATCCCATCCCCGGACAAGAGGTTGGTTCAGGGTCGCCTTGTTGGTATCCATATAACTGTTGCGGGTCTGTCCATAATACTTTTCAAGATCGCTGTTCCCCTTGACCTGCGGTAGCATCCACTCGCCCCAGGAAACAAGCATATCAATATCGGCTCGCTTTAAGTGAAAGAGAAATAATTCTCCCAGACACGGGTAGACGGATGCGAAGTGCATCCCGAGCCCCCAGTCCAGGGCGATTGCTGTGACACACGTCTTATTTAAAGCAGTCTCCGCTCGAACGAAGCGTCTCTGCGTGACCAGTATCGGTTTTTCAAGGTCAATAGGGCGTTCATCGGGAGCCTGATAGACATTCAGGCCGCGCGCGGTTACGTATGGACGCGTCAACTTCTCAACATAGTCTCTGAGGCTTGGGTACTTTCTAGGATCAGGTACGAGGAACTCGTCCACATCTACCCGGATCACGTAGTCGTATGACGTCAACAAGAATGACACCGCGGCGCTCATCGTCCGTGCGCGAGCCGCATCATCGTAGGCATGTGTGACGTGCCATACCCCGCCAAGAGGAAGTGGACGAAACTCGCTCAAGCCGCTGTCCGAGGTCACCACAAAGAGATTCTCCGGCCCGAACTGCGCGCCATAATAACGTTGCCATAGGCCGAAGTAAAACCTGCTGCTGGTGGTATCTGTTACGACAGCAACTCTTCTTGCGCTCATCAGTCTCACTCCTGTTTTCGACCGCTCAGATTGTGGCCAGGATGCGGACGCATGAAATGGCTTGCTCAGACACCATGCGAAGTTTGCGATCCGAAGCTGCCCTCCCGGATCAACGCTATTACTCCAGCCCCGGCAATGCTAGGAACTGCACGTTCAGTGTCGTAGAACAGGTGACTTCCAACGATCACTATTCGATCCAGAAAAGTGGGCAAGAAGGTCGGCAGCCGTCGCGTCCAACGGCACGACCACCCCTCCGCCCATCGCCCTCACACGCTCCGCCTGCGACCCAATGTCATAGACCACCACACGAAGCCCTGCCTGCCAGATCTCGGTCAGAACATAGCACCATGTCTCGGGCCAGATCGACGGCAACCACGCGATGTCGGCCTGCTGCGCCTCGATCAGCGCGACCGCCTCCGTCTGATCATATCGCCCGGTGATCCGCACCACGCCGGTCTCCAGCAGCCGCCGGTCGTCGCAGGTGTGGCCGACGACCATGAACTCCACAGGCAGCTTCTCCGTCGCTGCCAACCGCGCGCATTGCAGCAGGTTGTTGTAGCCCTTTTCGTAACTGATCGCGCCGACCACGCAGACCCGCATGGGGCGCGACCGTCCCGCCTCCTCACTGACCGGCCGCAGCGTGAACCGGCGCTGCTCCTCCCAGTGCGCCACCACGACCTCGCGGCCAAAATGCCGCTCGATTCGCTGTGCCGCGTCGCTGGATGGCGCAATGACGGAACGCGCCCGCTCGATCAGCCGATGCGTGCGCGCCACCAACGCGTCAGGCGACGCCGGTTCGAAGGCCGCGCCGTGATCGGCGATGCAGTCGCGGCAGGCGGCGATCCCGGGCTCGCCGCAATAGCGATGGTCGCCGCTCACCAGTGTGATGCGTGGGCAGAACCAGCTGTAGTCGTGGATGATCAGATGCAGCGGCGCGGCCAGACCGAACAGCAGGTCGATGACGCTGTCGCCGTGCCCGATCAGGCTGTGCACCTCGATCTCGCGCACCCGGCACGCCTGCAGATATGACAACAGGCAGTCCCGCTCATCCGGCATGCGGAACACGAGGTTCGGATATTCATCCCCGAACCCGACTTCGACACGCGCGACGTAGGCCGCGGCTTCGCCTCCGGCGGTGACCGGGTGTTCGGGGAACAGGAGAAGCGCACGCCTGCCGCTGTCAGCAATCACGTCGAGGCGTTCAGCGATGTGCCGGCGAACCCCGCCGTCGCGATCATGGGTCACCATAAGGACGGCATCGCGGCCGAGGGCACTGGATTGCAGCCGCGCGAGGTCGATCCGCCGGCGGCTCTCGGCCAAGGGGTCCTGTCGGTGCCATCGTGCGATCATGTCGCTGTAGCCGGCATGCAACTGGTTCAATATCGCCAGGTTCCTGCGCATGAGGTCGTCGCGCGCAGCGTTGAAGGACCCGCCGCCCTGATGCGCGACGAAGACGCCTGGCACGGCCACATGGCGCCACCCCAGGTGGCGGGCACGCATGCAGAAATCATTCTCCTCGCCATAGCCCTGGGCAAACAGGTCCTCGCGCAGAACTCCCGTCTCCTGCAGACATTCGGCACGGATGTAGAGGCAGAACGCGTGGCCCGTCGGCACCTCGACGATACTGCCCTGGTTCGCTGCGGCGGCCTGGCTGGCCAGCTCGGCGGCGGATGCGGCGTCCGGGCAGGGATTGGGCCCATCGCGCCGCGGGTAGCTGAGGATCGTCGCGTCGTTCGAAAGCGGAGTCGCCGTGCCGATGTCGGGCGCGCTGTGGATGGCTGCACGAAGTCCGGAAAGCCAGCCCGGCGTGACGATGGTATCGGAATTCAGCAGCATGGCATCGTGCCCTGCCGCCAACCTGAGGCCGATATTCGCTGCAATTGGAAATCCGCGATTGACCGCCTCAACGTGCAGCACGATTTCACCCTGGCCCGCGAGTGCCGACAGTGCCGCGACAAGGTCGCGGTCGGGAGAACCGTCCGCGACGACGATGACGCGTTCGCCGGGGGCACGGTGTGCAAAGACGCTGGCCAGGCAGGCCAGTGTCGCGTCTTTCCCGCGATAGGCTGGGATTACTATGTCGATGCGTGCTGACCGCGTCGGCCTTCGCTTCGCACTTGCTTTCAGGCGTGGAGGAGCAGCCGCGGCCACCGGCACCGAGAACTCCACGGGCAATACTGGCGCAGGACGTTTGGCCGCTTCGCGGTACAGGGGGAAGCGCTGCGCAACCGTCAGCATGGCGGTTCGTGCTGTCTGCTCAAAACTCCGTGGCCGTATCGGACTGCCATAGAGCGTTCGCCCATGCGGGCCGGAAATCCGCAAAAGGTCGCCCAGCGCCGCGATCTTGCCGGCCTGAATCGCGAATCTGTGGAGAAGCGCGAACTGGTCACCGCCGACGGCACGGGTTTCCGTCGGCCCGGCGCGGACCGACAGCCGCCTGCGGGGGTCACCAATAGACGTGACGGTTATGGTCGGAACGACCTCGCGCTCGGCGGGAAACCGACACCATCCTTGCAGCGCACCAGAGGTGGAGGCGGTCTCCACAAAACCTTCCACCTGGGCTATGCGCGTGATGTCGATCGGGCTCCCGATCAGTCGGCGGCCGCGCAGGAGAACCTCGAGGCGTGTTGCCTTTGGCCAGTGCTTCGGCAAGCGAAACTGGCGAACACTTCCGGACCGCGGCAGTTCCGAACATGGCACGTTGGTTCCATCCAACAGAAGCTCGAGGTCACGCAGGGCTCTCTGTCTGATGGCGATCGTGACGCGGCCAGTATTGTCCAGTCCGCACCAGCCATCGACGTCTGCCCGCCGGCTTACCGTGGTGGCGAGCTTGATATCGGCGAGGCTGCAGGGCGCAGCAATCCGGCTCAACATAGTCTGCAGGTCGCCAGCGGCTCGTTCCGTGTTGCCAGAGCGCAAGCGGACCAGAATGAGTGCCATCCACAAATCGCGCCAAGTCGAATGCCGCGTCAGCCTCTCGAGCGATTCCACAGCGCGCGGGTCGCCAAGCACCAGACGAACCACGGCCATCGCGAGGCTGATCGTGCCATCTGTAGGGGACAGACGGTGCGCATATTCCAGCATACGGAGCGTGGCATTCAAATCTCGACAGGAAACCAATGCAGTCGCCTTCTTCATCGCGTATGCTGTGGCATCATCGCGAAGGACTGGATGCGTCGCGAGAGCATGTAGCAAGAGACCTAGGCGGTCAGTCGACTTGTCGGCAAAGCCGTTCACCGGTCAAACGCATCCGGCGCCATCGGGCGCATCATAGCCATGGCCGGCGTCCCAATCTGAAGTTGGTCATTTTTCGACGTAGGCCACATCGCTGAAAGGTCAGTTTAGTTCCGTTCGAGAACCAATTGGAAGTGCGGAATCGAGCCAATTACGCGGCCAATATGTGCCGGGCAACTCGAATGTGTCACGTCCTATTGCAGCCGTCATCGTGGCTGCGCTGGCTGCCTTATCAAATCCCAGAATCGGCAGACAGTCGATACCGGCGAGACCTTCGTGGTTTGGTCCGGCGAAGCGTGCCACGGTGGCGAGCACATTGGCCGGCGGCTAGGCATGGTCCATCGACAGGACGATTAGGGGGATCAGGCCCACAAACCAAGTTTCCACGAGCAGTCGGACAGACCGGCCTTGAAGGGCGAGACAGATCGATGCACGGGAAGGCGAAGGTGGCCAGGATCGCAGCCATCGTCGCCGCGCTGAGCTTTCTGCACCACCGCGGCGCGTCGGGCCGGTCCTGTTCACAGGCGATCAGCGTGTCTTGGGCCCGCCCGGCTGCGTCCGGCCGTGCTTGGGATCAATCTGGGCAAGAACAGTAGCAGGTGGCGGGGCGTAGCGACGGCGCAATGGTGCTGCTGGAGATGACAGGGAAGGTTTGGTGGCGTTCGTCAGCAAGCTGGTTCAGCTTACTCGAAGCCTTCCACCCATAGCGGCGGTTGATACCAGCAACGGTCGGCCTCGGTGCATTCACATTCACCATGTCAGTGATGCCTGGAACCCCCTCAATCAACAACGCCATTCCAATGCCGTATTTCAGAACCACCACCTTCGCGGCCCCAGGACTAAGTCTCATTGCGTCGGCCATCATCGTCGTCTTCGGCATGTGGTGGCTCAGCCGTGCGGAGGCAGTCGCGCGCAAAGCTGGGGAAGGTTACGCCGGGGAGGCGGCAACCGCTCCGGTCGTTAGCGACATGGTTCGCGAGCGGGCGGCGCCGGCGGGCAATTTCGATCCGGCCGAGTTGCCGCATGGCAAGCCGGCAGAGAGCGGGCCTCCCTTCGCCCTGGCTGTGCTGCCACTCGTCGTCGTTATCGTCACAAATTTCCTGATGTCGCTGGTCGTATTCCCGCGACTCGATTTCTCTTTTCTCGCAAAGTACCAGTGGGGCGGCACCACGATCGGCGCCGTGTCCGGGGTCTGGCTGATGATCGCCAGCCTTGTCGGCATCGGCGCGGTGGTTGCTTCCTTGCCGGCATTTGCAGCTGTTCGTGATGCGGTATTCTCGATTCAGGGAGGACCGCTCATCTCATTGGCGGCCGCTATGAATGTGCTGGCGGGGCTGACGGGTACCGCCTCTGGAGGGATGGCAATAGTACGCAATGCATTCGGCGACCAATTCACGCGTCTTGCCACCGAGTATCACATCAGTTCGAACTAATGCATCGCATAACAACGATGAGCGCCGGTACTCTGGATGCACTCCCCCATAACGGCACCGTATTGCTGTTACTACAAATCAGCGGTCTCCCCCATGGTGAGAGCTATCCGCATATGGTGATGACCGGGATAGTCAGTTGCATCATTGCACTCGTTGCTGTGCTGCTACTAGGCTCGGTTTTTGGATCGTTTTGACGGCCAGTCATTGGTGTTTGATCGCGTGTCTTTGATGCCGTGTTCGGGCATGCGTCAACCTTGTGTTGGACCCCCAGCGTAGCCGACGCGGCCCGCATAGGTCTGGACCAACCCGAGCGCGTTCTTTTCAGCCGCCACGTTCGGCAACACACGAGCGTAGGCCGCAGAGAGCCGGCTCAAGGTCCCACGTGTTGGCGTTGTGCAGCCGCCGCTGCGGCTTTACGTTCTGCCGCTGAATCACCACCGCGGGTGGCTCGTTACGCCCAAAGTTCCCTCGCGCAACACGATCCCTGCGGGGTAGCTCGCGCGCTTCACGAAGGCTTCAGGCTCCTTGATAAGCCGGCGTCCGCCGGGCCGGCATCAGCGGGTCAAGGCGCAGTGCCATGCGGGGCATCATGTCGCCGTGCCACTGCAGGGGCCGCCTATCGGTGCCGATTCTCGGGGAAGTAGGGCAGCGGATGGCGCGGCATCGGCGGGCAGGGCCTAGGTTCATCCGGCGTGCCGCAGTTCTCGGGATCTAAGGGTCGTGTGACCCAGTTACCAGCGGTAGCTCGACCGCCTTGGTAGGCAACCGCCGGTGGCTGGGCGCCGGGGGAAGGCTGGGCATATCCCTGCGCGTAAGCCGAGTAGCAGGCAAGCAGAAAAATTGGTGACAAGAGCAGACTCAGGCGGGGCATTGGGACCTCCTGAAACTCTTCGGTTCATTACGCTAGCTCTGCACCGCAGGCACCGCAACCTTTGGCAAGCCACCATGGCGATCACACTCTGCGCCAAATCCTTGCCCAGATGCGTATCGTGGCTCGGATAGCCTGCCGCAAATGCTAACCAAGACCAAAACCAACTCATCCATCAAGCTGCGAGCGTCCAGGCGAGACGTCGAGCTGATCATGGGCGAGCGGCCCAGCCTGAGGAGCCAGGATCTTGAAGGGCACTTCCTGATGCTTGGGGGAATGGCTTGCCAAACTTCCAAGACCTGCCGCGAGCACCAGCAAGAGCACCGAGGCGGCCATGAAGTAGAATACGCCGTCGATTTCGAAGTGCGCCATCAGACTCGCCCCGATTAACGGGCCGAGTATCGACCCAAGTCCGCTCGCCAAAATGAGACGTCCGCTCACGGCCACGACTCTATCGGCTGGCATGCGATCGTGCGCGTGGGCGACGCAGACGGGGTAGAGCGTTGACATGAACCCACCGAGTAAGACTGCTTCTGGCAGAAGCGCCGGCAGAGAACGCGGCAGCAGCACCATCACGATTGCCGTGCCGGAAAAACCGAGACCGAGCAATGCCAGCACCGCGCGACGGTCGAACTTGTCAGAGAGGCGTCCAACCGGTATTTGGAACGCAAATCCGCCCAGCACCGCCACGAGCATGAATAAGGCGATGGTTGTTCGTGGCGTATCCTGATCCTGCATCCAGGCTGGAACAAGCGCGTAGAAGCAGCCTCCCACGAGCCCACTCAAGGCGCAGCCAATTACAGCAATCGGCGCGGCGCGCGCGAGCACATTATAGGAAAGCCCAGTGTCAGCGCTCACTCTGGGCGGCTCGGCTCTGGCCGTAGTGACCATGACCAGTGACACAGCGAACACCGCAACGATTGCGTTGAAGGCTGACGCTGCCCCGATGTCCGCTCGGGCGATCAGAAGCTGACCCAGTGCCAGGGCCAAGAACGTGCCAACCATATAAACCGAGAAGACCCGCCCGCGCTCAGATGGCATGGCCTTGGCGGCCAGCCAGCTCTCTGTGGTGACGAAAATCCCGGCACAGCCGAACCCAACGATGGCGCGCAACAGCACCCAGGCGAACGATCCCACCAGGAGCGGCATAACAGCGGTCGCGGCAGCGACCAAGCCGGCGAAGGCGGCATAAGCACGAATGTGGCCGACCTGCTCAATGATCCTGCCGCAGCCGAACGCGCCCAGGGTGAAGCCAGCGAAATAGGCGCTGAGCACCAGACCAGGTGCGTCGAAACTTTCGATGGCCACGCGCAAAGAAATGAAGGTGCCAAAAAAGCCGTTAGCAAGTTGCACAAGGCTCGTAGCGATGACGAGAGTCTTTATTTGTGTCCGGACAGACGCAGCCAAAGCATTTCCTTTCGTTGCCGGCGGAACGGCGCCAATGACGGGAAGCAAGGGAGGCAGCAGGCCCGTATGTGGGGACCTCCGCAAGTGGCGCGGCGACCGGCCTGATCCCTCGAGTATCCGGTCGTTCTTTCCTCATCGATTGGCCGTGCAAGCCCGGCAACGCCGCTCACTGTCCAATAACGTGCGGAAATCATCATGTGGCGCAGAAAGCAAACATCTGCGACGCACTATCATACTCGACTGGCAAGCGTTGGCGCCCCTTACGATGCCGCCCTCTCAACAGCGTTCGTGGGCGGCCCGCTCGTTTTCGCGGGTGCGGCATATTTTGCAACTCCCTGCTCGGTCTCGTGCCGAGCACGATCGTCGCGGGCACGGCCGCGGCGCGCGACAGCGCTTGTACCATCGACACGAGGACGAAGATGGCCACCACCAGGCAGGTCATGAATGCGTAAATCTAGTCCAGTGTGCAAGCAACGGCTCGCCCGGCAACGCCGCCGCCCGCAGCGCGGCGGCTGGATCCAGCACCCTCCGACCCCGGAACGAATGCCCCGAGCAGCAGGCCAAGACTGAGCAGAATTCCTATAAGCCCCACACGCTCAAACACCCCTCAAGAGGTCATCGAGCTCATAGGTGGAGCGCACTCCAAGATCGGCGGAATGCGTCGAGAGGAAAGCATCGGCTGCACGCCGCCCCTCATCGCGCAGCATGGTCAGGAATTCCCACTCCGCGTTGAGCTTGGAGGAGTACCCGAGATCGACCATTACGTCGCTTGCGACGCGATGAATGCGCATCCCGGCCCAAGCTTCGCCTTCGGGGTCCTCCGCGGGCGCTATCTGCCGGAGCAGCGCGATCATGCGCATCTCCTTGAGCAGAACGGCGTTGAATGACACCTCGTTCAGTCGGTTGAGGATGTCGCGTGCCATGCGCGGTGTGCCGGGCCGTTCGACCGGGTTGATCTGCACAAGGATCGTATCCCTTGATGCGCACTCGCGAATGAGCGGCGTAATGGTCGGGTTGCCGGAATAGCCGCCATCCCAGTAGCTCTGACCATCGATCTCAACGGCATGGAAGAGTGTCGGTAGGCAGGCGGAGGCAAGCAGCACTTCTGGCGTAATCTCCGAATTGCGGAACACTCGCCCACGGCCGGTATGCACGTTTGTCGCGGTAACGAAGCACGGCGGTAATCAGGCCGCCTGCACAACTTTCGGCAGTGGCGAGCATGATGCCTTGCCTGCGGCACGAGGGAAGCAGGGCTTCGGCTTCAGCGAGTAAAGAGGTTGGGAACATGAATGGTGTTCCTGACCACAGAGGGAGACGACATGCGCAGTCATTCGGTAAACACGACCTGTTGAGTGCTCCGACGTACAATCTTCGAGACTTGTTGATCCCGACTTGGCCCCCCATTCACCGTAAACCCGGCAGCCGGTTCGGCCTATCGGTCACAGACCGCAGCCCTTGTCTTTGCGCTTACTCCCGCAGTCCTAAGCGCCGCGTCCCAGAAGATGCGCAGCCGAGCGCCAGGCCAGGTGCACCATTTCATCGAGGCGCCGGACTGCTTCGACACGGTCAAAAGCCTCCGATGCATTCAGCTTTCCGGGCGCGACGGCGGCCAGCGTTTTGGCGCGGTGCTCTTGCTGTATGACTTCGAGCGCCTTCGCCACGTTTTCCAGCTCCCTGAGCGCCGTTTCGGCCACAGCCGCGGTCTGCCAGCCGATCGGCGGCGCCCGCTCGCTCAGCGCCGATTCGGTCGAAATTGATTCCGCGACAGTTCGGGCCCAGTGCATAGCCGCGTTGCAGAGCGCAGCGGCGCGGAGAGCATCCGGCCCGCCTGTGTCCGGTCCCGGCGCTCCGGTCTCCTGAAGCATCCGAGCAAGCCGCGAGGCGCGATCGAGCGCGTGGAGTGTGCTGGTCAGGCGATTCTGCTCCGCTTCCGTCTCTGGCGCGGCCTTTAGCGCGGACAGGAATTCGCGAGCCTCGTCCAGCGCGCGCGAGGTATTCGCCGCCGCGCCATCCCTGCCTCCGCCACCCGAGAGGGACGCAGAGATGGAGATGAAGAGCCTTGCAAGAACCCTCGCGACCATTCGACGAACGGCCTCCACTGCCACGACCGAATTGCCGAGCGCAGCCGGATCGAGGCCGCTTTTGAGCGGCGGTTCCCGCGATGGAAGCATCCGCTCGATGAGACGCGTGAACCAGCCAACGGCAGGCAGCAATACGGCGACGCCAACCACATTGTAAGCGGTGTGATAAGCCGCGAGCAATGTCAGTCCATCGACCGCGCTCTGCCAGCGCTGCATCGACCGCATGGTGAAGGGAAACGCGATCAGCATGATCAGCGCCGCGACCACCTTGAACAGCACATAGGCAAGGGCCAGCCGCTTCGCAGTCACGCTTGCCCCGATCGCCGCCAATGCCGAACTCGTCGCAGTTCCGATATTTTGTCCGATGATCAGCGCACAACCCTGATCGAGTCCGATTGCGCCAGCACCAAAGGCGGCGAGCGTCACCGAGATCGCCGCTGTCGACGACTGCATGACCGCCGTCATAGCAAATCCCACGAAGACCAGCTTTAGAAGGCCTGACGAACCCGCAAGCCAACCCACCTCCGGCGCGCCGAGCACGGCGGGTAGGTCTGACGGATGGAGACGTTCCGCAAGACCGCCCATGCCTTGCTGGAGTGTCGTCAGTCCGTAAAGCACAAGCGCGAAGCCGGCCAATGCCGCCCCGACAGCTGCGATCCGACCGGTCGCCAGCAGCTTCGTCAGCGCGCCGACGAAAATCATCGGTAGGGCGTAAGATGACAGCGATATCCTCAGGCCGACGAGCGCGATGAGCCATCCCGTGCCCGTCGTTCCGACATTCGCGCCGAAGACGAGACCGAGCCCCTGCGGGAAGGTCAATAGTCCCGCGCTGACGAGGCCAATCGTCGTCATTGTCGTCGCGCTCGAAGATTGGACGAGTAGCGTGACAACGCCACCCCAGAAGGCGCCGGAGAGAGGGTTCGCTGCGGCTTTGCTGAGAACCGTGCGCAGCGCCGAGCCCGCCATAGCCTTAAGCCCATCGGTCATGACGGTCATGCCGAGCAGGAACAAACCGACGCCGCCGAGCGCCGCAATCGTCGTGGACATCGGCGTCAACCCTTCTCTGCTGGCGCCAGTCGGCTCATCTCTCGGCCACGAGTTCTGCGCGTGCCGCGGCGAGCTCCTTCCTCGGCTCCCGTGGGATAGGTCAGATCCAAATTCTCGACCGCTTCCAAAATCGCCGCGGCGACCGCGAGTCGGGTGAACCACTTGTGGTCGGCGGGGACGACGTACCAAGTGGCCTCTTTCGTCGCAGTTGCTCGGACGACCTCCTCATAGGTGTGCATATAGTCGTCCCAATATCGGCGCTCGCGCACGCCAGAGGCTGAGAATTTCCAAACTCTTTTCCGGCTTGTCGAGCAGAGTCTGGTGGACGCGAACGACGAGGACTTCTTCGCGAATAACTCGACCCGGTATCGTGGTGGCTATTCGCGCGACTTCCACGTCAGGCGGCGGCATGAATGGGCGATCGGAGCGTTAGGGGGGTCTTTGGTCTCTATGTCCTGTCAACGTCCTGTATTCTGTGCGGTCGTATTGCCCGTCAGTGTGGCAATTGGCTGGGAACCGCACTACAATATCAGTGCGCTAACCGAATGCCGGGTGAGGGATTTGAACCCCCGACCTTCGGTTTACAAAACCGCTGCACTACCACTGTGCTAACCCGGCATTAGCTGGTTTATCAATGACTTAGGTCTACCCCTCCGGGTCGAGAACCTGGATTTTCTGCCCACTCGCCATGTCGCCTCCCAGGAACAGCGCCTCCCGGAACAGTGCGTCGATACGCCGTGCCGCATTTTGCTGCAAGCCAGGAATCGTGTCGCTCGTACTCGCCAATGACCGTTGCACAGGCGGTCGAGGGGTCGCACAACTCGTGCCCGGTACAACCTGCGTTTCGCGACAGCACGGCGGCCGGCGCGGCAAGCGGGACGGTTGCCCGGTCGGATGAGCTTTTCACTCACCAAGGATCATGCCAGCCCGCCGGCCGTATCGTCGTATCCGGGCAAGACAATCTAGGATCCGCCTGCGCCGTCATGGAGGTGCGCTCCGGCGCTAGCCTCGGCCACTCGCTTCGCCTTCTGTCCCTAACTTGGGCCGATCTATCGGCAGGCAGGATCATCGCAGGAGCGTCCATAGTGCACCCTTGCCCGGCGCTACGTCCTTACGTTGATGGTTGAGGCAAGCGCTGTCGTCTCGCTCAGCGACGACTGCTGCGTGCTTCGGCGGGGCGCGACAGACGCTGCGAGTGAACTACGCCACCGTGACCGTGTAGCCCACAATGGCGCTGAAATTCTTCCGCATATTATTGTAGCGTGGCTCTCGCGACTGCACGCGGCCCACCTCGTCAGTGGCCCGCGACATCAGCGTGTATCTGCCCTTGTGACGCACATCCCAGCAATATGACCAACGCGCCCACATAAACCGCTCACGCGGCGGTTCAATGTGTGCAGCGTGCCAAGTTTCCCCGCCGTCCACGCTCACCTCGACTTGGGCAATGGCGCCTGCGCCGCTCCAAGCGTAGCCGCGGATCATATGGATGCCGAGGGACATCGTCTCCGTGTCGTCATTGGGTTGGGTGATTATAGATTTTACCCCGATGGTGGTGATCAGCTCTTTGTCAGGATCAGTGGCTGAGGTGCCGTAGTAGTAGAATTCGTAGTGGTACCAGCAGTTTGGCTCCTGCTCGATGAGCTCCAGCTTGTTGAGCCACTTCACCGACCAATTGCCGGACCAGCCGGGCACCAGCAGACGCACCGGCGCGCCGTGGAGGTGTTCCAGCAATTGGCCGTTTTGCGCCCAGGCAAGAATGGTGTCGGGGTGGAGCGCCTTTTCTATCGGCAGGCCCTTGTCGTAATAGAACGGCTTGGTTCCCTCCGCGGCGGTGGCAGGCACGCCGAAGTCGTTGCCTTCGGCCCGTACGTAGAGCGATTTGGCAGTCAGGCCGGCCTCGTACAGCACGGCCGCCAGAGGCACACCGGTCCACTCGCTGGCGCTGAGTATCATCCCCTCCTGAGTACGAGAGGGTTTCGGGCCCTCACCTCTGAGATATTCGAAGTATGTGGCGTCGCTGCCGGAGCATTCCATGACGGTACGGACGCTGCGACCCGGGAAGCGCCGGACCTGCTCGAAGTTGAGGGTCAGCGGTGTCTTGACCTCCCCGGAAATCTCCAGCTTCCAGTCGTCAGCATGCACTACCGGAGGCACAGCGAAATGTTGGACCGTATAGTGCAGGTCGGTGGGCGTTATGAGCCCCTCGAGGTCCATGACGGGTGTCCTGATGCGCATCGTCCGGCCCTCATCGTCCGTCAGGGTGACGGGTCTTATGTCTTTGGTGGGCCAGCCGTGCCAATGCCCAGTCTTTTCCGTGTTGGCCGGATCCGAGTTCACCACTTGATCCATGCGCAAGAAATCAGGAACTGCGCCCTCTTGTTGCCTCGTCGCCATCTGCTCCCTCATGCGTCGTTGTGTTCGCTGCCGTTTGGTCTTGGCGACCAGTAAGCTGCCCCTTGCAACTGCAGTCCATTCAGGCTTGCTCTCTGGCTGATGCGCAAGGTTCGCTGGAATATCCTTGCCTGGCACATACTCGGCGTCCACTGTGACAAGCGGCCGCAAGGCCATGTAGATTGCGCGTTTGATGCGGCGTCCGACACGCCAGCAACGATCTGTATCGGCACCCACGCCTGGCGGATTCTTTGGCGCGGGTTCGTCCACGGCGCGCTCGACCATGTTGCAAAGCCGGATGGCCGGATCATCTTCTGTGATCCCAGCAACAGATCACTCAGGACTTGCTGACGTTCCAGAACACGGGCACCGCGCCTTTCAGGACCCCGGTCAGGTTGCTGCGATACGCTGAGGGAGGCAGGTACTGGCCAAGCGGCACGAACGGCACCGTCTCAAACGCACGCATCTGAATCGCTGCGTCCAGCTTCTTACGGTCGGCATCTTCGGTGGCGTCCATCCAGGAGTTGCGCAACGCCTCCATCTTCTCGTCACTCGGCCAACCGAACCAGGCATCCTTGCCGTTGCCGCGGAGGTTCGTCGCGAAGACCGGATCGCGGTATTCAGCCGCCGGTGCACCGTACGGGAAGAGCGACCAGCCGCCTTTGTCCAGCGGCTCCTTGCTGGTGCGGCGTTGCACCACCGTTCCCCAATCGAGCGACTGCTCGTCCAGGTTGATCCCGACGCGCCGGAGCGATGCGGCGACCACACTGCTCATGGCATCATAGAAGGTCTGATCTGTGGGATGCATCAGCACGACGCGCTCGCCGCCGTAGCCGGCCTGCTTCAGCATTGCCTTGATCGCGTCGGCATCCGGCCGCTTGCGCACCGCGTCCATGCCGGCATCGTTCGCCGATGGCGTGCCGGGCAGGAAGTAGCCGACGGGCGCGCGGTAAAGGCTCTTCTCCTCCCCCATCACCGCTGTCATCACCTCGACCTGATCGATCGCAGCAAGGATGGCACGGCGCGCGCCTTCACTGGCGGTTGGACCTTGCAGACAGTTCGGCCGCAGTCCGCCGAATGTGCCGTAGATGTCGATGGGCGCGACGGTCACGCCCGACGCCTTGCGCAGCATCGGCAGCAGGTCCGGCACCGGCGAGTCCAACCAGTCGACCTCACCGGCTGTCAGCGCGTTGGCCGCAGTGGCGGCATCGGGAATGATGCGCCACTCGACGCGGTCGACCAGCACCCGATAGCCGCCGGCGGCAAAGCTGGCCGGCTCTGGCCGCGGATTGTAACGCTCATTCTTCTGGAACACTGCCAGGTTGCCGGCAACGTATTCATTGGCGACCCAGCGGAACGGGCCACTGCCAATGACCTCGGGAACCTGCTTGAACGGATCGGTCTGTGCCAGGCGCTCCGGCATGATCGCCGGTGTCGGCTGTGTCTTCGCCAGCGCATAGGGCAGCGATGCAAATGGCTTGTGCAGCCGGAAAACGATGGTCCGGTCGTCATGCGCTTCCAACGCGTCCAGCCGGGCCGCAATCGTCTGGCCGATCGCGTCGCGCTTCATCCAGCGTTGCAGCGAGGCCACGCAGTCGCGCGCCAGCACCTTCTCGCCGTCATGGAACGCCAGCCCGTCTCGCAGGCGCATCGTCCAGCGCAGCCCGTTGTTCTCTACCTGATGGCCCTCGACCATCTGCGGCCGCGGATCGAGCTGCTCGTTGCGGCCATAAAGCGTTTCGAACACCATCGCGGCATAGTTGCGGGTGACCAGCGCGGTGGTCCAAACCGGATCAAGACTGGTAAGATTGGCCTGCGGCACATGGATCAGCATCTTCGCCTTGGCGCCAATGGCGGGCTGGGCAAGCGATGTGCGGCCAAACGCGGCAATAGCCGCTCCCCCAAGGAAGCTGCGGCGTTTCATTCTGGACGTCCTCCAATGCGTGAGCCATCGATCGACGTGATGTTCCAGCAGACCACCCGTGGGGAGGTCAAACCTGACGCTCACCGCTGGCACCGTCGGCCGGCGCGGAGTTGAGTCCGCCGGCCGGCGGAGGTCCGCAGTTTTGCCGGCACGTCCCTTCGTGTTCGCCGCACTGATTGACACCGTCAGTCCCCTGGCCAAACACTTCGCCAAGGCGCAGCCTCAGCAAGAAGCGCGATGGTCGCGGGAGGAAATCCTTTGAACCGCATAACCGCAAGACCGGGAATCTACGGTTTCGCAACGGAACTGGCGGCCATCGGCCTGATGCTGACGATCGTACAGCACACGCCGGCCGCCGCGCAGAGTGGCAAGTATCATGAGGCCCCGGCGCTCGCCGAGCAGGTGAAGGGAGGCAAGTTGCCGCCAGTGGAGCAGCGTCTGCCGGAACAGCCGCTGGTGGTCCCCGTGGTCGAGAAGGTCGGAGAGTACGGCGGCGTCTGGCGACGCGCGTTCCTGGGTCCGGCCGATGCCAACAACTATGTGCGCGTCGCCTACGACAGCCTGTTCCGGTTCTCTCCCGATGGCGCGGACATCGAGCCCAAGATCGCCGTCGGTGCGAAGGCATCCGCCGACTACAAGACCTGGACGATCCTGTTGCGCAAGGGCGCGAAGTGGTCCGACGGCGTGCCGTTCACCGCCGATGACATCGTCTTCTGGTACAAGAACATCCTACTGAACAAGGACCTGATGCCGTCACTGCCGACCTGGATGCGCAACGCCGACGGCACCGCGGCGAAGGTGGAGAAGGTGGACGACACCACGGTGCAGTTCACCTACGACCGTCCCGCCACGTTGTTCCTTTCGGAGGTCGCCAACCAGGATGGCCCCGACCTGCAGTATGCGATGTTTCAGCCGGAGCATTATCTGAAGAAGTTTCACCCGGCCTACGTCTCGAAGGAGGAACTCGACCGCCTGGTACAGGCTGGGAGCTTCAAGTCCTGGACCGAACTGTTCCTGTCGCGCGCCACACCGGCGCAGAACCCGGAACGTCCGACAATGGCGGCGTGGATGCCGGTGAGCCGGGTCAGCGATCCGGTGTTCACCATCCGGCGCAATCCGTACTACATCGGCGTCGACAAGGACGGGAACCAGCTGCCGTATATCGATGAGGTGCGGTTCACCTACTTCGCCGACCAGCAGGCACTGAACCTGGCCGCCATCGCCGGCGACTTCGACATGCAAGAGCGCCACATCCAGATGACCAACTACCCAGTGCTCAAAGAGCAGGAACGCACCGGCAAATACCGGGTGATCACCTGGCCGACCTTTGGCGGGTCGGATGCGGTGATCGCGCTCAACGCCACCTACGCGGCCGATCCGGAGATCGGCAAGCTGATGGCGACGAAGGATTTTCGTATCGCATTGTCGTACGCGATCAATCGCGATGAGATCAAGGAGTCGGTGTTCCTGGGTCTGGGCGAGGCGCGACAGGCCGTGGCGGCGCCTTGGCATCCTTACTTTCCTGGCAAGGAATGGGCCACGAAGTACACCGAGTTCGACCGTGACCGGGCGAACAAGATGCTGGACGCTCTTGGACTGACGAAGCGCGATCCGCAAGGCATTCGGCTGATGGCCAATGGCAAGCCAGCAACCATCGAGATCAGTGTCGTGCCCGCATTCGGCGCCTGGCCCGACGTGGCGCAGCTCGTTGCCAAGGACTGGGAGGCGGTCGGGGTCAAGACCATCGTGCAAATCCGCGAGCGGGCGCTGCATTTCAACATGCGCCCCGCGAACCAGCTGATGGCCGAGATCTGGAACGAGGACACCACGGCGTTCCCGTTCACCGGAGGATCGAAGTTCGATCCGCGCAACGGCGCGCTGTCCCAGTTGACGGTCGGCCCGCTGTATTCGCGCTGGCTGGATACGAAAGGCAAGGAGGGCGTCGAACCGACCGAGCCGATCAAGCGCATCATGCAGCTGATCGACACGGCCCGAACCGTGGGGCACGATGGGCAGGTGCAGGCGGCGCAGGAGCTGTTCCGCATCTGGGCGGACAATGTCTATGAGATCGGCACCATCGGGCTGACGCCGATGGTCCAGGGCGTCGTCGTCATCAACACCAAGATGCACAACGTTCCGACGACCCTCGGCAATGATTGGCCGCTGCGCAGTCCTGGCAACGCGCGCACCGAGCAGTTCTTCTTCTCGTCGAAGTGACCCGCTACATAGTTCAGCGGTTGCTGTTGCTGCCGTTCCTGCTGCTGGTCTACTCGTTCGTCATCTTCGTGATCATCCAGGCGCCGCCTGGGGATTTTCTGACGGCCTATGTGGCGACCCTGTCGGCTTCGGGAACGTCGGTCAGCGCCGAACAGATCGAGGCGCTGCGTCATACCTATGGGCTGGATCAGCCATTCGTCGTGCAGTACCTCTATTGGCTGCGAAACCTGCTGGCCGGTAATTTCGGCGTTTCGCTGGAATACCACCGGCCGAATGCAGAGCTGATCGAAGAACAATTGGGCCTGACCGTGGCGTTGGCGGTCATGTCCTTTGTGCTCACGTGGCTCATCGCGGTCCCGGCCGGGATCTATTCCGCCACTCACCGTCGATCCGTTCTGGACCACCTGCTCACGGTTATCAACTACATCGGAGTGGCAACGCCGAACTTCATGCTGGCCCTGATCCTGATGTGGATCGCGTTCGCGTATTTCGGCATCAGCGTCACTGGGTTGTTCTCGCCCGAATACGCCGATGCACCGTGGAGCCTGGCGAAACTCGGCGATCTGCTGGCGCATCTCTGGCTGCCGGCGCTGATCCTGGGCATTGCCGGGACCGCGCGTCTGACCCGGATCATGCGCGCCAACCTGCTGGATGAGCTGAACAAGCCCTACGTCGTGACGGCGCGCGCCAAGGGATTGCGCGAGTGGCGACTCGTGCTTCGCTACCCTGTGCGGCTGGCGCTCAATCCGCTGGTCAGCACGATTGGATGGTATCTGCCGCAGCTGTTCTCCGGCAGCCTTATCGTGGCGACGGTGATGAACCTGCCGAACATCGGGCCGCTGCTGCTGCGCGCACTGGTCAACCAGGACATGTACCTCGCCGGAGGCATCCTGCTGATCTATTCGTTCCTGACCATTGTTGGCACGCTGCTCTCCGACATCGCTCTGGCGATGATGGACCCGCGTATCCGCATGGGGGCGTGATGCGGGCGCCATCGATCGCTTCTGATGCCACCGTATCCGACGTGCAGGTTACCGCGGCCGAGGAAAGAATCGCCGTTGCATCCAATTGGCAACTGGTGTGGTGGCGCTTCCGCAAGCACCATCTGGCGCTGTTCAGTGCCGGTCTGCTGATCTGCCTGTACTGCGTCGTGATCTGCCCGGCATTCTTCGCCACCCAGGATCCACAGCGGACCGATGCGCGGCAGGCATTCATTCCGGTACAGACGCTGCATCTGTTCGATGGCGGCTGGAATCCATGGATCCCAGCGACCGTCGGCAAGCGCAATCCGGTCACGCTGCGAATGGAGTGGACGACCGATCCGCAGCGGAAGATCCGTGTGAGCTTCTTCACGCGTGGCGAACCTTACCGGCTGTTCGGCCTGTTCGACGCGAACATCCACCTGCTCGGCGCGACAGATCCCACGCAGCGGATCTTCCTGCTGGGCTCCGACCGGCTTGGCCGAGACCAATGGTCGCGCATCATGTACGGCACGCAGACCTCTATGACGGTGGGCCTCGTCGCGGTCACGCTGAGTGTGATCTTCGGCGTGGTGCTGGGCGGAATTTCCGGCTATTTCGGTGGCTTCATCGACCTGGTGATCCAGCGCCTGATCGAGCTACTACAATCTGTTCCCACCATACCGATCTGGCTCGCTTTATCCGCGGCACTGCCGCGCGACTGGACGCCGATCCAGGTGTTCTTTGCCATCACGGTCATCCTGTCGCTGGTCGGCTGGACCACGCTGGGCCGCGAAGTGCGCGGGCGATTTCTCGCGTTGCGCGAGGAGGACTTCGTGCTCGCCGCCCGTCTCGCTGGTGCCAGGCGGATGCGCATCATTCTGCGCCATATGGTGCCCACCTTTCTCAGCCACATCATCGCTACGAGCTCGCTGGCGATTCCCGTGATGATCATCAACGAGACATCATTGTCCTTCCTCGGCCTCGGCATCAGGCCCCCGGCGATAAGCTGGGGCGTGTTGTTGCAGGAGGCGCAGAACATCCAGACCCTGGCGCTGGCGCCGTGGCTGCTGATCCCCGGGCTGGTTGTCATCGTCGCGGTGCTGGCGTTCAATCTTGTAGGCGATGGCCTGCGTGATGCATCAGATCCGTATAGTCATTGACAGTTTCGTTGCGGCAGTAGCGACGTGACGATCGATGCCGAACCGCTGCTCCGCGTGCGCGATCTGCGCGTGTCGTTCCAACTGGACGAAGGGACGGTACGCGCAGTCGATGGCGTCAGCTTCGACGTGTTTCCCCGCCAGGTCGTGGGCATCGTCGGTGAAAGCGGCTGCGGCAAGAGCGTGACGATGCGGGCCGTGCTGCAGCTGATCGATCCGCCCGGCCGCATCACCGGGGGCGAGATCACCTACCGTCAGAATGGCAGGCCGATCGACCTTGCGCGCGTCTCTCCACGCAGCCGGCAGATGCGTGACCTGCGCGGTGCGGAGGTTGCGCTGATTCCGCAAGAACCGATGGCGGCTTTCAGTCCGGTGCACACGGTCGGCGCACAGATCATCGAGGCGATCATGTTGCACGAACGGCTTGGCCGCGGGGAGGCGCGCGCCAGGACCGTGGAGCTGTTCCGCGATGTCGGCATCTCCATGGCGGAGCAGCGTGTCGATGCGTATTCCTGGCAGCTGTCCGGCGGATTGCGGCAGCGGGCGATGATCGCGATGGCGCTTTCATGCCGGCCACGCCTGCTGATCGCCGATGAACCGACCACTGCAATCGATGTGACGACGCAGGCGCAGATCCTGGCTCTGCTGCGCGAGCTGCAGCAGAAATACGACACCGCGATCATCTTCATCACACACGATCTCGGCGTGATTGCCCAGATGGCAAATTATGTGGTGGTGATGTATCTCGGACGCGTCATGGAAGAAGGCCCCGTGGACGAAATCTTCCACGCGCCGAAGCATCCCTATACACGCGCTCTGCTGCGTTCGATTCCCAGCCTGCAGACCGAGACCCGCGCCGCACTGCCGGTGATTGCCGGCACTCTGCCACATCCATTCAATCGCCCGCCTGGCTGTCCTTTCCATCCGCGCTGCGAGGACATTCGGCGTGGCTATTGCGATGTGGCCGTTCCCGCTTTGCATGCGCTGGGACCGCGGCGCGCCGTGAGCTGCTTCCTGCACAGCGATGCCGCGGAACCGGCATGACAGCCCCGCTGATCGATGTTCGCGGACTGCGCAAGTTCTTTCCGATCGCCAAGGGCATGCTCGGCCGCATCACCGGCCATGTGCGTGCCGTCGACGACGTGAGCTTCTCGGTGCAGGAGGGTGAAACCCTCGGGCTAGTGGGTGAAAGCGGCTGCGGCAAGACGACCACGGCGCGCTGCATCCTGCGGGCGATCGATCCGACGGATGGGCAGGTGCTGTACCGCACCAGCGGCGGCAAGATTGTCGATCTGGCGCCGATGTCGCCGGCAGAGCTCGCGCCGTTCCGCAAAGAGATCCAGATGATCTTTCAGGATCCGTTCGGTTCACTCAATCCGCGCATGACGCTGTTCGACAACGTCGGTGAGCCGCTGCTGGTGAATGGCATGCGCAACCGCCGCGAACGCATGGACCGCGTGGCCGAACTGCTGCGCCTGGTCGGGCTGCGGCCGGAGTTCATGCACCGTTTCCCGCATGCATTCAGCGGCGGCCAGCGCCAGCGCATCGGCATCGCTCGCGCGCTGGCGACGAGCCCACGACTCGTGGTAGCCGATGAACCGGTGTCTGCCTTGGATGTATCCGTGCAGGCACAGGTGCTGAACCTGCTGCTGGAGCTGCAAGCGCGCCTGCGGCTGACGTTCCTGTTCGTAGCGCACGACCTGTCCGTGGTGCGGCATATCTGCGATCGCGTGGCGGTGATGTATGTGGGGAGACTGGTTGAGCTGGCACCCACCGATGCGGTGTTCAGCCGGCCACGCCATCCATATACCGCCGCGCTGATGCGCGCCGTTCCGGTGCCTGATCCGCGCGTGTCGGGTGCTGATGGGATCCTGAAGGGCGAGGTCCCGAGCCCAGCGTCGCCGCCATCCGGCTGCTATTTTCACCCGCGATGCACGCTTGCTCAAGAACGCTGCCAGCGGGAGGCGCCAGCGTTGCAGGAAGTGACCCCCGGGCATTTTGCGCGATGCCACTTTGCCGCCGAACTTGATCTGGCGATGCGCTGAGGGGTCGGCTTGCCGGCTCGGCATCGGTCATCTCGCGTCGGGTGACAATTTGTCATGCGACGGCTGAGAACATATCGTTTGCCGCCGGGCACGCGATGGTCATGTGATTGCCAGGTTTCCGGAGGGAGAGCACGACGATGCCGCTTGATATCGCTACACGACGCCAGCAGACGACGACGGCGGAACTGCATTATCTGATACGCACGGCAGAAAGGCCGGCGCGCTACGTAAAGGAACCGCCACCTGGTGTGCCGAGATGGAACGGCATTGACGACCCACACACTGTGCTGATCGAAGACGCACGCGGTCGCGAGTCAGAGTTCACCTTGGACCGCAATGGCTTTGCGTTGATCAAGGCGCCGACGTCTGTCGCCAACTTCTATGACCCCGACGAGATCAAATCGGTTTATTACCCAGAGGTCGAACAGCTGCTGCGCGAAACGCTCGGTGCATCGCGTGTCGTCGTCTTCGATCACAATGTGCGCAACGGGGGACGCAGCGACCTTCCTCAGCCTTCGCGCAGGGTGCATAACGACCATACCATCAATTCAGCGCCGCGACGGGTGCGTGACCATCTTGGAGCCGAGGCCGAAGAGCTGCTGAAACATCGGTTCGGCATCGTGAACGTCTGGCGGCCGATTCGTGGGCCAGTGCTGGATTCGCCGCTTGCGCTGTGCGATGCGCGCAGCTTTACCGACGACGACCTGATCGCCAGTGATCTGGTTTATCAGCATGTCCGTGGGGAGACCTCCTCGGTCGAGTTCAAACCGGGGCACCGGTGGTACTATTTCTCGGAGCAGCAACCTGACGAAGTGATTCTTATCCGCGTCCATGACAGCGCCACCGATGGGCGCGCCAGGCTGTCGTTCCATACATCATTCGAGAACCCGCTGGCGCCGAAAGACGCACCGCCGAGAGAGAGCATCGAGGTCCGCTCCCTGGTTTTCTTCCCGCCGAACGCCTGACCGCGAGCCGGCGAGCCATCAGGCTCGCCGGCCATGCCATTCGCCGCCGGACGCCCCAAGGATGGTGTTCGATACACTGCGCAACGCGGCTTTCAGCGCTGGGCATGGTGAGAGCTTGCCCTGGCGAGCTCGGTTGACGCAAAGCCGGGCTCTTTCATTTATACCATTTGCGCCCACGTATTGTTCGGATCATCAGGATTACGATGCCGAGAATACTTCTGAAGATAAGTATAGCGACGGTCAGTTGTAACCACAGTCCGAAATTTCCGATTGTCGACTCAAGGCGATCCCCCCAAGGGTATGGAAGCTGCGAGGAGCCACTCTCGACTAACCTGTCCATGCTTCTTTTCCACCAGGTAAGGTACTCAGGTTTGTGAAGCCAAAGATAGGCAGAGCCGCAGAGAACGGCGAGAGCAGTCCAAAAGCGAAAGAAATGAACCCGAAGCCACGCCCAACCAACTGAAAGAGCTTGCCTCATCGACAGTCGCTCGGCCCCTCAGGCGTGATACGGATTAAGCCACCGGGCTGCCACCAGCCTGGGAGCAGCCCAGCGCACTCCGCTCTGTGCGCGTCCGGCCAGAATCATTACTCCAGCTGAAAGCAGACGGCCACACCGCTTGGCGTTGACGAACTCGTACTCGTCAGCACAATCGCGTACCGACAGGTATCGGAGGAACGCCATGCTCAAGCCCATCATGATCATGTATCCCGTGGTTCCCGCGCATGATGAAGATGAGCGGGCCGCGCTGCGGCCGATCGGACGTAACCGAGAGCGATACCAAGCTGCCATCTCCGGCATGACCGAGATCATTCAGGCTGCGGATGACATAGGATTCTGGGGTGCTGCCACCCCCGAGCATCACTTCTGGTCGGAGGGGTATGAGGTGGCGCCCTCTCCAGGAGCTACCAATGCCTACTGGCTGGCCAAGACGAAGCACATCCACATTGGACCACTCGGCTACGTAATGAGCACACAGAATCCGATCAGGGTGGCCGAGGAAGTTGCAGTCATCGACCACCTTTCGAAGGGCCGCACCTTCGTCGGCTTTGCCCGCGGCTACCAATCACGGTGGACCAACACGCTGGGCCAGCACTTCGGCACGCGCGCGACGAAGTCGCCTGATGCCGCAGTCTACAATGCGCAGACGCTGCAGGCCGGCTTCTCGCAGGAAACTCAGCTGCAGAGAGACAAGGAAGACGACACGCATAACCGCGCAGTATTCGAGGACAATGTCGAGTTGGTGGTGAAGGCCTGGACGCAGGAGAGCTTCACTCACAAGGGTGTCGCCTGGCATGTCCCCTTTCCGTACGACACGGGGATCGTGGATTGGCCGCTCGCCCGCGCTGGCGTCACGCAGAGACTTGGCGCTCCCGGCGAAGTGGATGCTCATGGTGTGTGGCGCAGAGCATCGGTGGCGCCTGCGCCATATACGAAACCTCATCCAAAAGTGTTTGTCGCGGGCTCGGGCAGCCCCGACACCATCGAGTTCTGCGGCAAACACGGTTTCGTGCCAACTTATTTCGCCTCGATTGCCGCCGCTGGGCCGCTGTCCGAACGCTACCGCAGTGTCGCGGCGAAGCACGGACACAACTTCGCTCCGGGGCAGAACCAGTGCCTTGTGCGCTGGCTGCAGATCGGCAAGACCGAGGAAGATGCCCTGAACCGTATCCGTGCCTGGGACCTCGATATCTGGAAGAATTTTTATGCCGCGATGGGCCGCCGCAAGGTGGACGGCGACGACATCTTTGGCTCCTTGGTCAATTCAGGCCTGTTCGTGTTCGGGACTGTCGACAGCGTGCGACGCCAGCTTGTCGAGCAGTGGAAAACGCTGCCGGGCGAGCATATAGCGCTGGTCAATCACTATGCGCAGATGCCAAAGGATGCGGTCATAGAGACGATTGAGATATTCCAGCGTCAGATAAAGCCGGCACTGGATGAGGTGATTGACAGCACATTCCGCGTCGCAGCGGAATAGTCTCCACTGCTACCAAGAAGAAACGGAAGGAAACACGGATGGACGCCCTTGAGGTCCGCACCATGGTGAAGGTGTCACGGCGGCTGATACCCTTCGTCATCATCTGCTACTTTGTCGCATATCTCGATCGTGTGAATCTCAGCTTCGCTGCGCTGGAGATGAATAAGGATCTCGGGTTCACCTCTACCGTCTATGGCATCGGTGCCGGTGCCTTCTTTATCACCTATTTCCTGCTCGAGACGCCGTCCAACCTGGTGCTTCTGAAGATGGGTGCGCGACTCTGGATCGCCCGGATCATGTTCACGTGGGGCATACTCTCCGGCGCTATGGCATTCATCTGGAACGAATGGAGCTTCTATACAGTGCGCTTCCTCTTCGGCGCGGCTGAGGCGGGCTTCTTTCCCGGGATCCTGTTCTATCTGACACTGTATTTCCCTGCCGCATACCGCGCGCGGATGGTCAGCATGTTCATGGTGGCAATCCCGGTATCCGCGGTTATCGGCGCACCGCTTTCCACCTCGATTCTTTACGCGGACGGGTTCCTAGGGCTCAGAGGGTGGCAGTGGGTGTTCATCGGTGAAGCGATTCCGGCACTGATCCTGTCTGTCGTTACGTGGTTCTACCTGACGGATGACCCGGCAGAGGCACGCTGGCTGGAGCCTGATGAGCGGAACTGGCTGGTCAAGCGGCAGGAAGCCGAGGTACGCCAACGTGAAGCTGCCCACTCGATGTCGGTGTGGCAGGTGCTGCGCAATCCGCGTGTCATTGCACTCGGCATTGCCGGCTTCGGCATCGCCTATGAGATCTATGGCATGACCTATTTCCTGCCGCAGATCGTCAAGCAGTTCGGCTTGACCAATATGCAGACCGGGCTCGTCTCGGCACTACCGTTCGCGGTGGGTGCAGTGGGCATGGTTTGGTACGGCAAACGCTCGGATCGTGTGATGGAGCGACGCAGCCACACGGCCGTCACGTTCCTGATCGCCGCCGCAGGCCTGGTGCTGACGGCACTCACGCCAAACCCCTATTTCCGCCTCTTCACTCTGTGTGTCGCTTCGTTCGGCATGTTCTCGGTACTGCCAGTGTTCTGGTCGATGCCCACCGCGTTCCTGAGCGGCGCGGCAGCGGCGGCAGGGGTGGCCTACATCAACTCGATCGCCAATATAGCCGGCTTCGTTGGCAACTATGTCATGGGCTGGTTGCGCGACCTGACTGGCAGCTTTGACAGTGGTCTGCTCGTCATTGCTGCTGTCTGCAACGTCGCGGCGCTTGCGACGCTATGCATCCATCATGACAAGGAGCTTGAGCAGGCACCGGCTCCTGAGGAGACACCACCAGTGCCAGGACGGGTCGCTGAGATCGTGTGAGGCTCTGACCTGCCGTCGCTTGTGCGACGTTGCGCCACCGACAAAGAAGTGGAGGAACAAATGGCCACCGAAGTGTCGTTATTCGGTTTGCAGGACAAGAAGGCCGTCGTTATCGGCGGCGGCCAGGGCATGGGTGAAAGCACCTCGCGTTACCTGGCGCATGCGGGGTGTGATGTTGCTGTCATCGACATCGAACGCGAACGTGCGGAGCGCGTCGCCAGCCTGGTCAATGAACTCGGTCGGCGAGGGATACCCATCGTCGGCGACGTACTCGATGATGCGCAGATTCCAACGATCGTCGCGTCAGCCGAGCAGCAACTCGGCAAGGTGGACGTCATGGTGTCGATCGTCGGTGCTGCGGTTTGGGGGGCCCTGCTGGAGACAACTGCCGGCATCTGGGACCAGCAGATGCATCTCAACCTGCGTTATTTCTTCCTGTGCGCGCGGGAGGTTGCGGCGACCATGATAAGGCGGGGCGATGCGGGGGCTATCGTCGGTATCGCCTCGGTGGATGGGCAGCGTTCGGCCCCCATGCGCGGTGCCTACGGTGCAGCGAAAGCCGGATTGATCAGCCTGGTGCAGACCATGGCTGTTGAGTGGGCGCCGCATAACATACGGGTCAATGCTGTTGCGCCCGGGCATATCGTCACGCCGCGTCTTTACGATACTCCGCAACGGGCTGAAGGCTATGCCAACAGTCTGCTGCCGGTGCGGCGACGAGGCGTGACTGACGACATCGGCAAGGCGGCGCTGTTCCTCGTCTCTGATCTTGCCAGCTATATCACTGGCACGACTCTCGACGTTGACGGTGGCCTGTTGGCCGCCAATCTGTTTCCTGGAGGATTTCTCAGGGACAATCGTCCCGGCTGATCGCTCGTGCCTCCCAGATCAGTCGATTTCGTGAGCGGTCTCAACCTTATTGGCAGGAGAGGCAGGCCATGGCTTACGAGTTCTTCTACTGGCCGGAGATCCAGGGACGCGGCGAGTTCGTCCGCCTGGCATTGGAAGATGCAGGTGTGCCATTTGTCGACGTGGCGCGCGGGTCGGAGAGCGAGGGACGCAGCGTTCCGGCCATGCTGGCCCTCATGCAGGGCGAAGGCACATCACACATCCCGTTTGCTCCACCGTTCCTGCGCGATGGCGATATGATTGTCAGCCATACAGCGGTGATCCTGCTGTACCTGGGCGGGCGGATCGGCCTCGCGCCTACCGATGAAGACGGCCGGCTATGGACGCATCAAATACAGCTGACGATCACCGACATCGTCAAGGAAGTGTATAACTCCCACCATCCGATCGACGAGGACAAGTGGTTCCACGAACAGAAGGATGAAGCAATCGCGCGTGCCGCAATCTTCCGCAGAGACCGGATGCCAAAGTTCCTTGGTTGGTTCGAGCGGATCCTTCAGGCAAATCCCGCAGGAGCCGGCCATCTGGTTGGCAGCTCCGTCACCTATGCTGATCTGTCCTTGTTCCAGCTGATCGAGGGATTGCATTTCGCATTTCCTCTCGCGGCCAAGCGAGAGTTGGCGAAGCTGCCGCGCGTGACTGCTCTGCACAGAGCAGTGGCGGAACGACCGCGAGTGAAGGCCTATCTGGCGAGCGAACGGCGCGTACCGTTCAAGGAGACAGGGATCTTCCGCCGCTACCCGGAGCTGGATGGTTAGTTCGGGAAGTTCTCGTCGCATGTCGCCGAGATTGTCGGCCCCTTGTCTGGACGAACGCGCGGCGTGACACTGACACAAAGCAATCGAGGAACCCGAAACATGGCCAACGAATTCGACCTCGTCATCCGCGGCGGCACCATCATGGACGGGAATGGTGGAGCGCCGTTCTGCGGCGATGTCGCTGTCAGTGGCGGCTGCGTCGCCGAGCTCGGCAAGGTAGCGGGTCGCGGGCGAGAGGAGATCGATGCCGATGGCCTGTCGGTAATCCCGGGCTTCATCGACATCCATACGCACTACGACGGCCAGGCAGTATGGGATTCGCATCTCGCACCCTCGTCCTGGCATGGCGTCACCACAGTGGTGATGGGCAACTGCGGCGTCGGTTTCGCGCCTGTGCGCAAGGACACTCAGGATGCGGTGATCGCGCTGATGGAGGGCGTGGAGGACATTCCCGGGCCCTGCCTGCATGAAGGCCTAGACTGGAGCTGGGAGAGTTTTGCGGATTATCTCACGGCCTTGGAGCGCCGCAGCCATGACATCGACTTCTGCGCGCTGCTGCCGCATGCGCCGATGCGTGTCTATGTCATGGGCGACCGCGCGATGAAGCTGGAGGACGCGAACCAGGCGGACATCGCTCGGATGCGCGAGATCACCGCCGAGGCGGTGCGCGCCGGCGCCTTCGGTTTCTCCACCTCGCGCACCATCGCCCACAAGACGCTGGCCGGCGATGCGACGCCGACACTGCGCGCGCAGGAGGCCGAACTGACCGGCATCGCCATGGGGCTGGAGGATGCGGGGAAGGGGTTCATCGAGATGACCTCGGACTGGAACACCCCGGACCCGGCAACCGAATTCGCCATGGTGCGCCGCGTGATGCAGGCCTGCGGTCGCCCGTTGGTGTTCTCATTGAACCA
>JAMXLO010000030.1 GCA_024280945.1 Acetobacteraceae bacterium
GGGCAGGCAGCGACCAGCGCTGCACGGCCACGGTGCAACGCGACGGCGTGCAGGTCGTGTGCGGACGGTTCTGGAGCGAGATCGAGCATTGCGGACCGGACGATCTGGGAAAGCCCGATCGTGCGCACGTCGGTGCGCTAAACCAAGCTGAGCTCGACCAAATCATTGCGAAGCGGGACGCCGAGGCAAAGCAGCGCGAACGCATCGCGGAGGCAACCAGCGCTCTTAGCGGGCAAGCGAGCACAATAGGATGGGACTTGAGGGACGTGGCCGAGACCTAAGGTTCGCCATCTCCAATTCTTTCGGCATTTCTTGCGGGCAGGTTGGGATATTATGAAAGCTGCCGTGCTGATAGGATGTCTCGAGGCGTGGCGCGCCCCGCCACGTTCGACTGGGGGCCTGGCTCATCCGTACGGAGAAGATGCTATGTCCAACGATAGTTATCATAGGGACCGTATCGCCAATCGCCGACTACATCCCGAGACGCTGATGATGGGCTATGGGTACGCCCCAGGCCTTTCGGAAGGTTCGCTGAAGCCGCCGATATTTCTCACATCGACATTCGTCTTCGAGAACGCGCAGCAGGGCAAGGATTTCTTCGATCTGACCTCGGGCCGGCGCCGCCCACGTCCCGGCGAGAAGGCGGGTCTTGTCTATTCGCGCTTCAATAATCCTAATCTCGAAATCCTGGAGGACCGTCTGGCGATTTGGGATCAGGCAGAACGGTCCGCTGTTTTCGCCAGCGGCATGGCGGCGATTTCCACCACGCTGCTCGCGTTCCTGCGTCCCGGCGGCACTGTGCTGCATAGCCGCCCGCTGTACGGCGGCACAGAGACGTTGCTTAAGAGACAGATGGCCTCCTTCGGCATTACCGCCTACGGCTTCTCCAATGGCACGGATGTGTCGGCGATGCGCACGACAGCCGAAGTGGCGCGTGCAAAGGGTTGCGTGCAGCTAATCCTTGTCGAAACCCCGGCCAATCCTACCAATGGCCTAGTCGACCTTGAGGCCTGCGCTGCCATTGCAGACGAATCAGAAAAGCGCCAGGGGCTTCGCCCGCCGGTCTTGGTAGACAATACGATGCTGGGTCCGATTTTCCAGACACCACTGAAGCATGGAGCGGACCTCTCGCTATGCTCGTTGACCAAATATGTCGGCGGCCATAGCGATCTGGTAGGCGGCAGCATTAGCGGCAACGCTGACCTAGTGAATCAGGTGATGAGCTGGCGGAGCTCCATCGGCACGCAGCTCGACCCGAATTCCTGTTGGATGTTGATGCGCTCGCTCGAAACACTCGATATCCGCATGAGCCGCTCGAACGAGAACGCAGCTGTCGTGGCAGACTATCTGGCCGGCCACCCGAAGGTAGCAAAGGTCCACTATCTCGGCTTCCTGAAGGACAGCCGGGAGAAGATGGTATTCGCGCGGCAATGCACCGCCCCCGGCTCCACGTTCGCGTTCGATGTGAGAGGTGGCGAGAAGGAAGCCTTCGCGCTGCTCGACCACCTTCAGGTCATGAAGCTTGCGGTGAGCCTGGGTGGCACTGAAACGTTAATCTCACATCCGGCCTCCATGACCCATTCGGGGGTCGCGCGTGAGTTGCGCGAAGAGATTGGTCTGACTGATGCGCTGATACGGATCTCGGTCGGCATCGAGAACGTCGAAGACCTGATCTCCGACTTGACGCAAGCGCTCGAATACGTGTGACCGCCGGCTCAAGCCGGCGTGGGCACATCCCACCTGAGCAGCTTCTCCGCCTTTAGCTCGGCCCAAAACTCCGCCGGGATCGGTTGGCGGAAATGTGCCAGGTTTTGCTCGACCTGCTTTGCACTCAACGCGCCCGGTATCACTGCAGCCACTGACGGATGGCCAAGCGGAAACTGCAGCGCTGCCGCGGGCAGGTCGACGTTGTGGCGCCGGCAAATTGCTTCGATCCTCCCGACCCGCTGCATGATTTCAGCCGTCGCGGGCGCGTAGTTGTAATACGCGCCCGAAACTGCACCAGTGGCCGTGATGCCAGAATTGAACACACCGCCGACAACTAGGCCCACGCCCCTCTCCGCGCAGCGGGGCAGTTCCACGTCGAGCGTGTCATGCTCCAGCAGCGTGTAGCGCATTGCCAGCAAAATAAAATCCAAATCAGTTGCTTCCAGCAACGGCAAGACGGTGCCGGCATCGTTGAGACCGGCGCCGATCGCACGGATCACGCCACTCGCCCGCAGCTCAGACAGCGCGCGCCAGCCGCCAGTGAGTAACTGATGCAGATGGGCGTTGACCTGAAGCTGTGAGCCATGGGTGAAGAGATCCAGGTCGTGGATCAGCAGCATATCGACCCGGTTCAGGCCCAGGCGCTGGTAGCTATCCTCCACCGACCGCATGATCGCGTCATAGCCGTAGTCAAAGCGAAAATCGAATTCGAGGCCGCCGGTCCAGAACGTCTTGCGGTACTTGGCCACGTCACGCGGCGCATGCAGCAGGCGGCCAACCTTGGTGGAGAGTATGAACTCGCTGTGTGGACGCTGGCGCAGGAACTGCCCGACACGGCGCTCGCTGAGCCCAAAGCCGTATTCCGGAGCCGTGTCGAAATAGCGGATGCCGCCATCCCAGGCCGCCTGCAACGTCCCCTGCGCCGCCACATCGTCCACCCGTGCGAATAGCTCGCCGACGGGTGCGCAGCCCATGCCGATTGCGTTGACCTCGAGCGTCGAACGGCCCAGCCGCCGCCGCGGCAGCCCGGCTTCGCTCATCGCACGCTATCCGAACAGCTTGTAGCCTTCGGCATCCACATCATACCGTTCGACCGTACCCTTCTCATACTCGGTCACGTAGATCGTCTTCTCTCCGACTGGGCCGAAGCAGACGTTGGTTGGCTGCATGCCGGGCGTGCCAATCCATTGTAGCACGTTGCCATCCTGCCCGAGCACCGTCACGTCACCCTGGCCGTAGGTCGCCACATAGAGCTTGCCATTGACGTCGAATGCAAAGCCATTCGGCCCACGTAGCTCGTCAGCATTCTGGATCGATCAGCACGTTGCCAAATTCCTGCCGCTTTCCCGGACGGCCGTTCCGCCAGGCATAGCGATAGATCCTGCCGCCCACCGTCTCGGCGACATACAGGTCTCCATCCGGACCGAACCCCAGCCCGTTGGCTACGTACAGGTCATCATCGAGCATCTCGATCGCCAGCGTATCGGGGTCGATGCAGTACAGCCTTCCGTCCATCTTCAGCGTCTTCCAGTCCGGCCGCATCACGCCACCCGGCGCCAGGTCGTCTGTGAAGAAGCCTGAGTCGGTTAGATGGAGCTTGCTATCAGGACCGAAGCACAGATCGTTGGGATACTTAAAAGGCTCGCCACGATAGTCCGTCAACACGCGGTCGAAGCGTCCGTCCATGGTCAGGCGGATCAGCGCTGGCGGACGCACATCGGCGACCCAGGCTACTCCGTGCCTGTCCACCGCCAGGCCATTCGGCTCACCGGTCGTCGCGATGAGCCGCGTAGACCGACCGCCCGGCATAATCTGCGTTACCGTGCCGCGCGTTCCCTCGACCACCAGCAGGCTACCATCCGCAAGGAAGACCGGGCCTTCCGGATTCATCAGATCTCTAGCGTAGACCACCGGTTGGCCTCCTGTCCCGATCAGGTTGTAATGAGCGCCTTGTAGGCGATCGCCTTCATCTCGACGCGGCAATTGAACATGAAGGTGGTGCCAAGCACCGTCCGCGTGGGTTTGTTGACGGGAAAGTGCTCGGCATACACCGCATTGAACCCGGCGAAATCGCGCGGACTGGCGAGCCAAACGGTCATGTCCACCACATCGGCCAGAGTGCAGCCGGCCACCTCCAGTGCCGTGCGTATATTCTCCAACGTCGCTCTGGTTTGTTCGGCGATCCCAAGGTGTCCCCTGCCACTTCCATCGTCGAGCACGAGCCCATCGGCATCGTAGGTAACGTCCTCCGCACGAAAGAAATGCGGCCCAAGGGTTGCGGTCATCACGAGGTCGCCGGCGCGCACCGCGTGCGAGATCGGCATGATCGTCGAGGGGCTAAAGAACTGCGCCTGGGGCATCGTTGGATTCCGTCGGTTGCGATCAATGTAGCGGTGCGCCGGGCACGCGCGGAAAACCGGCCATGTCGATCTCCGGTGCCTCGCCGGCGACAATCGCAGCGACAATGCGACCGGCGCCGCAGGACATCGTCCAGCCGAGATGCCCGTGGCCCGCATTGACGAATAGGTTGCCCAGACCGGTGCCATCCCAGTGGAACGCACAAGATGACGAACGCCGGTCTTGCTCACCTACCATTATTCCGCAGCCAATCCGATTGCGGTCTATTCGCTCCCGAAGCCCGCTTTGGGGCGTTCGAAAGCCTGATCAGGGAGTTTGACCGATTTGGCCGGCGTTCTGCCGAACTCCAGGAAGGACCTATTCGGTATCTGATCAACGAGTTCTGGACGTCCAGCCAGCGTCAGGCTCACTCGATCCACGAGGTCAGCTATCGCGCCTGCTTCAAGGCGCAGCTTCCCGAGTTCTTCATTGAGCGCCTCACCAGCCCAGGAGACACCGTTTACGACCCGTTTATGGGGCGCGGTACGACCCCAGTTCAGGCCGAACTCATGAACCGGCGACCTGCGGGCAATGACATCAACCCTCTGAGCACCCTATTAACCCGTCCACGCCTGGCGCCTCCGACATTGCATCAGGTTGAACGCAGACTGGGGTACGTACCATGGGAGTCCGGCGAGATTCAGGCTCTCGAACTTCTCGCATTTTACAGCAAAACGACGCTATGCCAGATATCTGCGCTGAGGGAATGGCTTCTGGAACACACCCCGTTAGACACTGATCCGGACCCGGTAGACGATTGGATTCGAATGGTTGCCATAAACAGGCTGGCGGGTCATTCATCGGGCTTTTCCTCTGTCTATACACTTCCTCCGAACCAAGCGGTGTCCGTCGAGGCACAACTCAGGATCAACGCGAAGAGAGGTCAGACTCCGCCGGACCGGGACGTGACGAAGCTCATCTTGCAGAGGAGTGCGGCACTTTTGAAGGATAGTCGCACACCAAAGCATCCGGCGTCGTTATTGATCACGGCCTCAGCACAGTCTGTGTCCCAGATCGACAGCAGCTCGATTGACCTGGTTGTCACGTCGCCACCATTTCTTGACGTCGTCCAATACCGTGATGACAACTGGCTCCGTTGTTGGTTCGCCGGCATTGATCCGGCGGGCGTTTTGATCGACCAGCACAGAGCGGTGGAGAACTGGCGGACAATGGTTCGCTCCACACTGGCCGAATTAGCACGTGTGGCTCGGCCTGGCGGCTATGTCGCGTTTGAGGTCGGTGAAGTTCGTAATGGCCGAGTGCTCCTAGAACGAGAGGTGTGGGACGCAGCTGAGGGCCTTCCGTTCGAGCGTTTGTTCGTGATGGTCAATCAGCAGGAGTTCACCAAGACGGCGAATTGTTGGGGAGTAACTAACAACACGAAGGGCACCAATACCAATCGGATTGTCGTGCTACGGCGGCGTCATATCAGATAGGGTAATGTCAAATTTCCTAGCGTTGTAATGCCTGTTGCTAGGAATTGCCCAAACCGTTCTTACGAACTGATAGCACTAATAGGGAGAGACCAACATGGTTCAGCAGTTGTCTGGTCAGTTAGACCGAGCGCTTGCGCTAAGGTTAGAAGGGTGGAAGTCCGAGCTGGCCAACTTAAGGCCAGATTCGACAGCTGAAGAAGTGGGCCGCATCCTCTTTCGCTATTGGGGTTCGCACCAACGGCCAGACGCATTTCTTGATCTCCATACCTCTGTCTTCAATCAACAGCGATTGTCAGCTGCTGCACACGCCATTCTGGCTCTGGGTTGCACCCATATGGTCTGGTTTCGATCGTATTCCATACGGGAAATACATACGGATCTTTCGTACTCGCAGGAAAGGGACCCGACTGCATGGCTGTCGTGGATCGCGCAATGTACGATGCTTTGCCGGAGACGAACATCCGAGTCTATCGCGGGCAGGACCGAGACGCACAACGAGGCCTGTCGTGGACGCTCGACGTTTCAATTGCCAGGCGCTTTGCTCATGGCCACCGCGGCATCAAGAACCGGCATCCTATCGTGCTAACCGCATCGATCGCGAAGGCTGATATTGCGTTTGCTGTAGCGGATCGTCGAGAGCCCGAGGTTGTGCTGTTTGCTCCGGTGGGTCATCCAGTCGCGCGCCCGAATGACTCGATTAGTGCTGTTGCCAGTGGTATGCGATCCGCCAGCTCGTAGCCTGACACCAGGCGCGCCGTTGCGGCGCTGGCGCGCGCCCACAGCCCGAACGCGCCATCCACATACACCCGGGCGATGCGCGTCCGAACCTCTGGCAGGATCGCCTCGATGGGATCGAACGCTCCGGTATTGATCTGGCCAGCCTCGATTATGGCAACAGCCGGTCCATTCGCGTCGGCCATTGCGCGCGTGAACGCCGCGGGCAGCATCTGGCCTTGGGCGTCGGTTGCGACGCGCACCACGCGGTGCCCAGCCCCAGGAACTGCTGACCTCTGCCTGGGGGCAGAACGCCGGCCACCACGACTAACCCAGTTGCGGCCGATTGCGGAACCCGACATGCTCCGGTGCAACAAACAACAGGGGCGCATCATGAATCGGAGATCGTTCCTGCACGCCGGGGCGGCTGGCGTTGCGGCCACGGCTCTGCCGCGCTTCGCCATCGCCCAGCCGGCAAGCAGCAGCAGGCTGCGGTTTGTGCCGCAGGCAAATCTAACGCTGCTCGATCCGATCTTCACCACGGCTGCGGTGACGGCGAACCATGCCTGGATGGTGTACGATACCTTGTTCGGCGTGAATGCTGCCCTGCAGCCGAAGCCACAAATGGCGGACGGCTATACGGTCTCGGACAATGGCCGCACCTATCTGATCAAGCTGCGCGATGGGTTGAAATGGCACGACGGCGAGCCGGTGCGCGCGCAGGACTGCGCGCCGAGCCTCGCACGGTGGTCGGCGCGAGATACTTTCGGGCAGACCGTGGCGAAGGCCGTGGATACCTGGGGGGTGGCGGACGACAAGACGATCAGGATCACGCTGAAGAAGCCGTTTCCGCTGCTAATCGTAGCGATTGCCCTGCAGAATTCATTCATGATGCCGGAGCGGCTGGCAACGACCGATCCGTTTAAGGCGATCACCGAGGCCGTCGGTTCGGGGCCGTTCCGCTTCCTGAAGGACGAGTTCGTTGCGGGCAACAGTGCCGCGTGGGAGAAAAATGACGCCTACGTGCCGCGCCAGGAACCGGCAGAATGGACATCGGGCGGCAAGATTGCGCATTTCCAGCGCATCGAATGGAAGATCATCCCCGATGCCGCCACTGCATCGGCCGCGCTGCAGAGTGGCGAGGTGGACTGGTACGAACAGGCACAGGCCGATCTGGTTCCGCTGCTGCGTCGCAACAGCGACATCGTCATCGCACCGTCCAATCCACAAGGCTATATCGGCGGACTGCGATTCAACCATCTGCATCCGCCGTTCAACGATGTCCGTCTGCGGCGCGCGGTACAGACAGCGGTAAACCAGGAAGACTATATGCGGGCGATCATGGGCGATGATCGGTCGGCATGGCGTATCTGCCGTTCGCAATATCCCTGTGGCACCACCTACGGCGTCGAGGTCGAATTGCCGGTGCAGAAGGGCGACATCGAGACAGCGAAGAGGATGGTGAAAGAGGCACACTATAACGGCCAGAAAGCGGTCATCATCAACCCGACCGATTTCGCCACGATCGGTCCGCTAGGCGACATCACTTACGACATGCTCAAGAAGATCGGCATCAATGTGGAGCTGCAGGCGACGGACTGGGGGTCCGTGGTGCAGCGTCGGGCGACGAAGGAGCCGGTGGAGAGGGGTGGCTGGTCGATCTTCCACACCTGGTTCACCG
>JAMXLO010000031.1 GCA_024280945.1 Acetobacteraceae bacterium
GTCCGTCCTTACCAATGTGCGGCATTGCCGGATTGATCCTGTCGAGTCACGCGCGACCGCCTGGCCCGGAAATCCTCGCCAGGCTCATCAACAGTCTGCACCATCGCGGGCCCGACGGCACCGGGCACGCCGTGGTGGGCCGCGTTGCTTTGGTGCACAACCGGCTGGCAATCATCGACCTGGTGACCGGTGATCAGCCGCTGTTCGCCGGTCCCGCCGCCCTGGTGTGCAGCGGCGAGGTCTATAACTACCGCGAGCTGCGCGCCGCCATGCCGGAAGTGAGCTTCGCCACCATCAGCGACTGCGAGCCGCCGCTGCATCTGTGGCTGCGTGAGGGGGCCGATTACCCGCAGCATCTGCGCGGGATGTACGCGATCGCAATCCATGAGCGCGCGCAACGCACTGTGACGCTGACGCGCGACCCGTTCGGCATCAAGCCGCTGTATATCGCTCAGGTGTCCGGCGGGCTGGCATTCGCCTCCGAACCGCAGGCCCTGCTGGAATCGGGTTTGGTCCCTCGTATTGTGCGCCCTGCGGCGCGAGAGGAGCTGCTGCAGCTCCAGTTCACCACCGGCCCCGACTCGATCTTCGAAGGTATCCAGCGTCTGCTTCCGGGTGAGACGCTCACCTGCGCCGACGGCCACGTGCTCGATCGCCGGCGCATGTCGCACATTCCCGAGGGTGGGCCGGAGAATATCGACGAAGACGCGGCGCTGGAGCGGCTGGACCGCGCGCTGGAGGAGAGCGTCGATCTGCATCAACGGAGCGACGTGCCGTACAGCATGTTCCTGTCCGGTGGCGTCGACAGTTCAGCGCTGCTTGCGTTGATGGCGCGGCTGAACAGCCAGCCGGTCCTGGCTTTCAGCGCCGGCTTCAATACACGAGGTGCGGCAGACGAGCGCGAATATGCGGCCGCCGTCGCCAAGGCGCTGGGCGCCAGACATGAGACCATTGAGGTAGACGAGCAAGAGGTGTGGCAACACCTGCCTGAGATCGTCGCCTGCATGGATGATCCGGCGGCGGATTATGCGATCATCCCGACCTGGTTCCTGGCGCGCCGTGCACGGCAGGACGTCAAGGTGGTTCTGTGCGGCGAGGGCGGTGACGAGATCTTCGCGGGGCACTCGCGGTATCGGAATGCCGTCAGGCCCTGGTGGCGCGGCGGGCGTGCGATGTGGGCGCGCGGCAGCTTCGACCGTTTGGACGTATTGCGCGTGCGCCCGTTATCCTGGCGCGACGGCATTGCGGCGGCCGAGGCGGAGGCTGCGCTCGGTGGCCGGTCACGCCTGGCGGCGGCGCAGGCGATCGACCTGGCCGACTGGTTACCGCATGGCGCACTTCTGAAGCTGGACCGCTGTATGATGGCGCATGGCGTCGAAGGGCGGACTCCGTTTCTTGATCCGGGGGTCGCCAAGGCCGCTTTCCGGCTGCCGGACGGAATGAAGCTGCGTGACGGGATGGGTAAGTGGATTCTGCGCAAGTGGCTGGAGAGGCACCTGCCGATGGCGCGTCCATTCGCGCCGAAACAAGGGCCCACGTTGCCAATCGGTGAGTGGATCAAGGGGCAGGGGGCGCGGCTCGGCCCGCTCGTGGCGGTGCAGCCTGGCATCGCCGAAATCGCGGATCCGGCCAAGGTTCGGCTGCTGTTCGGCGATATCCGTCGCCGCCGGCACGGCTTCGCCTGCTGGAAGCTGCTGTTCTACGCGCTATGGCATCGGCGGCATATTCTGGGCTTGCCGCCCTCCGGCGACGTCTTCGAGACGCTGGCCGCGGTCTAGCGCCTGGTCAGGCCAGCTCCCGGTCCCGGCGCCGCAACCAGGTTCAGTCGGTGCTGATGGTTCCCGCCTCGGGCCCCTTGGCGCCCTGTACCACGCCCATTCGTACCACCTGCCCCTCCTGCAGCGGGCCGAGACCCGACCGCTCAAGCACGGTCGCGTGGACGAACACGTCCTTGCCGCCAGCCTCAGGGGTAATGAACCCGAACCCCTTGTCGGGGTTGTACCACTTCACCGTGCCGGTCATCTCAACTGCGGTGCTGAGATCGACCTGGCGGCGCGGACCGCCTTCGAAGCTGCGCGGCGGGCGCTGCTGGAAGCCGCCTGGGCGACGTCCCCCGGTGGGAGACGCAGCGGTGGCCGTACTCTCGTCGACCGAGGTTACCTGGTCCACCTGCCGGCCCTTCTGTCCCTGGCCCACGCGAATTCGCAGGGTCGCTCCCGGGCTCACAGTCTGATAGCCAGCACCCTGCAGCGTGTTCACGTGCAGGAACACGTCGCCTGACCCGTCCGTCAGTGCAACGAATCCATAGCCCTTTTCCGCATTGAACCACTTTACCGTCGCTTCCACCTCGGGCGCCGAAGACGCAAAGGATGGAAACGGCATCGGGGGTGGCGTGTTGCCGAAAAAGTTGTCGTCGTCGAAACCGCGACGGCGTGAAGGCCGTTGGCGGTCGTTTCTGGGAGGTCGCAAGTTAGTCGTGTCCCCTGTCGTCGGCTGCTGTCGAAAGACCACGATACGCCTGATTGCGTCCGCTGTGTAGCGCTACAAGCCGGGCGAGAAATTCTTTCATTTTTCAGTCGAATGCCCGCTTGATGCGCGCCCAGTCCTCGATTGCGCGCTCCTCGCCGGGGGTGATCGGAATGACAATTTGGCTCCACCCCGCGCCACGTAGCGCTTCGACGCGCTGTTTCAGTTCTTGCTCGGTGGCGGTGAACGTCGTGCGTCGGATCAGTTCGGCGGTTACGAATTTGCGCTCCTCAGGCTTCACAAATACGAAATGTCCACGGTGGTTGTTGAGATAGCGCGCGTCGGGCGGTTCGAAACCTCGCGCCATGGCAACATAGCCGTCGATCTGCTCTCGCACCGAGCGAGGCACCGGCGAGGTATTCTGCCAGCCCTCCATGTCGAGATCGGCAGCGCGATGCAACAGAACCGCGGCCCGCGGACCCGCCTGCGCCACCGCGCGTGGGCTGTCGGACGGTTCGCCTGGCTCGAGTACGCAGCCGCAGGCCCACGCGGTGGCATAGAGATCGCCGGCGCTGCGACCAGCCGCCTTCCAGCTCTGTCGCATGCTCTCCAGTCCCGTCATTGCGCCATCGACATCAGAAATGAAGCTCTTCCAGCCTGCATTCAGCTTCGCCGTCAGCGCCTGCGATTTCGGCCCGTAGGCAGAGACGTGCAGCCCAATCGGGTCGCGCGTGTTGATCAGGTTTGCATCGGGATTGAGAAAACGGATCTTTTTGCGCTTGCCCTCGACATTGGTCTCCAGTGTCTCACCATTCAGCAGGCCATAGACGACACGGATATACTCTTCCATGTCGGCAAGCTTCATTGCGCCGAGGCCCATTGCACGTCGGGCCGAGAAGCCAGTGCCGACACCAAAATCAATGCGCCCAGGTGCCATGCCGTTGAGTGTCGCGAACGCGTTGGCAGTGACTGGCGCAATGCGGTTGGAGGGCACGAGCACACCGGTGCCGAGACGAATGCGCGATGTCTTCAGTGCCGCGGCTCCCATCGCGACGAAGCAGTCGGCAGTGATCATCTGCGTATCGAAGAACCAGGCGTGCGTGAACCCCAACTCCTCGGCGCGCTGCGCGAGCTTCCACGAGTCGTGTGACGTGGCAATGCCGATGCCGAAATCCATTATCCCCTCCCTGTCAGCGATACATCGCCCGCTACGATGCGCGTCCGTCCCTCTGGCGTGTCAAGCAACAGTGCGCCATCGGCATCCAGCCCGGCGAACTGCCCGGCGATGTAGCGATCGCCCACGTGCACGCTGAGCGGCGCTCCTTCCGGATGCGCGCGCGCCAGCCACGCGCCGCGGATCGCAGCGAAGCCATCCCGTTGCCAGACGGTAAGCCAGTCGGACAAGGCGGCCAGCAGCTTCGAACGCGTGCCGTCCACAGTCGCCAGGCCACCACAGCCGACAATGGTCGATACCTTGTAAGGTAGGCCGGCGGGTGCCTGTAACACGTTGAGGCCGATGCCTAGGATAAGGGCATCGGTGGCGTTCTCCAGCAATATGCCTGCGATCTTTCCGCCCTGTATCAGTACGTCGTTGGGCCATTTCAGCGTCGCACGTACTTGGCGCGGCAGCAGGGCTTCCACCGCGTCTGCGACCGCGAGGGCTGCGACGAAGCCGATCTCGGTGCAGCGCGCCGGCGGCAGATCGAGGCGCAGCACGATGGATACGTAAAGATTGCCAGGCGGGCTGGACCAGCGCCGCGAAAAGCGGCCGCGACCCGCAGTTTGCGCATCGGCGTGCACCACGGTTCCGTGCGCGGCCCCCTCGCGCGCCAACCGCGCCGCTTCGTCGTTGGTCGACGCAATACTGGCGTGGTGACGGACGTCGAACGCGATCACGGCAGAGCGTCGAGCAGCTTCTGTGCGCGAGCACGCTTGTCCGGGCTGGCATCGCGTGCAACGATGCGCTGAAGCACCGATCTGGCGCGCCGGTCACCTGCCTCGCCAAGCGTGAATCCAAGCGCGTCGCGCTTGTCGAACCACTGCGGGTCGAATGACTTCACATTGAGTGGCAGACGTTGCCAATAGTACTTAAGCGCATCAGAGCGCCAGTCTGCATACACCTCTTCCCACGACAGTGGCTGACCGTCCGGGTTGGCATTGTCGAGGTTGAACGGCTCACTGATGAGCTGATAGCGCACGTCCATCGACATACGCAGCTTGTCGCTGCGGTTCGGCAGGCCCTTATGCACCGTCATGCTGTGAAACAGCAGCACGTCGCCCGCGGCGAAGTCGCCGCTTACCCAACGTCCTTCGAGCGGGTCAATGATCTCGATGCCGCCAGCACCACCGGCAATGTCGAAGTCATACACACCATTGGAATGCGACCCGGCTGCGACCTGCAGCGGCCCGACATGCAAGGGACAGTCGATCAGCGGCATCCACGCGGTGTAGACTTCGGTGGTGCCCTGAACGTTGGGAAAATCCTGGTGCGCCTTTGTGGTGTATTCCTCGTGCTGCGGAAAGATATTGCGCATCAGTACGCGCGGATGCGGCAGCATCGCGCCGCCCAACATCCGCTCCAGCAGGTCGATCAAAATCGGATGGTGCTTCAGCGCATGGTAGTCCTCGAGCCGGTTGATCTGACGCAGTGTCTTCAAATAGGTGGGATCGGGATCGACACAAAAGCCTGATGGGTCGGCGATCGCTTCTTCCACTGGATGGTCTCGGCGCAGCCATCCTGAATCGCGGGCGATGCTGCCGATCTGCCGCTGCAGAGCCCTCACGTCGTCGCGCGGCAACAGACCTGGGAGGAACAGGTAGCCATCGCGCCGCATGCGTTCCGCCAGTGCTGTGCCGTCGGCGATCAGGTCTGATGAGTCGATGAACGCTCGCATCACGTCCATCCCTGCAGCCGTCCAGCCTCTTCGCGGCAGAGTTCCGGCCCTCCCAGCATCTGGCGGTTGAACATGATCCGCTTGAACCAGTAGTGCAGACCGAGCAGATCGGTGAACCCCATGCCACCGTGCGCTTCTGTCGCCATGCGTGCGATCTCGCGTCCGACATCGCCCAGATGCGCCTTCGTCTGCAGCGCCGTCACCCGGGCCTCGTCCGGCAGCGCATCCTGTGCATAGGCCGCATACCACACCATGCCGCGGCACGGTTCCAGCATCGTCACCATGTCCGCAAACTGGTGCTTCACTGCCTGAAAACTGCCGATGATGCGACCGAACTGCTCGCGCTGTTTCACGAACGTCAGTGCAGAGTCGAACATGTGCTGTGCCGCTCCGAGCGTGTCCGCCGCCAATACGACGCGTCCCGCATCCAGCACACGCTGCATCGCTACCTGCGGTGCATTGGCTGCATTCAACATGGCTGCCTGCGTCGGATCGAAGGTCAGATCTACCACCGGACGGGTCCGGTCGATGCTGCGATGCATCTGCGCCGACGCCTCGTCGGCGGTGATTACCGCCGCATTGCCGTCCGGTAGGTACACCAGAAGATGCGTCGCCGCTCCCGCGTCGATCGCTGCCTGCACCTGCCCGCCGTTCCGGCTAATGCCGACACCGAAGCGGACCTCGCCCGCTGCAATGCGTGGCAACCACGCCGCTTGCATTGCTTCGGTCGCCCCATGAATGAAGGCAAGCGTCGCCATGACCACACTTCCGGCGAACGGCGCGAACGCCGTCGCGCCGCCGATCACCTCCGCCGCGACGGCGGCGTCGACCATGCCGAGACCCGCACCCCCAAAACGCTCCGGCACGAGCAGGCCAGGCAGGCCAAGTTCAACCAGGTTGTTCCACAAACCTTCGTCGAAGCCGCTGCCCGTCTCGGCGTGGCGACGCAGGGCGTCGATGGTCACACGCTCGCTCAGCAAGCCACGCAGCGAGTCAGCGAACAGAACCTGTTCCTCGCTGAGCGCAAACTCCATCAGGCCCTCGCCACCTTCGGCTCACGCGGCAGATCGAGGCCACGCTCCGCAATGATGTTCTTCTGGATGTTGTTCGAGCCACCGCCGATCATCAGCCCTACATCGTACAGATAGTCGATGTTCCAGGTTGTCGCGTCGTCGTCCTCCGCATCCTCGCCGGCACTCTCGAATGGCAGACCGGCAGTGCCCAGCGCATCGATCGCGAGCGAGGCGAGACGGAACCCCAGCATCGTGCCGCCATACTTGACGATCATGCGCTTGACGCCGGAATCGACGCCCTGTGCTGCTTCCGTCAGCAGACGCAGATTGTGCGCCTTCCAGGCAATCACCTCACCCTGAAGTTTCAGCAGCCGGTCGCGGTACTCGGCGACACCAAGCAATCCATTCGCCTTGAGCAGAGCGATGAGCTGCTCCAGCCGGGTCGTCATCTTCTCGGCATTGCCGATCATCGAGCGCTCATGCTTCAGCGTCACGTTGGCCACATACCAGCCCTTGCCGCGCCCCAGCACGATCTGGTGCTCCGGGACGCGCACATCGGTGAAGAACACTTCGTTGAACTCCGCGCGTCCGGTCATCGTCCGCAGCGGACGCACCTCGATACCCGGAGTCTTCATCGACAGCAGCAAATAGGAGATGCCTTCATGCTTCGGCTTGTCCGGTTCGGTGCGGCACAGCAGGAACATCATGTCGGCATAGTGCGCCGAGCTGGTCCAGATCTTCTGTCCGTCGATGACCCAGTGGCCATCCTGCAGCACGCCACGCGTGGTCAGTGACGCGAGGTCGCTGCCGGCGCCCGGTTCCGAATAGCCCTGGCACCAGATCACATCGCCGCGGATCGTCTTTTCGACCCATTGCTTCCTCTGCTCTTCGGTTCCGACCTCGAGCAAAGTCGGCACCAGCATGCTGATGCCCTGGTTGGTCATCCCGGCATAGATGCCCGCTGCGGCAAACTCCGAGGCAATCACCGCCGCCTCCAGCACATCGGGCGCCGCACCGAAGCCGCCGTATTCGCGCGGAATGGTGCGGCCGACATAGCCGTTATCCACCAGCAGCTTCTGCCAGTCGCGCGTTTTCTGATCCGGCCGCTTCCGCCCGCCACCGAGCTTCGGCGACTTGTGGCCGTGCTCGCGGACGAATGCGCGGACTTCGTCCTGCAACGCGCGATGCTTGTCGGAGAGGCTCAGGTCCATGGCGTCATTTCCTCCACACCGCCAGCGCGTCGAGTGCTTCGACCCCCGCACCGCGCACCCAGAGCGGGTTTACCTCCAACGCCTCCAGGTCCGGTCCCAATGCGACCGCAGCGTCACCGATGCGCGCGATCACACCGGCAAGTGCGTCAAGATCAGCTGCCGGCATCCCGCGCACGCCCTGCAGAAGCTTGGCGCCGCGCAGTTCACCCAACATCCGCCTCACCTCTGCCGCGTCGACAGGCAATGGGCGCAGCGACACATCCTGCAGCACCTCCACCCATACGCCGCCAAGACCGACAGCGATCACGTGGCCCCATTGTGCATCGCGGGTGCAGCCAACGAACAGCTCCAGCCCGCTCGATCGCATCGGTGCCACCAGAACGCCATCGACCCGCGCGCCCGCCGGCGCGACCGCCATGATCTGACCGAATGCATCGGCGACCGCGGCCTCGCCTTCCAGATTCAACGACACGCCGCCGATATCGCTCTTGTGCGCAATGTCGTCGGAGGCGATCTTCAGCACCACGCGGCCGCCGATTGCGCGCGCCGCCGTCACGGCCTCGCTCGCATCACGCGCCAGCCTCGTCGGCACCACCGGCACGCTGCATCGCGCCAAGTACTCCAATGTGGCCCGCTCCGACCGCGGTCGCTCGCTTGCATCTGCGATCGTGGCAATCGACGCGGAGACACCGGACAGCCGGCGATACTGCTCGGCCCACCAGAATGCGTGGCCCAGTGCGTTCATGCCGTGATGCAGTCCAGCGCTGACATAAGGGATGCCGATCTCCTCGATGATCCGCGCAGAGACCTCGGTCACCGGTTTGATGGTGTGGCTGATCATCACTGCCGGCATCTGTGCCGCATTCAATCCGGTCGCAATGTGCCGCAGCGCGGTCAGCGAAAAGGCTGTCGCCAACTCCTCTGTCACCGGCACGTCGAACAGGCAGGCGAGCGCGGAGAACTCCGGCTGCTGTCCCAGGATGCGTAGTCCCTGCTCGAACAGATCGGGCTGCAGCACCGCACCACCGGTGATGTCGAGTGGATTGTGCGGCGTGCCAAAACTTGGCAGCGCCGCACGCAATTCCGCCGACGCGGCGGCAGACAACTCGGGCATTGGCACGTTCAGTACTTGCGCCCGATCCGCAACCACCTCGCATGCACCGCCGGAGATCGAGACCACCGCAAGGCCGCGTGGCTGCAATACGCCAGTCCGACATATGACGTCGGCGGTATACAACAGGTCCTCGATCGACTCGACACGCACCATGCCGAGCTGACGGCAAACGCCGTCGAACACGCGGTCATCGCCGACCAGCGCGCCGGTGTGCGCCTGCGCCGAGCGCGCGGTGACCTCCGACAGGCCGATCTTCAACACCACGATTGGCTTCGCTGCCGCAATCGCGCGTCGTGCTGCTGCGGCAAAGCTCGGCGCATGCCGGATCGTCTCCGCGAATAGCGCGATCGCCCGCACCTCGGACAGATCGATCAGGTGGTCGATGAAGTCGGCACAGTCGAGATCCGCCTCGTTGCCAGTCGACACCATGTGCGACAGACCGATCTCATGCTGCGCCGCCAGGCTGGAGATAAAGCTGCCGTTGGCGCCGCTCTGGGTGACGACGGCGATCGAGCCAGGCTTGCTCGGTGCCCGGAACCCGCCGGTCCAAAGCGGCACATTGTCGATGAAGTTGACGAAGCCCAGGCAGTTCGGTCCCAGCAGCGACACGCCATGCTGTCGTGCCAGCGCCGCAAGACGCGCCTGATGGTCGGCCCCTTCATGTCCTGTTTCGGCAAACCCCGAGGTCAGGATAACCGCGTTGTGCACATCCGCCGCGGCAAGATCGGCCAGCGCCTCATCGACCGCGGCCATTGGCACCATCAACAGCGCGAGGTCGATCGGTGCACCGACAGCGACGCAGGATGTTGCAGCGCTCCGGCCGTGCACGGTGCCGCCACGGCGGCTGACCAGATAGACCTCCCCGGGATATTTGCGGTTGATGAGATTGTCGAACGTGTTCTGCGACCAGCGCGACCGGTCCGTGGCGCCAACCAGCGCAATAGAGCGCGGTCGCAGCATCGCGGTCAGGTCGCGACGCGGGTTTGTCATGACGTTGCTTTCCCCGTCAGGTCGCGCAGCAACGGCATCGCTTCCGCAGCAAATCGCGCAATCTGTTCATCGCGTTGTTCATAGGGTCCGAGCAGGTCCAGCATCACATGCCGCACACCGGCCGAGTGGAATTCGCGAATGCGCTCTGCCACCTCCTCCGGCCGTCCTAGCGCACAATAGCGCTGTGCAGGCCGGCGAAAGTCCATGGCATAGCGCACGCTCAGCGTCTCCGTCGCGGCATCGAGCGCCTTGTCGTAGCTATCGTCGATGCGGGTGAACAGCAGATGCCCGGTGGCGAACTGCGCCATGCTGCGTCCGACGTCATGTGCTGCTGCCTCGATCTTCTCCAGCCCCGCGCGATACATATCCGGCGTAACCACATAGGACAGCCAGCCATCGGCAAGCCGTCCGCTGCGTCGCAGCGCGCCATCGGAACGACCGCCACACCAGATCGGCGGCCCACCAGTTTGTCGCGGTGGCGGCTGCATCGGCACATCGGTGAACGGCGGATAGAATTTTCCTCCGTAGCTGACCGGTTCGCCACTCCAGAACCGTCGCAGCAGCATGATACCTTCGGTCAGTCGCGCGCCGCGCTCGTTGTGCGGCACGCCGCAAACCTCGTATTCCCGCGGGAACTCGCCGCCGACACCGACGCCAAAGACCAGACGTCCCTCGGTAAGGTGATCCAGCGTCGCCACCTGTTTCGCCACCGGCGCCGGATGCCGCAGCGGAAGCAGATAGACCGAGGTGCCCAGCGTCAGCCGCCGGCTCACCACCGCCGCCTGTGCAAGCTGCAGCAGCGGATCCAGGATCGGCACCGCGAACGAGATATGATCGCCGACCCAAAGAGAGTCATAGCCACTGCGATCGACCAGCTGGACCAGTGTCACCAGCTCGTCGATCGCCGGCAGCCAGGGGCCGCGCGCCGGCTCGGTCCGGCGATGGATCGTCTGGATGCCAATGCGCAGCCTGTCGTCAAGTGGCAGCATACCGTCCTGCACGTGATGTCGAACGAGCCGATCCTGGCGACCGGCAAATGACGCTGTCAAATCCTGACACTGCCAGTCCGATCACGCTCAGCGGCATCTAGTCCCGAAACTCGGTTGGCGCGTTATAGCGCATCATTCTTACGCATTTAGGATTCTTTTACTCTGGCTCCCAATGATCGTGCCGGCACTCATGCCGCGCGACCACCACAGCAATACGCACGCATTGCACCGCGCCACAGACTAGTACCGCCACAGACTAGTACCAATGCTGGGTCGCAAGGGAGGGTTCGCGATGTCCCTGGTCAAGAGCAACAGCGTAGCTAAAGTCATCATCGCCTTCAATCTACTGCTTATACTATTCTCAGTCCTGGCGACAGCGGTACTGATCAGAAGCCAGGATACTCTCAAGGTCCATGGTCCCGTTTACGACCGCATCAAATCCAGCGCCGATCTGACCGCGGACATTCTTCCGCCACCTCTATATCTGATCGAGACGTACCTGACTGTGCTCCAGGCAAGTAACACCGAGGACGCTGGCGAAAGGCAACGGCTTATTGCCTATCTTGGCAATCTGGAGAAGGATTTCGTGGATCGTCGAAACTATTGGGCAACTCAAGCCCTCCCGACAGAAATCCGCAGCCTTATCGATCAAAGGCTCATCCCTGACGCACAGGCGCTATTCGATGCAGTCGGGGGCCGATTCCTTCCGGCGCTGGCCACCCAGCGGACTGATGATGTGCATGCGGCGGTACGAGCGATCAGTGTGCTTTACGGAAGACATCGGGAGGGTATCGACGCACTCGTCAGGTTGGCAAATAACTCCGTGGACGACGCGGAAATCCAGGCAACGAAGACGGAGGCATTCTATCTCCGCGTGACCTACACGACACTAGCACTGGCTTTTCTTGCCGCCGTGGGGACAACCATGATCCTGGTCAGAATGATCGGTCATCCGATCCGCCGAATGACGGAGGCTATGCGAGCACTGGCCGCGGGCAATCTGCAAGTCACTGTTCCCGCCCGCGAACGCCACGATGAGATCGGCCAGATGGCAGAAGCTGTGCAGGTGTTCAAGGAGAATATGGCGGAGGCGGACCGACTGCGGATGGAGCAGGAGGAACTGAAGCGACAAGCTGCGGCAGATCAGCGGGCTGCGTTACTCCGATTGGCGGATGAATTTGAAAGCAAGGTTGGCCTGTTGGTAGGGACGCTCTCGTCTGCTGCCACCGAGTTGGAAGCTACAGCAAGCTCGCTGACTGGCACGGCAGATCGGAGCAATCAACAGGCTGCCGGTGTCGCCTCAGCGGCGGAAGAGGCGAGTACTGGCTTGCAGACGGTCGCCTCGGCGGCAGAGGAACTGAACGCTTCCATCGGCGAAATCAGCAGGCAGGTCACGCAGTCATCCACCATGACCATGAAAGCGGTGGCGGATGCCAGGCGCACCGACACGATCGTTCATGCACTTGCCGAGGGTGCTGAAAAGATTGGCGCGGTGGTGGGCCTGATCTCGGACATCGCCGGCCAAACCAATTTGTTGGCGCTGAACGCCACGATCGAGGCAGCGCGCGCCGGCGATGCCGGCAAGGGCTTCGCCGTGGTGGCTTCGGAGGTGAAGAGCCTCGCCAATCAGACGGGTAAAGCCACGGAAGAGATCAGTGTTCAGATTGCGCAGATTCAGACCGCAACCAGAGAAGCCGTGGAAGCCATACGTGGAATAGCTGCCACGATCGAGGAAGCAAGCGCAATTGCAACGAACATCGCCTCGGCGGTAGAGGAGCAGGGTGCGGCGACATCGGAGATCGCTCGTAATGTACAGCAGACGACACAAGCTGCCCAGGAAGTGGCCGTCAGCATTAGCGGTGTCAGTCAAGCAGCCGGCGAAACTGGCACGGCGGCAGGTCAGGTGCTGGTGGCTGCGTCGGACGTATCGAAGCAAGCTGAACAATTATCCGGCGCGGTGCAGTCCTTCGTTGCCGGGGTTAGAGCAGCGTAAGAGATCCTTCGCGCTCGCCTGATGACCGCCGCGCGCGACATAGTCCAATTCGGCTCCTGAAGCGAGGCGACGGATCCCGTTATCAAGGCGAGCCGTGGTCGCCTTGAGTGCCATCTCGGGACAGCAGTCGCCGATACGGCTCAGCTTTTTCGTGCTGCACGCACTTCGCGCAAAGCCCGGCGAAGGGAGGAAATGCTTTGCCGGCTACGCCGGTTCGTACCGCCGCCAAGCACTCATCTGAATCGCCGAAGTGTGGCAATGCACCACCACCGGCTTTGTCTTCACCGCAAAGGCGCGCGCGATCCCGTCAGCGACTTCTGACTCGTCCCGGATGGTGATCCCCTCGGCGCCGAACGACCGCGCCCAGGCGGCAAAGTCCGGATTGGTCAGCTTCATCGACTCCTGGAACGGCCGCCCCGGATAGCGCACATGATGGTGCATGCCGATCGTGCCGTACATCCGGTTGTCGGAAATGATGACGATTGGCGCGCCGCCATACTGCGCCGCGGTGGCAATCTCGTTGCCGGCCATCAGCGCGCCGCCGTCGCCCATGAACGCCACCACCTGCTTGCCCGGCCGGCGCAGTGTCGCGGCGACGGCCATCGGCATCCCCGATCCCATTGCCCCGACCACCGCCGATAGAAAGATCTGCCCCGGCTTGAAGCCGATATAGCGGTGAATGAAGCTGCCGAAATTGCCGGCATCCGAGGTCACCGTCGCGTCCGGCGCCAGATGCTTGTCCACCTCGCAGACGATCGCGGCGAAGTTGACGCCATCCGGCGTCGGCTCCCACTCCTTCGCCAGCAGCTTGCGATGGATCGCGTGCAGCCCGCTGACCCAGCCGCGCCGCTTCTCGGCACCCGCCGGAGCGCCACGCTGCAGCAACGCCTTCACCACCTCGTACGGATCGGCGGCAATGCCGAGATCGGGGCGCCAGACGCGGCCCACCTCGTTGGCGTCCGGCCACACATGGACCAGCGGCAGTTGCGGCTGCGGCGCGGCAGGGAACGTGTAGGACTGGCTGACGCTGTCCGTCAGTCGTTCCCCGATCACCACCATCAGATCGGCCTTCTTCATCTCGCTGATCAGCGCCGGCGGCACGCGGATGCCCATATAGCCGCCGTAGTGCGGATGGGTCGCGTCGAACAGCTGCGGCCGGCGATGTGTCGGCGATGTCGGCAGCACCCACTCTTCCGCCAGTCGCTGCAGATCCGCATAGACCGACTGCTCATGAAGCGAATCGGCGAGCAGCGCGCCGCCCACCAGCACCAACGGCCGCTCCGACTTCACCAGCATTTCCGCCAGCCGATCCAGATCCTCGGCGCGCGCGCCCGACAGAACGCGTGGCCGCGGCTGATCCACCGGCACATCGGTCTTCTCGTCGAACAGGTCCTCCGGCAGAATCACCGCGACCGGTCCCGGCGTGCCGCTCTCGGCGAGGTGGAACGCGCGGGCGATTGCCTCGGAGGCCTGATCGGGATCGATCACCTCGATCACCGACTTGGTCACGTCCGACAGCAGCCGCGAGTAGTTCTGCTCCTGCAGCGCCTGGCGCCCGAAATCCTTGCGCTCGACCTGACCGACCATCATCACCATCGGCGTCGCGTCGTGATACGCCGAGTGCAGCGACACCATGGCATTCGACAGTCCCGGTCCGCGCGATACGATGCAACAGCCGGCGCGGTTCCGCAGACGACCATCGGCCACCGCCATGAAACCTGCCCCGCCTTCATGCCGGCACACGATCAGCCGCAGCGAATTCATGTCGGTCAGTGCATTGATCAGCCCGACATAGCTCTCGCCAGGCACACAGAAGATCTGGTCGACATCGTGGGCCTCCAGGCTTTCCGCCAGCAGGCGGGCAACGGAACGGGTCATCTCGGTGGCGTCTCCTGGTCAAGAGCGTGATGACCGGAGGCGGCATCGCCGGAGGTCTGAATCACGCGATCGAACAATCGGTCACCGCGCCGGGCAGCGCACGAGCGGGTACGGAAAATCCTTGCAATCAGGGAAGGTGATCTCGTTCTCGGTTCGCCGCTGCACGCGCAGGACGTCGGGGCTGATGCAACCGAAGCCGACTTCTCCACTGGCGCCTTGCGGGATCGGATTGAACGGAGATGTGGGCGCTCTGACCGGGCCAGGCGCAAAGCGGAATTCGGCGCCCTCCGTGGTGACCCGAGCAGTCTCCACCAGGCGCTGGTCGTAGAACTGATCGGTGACGACCGCGCGCATAACGATGTCGCGGGTGAAGATCACCACCGGCATCGCCAGACACTCCTGCGCACTCAGCACACTTGGTGACGGGAACAGCCCGCCGGTCCAGGCACCGAACAGCCAGGCGTGCGGCGGCACGTTGCTTTGCATCTGAGTCTGAGTCTGCGCCTGCGCGGGAGTTGCCAGGGCAAGGATCACGAAGAGGCAGACGATGCGACGCATGAAAACTCCTGGTCTGGCTGCGGCGGCGCAACAGCGCGTGATGACCGGAGGCGGAATCGCCCGGAGGTCTGAATCACGCGCTCAAACAAAGAAGCCAAAGCCGTGGCGAGGTCAACCTGACCTCATCACGCTTTTGGGCGGGTGCGAATCAGTGACCAGGGGCGAGCCGGGTGCTAGGAGACCGGCCCATGCTGCACCGGCTCTATATGCGCACGCTCGCGCTGGCTGCCTCGCCGCGCGCGCCATGGTGGCTCGCCGTCGTGTCCTTCGCCGAGGCGAGCTGCTTTCCGATTCCACCGGACGCGCTGCTGATTCCGATGATCCTGGCACGGCCCGACCGCGCCTGGCGCCTGGCCGCAGTCTGCACGGTCGCCAGCGTGGCCGGCGGCGCGCTGGGCTACGCGATCGGCTACTTCGTATTCGATCAGCTGATGCGCCTGCCGCTCGCAAGCGCATTGTTCGGATCGGACCCACTCGGTGCATTCCAGGCATGGTACGCCCGCTGGGGCCTGGCGGTGATCCTGATCAAGGGTCTCACGCCGATCCCCTACAAGATCGTCACGATCGCATCGGGTGCCGCCCAGTTCAGCTTTCCGGTGTTCATGGTCGCCAGCCTGGTTACCCGGGGCGCGCGCTTCTTCCTGGTCGCTGCTCTGCTGCGCGTGTTCGGCTCGCCGGTACGCGACTTCATCGAGCGGCGGCTGACCCTGGTCACCAGCATGCTCGCGGCCGGCATCGTCGGAGGCTTCCTGGTGCTGCGCTTCCTGTAACGATCAACTCGGGTTGAATGGCATCATCTCGCCCCAATCGATGGCTTACACCCCCAACCATCGTTGGTTCAGGGGAGACGCAATGCGTCGGCGCGACATCCTGTTGCAGAGCGCGGTCCTACCGGTCGTAGCCGCATTCGGTTCGGCGGCGCGGGCCGAAGATCCCGCGCCATTCGACAGCATGACGGTGCGCAATCTGGCACGCGAACTGGCGCAACATGCCTGGCAGGCACCCAACGAGACACTGCCCGATCCGCTGAAGAATCTCGATTATCAGCAATACCGTTCAATCCGCTTCGATCCGCGCCACGCGCTATGGCACGGACAGGGTCTGCGCTTCACCGCGGAATTCTTCCATCTCGGCTTTCTCTACAAGCAGCCGGTCAAGATCTTCGAGGTCGTCAATGGCCGCGCGAGCGAGATACGCTACAGTCCCGATCTGTTCACCTTCGACAAGGTCACGCCGCCGACCGGCGATATCGGCTTCGCCGGTTTCCGCCTGCACTACCCGCTCAATCGCGCGAATTACTACGACGAGGTCTGTGCGTTTCTCGGCGCCAGCTATTTCCGTGCGGTGGCCAGGGGTCAGGGCTACGGCCTGTCGGCGCGCGGACTGGCGATCAACACCGCCGATCCGACCGGCGAGGAATTCCCGCGGTTCACCACGTTCTGGCTGGAGCGACCCAACAAGGGCAGCGACGCGATCGTGGTACATGCGCTGCTCGACAGTCAGAGTGCGGCCGGCGCCTTCCGTTTCACCATACGTCCTGGCCAGCAAACGCTGTTCGATACCGAGCTGGCGCTGTATCCGCGCAGCGACATCACGACGATCGGCATCGCGCCGCTGACCTCGATGTTCTTTTTCGACAGCAGCGATCGCACGCGTGTGGATGACTACCGCGCGGCGGTGCACGATTCCAACGGCCTGCTGCTGCTGAATGGCAGGGGCGAACAAATTTGGCGTCCGCTCGCCAATCCACGCACGCTGCAGATCAGTGCCTTCACCGACGACGGACCGCGTGGTTTCGGGCTGATGCAGCGTGGCCGCAACTTCGCCGACTACCAGGACCTCGAAGCGCACTACGAGAACCGCCCGGCGCTCTGGGTCGAGCCAAGTGGGGACTGGGGCCAGGGTATCGTCGAACTGGTGGAAATTCCCAGCAATCGCGAAGTCAACGACAACGTGGTCGCGTTCTGGCGGCCGAAGGAGCCGCTGAAGGCGAAGAGCGAAGTTCTGAAGAACTATCGCCTGCATTGGTCCTGGTCGCTGCCCGGCGGGACGAAGCTTGCCGAAGTTGCGTCAACACGCTGCGGCCTCTCGTGGGACCAGAAGAGCCGGCAGTTCGTCATCGATTTCGTTGGCGGCGCCCTGAGGGCGCGGCGCGCCGAACATCTGCCGGCGATCGACATCGGCGCGAGCAAAGGCAAGATCATCGATCCCGTCGTCGAACCTAATCCGGCAACCGGCGGCTTGCGGCTGAGCTTTCAGCTCGATACCGCTGGTGAAAAACTGGTCGAGATGCACGCCCGACTGATGCATGGCGAAACGCCACTGACCGAAACCTGGCTGTACCGGTGGACGACGTAGCGCGCGATGACCGAAGGCGGAACTCTCGGAGGTCTGAATCGCGCGCTCGGATCAAGGGACGGAGCGTGATGACTTCATCCTCTCGAAGTCAGCACGCTCCAACCGCGACGACATTCCGCGCCTTGCCGGAGGAAGCACCTCTGGCGATGCCGACGCAATCGCTTCGGGCGCCGCCGGCGCGCAAGCCGCGGCTGCCGAGCGCGCCGCGATGGATGGGATTGCGGCGGTTCCTGGTGATCGGCGCAGCGGTGGCACTCACCATCGAAGGCGCACACGAGATGTATCTCGTGTTCGCGGTGAATGGCGTCACGCCGCTCGCCATCGTGATGTTGCTGCTGTTCGCGGCACTGTTCGGTTGGATCGCGCTGTCCTTCACCAGCGGTCTCGCTGGATTCTGCTCGCTGCTCGCGGGCGGGGGGCGCCGGCTCGACACGGGCTCGGACCAGCCGTTGCCGCAGCTGTCGACGCGGACCGCGCTGCTGATGCCGACCTACAACGAGCAGCCGGCGCATGTCATGGCGGGATTGCAGGCGATCTGCGAATCGGTGCAGCAGACCGGCGCCGCAGCGCAGTTCGATATCTTCATCCTCAGCGACACCACCAACCCGGAGATATGGGTCGCCGAGGAGGCTGGCTTTCTGCGCCTGCGACAGAACACCGGCGAACACGCGCACATCTTCTATCGCCGTCGGCCGCGCAACATCGCGCGCAAGTCCGGCAACATCGCCGAATGGATTTCCCGCTTCGGTGCGGCGTACCAGCAGTTCCTGATCCTCGACGCCGACAGCCTCATGACCGGCGAGACGCTCGTCCGCCTCGCCGGCGCAATGGAGAGACATCCGGATGTCGGACTGATCCAGACACTGCCGATCATCACCGGCGCGGCCACTCTGTTCGCGCGCGTGCAGCAGTTCGCCGGTCGCGTCTATGGTCCGCTGATCGCGCACGGTATCGCCTGGTGGCACGGCGCCGAAGGCAATTACTGGGGGCACAACGCGATAATCCGGACGCGCGCATTCGCTGAGTGCGCCGGCCTGCCGGAACTTCGCGGGCGCAAACCGTTCGGCGGTCCGATCATGAGCCACGACTTCGTCGAGGCGGCGCTGCTGCGACGCGGCGGCTGGGCGGTGCACATGGTGCCAGGGGTGCCCGGCAGCTACGAGGAGGTGCCGCCGACGCTGACGGATCTTGCGGTGCGCGACCGGCGTTGGTGCCAGGGCAATCTGCAGCACGCTGCGGTGCTGCCGACCCGCGGCTTGCATCTGATCAGCCGGCTGCATCTGCTGACCGGCATCGGCTCCTACATCACCGCACCGTTGTGGCTGCTGTTCATCCTCACCGGCATCCTGATCGCGGTGCAGGCGCGCTTCGTGCTGCCGGACTATTTTCCCCAAGGCAAGTCGCTGTTCCCGCAGTGGCCGGTGGTGGATCCGGTGCGCGCCATGTGGATGTTCGTTGGCACCATGGCGCTGCTCTTGCTGCCGAAGTTGTTGGGCTGCATCGCGATCATGCTGCGCGCCAGCGAACGGCGCCGCTTCGGTGTACTGCGCCTGTTTGGCGGCACGTTGCTGGAGACGCTGATCGCGGGCCTTATGGCACCGGTAGTGATGCTGACGCAGACGATCGATGTTGCCGCGATACTGCTTGGTCGCGATTCCGGCTGGAACGCGCAGCGAAGAGGCGACGGCGCAATCCCGGCGCGGGAGACACGCCGGCTGTACCGCCGGCACACGGTGTTGGGACTGGCACTGGGCATGGTTGCCGCACTGGTCTCGGTATCGCTCGCATTGTGGATGCTGCCGGTCGTGCTTGGACTGGCGCTGGCCATTCCGCTTGCGCTGCTGACGGGACGGCGATCGCAGTCCCGCCTGTTGCGCACGCCGGAGGACATCGCCCCACCGCCAGTTGTGCAGCGCGCGATAGCGCTGAGAAGAGAATGGGAAGCCGAAGCCGCGCCAAGTGTTGCGCAACTGCTGGGTGACCGTGCGCTGTTGAATGCACACATCGCGATGCTGCCGGCGCCGCGGCGCCCACGCGTCGACCCGATCGATCCGGTCCTGCTACAGGCCCGCGCTAAGCTGGAGGAGGCGCAGACGCTGACCGAAGCACTTGCCGCTCTGTCAGCCGCAGAACTGACAACCGTGCTCGGCGATGCGACGATGATCAAACGGCTGACAGGGTTGCACAAGAATTAGCCGGATATCCTACGCCGGCGAAAACTGGAGCGGCGCTACGCCGCAGCGTTGAGTCGCTGAGGAGATCGTCTCTCCGGTCGCCAAGTTCTCGGGGCAAGTCCGACTCGGCTCAGCCGGCAGCGGCGACGGCCACATCGCAGAGCGGGAGTATTGTCGCTTCTCGGCCACCTGACGCTGGGGCCTCGATCGCGGCGGCAAATGTCGTCGAAGCTCACCGAACCGGTGCTTGCGCTCTAGCAGCCGAGACAGGATGGGCAGCTTCCAGTGGCCGTCGATCACCGACAACGTCGTCTGGACGCCGCATGTGAGCGCGGCACGCTTCTTCGCCACGGTGAGCAGTCCCTCGCTCAAGTTCTGGGCGGAACACTCGTCAACATGGACCTATTCGGCTGGTCGTGGCGACCGATCTTTTTGATCATGCTGGTCTCGAAGATGGTCCGCGAGTCCAAAGGGGTCGAAAACGGCGACTCTCGATCTTGGTGGTGTTGCGCTCACTTCGTTGGCGTTGTTCCTAGTGCTTTATCCGATCGTTCAGGTTCCCGAGTCAGGTTGGCCCGCATGGTCGTTTGCCATGCTGGCCGCGGCGCTCCCCGTTATGGCGGCATTTCTCCCTTATGAGCGGACTGTCATTCGACGACGACGAACGTCCCTGATCGCGCTGCATCTCTCCGGATCGCCACCATTCGGCTCGGCCTGGCCATCTCGGTGGTGTTCTTTTCCGGCGTCGGTGCTTTTTTTCGTTTTGACCGTCTTCTTCCAGACCGGATCGAACTACGCGGCCTTCGCTGCATGACTGGTGTTCGTGCCGTTCGCGGTTGGATTCTCCGCCGCGGCGATCGCTTCCGGCGCCATTGCCAATCGCATCGGCCCCCGAATCATCAATGTCGGCAGCTTTTGGATGGCGCTCAGCTTGTTCAGAGCGACTTTCCCTAAGTCGATTTCTGCGGCACTTCCACGTATGACCGGATATCAACAATGAGCCACTGACCCGCCTCAGTGCGACACGCTATGCCCACAAGCCGATGGTTGGTCCTGTCGGTTGTAATCCGCTCCTCGTATTCGCGACACCAGCCGTAGAGAGATGTCCGAATAGTTGCAATCGGCACAACCCTGCCGCGGACACGGCTGTTCTCATACCAGAAGGCGACGTCTCCACTCAGACTGTTCTCGAATGCCTTTTGCATCGCCTCATATCGTCGCGCCTGCGCGACAGCGTCTAGCGCAGGAAAGGCGCCCGGTTTCTCGCTAACTGTGGGGGTGCATGCTTGGACACTCGCCGCAAGTGCGAGGGCCGCAACGCGCATCAGATTACTTCCATGCCGCATTTCGACGATGAGCTTATGCAAGGTTCGCCTCTCTCGCGCCGCAAACTTAGTTGATCGTGGCATGTTTGGTGCCGCTCGGATGCAGGTTCGCAAAGAGTTCCGTAGGGAGAGCCGAGACGAATGAGATCACACGCATTCTCACCCGCATTTACACGCACGCGGCAACTGGGTCCGTCGCTATCGCGAAGGGTCATTCTCTCCAGCGTAACACGCGCAGCACTACTTGCCTGTTTGGACGCAGCGGCACTGCTGGCTGCCGGAACCGGTGCTGAAGCCAAAGGCGGGGATGGTGGCGGCGGAGGAGGGGGCGGCGGAGGCGGAGGCGGAGGAGGAGGAGGGGGCGGCGGAGGAGGGGGCGGTGGCGGCGGAGGCGGTGGCGGCGGAGGCGGTGGCGGCAGTGGCGGGGGCGGCAGCGGCGGGGGCGGTGCCGACAGCGGTGGCGGCAGTGGCGGTGGCGGCAGTGGCGGTGGCGGCAGCGGCAGTGGCGGCGGTGGCAATGCCGGTGGAGGTGGCAGCGGCGGCGGTGATGGTACCAACGCCGGGGGCGGTGGCGGCGGCGCCAGCAGCGGTGAAGGAACCGGCGGGGCTGGCTCAGGCGCAGAATCTGGTGGCACCGCATGGAGCGGAGAGCCGCCGTCGAACGCTGCAGTCGATGCAGCTCGCGCCCTCGTTGAGCAGGACAGTCATCACTTGGGGCTTCTTGGCCCGCCGCTCAGCCGTGAACGCGAGCGCGCCATCATACTACGGCACTGGCGATAATGCTGGCGATAATGTCCGCGATCCGGTCAGACGCTCATGAGCCCTGTCCCAGGCGGGGCTGCATGCGTGAGCAGCCAAAGGGCATCACTGCGCCTGGCTTTCCATGAGTCCAATAAGCAACCGGTGCAACGCGCGAGCAGGTCTACCAGTCCACCTGCAATCCAAGTTGCTCAAGGATGCAGTGGCGCAATTCGACGAAGCGCTCGCTGCCGCGGTGCCGTGGGTAGGGCAGATCGACGGCGAGCTCAGCCACGATCCGTGCCGGACGGCGGCTCAGGACCACGACGCGCTCCGCCAGATACAGCGCCTCTTCAACGTCGTGCGTCACCAGGAAGGCGGTAAAGCGTTCGCGTTGCCACAACGCCATCAGCTCGGCCTGCATGCTCAATCGAGTCATGCTGTCCAGATTGGCAAGCGGCTCGTCCATCAGCAGCACGCTGGGCTCATTCACCAATGCGCGTGCCAGCGCCGCTCGTTGCGCCATACCGCCGGACAGTTGGTGCGGAAAAGCGTTATCGAATCCATCCAGCCCGACCAGGCGGAGTATCGCGTCGATGCGGCCGCCCTGCGTCCGGATCAAGCCGCGCGTTTCCAGACCGAGTGCAACGTTCTGCCGAACAGTTCGCCACGGATAAAGCGTCGGATCCTGAAACACGAGGATACGTGAGGGATCAGGCTTCTCGACCGACCGCTCGCTCATTAGCACGCGGCCGGCATGGGGACGCTCAAGTCCGGCGATCAGGCGCAACAGGGTGGACTTGCCGCAGCCACTGGGACCCAGCAAGGCAACGAATTCTCCGGGTGCCGCCGCGAGATCGATCGTATCCAGCACGGGAAGCGCTGCCCCACGCAGCCGAAACTGATGCGAGAGCTTCGCCAGTCGCACGCCTGCGGCTGCTACCACCGCAGCAGCCCCTTCTGCCAATTGAGCAGGCGATCGCGCAGGTGGAACAAGACGGAGATCAACCCGCTGCACATCAGCGCCATCACGATCAGCGCCGCGTACATGTTGGAGTAAGCGGCCCAACCCTGCGCCCAACTAAGGTACCAGCCGAGCCCCGCCTTCACGCCCACCATCTCGGCCACGACCAACACAGCGAACGAACCCCCCAATCCCATGAACAGCCCGACGAACACTGATGGCATGGCGGCAGGGATGGCGACACGCAGGATCAGGAAGCGCTGGCTGGCTCCGAGTGTGCGGGCGACGTCGTAATAGGCGGCATTGACGCTCGCCACGCCCGACCACGTCAGCACCGTGACAGGAAAGCCGGTCGCCAACGCGATGAGGAAAACGCCCGCGGTCCAGCTCGACGGGAGCACGAAGAACGCCAGCGGCAGCCAGGCTGTGGCCGGCAGTGGTCCGACGAAGCGCAGCAGAGGATGCATCCAGTAGCCGACTGCGCGCGACCAGCCGATCGCCACGCCGCTGATGAAACCGAGTACCGCGCCGACCGCGTAGCCGGTGACCAACAGCATGAGCGAGTGCGCCACGCTCTCGATCAGCCGTGGCCAGTCGTCGATATACACCTCCAGCAGCGACTGCGGTGCCGCGAAGAATGGCCGAGGCAGCAGGTTCAGCTTGGCACTCACCAGTTCCCACGTCCCGAACAGGAGCGCGAGCGCCACCAGCCATGGACCGGTACGGAACAATCGTGGCAGGGCGAAGTAGCGACTGGTCAGCGTCATTGCCAGCAACAGCAGGCCTATGACTGCCATGCACCCTGCCAGCCGACCCGTCGGTCCCAGATCGCCGTCGTCGGGCCAACCGTTCGTCACAGCCGCGGCGGCGAGCCACGCAACAGCCGCCACCCCGCCGCACCACCAGATCGGGCGGCGGGTCGCTCTCACCGAATCTGCAACGTCCTCGCCGGTGGCCTGGATCGCGCCTGTCGGCACCTTCAGACGGCCAGGACGTCCACGCAGACACGGTCGGCGAAGCGCGCCGGATCGGTACTCTGCTTGAACACGCCGACCTGTTTCAGCTCCTGGGCGTACAGCTGGATTTCTTGCCGCAGTTCCGCACCGGTCGGGTGATGGTCATGCGTGTGGGTGCGCAGCATCGCCGCTACCTGCTCGCCGGTGCCCGTCTTGCTGTAGCTCGCGAACAGCGTGCCGCCGGCGTCTGGATTGGCCGCCACCCATTGCTGCCCTTCCATGATTGCCGCAGTGAGTGCCGCGGCAGTGGCACGTTCGTCGCGCACCAGGCTGGCGCGAATGCCAAGCACGCAGCAGGACCAGTGAGCGAATTCGCCGGTCAGGTTGTTCGTCACCTCGATCAGGTGGTCGCGGTCGCGCACGATCGAGGCGATCGGATCGTTGCTGGAGAACGCCTGGATCTCGCCCTTCTGTAAGGCGACGCCGAGTAGATCGGCCGGATAGATCCGCCAGTCGATGTCGCGCAGCGGATCGATGCCGGCCTTGGCCGCCGCGACAGAAATGAAATTGCGGTCGGGGCTCGCCATATTGAAGGTGCCGACCGCCTTGCCCTTCAGCCCGGCGATGCCGGTGATGCCGGACTGCTGGTTGGTCAGCAGGCGGATGCAGCCTCCATGCAGCGCCGCCGTGAGCTTCACGTCGAAGCCTTGCTCGAGCGGCTTGAGCCACCCGAACGCCATGCCGACGCCAGCGTCCGCCTTGCCGCTCGCCAGCATCTCCAGCAGCTGGTCGGCGGCTCCCGCGACGCTGATGCGTTCGACCTTAAGGTTGTGGCGGGCGAAGTAGCCGAGTTGTTCGGTCGCCGCGAGCCCGGTGTGGCACACCGCATTCGCATTCCAGACGAGCCTGATCTCACGCGGAGTGCTGCCAGGTGCGACGGCATCGGCGGCAATACGGCAGATCGGTGGTTCGAACGGAAGGCGAGGGGTGCGCCACGATGTTGGGGCCATCGCGCCAAGAGGGACGGTCAGGCCGGTGGCCGCAAATCCCAGTATTGCGCGGCGCCCTGGACGGCTTGGTGCAGAGGTTAAGTGACGCTTCAGGCTCATGTGACCCTCCCCTTTGTTTTGAGCCAGCCAACGGCACGAACGGCAACGCTACGATACGTATGGCAACACTACGATAGGAAACATCACGACGCCAGCAAGGAAAGGCAGCAGGTCGGCGAGTCTCGTGACGTTGGACAAAACGGTTCCACGCCTCTTCAGTTCGGACAAGCAATCGAGTGAGGAGCTACCCCGACGCGGATGGTCGCGTCAGCGTCGTGCCGATGCGATCGATGGTAAGTGACGGCAGGAACTCCCGATCGGCGCATATTTCCATCGCCTTCTTTTGGGTCAGCGCGGTCGTGGCACCTATCGTCTGCTCGCCGCCGCCGATCGACCATGCACTCTCCCACAGCACCGCAAGCAGGTGGCACCCGTCGCGCATGACACTGATGGTGTCGTCGCCAAACGCTTTCCACATCGCCTCGGCACGTCCCCGCTTGCCTTTCCCAAGCCCGACAAAGGTCTGCACGATCTTCGCCGGCGGGATGGCGTTGAACGTGGCGCGCATCAACGCAATGACACGCTGCGCTGCCTCGAAGCCATCGGCGACGTATTCGGTCTTCTTGGCTTTTTTCGGCGCCCGCTTCAGGCCGTCGAGTATCTGCTGGCGGAACGCATTGACCATCTCGTCTTCATAGGCGCTGTGCACGCCCTTCCCGAGAGGATCGTTCACCTCATCCGTCGTGCCGTCGCGATGGTGCACGGTGCGCGTCGTCGGCTGCTCCGGATCGCCGTCGTGCAGATATGAGATGTGCAGTGGCTGGCAGGCGTCGCCGATATAGTGGGCCAGCACGCCCGCCGCGCAAAGGAAACGCTCGCGATCGCCATCCTCCACGAACGTCACCATCGCGTCGAAGATCTGCCAGACGCGGAACGGCAGTAGGCCGCGATGTTCCGCGGACACCGGATCGCCGGTCAGCAGGTCAGTGACCTGATCGTAGAACGCGTTCCAGCGATCCGGATCGATCCCCTCGACCTGCGCCGACATGTCGAGCAGCGTCTGGCCTCCCGGACCCGGTTGGTCCATGTCGGCGAAATGGTTCGGTCCCTCGCTGCCGCGCGATGCGCCTTGCTTGCCATGCTTCCAGTAGAAATCGGGCACGTCGGCGAGTGGCACGAAATCGGCGTCGCCCATCCCCTTGAAGTCGTCGTTCAGGATCGTCCCGTCGTCATGCCCGATGATTTTCCGGTTGTTCTTGATCAATGCGCTCAGCTTCGGGAATGTGCCGGACAGCGCAACCTCGGTGCGCGCCGCAATCGAGAAGTGCCCGACAGCCCCCCATGTGTCCGGTTGATCGAGGTTCCAGTCACGGATCGGATCGACCGTCAGCAGAGCGCACACCCTGCTGAGCAGCGTTGCGAGCACATAGGTCTGAGCACCCGTCCCCTGACGCGCGCCGAACGTGTTCTGCCCCCACTGCATCGCAAGCGGCAGATACTTCGGTGCCTTCCCCGGCTCGATCGGTTCCAGCAGCCACAACGTTCCCGAGTCACCCGGATGCGTCGCAAAGGCCGCGTGTGCTTCACCGTTGCTGCGCGGCCCGATGAACAGGTCTGCCACGTATTCGAAGCCGCCCTGCGACTTGTAGCGATAGAACAGGCCGTGGATCTCTCCCAGCATGACGCCACTCGCCGCGCCGTGCCCACGCACATGACAGCCGATCAGCGCCAATGAGAGATTGTCGACGGCGAAGTCGGCCATTGGCTCCATCGTGCCGATGCCGCGGATCTTCGCGGTCCACAGATCGAGGTCGTCAACCTCGACCATGCCGATGTCGAGATTGACAAAAGTCTCACGCCCCGGCCAGCCGGGGTACAGTTCGGTGAATGCCAGGCGGGTCAATTGCTTGCCGGAACTGACGCCGATGCGGATCTGCTTGCCGGCGAGTTTGGCGTAGACGACCTCGCCCATGTCGCCGACCACGTGGCGGTTGGTGAGCGCATAGACCTTGTGACCGTCACCCACCAGGCAGGCGATGGTCGCCACGTGGCTCTGCCCCTGCACCTCGGCGACAACCGGGTAGCCGCCACCGATATTGTTGAGCGGATAGCGGATCGGCGGCGCAGTGACATCGGTGCGTGCCTGCCGAGGTGCCAGGATGACGCAGACCGGTACCTCGCGACCATCGGGCAGATAGAGTGTGCGTGGCACCATCTGATCCGGACGGTATTGCCCGCCTTTGCCTCCGAACGCGTCGGCCTCTTCCCACTTCTCGACGAACACCAGCACCGCCGGCCACGAGTATGGACGCACTTCTGAATTCACCAGCGTCCGCTCGCCCTTCACCGGGTGGCAGTCGCCATGGTCTTGCGGCCAGCCTTCCTTCTTGCGGATGCGATAGCGGCCGACCGCTGTCGCCACGACGTTGGGATGCCGCATGAGGTGAATGTGATACTGGTCGCGCGCCTCGAGCAGGTCCTTGAGTGAGAGTTGCTCGAAACGGCTCGACTCTCTCTGATAGGACCGAAGATCGGTCATACTTTCTCCCCGCCCAAGAAAACCGGCAGCCGCCTTATATTACTGGATGGCGGCGGTGTGACTTGTGAAGCGGATCACAGGACACTGGCCGCGGCCGTGATCTCTTGGTGACAAATCCACACGCGAGCTGAGTCGACCCGCAGCCGGTCGAGGCGTTAGGATCTATTTCCTGCGACCGGGGGTGACAAATGCCAAATCTGAGCGGTGGATGTCTCTGTGGCGACGTCAGGTATTCGGTGTCGAATGATCCGGTGGTCACGTCTATCTGCCATTGTCAGCAATGTCAGAAGCAAACCGGATCGGCTTTCGTTGAGGTCGTCGCAGTGAACGAGGGCGATTTTACGGTGCAAGGTAACCTGCAAAGCTTCACCTATGCCGGTGACAGCAGGCGAAAGAAGCACTCAAAGTCTTGTCCGCGCTGCAGCACGACCGTCTTCATTGAAGCAGAGGGTTTTCCCGGACGGGTGTTGATCATGGGCGGGACGCTCGACGACCCGAGTTGGTTGAGACCTACAGTGGCCTTGTTCTGCGAGGCGGCCCAACCGTGGATCGCGAGCGAGCACGAGATGACGGAGTTTCTCCGCATGCCCACCTAGGACAGGCACTCCGAATTATGGGTTGCGGGACGTCAATAACGCGTCCAGCACCGTCTGTCCCGGAACTATCCGCGCCATCCGCAGAAGGGTCGGAATGAACTGGCGCATCGGCAAACCGAACACCCGATCGAGTCCGCTTGCGCCCTGCGCGTATGCGGATTGTCCCGACATCTCGCTATCCCTGATCCTGGCCCGATCGGGCCATCAGTTATAGCTGACGAGCCGCATGTCCTCGCAACGAAACACGTTCTCAGTGTCGCACAGATCATTCGCGGCGGTGATCACCGGAACGATGGTGATGGTGACCTCCTTGTTGGTCCGCGCCAGGTCGCGCACCGTATCCGTCACGGTGACCCGCTTCGATGCAAGCGTCAGCGGGTGAGGGGCGCGGAAATCGTAACGCTCGCGCGCGTCCTCGTTGACCTCGCAATGCCCGGGATCACCCAGGCAACCGCCATGGCCGAAGATGTAGAAAGAAGCCGCGTAGCCGTGCTCGCGGTCGCGCGGCGTGTCATGGCCCGCCTTCGGGTTGTTGAAGAAAATGCGGCCCTCGTACGAGGCCTCGCCGTGGAAGATGCCGCGGATCTCCAGATCGATACGCGTCAATCGGTGCTCCGGCGAGGCGAAGTCGATCGATACCGGCCGGGTGGTGAATGTCCTTGCGCCGGCGCCGACCCGCCGCGGCGCATCGAGATGCCGCGGGCCAGGCGCACGCTCCTTGCGAGGCGCGGGAGTCCGTGGGGTGCGAGCCATCAGCCAGTCCCTCCAATCGGCACGACGCTCTGCGCGGCGGCATATTCATAGCCAAGGTCGTGCACGTTCAGCACGTCACGGACCTGCAAATTGAAAGGCGCCAGCACCTCGTCAAGCAGGTCCGTCGGAACGTTGCCGTTGCCGTTGCGCGCCTGCCAGAGCCACCAGATCCGATCGATCATCGCGTGATGCGACCAGAAGATCGGATCGAAGGCCGCCGTGCCGATCACGCCCATGTCGCCGGACACCCAACCATGCACCTGGTCGTGGATGTCCTCCAGCGCGTCGCTGAAATCCGCCCACTCGGTGCGCGACAGGCAGTCATCCACGTCGGCCTGCCTCGGCAATTCGTTCGGCGGCCCCGGCGACCGGCGGGTTGGCCGCACCACCCGCGGATTGGCCTGCGGCAGGTTGATGCGGAAGCCGAGTAGCGGGTTGGGTTGGCCATCGGCGCCCGTGCGCTGGGTGAATATGGCCGGCAGCCCATTCTGTCGCGGGGGTCCCAGCGTCCAGTCCCACCACGGCAGCGTCACACCAGGTACCCGATCGCGCATCGCCAGTTCCCAGGTGTAGAGATAGGCACGATGCCACGGCAGGAACAGGCGCATGTTCTGCGCCACCCGGGCGTTCTGCTGGTGATGCCAACAGTACCAGTCCGGCACACCGTGCCGGCCGGCGAGCACCTGATATCCTCGGTTGTCGTTGATCTGCATCATCTGCCGATACGAATCGCGGAACGCCGCCACCTGGGAGGCGTCCAGGTTATGGACGCCCTGCCTCATGCGGATATCGGCCATGTCGCGCGTCTCCCCCGACTATTGTGACGGCCGGAGCCGTCTGTAACAGAGCGCCACGGCTGTCGCTACGGAAAGTTGTGATCCATGCTCAATGGCGCAACGCCTGCGCTACTTCGTCCAGCGCGGCCGGGTCTTCGATGGTCGGTGGCACAGCAGGCGTCTCGCCGTCTGCAATACGACGAATGGTCGCGCGCAGGATCTTGCCGGACCGCGTCTTCGGCAGCCGCGGCACGACGCGCGCTTCCTTGAACGCCGCCACAGGACCGATCCGCTCGCGGACCAGCGCGACCAGTTCATTGGCGATTTCAGACTCTGGCCGGTTCACGCCCGCCTTCAGCACCACCAGTCCGATCGGCGTCTGTCCTTTCAGGGAGTCCGTGGCACCGACCACGGCGCATTCCGCGACAGCGGCGTGCGAGGCCAGCACCTCCTCCATCTGTCCGGTCGACAGCCGATGGCCTGCGACATTGATGATGTCGTCGGTCCGCCCCATCACCCAGACATCGCCGTCCTCGTCGATCGTGCCGGCATCGCCCGTGCGATACCAGCCGGGGAAGTCGGACAGATATGCCGCGTGGAAACCATCGTCGTTCTGCCAGAGCGTCGGTGCCGAGCCCGGCGGCAGGGGCAGGCGCGCGCACAGATTGCCGGTATGACCAGGTGCGACCGGCTGTCCTTCGTCGTCCAAAGCGTGCAGGTCGATGCCTGGGCTGGGTCGTCCGCCTGACCCAGGCTTGAACGGGAACAGGCCATACTGGCGAAAGCTTCCGGTGATCGCCCAGCCGGTCTCCGTTTGCCACCAGTGGTCGATCACCGGCTTGTTCAGCAGCTCAGCAGCCCAGACGGCAGTTGGCGGATCACAGCGTTCGCCGGCCAGGAACAACGCTTGCAGCTTCGACAGATCGTATCGCCGCAGCAGCCCTCCGTCCGGGTCCTGCTGCTTGATCGCCCGCATCGCCGTTGGTGCGGTGAACAGCACCTTGACGCCGTGCTGCGCGCACACGCGCCAGAACGCGCCGGCATCCGGGGTGCCGACCGGCTTGCCCTCATACATCACGCTGGTGCAGCCGCGCAGCAGCGGCGCATAGACGATATACGAGTGCCCGACGACCCAGCCGACATCCGAGGCCGCCCAGTACACGTCGCCGGCATCCACGCCGTACAGCATCTGCATCGAGTTCCACAACGCGACCGCATGTCCGCCATTGTCACGCACGATGCCCTTCGGCCGACCCGTCGTGCCAGACGTGTAGAGGATATACAGCGGATCGGTTGCGGTGACGCTGACCGGATCATGCGGCGACGCCGCTGCCTCGGCCTCCGCCAGATCGTGATCGCGCCCCGGCACCAGTTCGGCGCGCTCCGCATCGCGTTGCAGGATCAGACATGCATCCGGTTTGTGCGGCGACAGCGCAATCGCTGCGTCGAGCAGCGGCTTGTATTTCACCACGCGCCCGGGCTCGAGCCCGCACGAGGCGGACACGATCACCTTCGGCTTGGCGTCCGCAATACGCGAGGCAAGTTCGGCGGCGGCGAAACCTCCGAACACGACGGAGTGGATTGCTCCAAGGCGCGCACAGGCCAGCATGGCAATCGCCGCCTCCGGCACCATCGGCAAATAGATCACCACCCGGTCGCCGTACTGCACCCCAAGCGCCGCCAATGCGCCCGCCATCTTTGCAGTCCGCGTCTGCATCTGACTGTAGGTGAAGGCCTCCACCCGGCCCGTCATCGCGCTGTCCCAGATCAGCGCGGGCTGCTCCCCGCGACCCGCGGCGACATGGCGGTCGACACAATTGAAGCAGGTGTTCAGCGTGGCGCCGGCGAACCAGCGTCCGTATGGCCCGAGGGACGGATCGAAGACACGATCCCAACGCTGATCCCAAGTGATGCCTTCGGCACACCTGGCCCACCACGCCGCGGGGTCCGCACGCCAGGCGTCATAGGCTTGCACGTAACCGCCCGCAGGCACCGCATCGTCCATCGTTGCCTCCCTGGTGATCGGCGCAGGATGGCGCCGAGGGCGGCCGCGGGCAATGACAAGCTGGGTCGCGAAGCTGGCCTGATCGGCAGGCTGAGCCGTGCGATCGTTCGCATTCCGCGACATTGCGCCGAAATGCCTACTTGAATTGTGGCAGAACTTTGGCCCCAGACTGTGGGTCAGTTCATAGGTATCGAACCGACAAAACATGGCCAATGGCAGTCGTCGCACTGGCATTGGCGCAGGAGGAGTAAGGTGAAAACGTCCGCTATCGTCAGCATCGCGAGCAGCCGACAGTTCGACTGGGATCAGGTCGGCATTCTGTTCGCTACATTCGGCATTGCGTGTTCGGGTATCGCCACGGTGCTCTACAGCGTCGGCTTCCTTATTCAGGCCTTGTCGCATCATGCCTGACGCCGTCGCACCCTATCAGGTCGAGGAACGCCTGGTCGGCGATGCCCGCTGGGTCGCGATCCGCGCCCGCGGCGCCGAGTGGTCCTATCTGACCGCCGAGGAAGCGGTCGATCTCGGCCGACAATGGGTCGAGCGATTTGGCGTGGGGGTGGCAGCGCCACAACGGATGACGCAAGAGTGGCCATAATACGCCTCGAGGAGGGTACTCGGGGTAACCGACGAATTCAGACTGAGGCCGCGCTTTCCTACCGATCTCCGTCCGCTGTTCTGAAAGAGCTTCTGTGCTCTCGACCATGCGGCGAGCATGTTGGGACAGTCACTCACACTCGAGCTGCTGAAGTATACCCACAGGTCGCTGATTGGTGGTGCTTAGATGCGAGCGTCAGTGCCGTCAAAGCGAACGACGGCACTGACGTTCAGCAGTAGTTTGGCAGGCTTCGCTATTCGGCGGTGAAACAATACGCGGCAATCTTATTGCCATCGAGATCACGGGCATAGCCGGCATAGGCATTTGGTGCCCAACCGCGCGGTCCGACCGCGCCCTCGTCGACGCCACCGGCTGCCAGTGCAGCCTTGTGGAAAGCCGCGACGGCTGTCCGATTAGGAGCCTGGAAACTGATCGTGCCGCCATTGGCGAAGGTCGCGGGCTTCCCGTTGGCGGGTTTCAGGACAAAGAATTCTGGGGCGGATACGCCCCAGATTGAGCCGTTGTCGCCCAGGTCCGTCAGGCGCTTGTAGCCAAGCGGCGCCAATACGTTGTCGTAGAACGAGCGGGCCTTGGCGAGGTCGTTTGTGCCGACCGTAACGTGGGTGAACATAGCCATGGCGATCCTCCTGTTGGTTCGAATTGCTAGCTGATGCTCAGTTGAGCAGGCTGCAGAATAGCGGCCCCTCCAAGGGCCAGCTTCGCAGCTAAAATCCGCTCCGTCGAGCCGCATAAGCGCGGTTCGCGTCCGGTCAGTGGTGCTGCCTAGTGCCCTGTCCGGGCGACTGCGGCATCAATCTCCGCCTGGCTCACACGCAGTCGGACTCGGAGCACCCCGACGGCGGCGACCATTTGCCCCGATCAGGATTTCAGCCTTGGTATGATCGGAACTGTCTGCGTCCAGGGGTCAGCACGCGGCCGCGGCGGACACGTGTGGTCATCCGAACCGTTTGCCGGTGAACAGACTGCCCCAGCGCTCTCCGGGCGACGTGAGTTCTCCGATGAGCCGCAGGGACTTCCACACACAGGCCGAGACGGAATCGCAGATGCGGACACCAGTCTCCATCTCCATCTCGGCCACCAGATGCGCGCCAGGGAAGTTGGTGCAATAGAGGATGATCGCATCCGGCCGCTCCGCCGCGACGGCCCGCACCATGGCAGCGATGTCGGCGTCGGCGACCGTGCAGTAGGACAGATTATCGCTGAGCCCCGCATGCGCCTGCGCTACACAGGCATAACCCTGTGCATGAAAGTGTGGCGGGATTCGACTGGCGTAGCCTGACGCATACGGCGTCACCAGGCCGAAGCGCCGGACTCCTGTGGCCGCGAAGGCTTCCAGGATCGCCAGGCTCGACGTCGTCGCCGGCTTGCCGGTCGCCGCAGTGATGCGCTCACATAAACGGCGATCCGCATCGAGACCGATGCTGCCGCCCTTGCTGCCGTTCCAGCAGATCACGTCGGGGTCGGCGTGCGACAGCAACTCCGCAGCGCGCATCATGCCGTCCCAATCGTAGTCATCCTTGTATGCATCGGTCGATCCGACCACCTCGATGCGAGAGAAATGTCCCGACACCACCGGGAAATCCGCCAGGATCGCCGTTGTCATGCGTTCGACCACGATGTTGCCCGAAGGCGTGATCGTGCCGATGGCCTTGCGCTGCGTGCGATACCACGCGCGCGGGTCGATCTGCGGCATCATCGTACACCAACTCGCTGCGTTCGCTGTGTCAACTTGCGATCCAGCATCGCCTGGCCTGGCCACTGGCCAGCCGCCCTCGTCGTCGTCGGCAGTGCCCGCGGAGCCACGACCGCCATTGTGGTTAGCGGTAGAATTCAACCTTGGCTTCACGAAACCACAGGAAATTCGCTGGTGCTGCAGAGATCGGCCCGTTGATGGCGAACACCGCAATCTCGAACCGCTCGCCCACCGTGATGGTGTCGCCCAGTACCAGCCTATTGGGCATGTTAAATCCCTGGATCGCCGCTGGACTGGGTCGCCCCGCCGCCCGTGGCAATACGCCGTTGACCCATACTTCGGCGTAGTCGTCGACGTTTACCGTGAATACTGCCTTCGCCCCGTCAGTATCGAACCCATCGATACGCTCAGGTATCGTCAAGACTGTGCGGAACCAAAAGAAAGACACCATTCCTCCGCCGCGCCGTGCGCCGAGATCGGTGGCCGCGACCTCCGGCCAGTCTGAGTCATCGAACCCGACCAACTCTGCATGCGGCTCTATATCGTAGGTCGTCCTGAACTCCGGCATCGAATCCGACAGTGCTGGACATTCCACGATCTTTGCCTCCTGCCCCCTCCATCGCGCGCCAAACGCCATCGAGCCCTCGGTGGTCATCAGATCGACCACGTGCGCCGGCGGTATTAGCGGCGCGATCGGCGGTTGCGGCATGAGCAACGGCGGCATCGCTGGTGCGGCCGAAACAGTCGGTCTGGTGTATTTGGCAATGGGCATCTGTGTGTCCTCCCCCGAAAGCACCGACTATAGGCAAACCGAACACCCGTCACGCCCCTGGCGCATGCGTCCGATTGGGCGGCGACATCTTTTGCAAATTCATCGTCCCCGCGAGATGTTGGTGCTCGACGGTCGGTGAGTGCTGAGCCTAGCTCTCATGTCACGCCCCATCAGACGCGTTTCACCAGCCAGGATCGCTCGGACGCAATCCCAGCAGGGCTTTCCCTGCCGACTCATAGTGTGCAGGGAACGCGGCATTATGCTGTCTGGCGACGTGAATATCGCGAAAATGGCGCTCCAACGGATTGCGCGTGTAGATCGCGTTGGTGCCGGCCGCGTGGAATAGCAAACTGACGACGCGGGCCGCCTCGTGAATGCTATGTGTGACCGCAAGTCGGGCCTGGAGGATTTCCTGCGCCGGGTCAGCCTTGTCCTTGCATGCAGAATCCCAAACGCGCGCCACCGTATCGATGACGTAGGCGCGAGCAGCGTTGAGAATGGCTTCGGCTTCTGCAGCGCGCGATTGCACGAGCGGACGGTCTCTTAGCAGCGCGGTCGATTGCGTCGATGCTTCGCGCGCTGCCAAATCGACAAGACTATCCATGGCTCCGCGCGCTATTCCGAGTGCATGCGCCGCGTTCAGCGCGAACAGGAACGTGAAAAGCATACGGGGACGGAAAAGCGGCCCAGCTTCACAGGGGGGATCACCAAGAAAACAGCTATAGTCCTGACCCACAAAGACATCATCGATCACAAAGTCCTGGCTTCCAGTTCCCCGAAGGCCCATCACGGACCAGGTATCCTTGATCGTCGCAGCATTCGACGGCAGCCACATCGCCCTGACTGCTTGTGTTCCTGTAGCCGTCAGCAGCGGCTTGTCGCCGTCCGTGAGCACGCAGGGGCAATAGAGCCAGTTGGCGTTATGTATGCCGCTCGCGAAATTCCACCGACCACTGACGCGATAGCCGCCATCCACGGGAATGGCGCGCCCCAGCGGGCGCAGTGAACCAGCCGCTCGGAGAGACGCGGGCTGCCCACACACTTTCCGCAGGACACCAGTTTTGAGCCATCCTGCAAACAGCGATATGTCGGTGGCGATCATCACGCACCAACCGACCGACCCATCGGCCTTCGATAGTTCCTCAATTGCATGAAAGGCCACCAGCGGCGAAGCCTCCGGTCCGCCGACTGACCTTGGCAGAAACATCTGGTAGAGGCCGGCATCAGCAATGACCTCGGCCAGTGGCGGAGGTATCTGCCTCATTTCCTCTGCCCGCTCTCGTGCAAGCACTACTTCCGGTGCCACGTGCTTCGCGGCGGCGAGCAGCTCTGGGACTGTATCCCTCGCTCGCGGAAAATCTTGGCCGCCCGACATTTGCAACTCCCCCCGGCACGGAACGATACGCAAGTGTGCGCATGCTCGCAAACTCGCTGCGACGCGACTTGCATCGCTGGGCGAAAGTTCAGATCACCGGTGTTGTGGCAGGCGGGTTCAACCCGAGACCCGACTGCTCCCCGAGAGATAGGCGGCAATTCCACGCGGCGCAGCTAATATGGCGAGTATGCGTCTTCCCGCCGCGCTGCTGCCTCTGCGTAACTCCACCTTCCGCACCCTTTGGCTGGCAAACGTCGTCGCCTGGCTCGGCACCTGGCTGCAGAACACGGGCGCCGGCTGGCTGATGACCAGCCTAGCCCCGCAGCCGTTCATCGTTGCCATGGTGCAGGCCGCCACCATCATGCCGGTGTTCCTGCTCGCGCTGCCCGGCGGCGCACTCGCCGACATCGTTGACCGCCGCGTGTTTCTGATCGGGGCACAGCTTTGGACGATCCTGGCGGCGACAGCGCTTGCTGCGCTGACCCTCGGGCACCTGATGACGGCCGCGTGGCTGTTGGTCCTGACCTTCGCCATCGGCATCGGCGCGGCGCTGACCGCGCCGGCCTGGAGCGCCATCGTGCCGGAACTCGTGCCGCGCGAGGACCTGATACAGGCAATCGCGCTGAACGGCATCGGCTTCAACCTGACCCGCGCGGTGGGTCCCGCCCTTGGCGGCATGCTGATCCTGATCGGCGGCTCCAGCCTGGCCTTCTCCCTCTATGCCGTGTCGATCATCGCGGTGCTCGCAGCTCTGTTCACCTGGAGGCGAGGCCGGCACTTCACCGGGCTCCCGCGCGAGCACCTGCTGTCGGCGATGCGCGCCGGTATTCGCTTTGTCCGCAATACCCCCGCCGTGCAGTACGCCATGGTGCGAACCATCGCCTATTCGGTGCCCGCCGCTGCTCCATGGGCACTGCTGCCGCTGCTCGTCCGACGCGATCTGGACCTTGGCCCCGGCATGTATGGCCTGATCCTGGGCATGATGGGGATCGGCGGCGTCACCTCCGGCATGCTGCTGCCCAAGGTCCGCGGCAAGCTGAGCCGTGGCAACACCGTTGCCGGCTGCACGCTGTTCTCCTGTGCCGGCATCGCCCTGCTCGGCCTGACCCATCATTGGGTGCCGGCGGCCTTGGGGATGCTGCTGTTCGGTGTCGGCTGGACGTCGGCCTATGCGACGATCCAGGCCGCCGCCCAGCTGGTTTGTCCGCCCTGGGTGCGCGCGCGTGCTCTTGCCATCTATCAGCTGGCACAGAATGGCGCCCTGACCGCGGGCTCCTTCGCCTGGGGCTGGCTGGGCGATTATGCCGGGCTGCCGAACACCCTGCTGACCGCAGCCATTCTCGGGGCCGGCCTCATTCTCGCAGTGCGTAGCTTCTCCATCGACCTTACCGCCGAACGCCGCTTGCCGCCCGCGCCCGAGCCGCTGCCGATGCCCGAGGCGCCCGCCGCCGAACTGATATCCACCCTTCGGCGCGCTCGCGGCCGGGTGATGGAGACGGTGCACTACCGGGTGAATCAGGAAGACCGCAGTGCCTTTCTCCACGCCATGGCCGAGGTCCGCAAGGTCCGTGGCCGTGCTGGTGCCATGTTTTGGCAGCTCTATGAGGATGTGGCGCACCCCGAGGGATGGATGGAGGTATGGTCGATGGAAAGCTGGACCGATCACCTGCGCGAGGTGACGCGGCTGTCAGACGAGGACCGCGCTGTGCTGGCGCGTGCGGGCATCTATCGCTGCGGCAGCGATGGACCGCGTCCCGCGCGGTATATCGCCGTCGATCCGCATTGAGGCGAGTGCCATGACGGCAGGGTCGAGCCCGCCCACGACAATTGGAGGCCGGGCAGGCGCCCGTGATCACGCATGAGTGGAGCGGCGAGTAGCATACCGCAGGCCAATCCGGGTGCCGGTTATCGCGCGTTGCAGGCCGAGATCGATGCCGCGGTCGCGCGCGTGCTGCAGTCCGGCTGGTATATCCTCGGACAGGAGGTGCGCGCCTTCGAGTCCGAATTCGCCGGCTGGCTCGGTACCGCCGCGGCCGTCGGCTGCGGCAATGGCACCGATGCGCTGGCGATCGCCTTGCGCGCGCTTGGGCTGGGACCTGGCATGAGCGTGGTCACGGTGTCGCACACCGCGGTCGCCACCGTGGCGGCAATCGAGATGGTGGGCGCGACACCCGTGCTGATCGATATCGAGCCGGACTACTACACGATGGATCCGCGCGAACTGGCCGAAGTTCTCATGCATCCTCCCACAGGCGCCCCGCCTATCCGCGCCGTCATTCCCGTGCACCTCTATGGTCAGCCTGCGGCGATGCCCGAAATCATGGCCGCATGCCGCCGCCATGGCGTGCCGGTCATCGAGGATTGCGCGCAAGCGCATGGCGCCACCCTAGGGGGCGCCAGAGTCGGCACGCTCGCCGACATCGCCACGTTCAGCTTCTACCCGACGAAGAACCTGGGTGCGCTAGGCGACGGGGGCATGCTGGCGACGCACGATGCGCAGCTTGGTGCAGAAATCGCCGCCCTGCGCCAGTACGGCTGGAAGACCCACTACATGAGCGACGCGGTCGGCGTGAACAGCCGATTGGATGAGCTGCAGGCGGCTATCCTGCGGGTGAAGCTGGCGCATCTGAACACGCAGAACGCGCGCCGTCGGGCGATCGCGGCGGCTTATGACGAGGCACTGCGCGGCAAGTCATTGATTCCCGCTGTGCGAGCAGGTGCCGAGCATGTCTTCCACCTTTACGTGCTGCGGTCGCAGGAGCGCTCCGCGTTACAGGCACGGCTGCGCGAAGGCGGGATCGGCACCGGCATTCACTATGCAACCCCGGTTCATCTGCAGCCGGCCTATCGCGATCGGTTACCGCTTGGGCCAGCAGGCTGTCGGGCGACGGAAGCCGCCGCCAATCAGGTCCTCAGCCTGCCGATGTATCCCGAGTTGACCGAAGCCCAGGTCTCGCACATCTGCGATGTGCTGCGCGCGATCTGACTACTTCGGGACAACCTGTTGATTGCCACCCGCCGTGCCGGGCGGCGGGATCACCGGCATGGTGCCGCGCCCCTGCTGCGGCAGCGGCTGGCGGATGCCGGGGTCGACCGCTGGAGGCTGTAGGGTCCCCTTCTGCTCCGACAGCTTGTCGCTGAGGGTCTGACCGCCCGGCGCGCTGTCCTTCGGATGTGCCGGCCGCATCTGCTCCGGCGGTGGCGATGGCGCATTGGGGGGTGCCAGATCCGTGTGCGGCTGGCCCGGTGGGGCCGGCTGCGGGTTCTGCGCACCTGCAACGCAAGGTAACGCCAACGCCGCGAGCGCACCGATTGCAATCAGCTTCTGTCGCGTCATCGTGCCTCAACGATTGAAGACGCGCAGCGTTGCCCCGTCACGCCTATGCGATGGCTCGCGGCTGCCGCAGACATGGCCGCCTTCGGTGTAACCGTCCGGCTTGGACCGCCTCGCCTCGCGCTTGGCTGATGCCGAGACCACCCAGCGTCTAGGGCGCCGTGCTCCTCGGCGAGCGAACGTGTCACATGGCGTGGCCCTGAATCGTCTCTGCATCACTATTGTTGCAAGGAGGGGTGGCATGACACAGCAGGTCCTGATCCTGGGCGGCGGCTACGCCGGCGCGTACGCTGCGCTGGGCGCCGCGCGCTCCCGCGGGAATGCGAACGTCGGGATCGTGCTGGTGTCTGCGGAGCCCGATTTCGTGAATCGGCCGCGCCTGTACGAGCCAGACCCAGGCGAACACCTGCGCCATCCGCTGGCGCCGATGCTCGAACGGATCGGAGCATCATTTCACCTGGGACGCGTTATCCGCATCGACGTCGGCGCGCGTCATGTGATCCTGGCCGACGGTGCGACGCTTGCCTGGGACCGCCTCGTGATCGCACTGGGGAGCCAGACCGGGCGTCCGTCAGTGCCGGGAATCGAGCGCGCGTTCGACGTCGGCAGCTACGACGGTGCCATGGCGTTCAATCGTCACCTCAAGACACTGCCGGCCGGCGCGACAATCACGGTGATCGGCAGCGGCTTTACCGGGCTCGAGCTAGCGACCGAACTCGCCGAGCGATACAGGGTTGTTTTGATCGAACGCGCCGATGTGATTGCGCCAGGCCTCGGCGAGGGACCACGCGAGACCATCACGCGCGCGCTGGAAGCTCTCGACGTCGAGGTGAAACTCGGCACGACGCTCGATCGCATCGACGGAGCGACCACGGTGTGGTGCGGCGGCATGGTGGCACATCCGCTGACACGCACATTGCACGCGGAGCGCGACGCGCTGGGTCGCCTGGTGACCGAGCCTGGTCTCGCGGTGCGCGGCGTGCGAGACGTCTACGCGGCCGGCGACGTGGCGTTCGCGATGGCCGATGACGAGCATCCCGCGCTGATGTCGTGTCAGCACGCGATCAAGCTCGGCCAGTTCGCGGGCCACAACGCGATGAACGAACTGCTCGGGCGACCCACGGTGCCGTATCGCCAGCCCGCCTATCGCATGTGCCTCGATCTCGGTGGCGCAGGTGCCGTGATCACCGAGGGGTGGGAGTACAGCGTCCTGAAGGACGGCATGGAAGCGAAGGCGCACAAGCGCGAGATCAATTGCGTATGGGCTGCGCTGCCTGCGGCGACGGATCGCGAGGCACTGCTCGCCTTCGGCGAGCCGGGGACCAGCAAGTACCGGGATGCGCCCAGAGCGTGATGACCGGAGGCCGAATCGCCGGAAGTCTGAATCGCGCGACCAGACAATGTGCTGGAGCGTGATGACTGGAGGCCGAATGGCCGGAAGTCTGAATCACGCGACCAGACGATGTGCTGGAGCGTGATGACTGGAGGCCGAATGGCCGGAAGTCTGAATCACGCGACCAGACGATGTGCTGGAGCATGATGAGCGCACGCTCATCATGCGTTAAGACGTGACCGACGCCGCCGATATCTTCGGCGCCCAGCGCGAGCGCGTATGGGCGACCGCGTATCGGATGCTGGGCTCGGTGGCCGACGCCGACGATGCGGTGCAGACCGTCTGGCTGCGCTGGCTCGAAGCGGCGCCGTCCGACGTCGAGAATCCAAACGCCTGGCTGGTCACCGCCGTCACTCGTTTGTGCATCGACGAGCTGCGTTCCGCGCGGCGCAAGCGCGTGACGTATGTCGGTCCGTGGCTGCCGGAACCACTCGTCGAGGGAGCGCATCCTCTGCCGCCGGATCTGGTCGAGCGCGAAGAGAGCCTGTCGCTCGCGCATCTTGTGTTGCTGGAGCGACTCCGCCCGGTCGAGCGCGCAGCGTTCGTGCTGCATGACGCGCTCGATTGGAGTCACGGCGACATCGCGCGTGCGATCGGCAAGAGCGAGGCCGCATGCCGACAGATCCTGACGCGCGCCCGGCGTCGATTGAGCGACGTGCGCGTCGCCACGCCCGCGCGGAGCGCGCACACGATCGAGCTGGGCCGTCGCTTCGTGAATGCGCTGGGGCGTGGCGACATTCCGACGCTCATGCAGGCGCTCGACGTGTCCGCGGTGTTTATCTCCGATGGTGGCGGCCGCGTGCCGGCGGCGCTCAGGCCGATCCACGGATCGGATCGCATCTGCCGTCTGCTGTCAGGGCTGTTCGCGAAGCGCCATGAGCCGTTGACCAGAAAGGAGGTGACAGTGAATGGTGCTCCTGGCCTGTGGCTGGAGCATCCGGACGGCCGGCCGTATGCCGTCTACGGCCTTGGCTATTCGAAGGACGGCGAGCGGGTGACGGCGATATACGTCGTGCTCAACCCCGACAAGATGCGCGTGCCACGCGTCTGAGTAGAAGCGCGCGGCACCGAAAGTGTCACTGGCTGGATGACCGAATGGTGCGCGGCCCGAATGTGTCTGCTTCGTCAGCGTCGTCTGAGAAAGCTCTTGGGCCAGTAGGTGACGCGATTGCGCACCGCTCCTTCATTGAAGGGAAACCCTGGTTCCTCCAGCACAAAGGCCGGGTTGCGCGCAAGGAACGCTTCAACCGCCGCGACCGGATTGTTCCACGCCCAGTCAGGCGCGGAGCGCGGTGCGCCGGCAAGCTCCGCCATGATGCCGTCGCATGCCACCATGTAAGAGCCTGGTGAAACCAGTGACGCATAAAGATCGAGTTCCGCTTCAACGTGCGTGCGACAGTGATTGGAATCCAGCACAACCATCACGCGTTCGTCCCGGCCGATGCTGTTGCGTATTGCGGCGAGCGTTCCGGGTGCCGTCGAACTGCCCTGAACCAATGTAATGCGGGCACCCATCGGATGCGCTTCGATCGCCATGCGGCTCTGTCGGCGAATGTCGACATCGACCCCAATGGCACGACCATTGCCCATCGCCTCGAACAGGCTGGCGTAGAAGACAAGTGATCCGCCATGCGCAACACCGGTTTCCACGATCACGTCCGGGCGCAGGCGCCAGATCACCTCTTGGATGCGGATCATGTCCTCCGGCAACTGGATCACCGGCCGACCCATCCAGGTGAAGCCATACACGTATTTCACGTTCCAACCGCAACGGAGCCACGCGGCGGAAACCGCCTCGAATGCCTCGGGTGTGTCGAGCGCAAGCTCCTCGGTCGTGCCATCGGCCCGGTCGACGGTTACGCGGCCATGTGCCTCATCGATGGTGAGCATTGGGCTTCCTGTCCAAGAGCGAGCAGCGCCGGCAAGTCGGCCAGAAGATCGCTGCAGGTGGGTCCGAACTCGGTATCGGTGCGGGTCGTGTCTATCGGCAGGTGGCGCACAGTCGGTGCGTTGCACGCAAACGAGGTTTGCCAGCCGGTAATAGCGTGCAGGCGGAGAGCGACCTCGGCATGATCGGTATTTGTGCCCGCAGCAACGTTATAGAGACGATGTCTGCCGGTGCTTGCGATCGCAGGCAGCAAGCGCGCGACAGCAGCGACGCTGACATAGTCCCGCGCTGATGCGGGGCCTTGGCGAAACACCACCTTGCCGGTAACGTGACCCTGGTGCAGCACTTCTCCGAGGAAGGTAGCTGCTGGCATGTCGATGCCGTAGACATTGGACAGGCGTGCAACCCGCGTGGTGGCGCGAGGATCGGCGAGACACAACGCCTCGCCCGCCAGTTTCGTCAGGCTGTACAGGTCCGAGGGATCGCTCGGCAGCGCCGACAGCATGGCGTCTTCGTGCGTTGCATCTGCATGCGCATAGACGCTGGTGGACGATAGCAGCAGAAACGAATCGAATTTCAGCTCTGCCAGGCAGTGCGCGACAAGACCGACATGCGCCTCGGCGGCCTCAACCGGACAAGCGCGGCTATCAACGGAAATGCCAACGCAGTCGATGATGTGACCTGCCGGTCGGCGCGCCGCCAGCAGTGCTGGGAGTGAAGCCCGTGTCACTGCGTGCACAAGCTGGTCTCGGCTTTCCAGCCAGGCGACCAAGGCCCTGCCTAAGAAGCCACTGGCGCCGAGAATGGTAAACGCCTGACGATCGACTGCCACTCCAAGGCACCGAACAGCATTGTCTGTCTTGCTTTTAGTTGCTGCCGGTAAATTTAGCGTTGCTGCACGCACTGCCGTGTACTCGGGTGTGCGAGGGAAATTCGCATACAGAGTGCGCAATCAGGTTTACAGCACCGTTTCGTTCATCGATCTGACCAGGATAAGCAGGAAAGATGAAACTGTTCCGCACGCTGACAGCTGTGACACCGGGCGCCCATCGGGCGCGGTTGCTGCCGCCCGTCTCGTGGCCCACATTTGATCAAGCTGACAGGAGGCTTTGAGTGGCCGTGCGAAAACCGGACTTCTCGTCCTCAATTTGGCTGATCGTCGCAGGACTCGTGGTGATTGCCTCGCTGGGACTGTTCGGCGGCGGCAATGGCGGCGGCGGGGGAAGCAGCGTGATCCCCTATAGCCAGTTCCAGCAGTATCTCGAGGCCAACAAGGTGAAGGAGGTGACGGTCGCCGGCAACGTGATCCACGGCACGCTCACCGAAAAGATGGCCGACGGGCGCACCAACTTCAGCACCGTCCAGGTGCCGCCGGATCTCGCGGACCAGCTCGCCAAGCACAACGTCCAGTTCACCGGCGCTCCTACCGACGGTGGCGCCATCGGTACCCTGCTTTCGTGGGTGCTGCCGCCGTTGCTGTTCGTCGGCATCTGGATGTTTGCCTCGCGGATGATGATGGGTGGCCGTGGCGGCTTTGGCGGTGGCTTGCTGTCCGTTGGGCGCTCGCGGGCGAAGCTGGTGGCCGAAACCGACGTCAAGGTGACCTTCAGCGACGTGGCGGGCGTCGACGAAGCCAAGGACGAGCTGCACGAGATCGTCGATTTCCTGAAGCGGCCGGAGGAATTCACCCGCCTCGGCGCGCACATTCCACGGGGCATCCTGTTGGTTGGCCCGCCCGGCACCGGCAAGACGCTGTTGGCCCGCGCGGTGGCAGGCGAGGCGGGAGTGCCATTCTATGCCACCAATGGCGCCGAGTTCGTCGAGATGTTCGTGGGCGTCGGCGCCGCCCGGGTGCGCGACCTCTTCGAACAGGCGCGGGGTTCCGCCCCCTGCATCATCTTCATCGATGAACTCGACGCGCTTGGCCGCGCCCGTGGCGTCAACCCGGTCGCCGGGCAGGACGAGAAGGAACAGACTCTCAACCAGCTGCTCGCCGAGATGGACGGCTTCGATCGCTCGGTCGCGATCGTGATCCTGGCGGCCACCAACCGGCCGGAGATCCTCGATCCGGCGCTGCTGCGCGCGGGGCGGTTCGATCGCCAGGTCCTGGTGGACCGGCCCGACAAGAAGGGCAGGGTGGACATTCTGCGCATCCACCTGAAGAACCTGAAGCTCGCAGCGGATGTGTCGCTGGAGCAGATTGCGGCACTGACGCCCGGCTTCACCGGTGCTGACCTGGCCAACCTGGGGAACGAGGCGGCGGTGCTGGCAACGCGTCGTGGCGGCGATGCAATCACCGCGAGTGACTTCACCGCGGCAGTGGAGCGAATCATCGCCGGGCTGGAGAAGAAGTCACGCATCCTGATCCCACGCGAGCGGCGGGTTGTCGCCTATCACGAAATGGGACATGCGCTGGTGGCCCTGGCCATACCGGGCAGCGACCCGGTGCAGAAGGTGTCGATCATCCCGCGCGGCATCGGCGCGCTTGGCTATACGCTGCAACGTCCGACGGACGATCGGTTCCTGATGGGGCGGCAGGAACTCCAGGACAAGATGACCGTGCTGATGGGCGGTCGTGCGGCTGAAATGCAGCTGGGCGAGGACATCTCCACCGGTGCGGCCGATGACCTCGCGAAGGCGACAGACATCGCACGCGGCATGGTGTTGCGGTTCGGCATGGATGCCAGGCTGGGTCCGGTGGCCTGGGACACCGAGCAGGGCCAGTTCCTGAACCAGCCCGGCGTGTTCTGGCAGCAGCGCCGCTTCTCGGACGAGACGGCGCACGAGATCGATCGGTCGGTACGGTCGCTGCTGGAAGGCGCGCTCGATCGCGCCGTGCGCATCTTGCAGACCAACCGCGCGGCATTGGACGAGGGGGCGGCTGCGCTACTGGCGCGCGAGACGCTGAGCGCCGAAGAACTGCCAAAGGTGAAGACGGACGAAGCGCCGCAACTGGCGGCGCTGGCCTACGACACCCCCTGATGGGCTGCCGGGGGTGGACCGATAAGCGCTCACTGCGCCGTCATGCCGCCATCGATCACCAGTTCCGAGCCGGTGACCCAGGATGATTCGTCGGACGCCAAGTACAGCACGCCATTGGCGATGTCCTCGGCGGTGCCAAGCCGGCCCATCGGCGTGCGATCGAGCAGCCCCTGGCGCACAGCCTGATCGCTGAAGCGCTTCTCGGTGAGCGGCGTATCCGCGTAGCCCGGGTGCACTGAATTGATCCGGATGTTTTCCTTCGCATATTGCAGCGCCGCCGACTTGGTGAAGATCGCGATGGCGCCCTTGGCAGCCGAATAGGCCGGCGAGGTCGGACTGCCGACGATGCCCATCACCGAGGACGTGTTGATGATCGACCCGCCACCGCCTTTGCGCATGGCCGGGATCGCCGTGCGGGTGCCCAGGAAAACCCCCTTGGCATGCACGCCAAGCTCGCGTTCCCAGATGTCCACCGTGATGTCCTCGACCTTGCCTGGAAACGAGACACCGGCATTGTTGAACAGGACATCCAGACGTCCGTGCGCCGCCATCACCGCGTCCACCACCTGCACCCAGTTCTGTTCCGATGTCACGTCGAGGTGCATGTAGCGCGCGTCATGGCCCTCGGCGCTCAGGGCCGCCGCCGCGCGCTCGCCCAGCTCATCGCGGATGTCGGTCAGCACCACCTTCGCGCCCTCGCGCACGAACAGATGCGCCGCCGCGCCGCCGAACCCCATCAGCTCGCCCTTGATCGCGGCCGCCGCCCCGGTCAGCAGCGCCACCTTGCCTTGGAGTCGCATCCTGTCCTCCCACTTCACTGTTGATCGCCGGCAGGATGCGCCATTTCGTGTTCTGCCTCCATCGCGCCACGGTCCGGCTTGAAGCGGCGGGCTCAAAGCCTCGGAATGTCTGAGGCGGATGGAGAGCGGATATCCCTCACTCGCGACCCATCGCATAAATTGGCTTAAAGCAGCCGAGGATAAGACGCCTGGGGTCGAACGGAATTTCCCCAGAAATGTTGAAACGCTCGTCCTTGTGCATTCTTGCCTCAGCGGAGTCGAGTGTCGCCTTGTCGGGCCAGACTTGCCAAGAGAAGACGATCTTTTCGTCATCCCTTGCATCGACGGCACGGCGGAAGTCGGTGTATCTGCCAGTCGGAACGTTATCCTCCCAGGACTCGACAATCTCGATGCACCCATATTCCTTGAAGATTGCCGATCCCTTCTCGGCCCATTTGCGATAAGCCTCCATCTTTTCCTGGGGCACGGGAATTACGAAGCCTGCGATGTACATGGTCCGGACTCCTTCGGGTTGCCCATGCGCTGACTCGGCGACGTTATCGGAACGCCTCCTGAGCGGCGCGCGGCTCAAGGCGTCGGAACGCCAATGGACTTCAGCCTTGCATGGGCTCGCGAAGCGCGGGCCTTCAGGCCATCAAGATAGGTGCTGACGTCGTTGCCGGGCAGGTTCAACACCTTGCACCCAAGCCGCCAGTACTCCTCGATCTGCGCCTCGGTTTCCGCCGACCCTCGCGCAAGCTTCCCGTGCGCGTTGCAGGCCTCAGCGATCCGGCGGACGGCGGCCTTGAACGTCGGGTGCTCGAGCTGGAGATGAACGCCCAGGCGCGCGCTGAGGTCCGAGTGGCCGTAGGCGATCATGTCGATGCCCTCCACCGCCGCGATCGCCTCGACATTGTCCAGGCCCTCGAGCGATTCGATCGACACGCAGACGATGATGTTGGCATTGGCCCACGGTGCATACTCGGACGCGTGTCGGGCGCCATGGCTTCGGTATCCGGTGTGCATCCCCTGTCCCGAGATGCCGCGATGGCCGATCGGGGGATATTTGGCCTGCCGCGCAATCGCGCGTGCCTCCTCGGCGTCATCGACCTCAGAGACCTGAATGCCCATGATCCCCTGATCGAGAATCGCGGGGATCAGGTAAGTGAAGGATTTGTGGATTCGCACGATCGCCGAGACGTCGGTGGCCTGAAACCACCCGGCGAGATCTGCGATCGTTTCAAGGTCGAAAGCGCCATGTTCGTGGTCGATCATGCAGTAATCGAAGCCGGAGGCCTCGATGATCCACGGCACGCCGCGCGACGCGAACTCCTTGAGCCCGGTCCCCAGCGCGGCCCGCCCCTCGCGCACCGCCCGCCATATGCTGTTGTCTTTCATGGATCGTACGAGGCTCCTATCGCATCAGGCTCAGTGCCGAGGAACTGCTGGAGGTAAAGCGGGACCGAGCGCCGCAGCTGCCGACGCTGACGCACGACACTCCCTGATAGACGAAACTGCCGCAGCGTCCCTCAGGCTGCCGCCTTGAAGGTCCGTGGGATGCCCGCCTTCGGCACCTGGCCGTGCATCGGTTCCGCCGGCAGCCCCTCGTGCAGCAGCCGGCGTGCATCGATCAGCTTCTGCAAATCGATGCCGGTGGCAAACCCCATGCTCTCCAGCATGAACACCAGGTCCTCGGTGACGATGTTGCCGGACGCACCCGGCGCATACGGGCAGCCGCCGAGCCCGGCGAGGCAAGCGTCGAAGGCACGGATGCCCTCCTCCAGCCCGGCCAGCGCGTTGGCGATCCCAAGACCGCAGGTATCGTGCAGATGCAGCCCGTATAGCGTGTCGCCGATCGCCTCCCGCGTCGCCTGCACCACCTCCTTGATCTGCGCCGGGTGTGCATAGCCCACGGTGTCCGCCAGCATGATCTGATCGACGCCGGCATCGGCTAGGCCCTTCGCCAACGCGACGGTCTTCGCCGTCGGCACCACGCCATCGATAGAACAGCCGAACGCCGTCGAGCAGCCCGCCACCACCGGTACCTTGCGCGGCTGCGCGGCCAGCCAGTCCATGATCTCCTGCATCATGGTGATCGACTGCGCCGGCATGCGGTTCAGGTTGGCCATGCTGTGGCCTTCGCTGACCGAGACGGGAATGCTGATCTTGTGCACGCCGGCGTTATAGGCGTTCTGCACGCCGCGCAGATTGGGCGCGAGCGCCTGCACGACCAGGCCGGGGATCTTCAGGCACCGCTCGACGATCTCCGGCGTATCGGACAGTTGCGGAATGACACGAGGCGGCACGAAACTGCCGACCTCGATCTCCTTCACGCCCGCGGCGGCAATCGCCTGGATCCAGTGCACCTTCGCTTCGGTGGTCATGCGAGTCTCGGCGATCTGCAGTCCATCGCGCGGACCGACTTCGCAGATCGAAATGTATTCGCTCATGGCAGCACCATGTTGCTCCTCGGGCCGGCAACCTTGCGTGATCCGCAGGAAAGATTCAACACGGAGGGCACGGAGAACCACGGAGTTTCACGGGGAAGCCGATCACGCTCCGCGCGGAGCGCCCGTACTTCTTCTCCGCGGCTCTCTGTGGTTCTCTGTGCCCTCCGTGTGAAACCTTTGCCTGGACACCCCAATGTCAGTTGTAACCACAGAACACCGCGGCCTCGTCTCGATCATCCGCATCAACCGCCCGGAGAAGATGAACGCCATCTCCAGCGCCGTGGCGGTCGAACTGCAGCAGGCCTTCGAGGCGTTCGACGCCTCTGATCAGCGCGTCGCGATCCTCAGTTCGGTCGGCGAGCGTGCCTTCACCGCTGGTGCCGATGTCACCGACCTGCCGGAGCTGTGGCGCGCCATTCCAACCGTCGGCTTCAAGACCGATAAGCCGATCATTGCCGCCACCTCGGGCTGGTGCATCGGCGGCGGCATTGTGATGGTGATGATGTGCGATCTGATGGTTTCGACTGAAAGCACCGTGTTCTACTACCCGGAAGCGAAGCTTGGCGTCACCGGCGGCATGATAAGCTCGCTCGCCTCCCGCATGCCGCACAAGCTTGCCATGGAGATGATGCTTTTGTGCAGCAAGGTCAGCGCGCAGCGTGCCTACGAGGTGGGCTTCGTCAACCGTGTGGTCCCCAACGGCCGGCACGAACCCGAAGCGCTGGTGATGGCGAACGAGATGCTGGACGCCGCTCCCCTCGTGATCGGCGCACTGAAACGGCTGGTGAGCGAGGTTCTGCCGATCGGCCCGGTAGAACGCATGGTGGCGATCAGCCAGACACTTGGTCGTGTGCGCAATAGCGAGGACATGCAGGAAGGCATCCGCGCCCACCGCGAGCGTCGCAAACCGAACTTCAGCGGGCACTGACGGGCTTCGATGCGGGGTGGGTAGAACGAATCCCCTCCCCTTGCGGGAGGGCGCACGGGAGGGGGCCGAATACGTCAAGCATACGCAATGCCTCTCCCCTATCCCCGTTATGATCTGCCTGGCGTCTCGTAGATCAGCACAGTGTCCCAGAACGCGCACTTATGCGCCGTGGCAAATTCGGTGGCAGTGATCGGCGTCAATCCGGTCACGTTCTGCGCAAGGTAAACCTCGGAGCCTTTGCTGTAACGCGGCCAGGGTCTGTCGCCCTTAAGGTTTGGGTTGCCGGTGTACATGAAGTCTGTCCAGGCAGCCACCAACTGCCCGGAAAGCATACGTTCCTCCTTGTTGAGGCTGTGCTGGATGCCCAGCGGGCCACCGTGCCAGTCAGGGAACAGGAACTGAATGTCGATCGTGTGCGCCGCACCATGGTCGAAATGCACCGCGGGGAAGTACCAGGGCGCCTTGCGATATCTGAATTCGTAAGCATAGAGCGGCACGTATGCCGACACATGATTGTTCAGATATGGGTGCCGGCATACGTTCGCATCGGTGGCGATGGCGGTCCACGCAGCCCCAGGTGTCGCATAGGCGCTGAGTGGATACTGCTGCATGACCTTGGTCGGTGTGCCGTCCGGATAATTGGGCGGCCCATTACCAGGACCGGCGGGACCGCCATATGTCGTCTTCACAAGATTGGTGAAACGCTCGACCGTCATTGGCCCGAAGAACAGTTCGTCGATGCTGGCGGTAAAGGCTCCTTCGTCGGCAACCGGTCCGTTCATGATCGGCATCCGATTGAACTTGCCGGTGCTCCACGCGGCGTCACCCGACATCGGCAGGATCTTGCCATCCACCATCAGGCCGTTGACGTACGGCCCATTGGCCGCGGCGGTACCCTGTAACGACAGGATCTTGTCCACCGACAAGGCCCGCAGGCAGGAAGCAGCCTGTGCACTGCTGTCCGCACCGCATCCGGCAGCCTTGGCAAAGTCGGCGCCGCGCTGCTCGGCCAGGGCCAGCGGAGCAACGGTGAGCAACGGACCGCTCTGGAAAATAGCGCGGTGGAACAGACCGGCGCTCGCAGGTGAAATCACCGCGGCTGCGGTACTTGTCGAGCCTGCCGACTGGCCACCCAGCGTGACATTGCCTGGATCGCCACCGAACGCCGCGATATTGCGCTGTATCCAGCGCAGCGCTTCCTGCTGGTCCATCAGCCCGTAATTGCCGAAGTCATGGCCCTCCGCGTCGAGCGCGGGATGACCGAGATAACCCAACAGCCCAAGCCGATAGTTGAGTGTGACAACCACGGTCGGACCGGCCGGTCCACCGTTGACGAGAGCGCTTGCGTCATAGTCGTTGCTCTCGCCATCAAACAATCCGCCACCATGGATCCAAAGCAATACGGGCAGCTTCTTCCCATTGCCGCGGCCATTGGTGCGCGTCGTAAACACGTTGAGGTAAAGACAGTCCTCGGTGACGCTGACCGGACCGGCGAATACGCCAAGTTCGGTGATCTGTGGACAGGTATTGCCGAACTTCGTGGCCTTCAGCGTTTCTGTCCATGCCGCGTGCGACTTGGGTGGCTGCCAACGCAGGTCGCCGACAGGAGGCGAGGCATACGGAATGCCGAGGAATTCGCTGATGCCGTTCTTGACGACCCCCTGAACCGGACCTTCGGCTGTGTGAACGACAGGTCCACCCTTGTCCGCGGCGAGCACCGGCTGTTGCGTTCCAGCCATCGCGCAAAAAAGCAATAAGGCTCCCGCTTGCCAAAGCTTGCGTCCGCTCTTGGTCATTTCTCCATCCCCGGTTTAGTGACTAGGCGCCTCTTCCCGTAAAAGCTGCGCGCGGTTGGCTCACCTGGCAAGAGCCGCCGTGTCGGAGATGCTGTCCGGTCTCGAAGTGCGGTCGCTCGCCGGTCATTCCACAGCTAGCCGGTCTTCGGCACTTGGCCATGCACTGGTGAGGAGGATGGTGTTCCCGTGCAACAAGGTCAGTGCGGACCGCCTGACGAAGTGGTTTCGTCAATCGCGTGGCGCCGCATGGCCAGCACGAACGGCTGGTGAAACAGAGCTGATGCCGGTCGGATCGGTGGCGCGAATGGCGGTTAGCAGCCGGACACTTGATCGCGTGCGCAACAGCGGGGATATGCAGAACGGCGTCTGCGTCCATCGTGAACGCCGAAGGCTGGAGTTCTGTGGCGGCTGAGGAGATGACTATGACAGTCCATCCAGACGACATCGCAGGCGTCACCGCCTGGTTCGACACGCTCGCTGCGCATGTGCGAGACGTGGACTTCATCGGCGCACGACCGATCTTTGCACCTGACATGATTGCGTTCGGCACCTTCACCGACTTCATGACCGGTCGCGATGCAGCCGAACAGCAGCAGTGGCGGAATGTCTGGCCGCACATCGACGAGTTCCGTTTCCGCCCCGATATACGTGCCATCGTCTCGCCCGACAGGTTGCAGGCCGTCGGCATGGGCATCTTCGATTCGACCGGCTATCGCCAGGATCGCACGCCGTATGATCGGCTGGGACGCGCAACCATCGTGCTCGTCCGCGATCGCGTCGGTGCACCGTGGCTTGCGCAGCATACGCATCTCTCGCTGTTCCGCGACGTCCCGACACGCAGCTTCAGATCGAAGCCGGAAAAGCGCTGAGCACCACACTCCTCCGGAAGGAAGCCCAACCGTGACCGAACCGACCAGGCCGCTCGCCGGCCGCACCGCACTGATCACCGGCTCCGGCCAGAATATCGGCCGCGCCATCGCACTGGCGTACGCGCGCCTTGGAGCAAACGTGGTGGTGAACGGCCACCGCAATCAGTCCGCCATCGACGGTGTCGCGGCGGAAGCGCGCGCGCTCGGCGTCGGCGCGCTTGCTGTGCTCGCCGATGTCGCCGATCCCGCAGCGGTGCAGGCGATGGTGGACCAGGCCGCCGCAACTTTCGGCGGCGTGGACATTTCGGTGTCCAACGCCTCGGTGCGACTGCACACGCCATTCCTCGATATCTCGCTCGAGGAGTGGCAGCGCATCATGAACTCCAACCTCAACGCGTCGTTCTATCTCGCGCGGGCGGTGATCCCCGGTATGAAGCAGCACAATTGGGGGCGCATCATTCATATCTCCGGCCGCGACGGCTTCATGCCCATTCCCAACCGCGTGCACAACATCACCTGCAAGGCTGGCGTCTATGCCATGGCGAAGGCGCTGGCGATCGAGTTCGGCCCGTTCGGTATCACCTGCAATACCGTGTCGCCCGGGCTGATCGATACCACCCGCGACTGGACACAGTACCCACAGTTCCGCGACGGCTACGGCGAACGTGTGAAGGAGATCCCGGTCCGCCGCGTCGGCCACGTCGATGAGATCGCGGCTGCCTGCACCTATTTGGCAAGCGACGTCGCGGGGTTCGTGACCGGCCAGGTGCTGCACGTCAATGGCGGCGACATGATGTAAGGCGTGCGTCGCGCAGCAGCCACCCGCTCACGGCGACGCACAGTTGCAGCAACATCAGCAGCAGGAACGCCGCCGACAGGCTCGCGCCCTGTGCGATGAAGCCGATCAGCGCCGGCCCGACGAGGATGCCGGCGTAGCCCAACGTGGTGACGGCCGAGACCGCAGCATGTTCGGGCATGGCACTCTGACGACCGACGCTCGTGTACAGCACCGGCACGATATTGGCGCATCCGGCGCCGATCAGACCGAAGCCGAGCAGTACCAGCGGCCATGACATGGCGAATGTCGCCAGCGCGAACCCGAGTGCTGCACAGAGCCCACCCAGCACGACGACGGCCGGGCCGCCGAACCGTGCCACAACACCGTCGCCGGTCAGCCTGCCGATGGTCATGGTCGCCGAGAAAGCGGCATAGCCCAGCCCGGCATAGGCTGTTGCCATACCCGATACCGACGTCAGGAATACCGCGCTCCAATCCAGCATTGCGCCTTCCGCCAGGAAGGCCACGAAGCAGAGCGCGCCGATGAACAACACGATGCCGCGCGGCATGGCGAAGCCCGGAGCGTCACTCTGGCTGCCATAGGCCAGCAAATGCGGCTGCGCCAGCGCAATCACCGCAACGATGATGGCGACGACGCCCAGGGTGGCGACCAGCGGCGACGCGCCGATGCCCAGTGCCAATGCGACGCTGGCCGCGCCCGCGATGCCGCCAACGCTGAACAGGCCGTGGAACCCCGACATCATCGCTCGTCCGCTGGCGCGCTCGACGATGATCGCCTGGATGTTCATCGTGACGTCGAGCGATCCGAGCGCGCCGCCAAACATCAGCAGCGCGCCCGCCAGAGCGGCCGGATGGACCAGCACCGCCAGCAGCGGCAGGCTGACGCAGAGCGGCACCGTGGAAGCGATGATGACGCGACGGCAGCCGAACCGCGCGGCCAGAGCGCCCGCAAGCGACATGGTGACGATCGAGCCGGCGCCCAGGCACAGCAGCAGCACTCCCAGGCCGTACGCACCGATGCCGCTGCGCGCCTGCGCGTACGGCACCAGTGGCGCCCAGGCCGACATGCCAAAACCGACCACGAAGAACACGAGGCGCGTGGCCGTCTGCTCACGGCTGCCTGTGTCCGCAGATGTCATGCGGGAAAGCAGTGCGACGGCTACGCTGCCAGGGCGCCTCGCGCGCAAACCGAGCTTCCGCAGTCGTTGATTACGTGAGATCAAGCCGCGGACTTCGCCATCCCCGCACGCCATCGACAGTCACCTGAGGAGCGTCGCTCGACAGCGATATGATCACCTGAACACCTCGGCGGCGGTCTCAACGCGGTGCGTCCGCGATCTCGATGAGCGTGCAGTCCGCGTCGCAGCTTTGGGCTGCCACTCGCCAGGCCCTACCAGTGATTGACTTGGCTTGCTCCAGACAGCGGCCCACCGCCGCATCGACACATAGGCTGCGGGCGCGTTCCCCATGCGATTCTATTCGTCCTATCTCGCGCAGGATATTGGCACGGTTACTGGGTGCGCGATCTTCCTCGATCCCGAATGCAAACCCGTGGCGATCCAGTATAAAGACAGTCGGATAGACGGACCAGTAGCTGCCGGCGACCAGGCTGACATCCAGCCGCTGCGCCTCCGCCACGAAGCGGGCAACATGGTCGAACATCGGGAAGCTGTCGAGACTTCGCCAGGGTGCAACGAGAAGAACTGGGCAGGCAGCAAGCAGCACCACCAGGGCAGCGGCCCGCACGCTGGTGCGGCACCCTATCAGCAGAACCATTATGGGTGCCGTAAGGACAAGCATTGCGGCGAAGGTGACAGGGTAGAAATATCGAAAATGCCAGCCATTTGCGGCCACCCAGGCATTTTCCGCGAATAGTCCAAACCAAACCAGAGCCACGCCCGCGCACAAGACTATCAACAACCAACGTGGCCGAACTCCGAAAAGCGGACGGGTCGCTATGAAGAGTGCTGCAGCGGTCGAGAGAGTGGCGCCGGCGAGCAGTGGTCCCCGGGCGAAGCCGAGGCCGAGAGAGCGCCAGGCGCCATTCAAATTGGCCCACACATCGGTCAAGGCGAACTCCCCATATGAAGGTCCGGGGAAGCGCATTCCGATCAGCAGCCAAGATCCACAAGCCAACACCGACAACACGAATGCCAGGATCGCTTGGCGACGGACCTCCCGCCAGAAGATGAACGCTATCACGCAGACCACACTCGTCAGGAGTACCAAGCTCGGATTGAGGCCCCCGCCGAGCCACATCGCGACTGCCGCTGCCGTGATCGTGAGTGCGCTCAACCGGGCTGGCCGCAGCACGGCAACCAACCCTCCGCCCATCAATAGGCCGGACAGCCCATATGGCTGCCCCTCGGTGACGAAGACGTGCACCGCGTACCGGCTGGCTATCGCAAAGAACGTGAATAGCAGTGCCACAAAACAGAGCCAGGCATCTAGTCGACGCTCGCTGCGCATTACCAGTCGCGCCATAATGCAGCCGAACAATGCGACCAAACCGATGAAGCCGGCCCCGAATAGAAATATCTGCACGGCGAGGTTTGTATCGGGCCACGGCACTGGTCTGGCCAGCAGTGGCACCAGGTTGATGAGGCGGTTCTGTCCCCAGATGAACAGTGTCAGTCGCTGTAGCGACATCACCGTCAGTAGCGGCGTGTCGGCATTCATGTAGGCCGGACCGGCATACATCAGACACATCGGCACCAGGACAACAGCGATGAGCGCCACCAGCACGCAATCTGTCCCTCGCACCAACGGGGGGACGAGAGGATCTTGGCGTGCCGACAGCACTAGCTTTGCGGCTCCATCACTGGATGTCATGTGCCAATTATCGGGAAGATATTTCGGCTTCTCAGCCGCGGAATCTTGAGCGCCACATCGCGCTGTCTCATGGCGCCGCCCTGCCGCAGGACTAGTGCAGTGCCTGCAGCGCGCCCCTCACCGCCGCGAGCGCGGCGTCTGCCCGAGCACCGTCTGGTCCACCTGCCTGTGCCATGTCCGGCCGACCGCCGCCGCCCTTGCCACCAACGGCAGCCGAAGCGGCCCTCACCAGCTCCACCGCGTTGAACCGCCCGGTGAGATCCTGCGACACGCCGACCACGATGCTGGCCTTGCCCTCGGCTGTCGATACAAGCGCTACCACACCGCTGCCCAGCTGCTTGCCGATCGCATCCGCCAGCCCCTTCAGGTCGCGCGCCGGCACCTCGCCCAGGTTACGCGCGGCGAGCTTGACACCGTTCACCTCCTGCACCTCGGCAGCGCTGCCGCCAGTGGCCAGCCTCCGTTGCAGGTCCGCCACCTGGCGCTCCAACCTGCGCACGCTCTCCTGCACGGCCGCCACCCGCTCCGGCGCATCCGCCGGACTGGCCCGCAGCGCACCGGCCACATCGTTCAGCCGCCGCTGCGTCTCCGCCACCACCGCCTCGGCGAATGGCCCGGTGACCGCCTCGATGCGGCGCACCCCAGCGGCAACCGCCGCCTCCGACAGGATCTTGAAGTAACCGATATCGCCGGTGCGTCGCACATGCGTGCCGCCGCAGAGTTCAATCGAGTAGGCCGGTTTGTTTCCTTCCCCCCTGCCCATCGCGACGACCCGCACCTCCTCGCCGTATTTCTCTCCGAACAGCGCCATCGCACCCATCTCGACGGCCGCATCCGGCGTCATCAGCCGCGTGGTCACCTCGCTGTTCTCGCGGATGCGCGCGTTCACCTCCGCCTCCACCGCAGCGATATCGTCGCCGGTCAGCGGGCGCGGCTGCGAGATGTCGAAGCGCAGCCGGTCGGGCGCGTTCAGGCTGCCCTTCTGCGTGACATGCGTGCCCAGCCTTCGCCGCAGTGCCTCGTGCAGCAGGTGCGTCGCCGAGTGGTGCGCGCGAATGTTGGTGCGCCGCAAGTGGTCCACCTCCGCCACCACCGGCGTTCCCACATGCGCCTCGCCGGCCTCGACGCGGCCAAGGTGTACGAACAGATCGCCAAGCTTCCGCTGCGTGTCGGTTACCGCAATGCGCAGGCCGTCGGACCCGGTGATGGTGCCGGTATCGCCAAGCTGTCCGCCACTCTCGCCGTAGAAAGGCGTCTGGTTCAGCACCACCGCGACGTCGCTTCCCACCGCCGCGCGGCTGACCGGAGCCCCACCCACCACCAGCGCGACGATCTCTGCCTCCGCTGTCTCGGTGCTGTAGCCCAGGAACTCAGTCGCGCCGATCTTCTCCTTAAGCTCGAACCAGACGCGTTCCGTGGCGGCGTCACCGCTCCCGGCCCAGGCGGCGCGCGCCCGCGCCCGCTGCTCCTCCATCGCTGCCTCGAACCCGGGAAGGTCGACCGCGCGACCCTGCTCGCGTAGCGCATCCTGCGTCAGGTCCAGCGGGAACCCGTAGGTATCATAGAGCCGGAACGCCACGCCTCCGGGCAGCGCTTGCCCGTCTCCCAGCTTCCCGGTCTCCTCGTTCAGCAGATGCAGCCCGCGCTCCAACGTCCGGCGGAACTGCGTCTCCTCCAGCAGCAGCGTCTCCACCGTCAGCGCCTCGGCGCGCACGAGCTCGGGATACGCGCCGCCCATCTGCCGCACCAGCACCGGCACCAGCCGGTGCATCAGCGGCTCGTGCGCGCCCATCATGTGCGCATGCCGCATCGCGCGACGCATGATCCGGCGCAGCACATAGCCGCGCCCCTCGTTCGACGGCAGCACGCCATCGGCGATCAGGAACGAGCAGCTGCGCAGGTGATCGGCGACCACGCGATGATCGACACGATGCGGCCCATCCGGATCGGTGCCGGTGACCTCGGCGCTCGCCAGGATGATCGCCCGGAAGATGTCGATGTCGTAGTTGTCGTGCTTGCCCTGCAGGATCGCCGCGATCCGCTCCAGCCCCATGCCCGTGTCGATCGACGGTCGCGGCAGAACGACGCGCGTGCCGGGCGGCCCCTCCTCGAACTGCATGAACACCAGGTTCCAGATCTCGACGAACCTGTCGCCGTCCTCGTCCGGCGAGCCCGGCGGCCCACCCGGAATATGCGGCCCATGGTCATAGAAGATCTCGCTGCAGGGACCACAGGGACCGGTCTCGCCCATGCGCCAGAAATTGGCGTCGGTCGGAATGCGGATGATCTTTTCGTCAGGAAATCCCGTCACCTTCTTCCAGATCGCCGCCGCATCGTCGTCGTCGGCGTACACCGTGACCAGCAGCCGATCCTTCGCCAGCCCATAGTCGCGCGTCACCAGCTCCCACGCGTACGGGATCGCCTTCTCCTTGAAGTAATCGCCGAAGCTGAAATTCCCCAGCATCTCGAAGAAGGTATGGTGCCGCGCGGTGTAGCCGACATTGTCGAGGTCGTTGTGCTTGCCGCCGGCGCGCACGCATTTCTGCGCCGTGCTCGCCCGCACATACGGCCGCTTCTCCTGGCCGGTGAACACGTTCTTGAACTGCACCATGCCAGCATTGGTGAACATCAGCGTCGGGTCGTTGCGCGGCACCAGCGGCGAACTTTCCACCACTGTGTGCCCATTGCGGGCAAAGTAGTCGAGGAAAGCGGCGCGGATATCGTTGCTGCTGGCCATGGTGGTCAGATGGGTTCCCGGTTCGCGGAGCGGAAGAACATGAGGTAGCGCGAGACCCACCCGGAGTCACGCCAGCCCGGGGTCATGCCAGGGCGGCCGCTTCCCTATACGAACGCTTGACGTTCATAACGCGGGGCGTACATATGCACATGCGATGATCCGTTCGTTCGCTGACCCGGACGCCGAGGCGCTGTTCCGTGATCGCTTTGCCCGACGGATCGGAGCGGACCGACAGCGTGTTGCCCAACGCAGGCTGCGGCAATTGCACGACGCCGAGACCTTGCGCGATCTGGCTGCACCGCCGGGCAACCGCCTGGAACCAGCGCAGCGCGATCGGTCGGAACAGCACAGCATCCGCATCAGCGACCAGTGGCGCATTTGCTTCGTATGGACCGACAGCGGACCCCAGGACGTCGAGATCGTGGATTCTCATCGAGGCCGACGGCATGCGTGACCTGCCACCCATTCACCCAGGTGAACAATTGCGAGAAGAGTTCCTGAAGCCGCTGGGCCTCACCGCGTATCGCTTGGCCAAGGGTCTCAATGTGCCGATCACCCGGATCCAGGCGATTATCAGCGAACGCCGGGCGATCACCGGCGATACCGCGCTGCGTCTCGCACGCTATTTCGGGACCACGCCAGAGTTCTGGCTGAACATGCAGCGCGATTTCGAACTGGAGCAGGCGGCGGAGGCGCTGGGCGAGAGGCTTGCAGCCGAGGTTAAGCCGCGGGCTGCCTGAGCCTTGCGCTCCTTGACACCGAGAGCGATGCTCTCGGTCTACCCTTCGCCTCCCCAAGCCTTCCTCAAAGCCGTCTCAACCGTGCTGCTGCTCGGCTGCATCGCTCATTGCATACGAGTTCGATGACCAACTTTTTTGCGAAGGGAGGGCTTCAGGGATAACGTCGCCAAAGGAGATACGGCAATGAAAAAGAGCACGCTGATCTACCTGAGTGTTCCCGCATCGATCGTCATTCTGGCGACCGGTGCCGCTATTTCCGCTCAGGACAAGTACACCGTCAAAGTGCCAGGCGGGCTCGCGTTCTCCGAGTTCAGGGGATACGAGGATTGGGCGGTCATCGCGATCAGCGAGAACGGCGGCAAGTTCGCGGCGATCATGGGGAATCCGGCGATGATCGACGCCTACAGGCAAGGCATCCCCGACAACGGCAAGCCATTCCCCGACGGCGCCAGGATGGCGAAAGTTCATTGGAACCCGAAAATACAGGCGACCTACCCCGGTCAGCCGAAGGTGCCGGGTGCCCAGCATGACGTCGATTTCATGGTGAAGGACAGCAAGAGGTTTGCGGACAGCGGCGGATGGGGATGGGCTGCATTCGAGTACGACGCGGCATCCGACACATTCAGGCCCGCGACAACGGCGGACAGTCCGCCGCAGGAAAACGACGCGAAGTGCGGATTCGCATGCCACACAGTGGTGCAGAAACGCGACTACGTTTTCACAGAGTACGGAAAGAGGTAAGTATCCGCTGGCGCGAGCTGACAACGATCGTTGGCAGAGACGCCGATACGATCTGTCGATGACCAACTCCGCCTGTTTCTCTGTCCAACGAGGCGCGGCCCAAAGACGTCCGGGCCATCGCCATTCACCCCACCTCTCTATCCCGACTGTGGCTTGCTGCGAGGCGAGCAGTATCGCCGTGCGTTACCTGGCAGCAGGAGAGAAGAGATATGATATGAATTGGGCGGCTGAATGACTACGCCGCCGAAGGCCGGAATCAAGGAAGGACCAATCATGCAGATCCGCACGCTTGCCGAGGCGATCTCCCAGTACGGACGTGAGGCCTATCTTCTCACCGTCGCGAAAGATGGTCCACACACCAGCAATGTCACGGTTGAGCTTCGCGGCGGCTGCATCGGCTGCACGCTTGGTGCATCCGCCGCCAGGAACATCGCGCAGGTGCCCAACGTGTCGTTGTTCTGGCCACCCACAGAGCCCGGCGGCTATGCCTTGATCGTCAATGGCACGGCTGAGAGCGAGCAGCGGTCGACGGGGGTGACGACGGCAGAGATCACACTGACGAAATCGGTGTTGCATCGTCCAGGCGCCAGGCCCGACGACAGCGACGGGCCGTGCGCGTCCGACTGTCGCCGTCTGGCGCGGTGACCTGTCGCACGGCAGGTGACCGGGCTGCAATCGGCTAACGTGAGGTCTCCTGACAGCGAGACGGACGCCCGGCGCTATCGTCGCAGCCGGTTACACCCTTTCTGCCATCAGGCGAACTTCAGGTTCAGGAAACTGGCCGCTTCTCGTGTTGCAGATGTAAGCGATTCGCCGCCGCCGGAAATCATTGCGTAATTGCCGCGCCGAACCATGCGAAGCGCGAGAGCCAGTGCCGGTCGCACTGGATATCCCTGCGCGATGGAGACGGCATGATGAGATCGATGATCAGAAGGTCCCTGGACCGGGTACGCAATGGCAGGGTCCCCAGACGCGTCAGTCTCGGCGACTGGCTCGGAATCCTCGATGGCCAGCGTTCGCTGACGGAGCTCGATGATCGCCAGTTGCGGGATATCGGCCTGACGCGCGACCAGGCGCTTGCGGCGGTTCATCGCGGCGAGCCCCCGGCGACGAGTGAGGCGACAGCCGAGCGGCGAAGCTGGCCCATGGTCCTCATCGCAGCGGTGGCGCTGTCGCTCATGTTCATGCCGGCCAGCAATGCGGCCGGTTCGGCCGGTCGCGAGCTGCCTTCTGTCGCTGATCTGCCGCCAGGCACGGTCAAGGTGTCGCCGCCGGTCCCAGGAATGGGCGAACACTGGGCGAACCCGAAGGATCTGCCGCTCGGGCCGATCTATTGCGTCATGGGCGGCAAGGTGATCTGCGCGGAATTCATGATCCAGCACCAGGCCTTCATCGACGGCAAATCGTTCGAGCGGCTGCGGCTGGGCATGAAGGGCACGCTGCCGCCGGTGGACCACCTCGAGGTGACCTATATGCCGCACGGCCACGAGGGCTTCGAGGTGCCGCACTACGACCTGCACATGTACTTCGTACCACCGGAGGCACGCTTTCCATCCGAGGCGGAACGTTAATGCCGCCTGTCACGACCACCTGAAGGCGTCGGTCTCATCTGGAAGGAACCCGATGAACGACGCCTCGCCGCCAATCGAGTCCGCTCGATCACGGAAAATATTCCTTGACGCGAGCCGCCGCGTCATGATCTTATTCCGGCACAATGGCGGCGCTCCTCGATCTTGTCCGCAAGCTCATCGACTACGGCAAGGAACTTGCCGCAACGCTCCACCAGCGCGCCGCCGACAACCCCTACTTCGCCCCATTCAACTTCGGCACCAACGACCTCGCACTGGTCCTTGCGCGCATCAACCGTGGCCTGCAGCGCGCCGCGGCGTTGGAGGAAAGGCTGCTCCGCGGAGTTGCTCGGGCTCGCCCCGATCATCGCGGCCGTCCCGAGCGACAGCGCGCCCCCGCCACTGCCGCACCGCGGTGCAGGCCGCGTCCCCTCCGTCCGGCTGCCCCGGATGCGGATCCATCTCTCGTCCGCATGCCGACAGTCGAGCAGATCGCCGCGGAAGTGCGCCGCCGGCCGATCGGCGCCGTCATCGCCGACATCTGCCGCGACCTCCGCATTCTTCCCAGCCATCCGCTATGGCGGGACATCCAGAACGCCATCAACAAGCATGGCGGCAGCTACGTCCGCCTGCTGAAGGATCTGCTCAGGCGGAACTATCAGCTCGCGGCCGAACTCGTGGCGCCACACGACCCACCGTGTGCGTCCCTGCCATCGCCGGCACCTTCCTGCACTGGCCCACCCTGACGTCGTGTCATTGCAAGCACCCCGCGAAAAGCGGCGGACGCGGCAATCCCCGCGCCCCCGTGCCCCTACATCTTCTTCCCGATCGTCCACCCCCCATCCACCGTCAGCACCGCCCCGGTGACGAATCCGTTCGCTTCGTCCGCCAGGAACAGGATCGCGCGCGCGATCTCCTGCGGCTCCGCCCAGCGGCCCAGTGCATGGATATCGCGGATCGCCTGCGCATAGGCGGGATCCTGAAAGTACCGCTCGGTCAGCGGCGTGCGCACCACCCCCGGTGCGACCGCGTTGACGCGGATGCCGCGCTCGCCAAGCTCCAGCGCCATCTCGCGCGTCAGTCCGACCACGCCATGCTTCGAGGCGGTGTAGGCCGCGCGGTTCGGTGCCGCCATCAGCCCCAGCGTCGAGGCAAGGTTGACGATCTGTCCCGTCTTGCCCTGCTGCACCAGGCGGCGCGCGAACGCCTGGCTGGTCAGGAACGTGCCCGACAGGTTTACGTCGATCACCCGCCGCCACTCCTCGAACGACAGATCGAGCACGCTGACGATCTCGCGAATGCCGGCCGAGTTCACCAGCACATCGATGCGCCCAAGTGAGGTCTCCGCCGCCGCAATGAAACCCGCGACAGACCCCGGCTGCGTGACATCGACACGGAACGCATGCGCCTCGCCCTTCTGGCGTCGGATCTCGGCAACCGTCAGTTCGGCGCGCTCATGATCCAGATCGCCCACGGCGACACGCGCGCCCTCGGCTGCCGCCGCATAGCACACCTGCTGTCCGATGCCGCTGCCACCCCCGGTCACCAGGAAACCTCGATCGCGAAACTGCATCTTCGCCCTCCGCTTTCGTCGCTCAGCCGAGCATGGCAACGTCGATCACGACGCATCAAGGGGAGGACATCGTCATGCGGCTCGCAGGCAAGGTCGCGATCATTTCCGGTGCTGCATCCGGCATGGGCGCGGCGACCGCTCGGCTGTTCGCACACGAAGGTGCGAAGGTGGTGATCGCGGATGTACTGGAACATGAGGGCAGGCAGGTCGCCGAGGCGATCGGCGTGGCTGCACGCTTCGAAAAACTCGATGTCACGGACGAAGACAACTGGGCTGCTGTCGTCGCCGCCACCACCCGCGCCTTCGGCAAGTTGGACGTGCTGGTGAACAACGCCGGCATATCCGGCAGCGCCGAGCAGGATTTCTACAGCACCGACGCATGGCACCGCATCATGGCGGTCAACGCCACCGGCGTGTTCTTCGGCATCAAGCACGCGATCCCCGCCATCAAGCACGCCGGCGGCGGTTCCATCGTCAACCTGTCATCGATCGCCGCCATCATCGGCAGCGAGCACGTGCACATGGCGTACAACGCCTCGAAGGCCGCAGTGCGGCTGATGACCAAGTCCGTCGCGGTACAGCACGCCACGGATGGTATCAGATGCAACTCAGTGCATCCGGGCATCATGCCGCCGATGCGCACCTCCGGCCGTACCGCCGATCCTGCCATCCGCGCCGAACGGATGCGTGTCATCCCGATGCGGCGGCCGGGCAGAGTCGAGGAAGTGGCCAACGCCATCCTGTTCCTCGCCTCGGACGAGGCCAGCTACATCACCGGCTCCGAGATCCATGTGGACGGCGGCGCCATCGCGATCTGATGGCATAGCGCCTCTCGCAAGGCTCCAGGCGCTTTCCTGGACATCTGCGCGCGGGTGACGCATCGTGCTGATACAGGGGGGCTGGAGAGCGACGATGGACGTCGCCGGCTGGCTGCGGCAACTGGGGCTCGAGCGATATGAGTTGTCGTTTCGCGAGAACGACATCACTGCCGCTGTCCTTCCAAGTCTGACGGCGAACGACCTGAAGGACCTTGGCGTCGCCTCCGTCGGGCATCGTCGCCAGCTGCTCGACGCCATCGCCGCGTTGCGCGGTAAGGCGGATCAGCCTGTGGCGCAGATTGCAGCCGACACTCCCCGCGCCCCTGAGCGACGGCAGCTCAGCGTGATGTTCTGCGACCTGATGGGCTTCACCGAGCTCTCGTCGCGGCTCGACCCCGAAGACCTCAGCGGCGTGATCCGCGCCTACCAGGAACGCGTGGCCACGGTCATCGCACGGTTCGGCGGCTTCATCGCCCGCTATGTCGGTGACGGCGTGCTGATCTATTTCGGCTGGCCCGAGGCGCACGAGGCCAACGCCGAACGGGCGGTCCGCGCGGCGCTCGCCATCATCGAGGCGATCTCTCAGGCTCCGGTCCGAGCTGAGTTGCTGCAGGTCCGCATCGGCATCGCCACCGGTCTGGTGGTTGTTGGGCAGCCGATCGGCCGGGGTGATGCGCGACAGCAGACTGCCGTCGGCGAGACCCCCAATCTGGCCGCCCGTCTGCAGGCTCTCGCCGAGCCCAACGGGATCCTGATCGACGCCGCGACCCGCCGGCAGGTCGGCGACCTGTTCGTCTGCTGCGACCTGGGCGCGGTCGCCTTGAAGGGCCTGCCCGAGTTGACCCCGACCTGGCAGGTGATGGGCGAGGCGGCCGTCGAAAGTCGCTTCGAGGCGTTGCACGCCCGGACCATGATGCCGTTGATCGGGCGCGACGAAGAGTTCGATCTGCTGCTGCGGCGTTGGCAGCAGGCAAAGAACCGCGAAGGCCAGCTCGTGCTGTTGGCCGGTGAGCCGGGCATCGGCAAATCCAGGCTGATCGCAGCGCTCGATGAGCGGCTGCGTCGCGAACCGCACGAGAGCCTGCGTTATTTCTGCTCGCCGCACCATCAGGACAGTGCCCTCTATCCGATCGTCGCCCGTTGGGAGCGTGACCTGAACTTCACCCGCGGCGAAACGCCGCAGGAACGGCTGGACAAACTCGAGATCGCGCTGGGCGATGTCGGAGCATCGCCGGACGATGTGGCGCTGATCGCCGATCTGCTGTCGGTCCCGGTGGATGACAGCTATCCGCGCCTCGATCTCTCCCCTCAGCGCAAGAAGGAGAAGACCTACGAGGCGCTGCTGCACGTGCTGGCCCATCGCGCCCACCGGCAGCCGCTGTTGATGCTGTTCGAGGACGCCCATTGGGCGGATGCCAGCTCGCTTGAGCTGCTGGACCATGTGGTGCGACGGCTGTCAGGGCTGCCCATCCTGGTGACGGTGTCATACCGGCCGGAATTTCAGCCTCCGTGGGTCGGCCTTGCGGTCACCAGCCTCGTCACGCTTCGGCGCCTGACCCAGGGACAGGCCGAGCAGCTCGCGCAGCGCGTGGTGGTCGAGGAGGCCATGGCGCCCGAGGTGCTGCATCGGATCGTGATGCAGACCGACGGCGTGCCGCTGTTCATCGAGGAGCTGACCAAGGCGGTGCTGGAGCGCACGGATCGGCATGGCACCAGCGCGGCGGCTCTGGAGGTACCGGCGACGCTGCAATCGTCGCTGATAGCGCGGCTCGACCGCATACCGGCGGCAAAGCACATTGCGCAGATCGGTGCGGTGATCGGCCGCGAATTCGCGCACTCGCTGCTTGCTGCCGTTGCCAACACGCCGGGCCCTGAGTTCACCCACGGCATCGACATGCTGGTCTCCTCGGGCCTGGCGTTCCGGCACGGGACGCCGCCTGACGCGGTTTATACCTTCAAGCATGCGCTGGTGCGGGATGCGGCGTACAGCACGCTGCTGCGCAGCCAGCGCCAGGAACTGCACGCCCGCATCGCGACCGAACTCGAGGTGCAATTCCCCGACATCGTCGATACGCAACCGGAGTTGCTGGCGCATCATTGCGCCCAGGCAGGCCTCACGGAACGCGCCATCGCATTCTGGCGTCTTGCCGGCCTGCGCAGCGTGTCGCTGTCTGCCAACGCCGAGGCGGCGGCGCATTTCAGCAGTGCACTGGACCTGCTGGGGAGGCTGCCGAAGGACAAGCGGCGTGATGAGCAGGCGCTGGATCTGACGCTCAATCTTGCCGTGCCGTTGATCGCGACACACGGCTTCGGTTCGTCACGCGTCGAGGAATGCGCGCTGCAGGCAATACAGTTGTCCGACACGATTCGCGAATTGCCGAATCGGTTCGCTGCCCACCGGGTTGCCTGGAATTCCTGTCTCATGCGGCAGCCGTTGCCGCGGACGATTGCACTCGCGCGCGATCTCACCAGCTTGGCTGAAGACGATCACGATCCGGCCCGGATGGCGGTGGCCGCTCGCTCGCTAGGCTACTCGCTGCTAATGGTGGGTGAGTTCCGCGAGGCGGAGGAAATATTGGCGCACGCCGCGTCAACCGCGGATGCCGTAGACGACCGCGAGTTCGCCGTTTACGGCGAACACCCGAGTATCATCTGCCGCATCTACGGTGGCCAGGCGAAGATGTCACTGGGTTTCCTGGACTCGGCGGTGCAGCTGCTTGAGGCTGCCGTAGCGACCGCGCGTCGGCAGGACAACGCCCACAGCGTGGCCTGGTCGCTGAGCGTCGCGGCGCATGTCCTCACAAGTCAGCATGACGCAGCGACAGCTGCGCGCGTTGCAGCGCAGGCGCTGGAGACAGCGCGCGAACATAACATGCCGCAATGGATTGCGAATGGCGAGCGGTGCCTGGGCTGGGCCATGCATCGGCTTGGCAACTTTACAACCGGACTTGACCTGCTGACCCAGGGGGTAAAGCGGTGGTACGACACCGGAGCGAAATTGCACACGACCCATTGCGAATCTGCCCTGGTGGACTGCTTTGTTCGAGAAGACAGGATTGCCGAGGCACGCATCCACCTGGACGCTGCGCGCGCGCATCGGACGGGCTATGGAGAAGCCTATCTGGCAGTAGAGATGGATCGACTGGAGGCCCTGGTACTTCAGCGCGAAGATGCAGCACCCGAGCGGGTGGAAGAATATCTGCTAAGATCATTGGACACATCGCGTCGGCAATCCGCTCGTCTGTTCGAGCTGCATACTGCGACGGCGTTCGCCGAGTTTCTGGCAGCCCGCGGGGAGCGCCAAAGGGCCGTCGATATGCTGGCGCCTGTCTATCGCTGGTTCACCGAAGGCCTGGACATGACGGATATGCGGGAAGCAAAGAAAGTGCTCGATACCCTGATGTGACCGCCTCAGCGTGCTTACGGATCGACGCACCCCGCCCCAGCTTGCGGGTAGTCCGTCCACCCATGGCTGGCAGCATACGCAACCCAGCGCCGGTGATCCGCCACCGACAGCACCATGGTCGGACATGCGACATTGAATGCCTTCAGGCCGACGACACCGAGTAATGGCCGATCAGGCCTGAAGCAGCCCGGGCCGGCCTCCGGGTAGTTGGGCCAGCCATACTGCGCGGCGGATGCAGTCCAGTAGGTGCGATCCTCCGCCGCCATGTTGGCGTCCATGCAGGCCACGGGAAACATGCGCACCCGCGTGATGATGCTGTCATCAGGCGCCTGTGCGGCGATCTGGTCTGCCGTGAGGAACAGTCGCATCACGCAGTAGCCGATCTGGTCGGCGAGGAACGCTGGGCTGATCATCACCCCGATCATCAGCAACGCCCGCCCGCGCTGCGACAGCCGAGGCCAACGCAGCTTCGGCCTCGCCAAGCGCGGGATGCGGATTTCGGAACCTGGCAGGACCGTGCTTGCATATGCCATTGCGACCTCCCCGCGCGGGGAGCCGCTCGCTCACCGCTGCAGCCGTCCAGTCACCGCTGGTGTCTTCACCAGTGCGGCCGGATTACAGCCTGCGCAGCACTGGAAAGGCAAGAGGACGTCAGCGCCGATACGGCAGCGGCAACAGCTCGCGGATCGGCATTTTGCGCAGCCCCTGCGGGCCGTGCACGATCACCAGAGCATCGGGGCAATGGTCCAGGAACAACTCCCGGCAGCCGCCGCAAGGTGGAACCACCGCCAGTTCCCGGTCCAGCTCATCCGGCTTCGGATGACGCACCGCGACGATGGCGTCGATGCCATCGCATCCCTCCAGCACGGCGCGACCGAGTGCCACGGCCTCGGCGCAGACGGCCAGCCGTCCCACCGTCGTGCCGAGATGCAGGCCGGTCCAGACACGCCCGTCCCGTCCACGTATGGCGGCGGCCACCGTGTGCCAGAACAGCTTGTAGTGCTGTGCCAGTACGTCGTGCGCGGCAGTGACCAGCGCATGGTCAGAGGTAGTCAGGGAAAAGCCGGCCATTGCTCACGCAGAGACGTTGCAGGTCGGCCAATGTGCCGTCAGCGTCCGCTTCGCTCAAGCAGCACGGCCTCAGCCGTTCTGCTTACTCCGCTGCTTCCGCCTCTTCGGCCTCTTCCATCGTCGCCAGCATGGTATTCGCCACCAGACCGGACTGCTCGCGGATCTTGTGCTCGATGGCATCTGCCATTGCCTGATGATCGCGGAGGAACTGCTTGGCATTCTCGCGCCCCTGGCCGATCCGCTGACTGTCGTAGCTGAACCAGGCGCCCGACTTCTCCACGACGCTCGCCTTCACGCCGAGGTCGATCAATTCGCCGACCTTGCTGATACCCTCGCCGTACATGATGTCGAACTCCACCTGGCGGAACGGCGGCGCCAGCTTGTTCTTCACCACCTTCACGCGCGTCTGGTTGCCCACCACCTCGTCGCGTTCCTTGATCTGCCCGATGCGCCGGATCTCCATCCGCACCGAGGCATAGAACTTCAGCGCGTTCCCACCCGTCGTGGTCTCCGGATTGCCGAACATCACGCCGATCTTCATGCGGATTTGGTTGAGGAAGACCAGCATGCACTTGCTGCGGCTGACCGAGCCGGTGAGCTTGCGCAGCGCCTGGCTCATCAGCCGCGCGTGCAGCCCCATGTGGCTGTCGCCCATCTCGCCTTCCAGCTCGGCGCGCGGCACCAGCGCGGCGACGCTGTCCACCACCAGCACATCGACCGCACCCGAGCGCACCAGCGTATCGGCGATCTCCAGCGCCTGTTCACCAGCGTCCGGCTGGCTGATCAGCAGGTTGTCCACATCCACGCCCAGCTTGCGGGCATAGCCCGGATCCAGCGCGTGCTCGGCATCGACGAACGCACAGGTGCCGCCACGCTTCTGCGCCTCGGCGATCGCATGCAAAGCGAGCGTGGTCTTGCCGGAGCTTTCGGGCCCGTAGATCTCGATAATCCGTCCGCGCGGCAGACCGCCAATGCCGAGCGCCAGGTCCAGCCCGAGCGAGCCCGACGGAATCACCTCGATCTGCTCGTCCGTGCCGCGCGAGCCCATGCGCATGATGGAGCCCTTGCCAAAGGCACGCTCGATCTGCGCCACCGCCGCATCCAGTGCCTTGTTCTTCTCCATGGGGGGCTCCTCATTCTGCCGTTTGCTGCGCGCTTGCAGCCGGATGACGTTGCCTCGGTCCGCGTTAACAACTTGCATACGATCTTCCCAGGCACCGATTCGCGCCCGGGAAATTGTATGTACAATCAGCCCGATCGTGACAAGAACATAGTGCGAACAAGGGCTCGGCACATCAAGCCACCATCAGCGATACACGCCACACCGATTCCGGCAATATCGGCGTTAGCGCCCTGGGGCAGAAGTGGCTGGCTCCGCCGCCAACGGCCGCCGCGCCAGCCGCCATACGTAAGCAATGATCTCCGCCACTGCCTGATAGTGCTCGGCTGGGATATCGGCATCCACCTCCACCCGGTACAGCGCCCGTGCCAGCGGTGGATTGGTCACCACGGGGACGCGGTTCTCTTCCGCTGCCTCGCGGATACGCGCCGCCAGCGAGTCCACCCCCTTGGCCACCACCCGAGGCGCCGAATGTTTCGTCCGGTCATAGGCGAGCGCCACCGCGTAGTGGGTCGGATTGGTGACCACGACGGTTGCCTTGGGCACTGCCGCCAACATCCGTCTCCTGGCACGCAGGGTGCGGATTTGTCGCAGGCGCGCCCGCAGTCGTGGGTCGCCTTCTGTCTCCTTCTGCTCCTCCAGTATGTCGTGACGGCTCATTCGCAGGTTGCGGCCGTGGCGAAAGACGACCCAGAAGTAATCCAGTGCCGCGATGCCTGCCTGTGCCGCCAGCACCACCAGCACAATGTGCAACATCGGGCTGGCCGCGCGACCGAGGATCTGGCTGGGTTCGCCCAACGGAGCCGACAGCAACCCAGGAAGATCGGCCAGCAGGACGCGCCACAGTACCAGTCCGAGAACGGCGACCTTGGCAAGTGACTTCGCTGCCTCAATCGCACTTTCCGGGCCGAATATCCGGCGCAGCCCGGCGCGCGGGCTGATGCGCGAAAGGTTCGGTCGCAAGCCCCGGAAACTGAGCAGAAAGCGTGTCTGCAATAGCACCGCGGCGACGCCAGCGATCAGTGCCGCCAGTACGAACGGAGCCGTGGCCCACGCCCCGGCCTCGACCGCCAATCGTGCCACCGGTGTGCCGGCGTTGAGCGTGTGCGCGCGCGCCAGGAAGATGCTGAGGCGCAGCGTCAGATCGTGCACAGTCTGCGGGCCGGCGATGATCAATGTCAGAGCGATGGCGCCGAGGCCGGCGAACGTGGTCAGTTCGCGGGAAACCGGGACCTGGCCCTCCTCGCGCGCTTTCTGCAGCCGCCGCGGTGTTGCGGCTTCTGTGCGGTCTTCCTGTGGCGACGGATCCGACACGCTCGCCTACAGCCCTGGGAGGGCGCGGAAGGCAGTACGGGCCGCCTCTCCCCATGCCGACATCAGCGCACTCGCCAGCACGGCGAGCAGCAACATGCTGCCCACAAGCTGGGCCGGCATGGCGATGAAATACACCTGCAGACGCGGCACGAGGCGCGCAAGAAGGCCTGTCGCCACATGCCATACGATGCTGGCCAGGATGAACGGCGAGGCGAGTTGCAGCGCGACGCCAAACGCCGCGGTCACAGCGCGCATGGCGGTCTCGGCACCGTCGGCCGCAGGCAGCATCGCACCGGCGGGAACGACCGCGTAGCTGCCGGCCAGAGCCGCCAAGGGCAGCGCATACAGTCCGCTGGCCAGGACGAAAAGCGGTGCTGCAATCGCCAACAGGCTGGAGATCGGTGTGGCCTGGCTGCCCAGCACAGGGTCAGGCTGCAGCACATTGGCGATGCCCATCATGTAACCGATGAATTGCCCGGCGATCGGCAGCGCCAGCACCATCATCCGCGCCAGCCAGCCGAGCCAGAGGCCGGTAACGAGTTCGGCAGCGATCATTGCTGCCGCTTGCACGCTTGCTTCGGGCGTTGCGGGTATTGACGGCGCGATGCCCGACAGCAGCAGCGCCGTGACGGCGACTGCGAGCCCGACCCGCAGGATCGTCGGCGGCTCTGACTCGCCCAGTCCAGGCAGCAGCGCCACCGCTCCACCCACTCGCGCCATCACCAGCACAAAACCGAACGCCCACGCGGGCAGCGTGGCGAGGAGTGCGGCGGCATCGCCACTCATGACCCGCCGACAGCAACCAGCCGGTCCAGCAGCACGTGTGTATAGCTGCTCAGTGTCGCAACCATGAACGGACCGAGCAGAGCGAGCGTAGCGCCGAGTGCCAGGACCTTTGGCACGAAGGCAAGGGTCGCTTCATTGATCTGAGTGATCGCCTGGATCAGCGCGACGAGTAGCCCGACGACCAATGTCGCCAGCAGCGGCGGCCCTCCCAGCTTGAGCATCACCAGCATGCCGTCGCGCAGGAGCATGGCAATATCAGCGTCGTTCATGACGCAGCGCCTAAATCGGCATCTTCATGATGTCCTGATACGCCTGTACGACCCGGTCGCGGACTGTCGTCGCGGTCTGCAATGTCAGCTGCGCGCGTGCCAATGCGGTGACAACCTCGGTCAGGTTACCGCCACCGTTCAACGCTTCCGTGACCTTGGCGTCGGTTGCGTGGAAGGTGTCCACCGCGCCCTGCATCGCACGCTCTAGCGTGGCGCCGAAGCCGCCCTGTGCGTTGCCCACCTCGCCACGGTCTACCCGGCTATATGCCGCGGCGGCGGATGAAGGGGTGACGACGATGGTCGGGATGTCGCTCATTTCAGCAGATCGATGGTGCGCGTCAGCATGCTGCGCGAAGCCTGCATCACGGACAGGTTGGCGCTGTACGAACGCTCCGCCTCACGCATGTCCATGATTTCGACCAGGCTGTTGACGTTCGGCTGCTTGACATAGCCTTGCGCATTGGCCGCCGGATTGGACGGATCGTAGTGCAGCGGGAACTCGCTCTTGTCCTGGCCGACCTGCTTTACCCGCACAGTCTGCGCACCGAGTTGCTGATCCAGCCGGTTCTCGAAAGAGACGGTCCTACGCCGATAGGGATCCGCACCAGGCTTCGATCCCGTAGAGTCCTGGTTGGCCAGGTTCTCGGCAATCACCCGCAAGCGCGTGGTCTGCGCGTCCATGCCGCTGGCTGCGATGCTGAGTGCCTTGTCGAGCTCCATTCGTCGGGTTCCCGCTAGCTCGACGTGCGGCCGAGTGCCGTATTGAACATGCCGAGATAGGTCCGGTAGATCGATGTGACGAAGCTGTGCGTGGTCTCGGTTTCCGCGAGCTTCACCAGTTGTTCGTCGAGCGACACCGCATTGCCGTCAGCCGAGTGCATGTGCGCGCGATCGACGACCTCGTTCGGAACGGCGACGGCGAGCGTTCCGGTCAGATGGTTTGGCTGCGTACGCGCCGGTGCAACCGGCTGCACATTGGTCAGCTGCTTGCTGAACGCCTGAACATCGTGTGGCTTGTATCCAGGTGTATTGGCATTCGCGATGTTCTGGGCCAACACGGCCTGCCGCCGGCTGGCCCAGGCAAGGCGATGCTCAGCCAGATCGAACAGGCCGATATGCTTTGCGTCCATGCGAGAGACTGTGCGCCAGTGACTTGAATCCACGGTTAATGTTCGGTGCGATGCAGTTGGTGTCGGGATAAAGGCTTCGGTAATCACGCTGCGGTTTAATCGGTTGCGATGACCGAAGCCGACACCTACGATTCACGGGCTGCAGTTCGCTCGATGGCGGACGAATTGGTCGAAATGATCGGTATGGCCCGCGTCTTGGCCGCGTCGGGACGTGTCGTCGATCTGACCGGGCTGGAACAGCAGATTGGCCTGCTGTGCGCCAAATCGCTCGATCTGCCTCCCGATGAAGGTCGCGGCCTGCGCCCAAGCCTGATCGTGCTGTCAGGCGCGATGGAGGCGCTATCACGCGTGCTGGCCGCGCAGGCCGCGCCATCGGGCTGATCGCACGCTGCTACCGGCAAAAGGCCGCACCATGATCAACGGAGCCAGTTCACTTGTCACCGCCATCGCAGCGCTTGCCGCGGTCATGGCGCTGATCTGGCTTGCCAGTCGCGCAGCCCGCTTCGGTGGCATCGCGCGCCGCCCGGCAAGCGGTGGCGTGCTGGCGGTTCAGGACGTGCTGATGCTTGACGCACGTCGCCAGCTTCACCTGGTGCGGTGCGGTGAGCACCGCGTGCTGCTGCTGACCGGCGGTGCACAGGACGTGGTGGTTGGCTGGCTCGATGCGGCCGATCGCGCGCCATGATCCGCGCGCGCCTGCTCGCTTTCGCCTGCTGCCTGCTGATGCCGATCATGGTGCACGCGCAGTCGGTGAACATCGATCTCGGCGCAGCGGGCGAGGCCGGCGCGACTGGCCGCCTGGTCCAGATCACCGCCCTGGTGACCGTGCTGTCGCTGGCACCGTCGCTGCTGGTCATGGTCACGGCGTTCACCCGCATCGTCATCGTGCTGTCGCTGTTGCGCAGCGCCTTGGCGACCCAGGGCACGCCACCCAACATGGTGCTGATCGGCCTGGCGTTGTTCCTGACGTTCTTCGTCATGCAGCCGGTGCTGAACGATGCGTGGGTGACGGGGATCGTTCCGCTGACCGAGGGGCGGGTCGGAGAGATGGAGGGACTGCGTCTCGCCATCGAGCCGTTCCGCCGCTTCATGATCGCCAATCTGCGGCCCGCGGACCTGCAGCTGTTCCTCGACATCGCACATCTGCCTGCGCCGGCGGTCGCCGATGATACACCGTGGCGCGCCTTGGTCCCGGCGTTCCTGGTCGGCGAACTGCGTCGCGCCTTCGAGATGGGATTCCTGCTGTTCCTGCCATTCATGGTGATCGACATGGTGGTGGCGAGCGTGCTCATGTCTCTCGGCATGATGATGCTGCCGCCAAGTGTCGTGTCGCTGCCATTCAAGCTGATCTTCTTTGTCCTGGTCGATGGCTGGCGGCTGGTGTCCGGCAGTCTGGTGCAGAGTTTCGGTGTGTCGCCTTCGTGACTGCGCTGTGTTGAACTGACGCTGGCCGGAAGAGCCGGCTGCGCTGATCTCCGCCGCTCAGCCTGGCCCGACGTTTGAACGGGTTTTCCTCAACGCAACGAGTTATGATAATCTCACCGGCAAGCAAGCAGGCAGCTGCATAAGCAGCCCGAGTTTGGAGCCGCGATGAGCGCGACAACAGAGCAGAAATTTGCAGAACTTCGACGCGCCTACGAGGAATTGCGGCAAGAGCATGACGCTGCCCTGGCGGAGTTGCAATCGAGCACTGCCGCGCTGGGGCAGCAGCGGAGCAATGGATTCGATGCAGGCTCCCGACCGACGTCAGATCAGGATTTCGCGACTTTAAGAACCGAGAACGAGGAACTGCGGGCGGCACAAGCGGCCAGCCTGGAGGTGCTGCAGGCCCTGGTCGCCTCTCCCGGTGAAACCCAGCCGGTATTTGATCTGATAGCGCGCCGGGCAGCCAGACTGTGTGATGTGCCGATCGCAGCCGTCACCAGATTCGATGGAGCGCTGATACATTTGGTCGCCCACGTCGGCATGGAGCCTGCCGAGGCAGAGGTCCTTGCAAGGCAGTTTCCACGACCACCGAGTCAGGACATTGCACTGGGGCGGGCGATCCTCAATCGCAGGATGGAGCAGATCGAGGACATAACCGCCTATCCACACTGTTCCTTCACCCCGCCGCCAAATCAGGGGTCGGTCCTCGCGGTTCCGCTGCTCCGCGACGAGGTGCCACTTGGTGCGATCGCAATCGGTCGCCGGTTGCGAGGCCCTTTCCCGCGCAATCAGATAACGCTGCTGCAGATCTTCGCGGAGCAGGCGGTGATCGCGATCAGCAGCGCCGAGACCTATCGCGCGTTGCATGCCCGCACCGCCGATTTGCAGGAGTCGCTCGAATACCGCACCGCCACGAACGACGTGCTGAAGGTCATCAGCCAATCCCAATTCGATCTGCAACCGGTGCTGGACACCCTGGTCGCGACAGCCGCCCGGCTGTGTGGCGCGGAAATGGCGGCGCTTGCCCGGCGCGAGGGGGAAAGGTTCCGGCTGGTGGCGAGCCTTGGCCTTCCTCCTGAGTTCGAGGCAGACCGGCGTTTGCAGGGCGCCTTTCGGTTCACCACCCGCAGCGTCAGTGGGCGAGCAGTGCTGGAACGCCGCGCCATCCATGTCCCTGACGCCTCTACCGATCCTGACTATCCAGAGGTATCGGTGACGGTGGGCCGACAGCGGACATCGCTCGGCGTGCCGCTCTTGCGTGGCGGAGACGTGATTGGGTGCATGATGCTGGCCCGCCAGCGCGTCGAGCCGTTCACGGATCGGCAGATTGAATTGGTAAGCACATTTGCCGACCAAGCAGTGATTGCGATTGAGAATGCGCGGCTGCTGACTGAGCAGCGCGAGGCGCTGGAGCAGCAGACCGCGACTGCCGAGGTGTTGCAGGTGATCAACGCTTCGCTCGGAAATCCGACCCCGGTGTTCGAAGCCATTCTGGAGAAGGCAATCCGGTTGTGCGGCTCCAGTTTCGGCACGCTTATGACTTACGACGGGCATATCATGCACCATATCGCGGCACACGGGCTGACGCGGGAGCAGGAGGAGCTGATTATCGACAGACCTCCGACGGCGGGCCAGCCGACAGGACGAATTGCGGACGGCGAGGACGTTGTCCATCTGTTGGATGCAAGAGATCAGGAAGGATATCGGGACGGGTTTGGGCCCACGCGCTTTTTTGTCGATCAGGTCGGTGCGCGGACAGCGATGTGGATTGCGCTTCGCAAAGACAAGGAACTTCTTGGGATTCTGACCATCTTCCGCAGAGAAGTAAGGGCGTTCACCGACAAGGAGACCGAGCTGGTTCAGAATTTTGCCGCGCAGGCGGTGATTGCGATGGAGAATGCGCGCCTGCTCAACGAACAGCGCCAGGCGCTGGAACAGCAGACTGCGACGGCCGAAGTGCTGCAGGTGATCAATGCGTCGCCGGGCGACCTCGCACCTGTATTTGAGACGATATTGGAAAAGGCAATGGTGCTCTGCGGGGCGGCGTTTGGTTCGTTGTATACCTTCGACGGCCACCGCTTTCTCTCGGCGGCACAGCGGGGTGTACCGGCAGCCTACGCGGCATACCGTGAAAGCCATCCGCCAGAACTGTTGGGCAAGGGCGGGCTTCAACAGGCGGTCCGTACCCGGCGCAGCACGCAAACTGCGGATATGATGGCCGACACGCTGTACTTGGAAGGAAACACCAACGTTCGGGCAATGGTCGAGCTCGGCGGCATACGGACCGTCGCCGCGATACCGCTGTGCAGAGACGACAGTGTTCCTGGAGTGATCTCCATCTTCCGGCAGGAAGTGCGACCGTTTTCCGACCGGCAGATTGCCTTGCTGGAGAGCTTCGCCGCCCAGGCGGTGATTGCGATGGAGAATGCACGCCTGCTGACGGAGCAGCGCGAGGCACTGGAGCAGCAGACCGCGACGGCCGAGGTGTTGCAAGTCATCAACGCGTCGCCAGGAGACTTAACTCCGGTATTCGACGCTATATTGGAAAAGGCTCAAAACCTCTGTGGTGGTGCTTTTTGGGCTTTACATACGGGGGATGGCGAGACTTACCGGGCGGTTGCTGCGCGTGGCATCACCGATCAGTTTGCAGATGTCATCAGGCAGCCGTTCAGCCCTGGTCCAAATCACCCAGTACGGCAGCTGATCGCCGGCGCACCTTACGCAATGGTGCAGGATGGAGCTGAAGTCGACGATGCAAGAATTCGAAGCGCAATGACACTTGGAGGGATGCATAGCGCGTTGTTTGTGCCGCTGCGAAAAGACAACGCCCTGCTTGGGTACATTGTGGCGAGCAACCCACTGGTGCAGGCGTTCACCAACAAACACATATCGCTATTACAGAATTTCGCGGCACAAGCAGTGATCGCGGTAGAGAACGCGCGGCTGCTCAACGAAGTCCGCCAGCGCCAGGAAGAGCTGCGGATCACATTCGAGCACATGGGCGACGGCGTGGCGATGTTCGACGACACCCAGCACCTGGTCGCGTGGAACGGCAAGTTCCAGGAGATATTCGACCTGCCCGAGGGCCTTCTTGGGCAGCATCTGACGCATGAGGAATACTTACGGTTCCTTGCAGCGCGCGGTGACTTTGGCGCGGATGTCGAGACGGCGGAGCAAATCCTTCAGCTCGTCGCAAGCACCGGGCAACCCTACGGCTACGAACGCACGCGGCCGGATGGCAGGGTGATCGAGGTTCGCCGCAACCCCGTGCCGGACGGCGGCTTCGTGCTCATCTTCTCCGACATCACCGAGCGCAAGCGCAGCGAGGAAGAGATCCGTGCCGCCCGCGATGCAGCGGAAGCGGCGTATCGTGATCTGAAGACCGCACAGGCCAGCCTGATCCAGGCGGAGAAGATGGCGTCGCTGGGTCAGCTCACCGCGGGCATCGCGCACGAGATCAAGAACCCGCTGAACTTTGTCAATAATTTTGCCAGTCTGTCGGTCGACCTCCTGGAAGAACTGAAGCAGACAGCGGCCCCCGGTCTCGCGATGCTTGATGACGCTCGTCGCGCCGAGGTCGACGACCTTGCGAGCACACTGACCAGCAATCTGGGGAAGATCAACGAACATGGCAGACGCGCCGACGGCATCGTGCGGAGCATGCTGGAACATTCGCGCGGCAGTTCCGGTGAGCGGCGGATGATTGATTTCAATGCCCTGGTCGACGAAGCGCTGAACCTCGCGTACCACGGCGCTCGCGCCCAGGACCAGAGCTTCAACGTGACGCTGCAGCGCGACCTCGGCGAGGGCATTGCGCCGATTGTGCTGGCGCCGCAGGACGTGACTCGTGTGCTGCTCAACCTGTTCAGCAACGGTTTCTATGCGGCGCGCGAACGGCAGCGAACGGAGACGATGGCCCGCTTTGAGCCGTTAGTGAAAGTCTCGACCCGCGAGTTTAACGGTGCAGTGGAGATCAGAGTGCGCGACAACGGCATCGGCATTCCGGCCGAGATCAAGGACCGGCTGTTCCAACCATTCTTCACCACCAAGCCACCGGGTGAAGGCACCGGTCTCGGCCTGTCGATGAGCTACGACATCATTACGCAGCAGCACAGCGGCAGCATTACCGTGGACAGCAAGGTAGGCGAATACAGCGAATTCACCGTCCGGCTGCCGCGGGACGGATGAGCCCACTACCGCACAGTACTTGTCATAGCAGACGATAGACTGCGGTTTCAAAATCCTGGAACAGCTGGACCGCCTTTGCGTCAAAGAAGGGCAGCACCTGCGTCGCATAGACGCCGGTCACCTGCCTGACGGGATCGATCCAGAAATAGGAGTTCGCCAGTCCTGCCCAGGCGAGCGATCCGGCCGAACGACCGGTCGGCAGCGGCTCGGGGTTGATCAGGAAGCTCAGTCCCCACTGCATGCCGTCGATGAAATCGACATCGTTCGACAGCGCTGGCGTGCAGGTCTTCAGCGCGCGGCAGCGTAGATCGCCCATCGCATTGGCTGCCATCGTCGCGACCGTTTCGGGTGCCAGAATGCGCGTGCCGTCCAGCGTCCCGTTGTTCATGATCATGCGTGTGAACCGGAGATAGTCGCTCACGGTCGAATACAGCCCGCCACCGCCCATTTCGAATTCCGGCTCCTGCGGCAATTCCAGATCGGTGGGGATGAAGCCTTCCGCGGTCCTGTTGTGCACCTTTGCCAGCCGTTGCCGTTGCGCTGCGCTGATCTTGAAGCCGGTGTCCTGCATGCCGAGGGGCTGCAGCAGGTTCTGCTGCATGTAGTCGCTCAGCTTTTGGCCGCTGACAGCCTCGATCGCCTTGCCGGCCCAGTCGATGCCGATTCCGTAATCCCATCGCTCACCGGGATCGAACAACAGCGGGATCGACAGAGCAGCATTCTGACAGGAAACGATGTCTGGTGTGCCGGTCGTCTCCAGGTAACGTCTCATCTCGGGGTTCCAGATGTCGTAAACGAAGCCGGCGCTGTGCGTGAGGAGATGGCGCAGGGTGATCGGCTTTTTTGCGGGTCGCAGCCCCGGCGCACCGTCTGGCGCAAAGCCTTCCAGCACCTGCACCTTGTCCAACTCCGGCAGCACGGACGCGATCGGTGCATCGAGCGAAAGCCGGCCCTGCTCGACCAGTCGCATGGCGCAGGTGCCGGTAACGGCCTTGGTCATCGAGGCGATCCACACCACGGTATCAGTGGTCATCGCGGTCCCGGAGCCGGTATCGCGCACACCGGAACCCGCGGCGAAGATCGGTCCCTCCGCCGTGGCCGCTGCGGCCACGACGCCTGGGACGTCGCCGGCGTCGGTGGCACGTCTCAGCAAATCGACAATCGCTTCGGTGTTGGCCATGCGTATCCTCCCACTTGCGTGCTGTCGGCGCTTTCAGGATAGCATCGTATGGCTGCCGCGGGGATCAGGCGCGGTCGAGCAGCGAACGAATGCGTCGGTCGTAGTCGGTGGCCAGCGCCTGCATTGCCGCCGCGCAATCCCCGACAAACGCTGGTCCATGCATCAGCGCGAGCATGCGCGGTGCCAGTGTCGCGAGCCGTCGAATGGTGCGTCCGGTGCTCGGATGCAGGCTGGAGAAATGAAACAAGTCCTCGGCTGCGATCGCAGGGCCGACGATGTCCCCGCTGGTCGTCGGCGGTGCCTCCCCGGTCTGGGTAAACAGGTCGCCGCACAACAGCGTGCTCGACTGTTCATCGTACAGCACGCCCGCCTCCCAGCCGTGCGGAATGTGCGGTGTGTCGAGGTAGCGCACACGCCTGCCGTCGCCAAGTCCGATCGTCTCGCCATCTTCGAGCGCGCGTGGCGAACGAGCCGCCATGTCATTGAGCGACACCCGGCACGCGGTGTTGCCATGCGCGATCTGCGCCCGTGGTGCCGCGGCCAGGAACTCGTTCATTGCGCCGCATTCGTCTGACTCATAGTGGCCAAAGGCGATCCAGCGCAGCCGTTCCAGCGGCATCACGCGGGCGATTGCCGCGGCAATGTCCGGGAATGTGGATCGGCGCCCTGTGTGGAAAAGCAGCGGCTCGTCCGCCGCTATCAGGAACACGTTATAAGTCAGACCAGCCGGTCGGGCGACCATGGGATTATGCAGCGAGATGCGGTAGATGCGATCGGCAATCTCGTCGATCCTGGTGTCCATCCTGTTTTCCCCTTACTCCGTCTGCATCGATGCTACGCCTGAAATCTGGTCTGCACATCGGACGTTCCGTTGTCCCGCGCCGGCTCATGTCGCCGGGCGTCGAGAAGTGACAAGCGAATCGAGCGTGCTTCACGATCGCGCCAGGAAACAGTCCCGATGTAGGGGTGTGAAGTGCGTCGCACCTGACGGTTTGCCATGCCGCTAAAACGGCGATGGCACCTTACAGGGAGTGAACACCATGTCCACAACGCAAGCAGAACCCGTATCGCAGCAGCTACCCGTGTTCGTCGCGGCCAACATGTTCAGCCTCTCCGGCGGCGGCCTGCACGTCAGCTACAGCACGAGTGGTATCGATGGAAAGCCGCATTTCTCCTATCAGGACCCTATTCGGTCACTCAGCTTTTCCGGCGATGAGATTCGCAGGGTGGAATGCGACCTTGGAACGGTCGTCAGCGTCACCGTCGTGCGCACCATCGACGCCGGTTCGACCTCGTTCAGCCTGCTAGTGCCGCGTGTGAACCTGCAGCCGTTCGGCAATGTCGCCATCAGGACCGATGGCATCACCACGCATCATGCGTTCTCGATCATCCCGACGCTCAATCAGGGGCAGCGGGACTTCTACCACGTGACCGCCATGCACGGGACGGCCTCCAACGTCGTGTTCTGAAAGGCCGTCGGCTTCGGCGTCCTGGTTCAATGGCGTGGCAGTCGTAAGCGTTCAGCCAAGCTTTCCGGCGTATTTCTCCAATATCTCCCATGGTTGGTCGCCCAGCTTGTCACGCCAATACTTGTAGAAGCCGCCTTCCTTCAGACCGGCGCGGAAGCTTCGGGTCTCGGCGGTGTTGAACACCAGGCCGGCCTTCTCGAGGTCGGCCTGCACCACCTTGTCGTTGGCGGCAATGTCCTCGCGCTCATGCCGTGCCGCCTCGTTCAGGTTGCGCGCCACGATGGCCTTCAGGTCGTCCGGCAATCCCTTCCACGCCGCAGCGTTGCAGCACATCCAGTGGCCGTCCCAAACGTGGTTGGTAAGCGAGCAGTATTTCTGCACCTCGTACAGCTTGGTTACCTTGATCAGCGTCAGCGGGTTCTCCTGCGCGTCGGCGATATGGGTCTGCAGCGCCGAATAGACCTCGGTGAATTGCATCGACAGCGGCGCGGCCTTCAGAGTCTGGAACAGCGTCACCAGGCTGGGTGCGACCGGCACACGGATTTTCAGCCCGACCAGATCGGATGCGGTCTTGATCGGTTGGGTGCTGGTGGTGATCTGGCGGAAACCCAGGTCCCACATCTGGTCCATCGCCACCAGCCCGGCCTTGGCCGCGATCTGGCTTCGTATATACGCGCCGAGTTCGCCGTCCATCGCCGGCCACACCTTGGAATAATCCGACCATGCGAAGCCCAGCGCGCTGACCGCGGTCACCGGCAGGATCGACGCGAGGATCTGTCCCGTCGGCTGGCAGAACTCGATGGCTCCCTGGCGGGCCTGTGACAGCAGGTCGTTATCGCCGCCAAGCTGGGCATCGGGGAAGATCTGCAGCTCCATTCGCCCATTCGATTCTTTGCCTATCTGTGCCGCTGCTTCCGCCAGGCGGATGTGGAATGGGAAGGTGAGCGGCGATGTATGCGCGAACTTCCAGGAGTATTCTGCGGCACGTGCATAGCGCGTCACCAACGGCGCAGCCAGGGCGCCAACAAGCAGTCTGCGTCGCGTCATTCTCATAGAGTGCGTTTCCTCACAGGCAGGCCAAATCACCGCTTACGCGGGTGCATGCCGGATTATGGGCGGACAAGCCGCGGAATGACCAGCAGCCATCGGGCCGACGCCCGGCCCTGCGTGTCTGCGATCCACCCTTCTTCTGGCGAGCAGATCGGGTCAGCAGCAGCAACATACGGACCCGAGAGAGAGCCATGAGCAGGGTGGTATGCATCGTTCGACCTTCTATGGTCGGAGCGTGGGCCGGTCTTCCAAAAGGTGTTGTGGTCGGGCGGTGGGCATCGCCCCCAAAGGTCCGCTTCGACAGCCTGCATCACCTTCCGGATGCGGCTAAGGCGTCCGATGCCCTTGAACCGGCGGCTCCTCCGGTCTTCGCGATATGACAATTGCATGAAACCCAGACTCCAGGCCGTCCACAGCTAGTTTCGTTTCGCAACTATAGATTGCTGAACGATGGTTGGGACCGGGCAGCGGGGGTTCAGGTCGGTTTGTCAACGGGTTACCGCTTGCCTAGAAACTAGGCAATCCCGCTGACGCGTTGAATTTGGCCTGTCCCTCCAACCCCGAACCATATTTGTCCACAGGGTTATGCACGCAATCTGGGGACGAAATTGTCTCGCATCGAAACAGGGGAAGGGTTCGCTGACGCTTTTGCCATTTCGTCGCGCAGGTCCAGCAACGAACGGCTGGTCTTGCGCATGTATCTGTTGGTCTCTGTGCCAATGAAGCAGTCGATCGCAATCCGCCGCCGTGCGATGGCCGCTGTGTCAACGGCTTGCCGGAATGCAGAGGCCGAAGACCATGCTGCACATCGCCGTGTCGCCGGAAAACGTCGAGCTGACCAGTCGATCGTTCTGGAATACGGCATCCACCGAGCAGGACGCGACCGGAAACGCCGTGGGACTGGTCACGCCGATCGCTTCACCCCGCCTCAGGTTGGTCACGAATGACATATGATCCTGGCCCGCGTTTGATGTCTCCAGCAGCGGTGGGCCCGAACAGCTCAGAAACCGCGCCTTCTCAATGCCCTTCAGCGATGCCGCAAGGTTCGCCGGTGCCGGCTGGGAACAGTCGGCACAGGTTGCTACGCACAACAATACGCCGATCCGGCCAAACCGCAGCTGTATAGACATGGGTTCCTCTCGCGCGCAATGGTCGATACGGGATGCGCAGCGGCTGTGGCAATCCGATTGGCTTAGATCAATGATGCGATCCCTGCTATGGTTTGGCCGGAATTGCCTGGGGTTCGGACCGGTGCCCCTTAACCCTACCGAGCACGCTGGTTTTGTTCGCCCTGCGCAGGGAGATCTCGTCTCATGGTTCGCTTCATACAGCGCATGATCTGGCTGCTGTTGCTCATGGCGTTCGTCCTTCCGCAGGCAAGGGCGCAGTCGGCCCAGACGGCACCGCCCCAGGCGCCACCGATCGAACCGAAGGCGATCGACATCCTCAAGGCATCCTGCGAGATGCTGTCCGCAGCCAAGGCCATGTCGTTCACGGCGGTCAGCACCTATGAGCGTGCCGCCCGGAACGGACAGCCGCTGTTCTATACCACCAGGAACGAGGTCATGCTGCAGCGCCCCGACAAGCTGCGGGTGATCACCCCGGGCGATGGCATACCGGATGAGTTCTACTATGACGGCAAGGCCATGATGGCCTACGTGCCGTCCCAGGACCTCGTCGCCGTTGCGGATGCGCCGCCGACGATCGATCAGCTGGTCGATGCGGCATGGGAAAAGGCAGCCATCTACTTCCCGTTCGCCGACGTGATCCTGTCGAAGCCATGCGCGGTATTCGAAGAGCATGGTATCAATTCGGCATTCTATGTCGGGCAATCGAAGGTGGTCGGTGGCACCACGACGGACATGGTCGCGGTGGCCGGGGACAATGTGCAGGCCGAGTTGTGGATCGGTACCGCGGATCACCTGCCGCGCATGGTGCGCGTGGTGTACCCGCACGAGCCCGCACGTGCGCTGTATCAGACCGAGTATGCCGATTGGCGGCTGACCGATTCGGTCGATCCGGCGACGTTCCGGTCCGAGAAGGCGGCCAAAGGCAAGCCGATGGCATTCCAGCCGCCAGGCCTGCGCGAACCGCCGCCGGCCCAGAAGCCGCCGGCCAAGCCGTAGCGGGGGACGCAATGCGAGTGGCTACTATCGGGGCGCTGCCATTGGAGCGACCGGCACCCGTACCTCGACGGCATCCGGCAGCGCCGGTTGCTGCAATTGCGGCGGTTATGGTGCAACCTGGATATACTATCAGCCCGTTCCTCGACCCTGACCGTCTGCGGGCCATGGCTGCCGGCAGGAGATCCGAGAAAGGATAGATGAGATGCGCAAGCTTTCCGTGGCGATTGCAGCGTCGGTTCTGGTCGCCGGTTTGCCGTTGGCATCGGCGCAGGCTTGGTTCCATGGCTACTCAGGCGGCGGTTTCTCGCGCGGCGGCAGTTTCGGTGGTTGGAATCATTCCAGCACCTTCGGGGCAGGCGGCTACTCGCACTCGAGCGATTGGGGCGGCTGGGATCACAGCACGCAGGTCACCTCGAGCGGCGTTGCGCACGAGAGCGACTATGGGGGTGCCTGGCACGGCACGGCGGCGACCCCGGAAGGCGCGTATCACGCCGGCGACTACGGTGGCTACTATCACAGCACCGCGGTGGGGCCGTATGGTGCGGAACACACAGGCTACTACGGTCACACCACCACGATGGCGTACGGGGCCTACTATCACCAGCCGGCTACGGTGAACTATTATGGCGCCGGTTGCTACAATTGTGGCTACAACGGTTGGGGCGCCGCAGCGGCCGGCGCGGCCGTCGGCGCGGCGGCCGGCGTGGCAGTTGGTGCCGCCGCGGGATCTGCCGCCACGGCCGCTGCGTATGCGGCACCGCCAGCATATGTCGCGGCGCTGCCAGCGGGTTGCTTCTACCAGGCTGCCTATCAGGAATATCAATGCGGCAGCACCTGGTACAGGCCCGCCTATGGGGCCAACGGCGTCTACTACCAGTACGTCGCGGCACCCTAAGTTCCTCCCACGCCGCGCGAACGCCTCCCGCGCTGTGTCACCAAACCCGCGCAACGGTTGCAGTTGCACCGCGCTCAACCATGGCACAGCAATGCAGGAATGGACCTCACAGCGAGATCGGATAAGTTCACTTCTATGGTGGTATCGAATTCAACGATCGGATCGTCCGCTGCCTGGGGTCCTTGCCCTCATCGGTCAGGCAGCAAGAACCAGCCATCGTCCGCGATCCAAGGTGTGTCATGAGCAATACCAATAGCACGTCGGTGCTCGCCCGCGCCGGGATCAGACACTCGCGACGCATTCCGGTGATTTGGGTCATCCCGATCCTCGCCATCGTGATCGGCGTGTGGTTGGCCTGGGACACACTCTCCAAAGAGGGGCCCACGATCACCATCACCTTCGAGACTGCGGAAGGTCTGCAGGCCGGCCAGTCTCAGCTCAAGTTCAGAGACATAACGCTGGGCACGGTGAAGAGCCTGGATCTGTCCAGGGACCACTCGCATGTCGCGGTGACGGTTGCCACCACTCGACAAGCCGAACCACTGCTGACCGACCAGACAGTTTTCTGGGTCGTCAAACCGCGCCTGTTCGCCGGCAACATATCCGGCCTCGATACGCTGCTGTCAGGCTCCTATATCGGCATGATGCCCGGAGCGGCCGAGGGCAAGCCGCAGCGGGCCTTCACCGGCCGGGAGGAACCGCCAGTCCTGCAGGCCAATACCCCGGGACACACCTTCTCGCTGAAGGCGAGCCGGCTCGGTTCGATCTCCGTCGGCTCGCCGGTGTACTTCCGCGATCTTGACGTGGGCGAGGTCCTTGGCTGGGACGTCGCCGACATGGCGCAGAGCGTCACTATCCATACCTTCGTTCGTGCGCCGTACGACCGCTATGTGACCGACGACACCAGGTTCTGGAACGCGTCGGGGGTCTCGCTGAAAATCGGCGGGACGGGGGTCGAATTGCAACTCGAGTCATTGCGGGCGCTGTTGCTCGGGGGAATCGCATTCACCACACCCGACGAAAAATCGATTGGCAAGATGAGCGCCGACAATCACGTGTTCCCGCTGTTCGCCAGCCGGGAAGCCGCCGACGCAGCGTCCTATAGTCGCAAGATTCCGGTGATATCCTTCTTCCCCGGCTCGGTTCGTGGTCTTGGACCGGGCTCCGAGGTGACCATGCATGGCCTGGCCATCGGGCACGTAACGAGCGTGGCGCTCAGCTACGACCCTGCCAAGGATACCATCGTCGCGCCGGTCCGCTACGAGGTCGAGCCGGAGCGGATCGTCGGCATCGGCAATCACGTGTTCGCTTCGACCCACGAGGCGGTTCAGAACGTCCTGCAGCGTGGGCTGCGGGCGAGCCTGGAGAGTGCCAGCCTGATCACGGGTCAGCAGATGGTGACGCTGGATTTCGTGCATGACGCGCCGCCCGCATCGGTGATGATGGATGGCGAAGACTTCGTCCTGCCGACCACCGGAGGCACCGGTCTGGCCGGTCTTCAAGCTTCGGCCACGGCACTGCTGGAACAGGTCAGTGCTATCCCGTTCAAGCAGATCGGCGACAACCTGGCGGGTATCCTGCAGAGCACCAACAATCTGACCAACGGTCCACAGGTGCAGAAGTCGCTGGAGGACCTTTCGGCGACCCTCGCCAGTGCCAAGCAGGTGCTGCAGCATATCGATGCCTCGACAAGCAAGGCGCTGCCAGAGATTGCCGCCGGACTGGAGAAGACGCTGACCAACGCCAACAAGCTCATGCTGTCGATCAACACCGGCTATGGCGACAACACGCAGTTCAGCCGGGATCTCGGGCGGCTGCTGGTCCAGTTGAATGACGCCGTGCGCTCCATTCGCTCGCTGACCGATTTGCTGGCGCGCCATCCCGAGGCCCTCATCAAGGGACGCTCGACTGGAGGCGTGGAGTAATGGTCCTAAGTTGCCTTCGTGCCGTCTCCACGCTTGGCCTTCTCGTCGGCCTCGCCGCATGCTCTTCGCCAAGTCCGGCGCTCTACACGATCGCACCCGTGCCTGGCGTTCAGCAGGCGGCATCGCCCAAAGTGATCGTGCTGCAGCAGATCGGTCTGGAGCGCTATCTGGAGCGGTTGCAGATCGTGCGCTCGTCCGAGGACTACAAACTGGACGTGATGTCGAACGATTGGTGGGGCGAGCCGCTGGGAGCGATGCTGAGCCGCGTCCTGGTTGACGAGTTGCAGCAACGGTTGCCGCAGAGCGTGGTCCTCAGCGAGGTCGGCGCTGTCTCCGCCCCGGCCGACGCAACGGTGACGCTGAATATCCAGCGGATGGACAAGGATGCGAGCGGCAACCTGATCCTGTCGGCGCAGGCGGGGATCATATTCAAGGGCAGGACGGCCGCACCGGTACTGCATAATTTCCGCTTCAGCGTCACGCCACCTTCTTCCGGCATACCTGGCGAGGTGGCGGCAATCAGTACCGCGGTGGGTCAACTTGCGGACGGGCTGGCGGCAATGCTGGTGGCCCGACCCGGCCGCTGATGCAACATCATTCGGATGACCTAGTCACACCTTCGCAGTTATGCGAATGCCTCGGATGCGGTCTGTTGCAGGACGTCCCGCCTCTTGCCAAAGGGGTGACTGCCTATTGCGCGCGTTGTTCCACCGTCCTGCATCGGACCACAACGCATCCGCTGGGCCATAGCATTGCCCTGAACATCGCGGCCCTGGTGCTGCTGCTGGTGATGTGCACCACGACGCTGATGAGCGTGCAGACGGCAGGGATTGCTCACAGCGCCTATCTCTTGTCGGGGCCCGCCGAACTGGTGCAGCGGAACATGGCACCCCTTGCCGCCGTGGTGGTCTTCGTCACGGTGCTTGCGCCAGCAGGCAAACTGATCGGCACCCTCTACGTCCTGATCCGATTGCGAGAAGCAGCGCCACCGCATCATTTGCGGCGGATCTTCAGCCTGGCCGAACGGCTGCGCCCCTGGTCGATGATCGAAGTGTTCGTATTCGGTGTGTTTGTCGCTTACGCAAAACTTGGCGACCTTGTGCATATAACGCTCGATGCAGGTGTCTACGCTCTGATGGCGCTGACCATCGTCATCATCTGGGCCGACAGTGCGCTCGATCGCGAGGCTGTCTGGCAGCGGCTCGATCGAAGGCTCCGATCGGACAGTCGCGCCGCTATGGCCAGCCGCGCCATCGATCCCGTCGGATGCGAGGTATGCCGCCTGGTCAGCATGCGGTACGAAGAGCATGCGCAGTGCCCGCGCTGCGATGCAGCCCTGCATAGGCGCAAGCCAGACAGCGTGGTACGAACCTGGGCACTGGTGATTGCGGCAGCGGTGCTCTATGTGCCGGCGAACTACTATCCGGTTCTGACGGTGATGCAGCTTGGCGCGGGTGCGCCGAGTACGATCATCGGCGGCGTGGCAGAGTTGATCTCCTCGCGTATGTACCCGCTCGCGGCGCTGGTGTTCTTCGCCAGCATCGCGGTTCCGATGCTGAAGCTGATGGGCCTTAGCATCATGCTGGTGGCCACACAGTTGGGCCGAGCGGACTGGCTGCGCGACCGAACCCGTCTCTATCACGTCGTGCGCTGGATCGGGCGATGGTCGATGATCGACATCTTCATGGAAGCGCTGCTGGGAGCGTTGGTAAAGTTCGGCACCGTGATCACGATCGAGCCTGGGGTCGGCGCGATGGCGTTCTGCGGCGTGGTCATCCTGACCATGTTTGCGGCCGAAACATTCGATCCGCGCCTGATGTGGGATGCGGCGCAGCGGCGTGAAGCGTTGCCTGCCGTTGCGTGACGTGACGTGTGCGGCGTGATCGTGCGATGGTCCCCGCTTCGGAGCGTGTGTCACAAGGAGGCGTTCGGGTTATGAATGCGGAACAGCTTCGCGCCATGCAGGCGCCGGTCAAGCAACGCTATCGCGATACGCCAGATGCCGCGCGGGTTCTCGCTCGCGCTGAGGCGCGGCTCGATCGCGATGACATTGCCTGCACGGTGCCATCGTGGCACGGCGATGTCACGGCGGGACTGCACCAGTCAACCGGCGGTTCCGGCGAACAGGCCTGCTCGGCTGACATGTTGCTCGAGGCACTGGTCGCCTGTGCCGGCGTCACGTTGCAGGCAGTGGCGACAGCATCCGGTGTCACCATTCGCAGCGGACGGGTGATCGCGGAAGGCACGTGGGATGCCCGCGGCACACTCGGCATCGACCGCAGCGTTCCAGTTGGCCTGAGCGAGATTGCGCTGCGGTTCGAGATCGACAGCGATGCCGATCCCGCCAAGCTGGAGCGCATGATCCAGACCACCGAGCGCTACTGCGTCATCCTGCAGACGTTGCGCAATCCGCCGCGCATCACCGTCGGCTGAGTGCCGCCTGTTGGCCAGCAATGCGGCCGAACACCACGCCGGCAACCAGACCGGTGCCGCTGCCGTAATTATGAAAGTATAGACCGCCGAGAATCTCGCCGGCGGCATACAGGCCCGGAATCGGCATCCCCGATGTGTCCTCGACCTCCGCCGACGTGGTCGCCTTCAGGCCGCCGAAGGTGAAGGTGACGCCGGCCGTCACGCCGTACGCATGGTAGGGTGGCGTGTCCAGCTTCTGCGCCCAGTTCGTCTTGTCTATCGGCAGCCCGATCGTCCGCAGTCCATCGTGCACGTTGGGATTGAACGGCACGTCTGGCCGCGGTGCCGCATTGTACTGGCGAAGCGTCTCCAGCACGCCGGCGGTATCGACGCCGGTCAGCTTCGGCGCGAGTTCCTCAAGCGTATCCGCCTGTTCCTTGGTGATGCGCGCGATGCGGTACTCGTCGCGCAGCAGGTGCACGATCTTCGCATCGAAGATCTGCCAGGCAAACAGGCCGGGCTGCCTCATCACCTCATGCCCATATTTGGCGTAGGTATAACTGTGGAAATCGAGGCCCTCGTCCAGGAAACGTTGGCCCCGCGCATTCACCAGCACGCCGAACGGATAATTGTGTTTCTGGAAGCGGTCACCGACGGAAAGATCGCCGTAGGGTGGCGCGTTCATGTCCCACTGGACCGCATGCGCACCGGACCAATGTCCCGCGACTGCGGCGCCGATGTCGATCGCCATGCGATGGCCGATACCGGTGTTGTACTTGGTGCCGCGCACCTTCGCGAGGTCCCAGTTCGGCCCGAGATAGCGGGCGCGCATCTCTGCATTCGACTCGAACCCGCCGCACGCCATCACCACTGCGCCGGCTCGCAGGTCATATTGGCGAAAGCTGTGCCGCACCCGAACGCCATCGATGCGCGTATCGCCCCGCAGCAACGCCGTTGCGGTGGTATCGTAGAGCACAGGAATGCCAACCCGCTCCAGCCGGTCGTGCAACGTCGCAACCAGGTGCTGGCCACCACCGAAGATGTGGCACGCGAGTCCGCCCCAGAACTTGAATTTGCCGCCAACCTTGAACGCCTGCCGTCCGAGCGCCGGCTGAAACCGCACACCTTGTTGGCGGAGCCACAGGCCCGCCTCGAAGCTGCTGCCGATCAGCACCTCGGTCAGTTCCGGGTCGCAGCGATACTCGGTCAGCCGCCCCATGTCGTCGAAATACTGGCCATCGGTGTAGGTGCCGAAATCGATGCTGGCGAGGTCGAGGTCGGCGATGTCAGGCGCCAGCCGCAGCAGGTCATCGATACTGGAGTAGGTGAAGCGAAACGCGCCGCCGGTGAACGCCGAGTTGCCGCCGCGGGCGTCCTTCGGTGCCGTTTCGATCATGGCGACCGTCGCGCCGGCCTCGTGCGCCGACAACGCAGCATTGCAGGCCGCGTTGCCCGCGCCGACCACCAGCACGTCAACCTTATCGAGTTCAGCCGGCGTCATGCGTTGTCTCCCTTGACATCGAAGCAAACCGTGGAATGCTGGCGCAACACCGGGGTGTCCTCAAGCGAGGGCTGAGATCATACCCGCGAACCTGCCCTGGATCATGCCAGCGAAGGGAGATGCAATGCATATCATCGTTGTCGGCGCTGGCATTCTGGGCGCGAGCACAGCCTTCCATCTCGCGCGCGCCGGCGCCCAGGTCACCATGGTCGATCAGGCGCATGATGGCCGCGCCACGGCGGCGGGTGCCGGAATCATCTGCCCGTGGGTGTCGGGTGCCGACGATCCTGCCTTCTATCGACTGTATGTCGAAGGTGCACGTTACTATGCCGAGCTGGTGCCGACACTGGCGGAGTACGGCGAACCGCAGTTGGGTTACCGACCGGTTGGCGCGCTTGTCGTGTCCAGCGACGCCGACGAACTCAGTGCGTTCGACCAGTTGCTGCAACGCCGTCGGCTGAATACGCCCGAGATGGGCGAAACCACCCTGCTCAGCCCACGTGACGCCAGGATGCAGTTCCCGCCTTTGCGTGAGGACCTCGCGGGTCTGCACGTCGCGAACGGTGCCCGTGTCGATGGGCGACTGATGGCGGCAGGGTTGCTGCGCGCTGCCCAGAAGCTTGGTGCACGACTGGTTGGCGCGCACGCGGAGCTTATTGCCGATGGTGACCGGGTGCGCGGCGTCAATACGCGCGATGAGATGATCGAGGCCGACGGAATCGTCGTGACCGCGGGCGCCTGGGCGGTGACACTGCTGCAGCCTCTTGGCATCGCGTTGCCGATAGAACCGCAGCGTGGCCAGATCGTGCATCTGCGCCTGCCTGGAGAGAACACGCAGGACTGGCCGGTGGTACTGCCACCGGGCAGCCACTATCTTCTCGCGTTCGATGACTCGCGTGTGGTCGCCGGCGCGACGCGTGAGGCAGGCGTCGGCTTCGACTATCGCGTCACGGCAGCCGGACAGGCGGAAGTGTTGACTGAAGCGCTGCATGTGGCGCCAGGTCTTGCATCGGCAACCATCATCGAGACGCGGGTCGGATTTCGTCCTGTAGGGCGGGGGATTCGGCCTTTGCTCGGCGCTATGCCAGGCATCGACGGACTGCTGGTCGGCAATGGGCTGGGAGCGGCGGGACTGACGATAGGGCCATTCGCCGGGCGCGCGCTGGCCGAGGCTGCGCTTGGACATGAACCACCGATCGATCTTGACCCGTTTGTTCCGATGCAGCGCGCAGCGACGGAGGCAGGCAATCTGCCACTTCGGTGATCTGCTATATCAGAACAGTGCGCGTGCGAGGATCGCACCGCACGCGACGAGATACAGCACCAACAGAGCGCCTCTGATTCTCGTGGCGTATTTCCGCGCTCCCGGCACCACTCCAACCCCGATGAAGGCCGCCATTGTCACACCGGTTACGATCTGCGCCGCGCGTATCTCTTCACTGGAGACTGCACTGAACAGGTCCACGCCGCTATGCTCCGGCGAGGCAACGGAGAACCGCGATGCGCCGCCTGATCCTGGCGATCCTGCTACTCGGCGTCACACCGGCGGTCGCTGCTGATCTGACTCTCAAGCGAGTAATGTTGTCCTCCGCCGGCGTCGGCTACTTCGAGTATGAGGCCGAAGTGGATGGCGACGCCACTCTCAGCCTCGATGTGCCGCTCGATCGGGTCGACGATGTGCTGACATCCCTCGTGGTGTTCGACAGCCACGGAGCAGTCGGAACCGTGGAGCTGCCAGGCCGCGATACCACGCGCGCCAGCTTCGGCAATGTTCCGTTCGGACCCGAGGCGCTGCGATCTTCGGTGGATTACCTGAACAGCCTGCAAGGTGTGGAAATCACGGTGCAGGGCCCGCGCCCGATGGAAGGCCGCCTCGTCCACGCCGACCGCGTGATGGAGGCATTGCCGGCACCGCCCGGCCCGCCGCAACCCGCCGTGCAGCGCACACGCGTCACGATTCTCGGCCCGGAAGGACTGCGTCAGTTCGTGCTCGAGGAGGCCGACAGCATCCAGGTCACCGACCCTGATCTGCGCGAGCGCATCGGCAAGGCGCTTGTTTCGCTGCGCCGCGAAGCCAATCAGAGCGTCCGGCACCTGACGCTGCGCAGCCCCGGCAGCGGCCAACGCACTGTGCGGGTGGGCTACGTCGTCGCAACGCCGCTGTGGAAGGCGTCGTATCGTTTGGTGCTGCCGGCAATGGAGGGCGATCCGGCGCGGCTGCAAGGCTGGGCAGTACTAGAGAACCAGTCCGGCACCGACTGGAAAGACATCGCCCTGACCCTGCAATACGGCAACCCGGTCACGTTCCGGCAGGCGATCTACCAAAGCTATTACGTCCAGCGCCCCGAGGTGCCGGTCGAGATCCTCGGCCGCATCCTTCCTGCCGAAGACACGCGCGCTCGACCGACAGAGTTTACGGCACAGAAGGCCCTCGGTGCCCCTGCCGCGCGGGCAATGGCTGCACCACCCCCCGCACCCGCGCCGGCCGAGATGGCGCAGACGGCAGATCAGGCGCAGGCCGCAGAAAGCGCCGAAGAGACGATCTTTCAGCTTCCGTCTCCGGTCACGTTGGCGTCGGGATACAGCGCCAGCGTGCCGTTCATCGATCGCAGCGTGCCGGCTGAGAGGGTGGACCTTGCAGTCGGCAACGACATCCATCCGCTGTCTGCCATCCGCATCACCAACGACACCGGAACGTCGATCCCGGCCGGCATCCTGGCACTGTACGACGCTTCCGGGGGTGCGACTTTTGCCGGCGACGCGAGGCTAGGCGGGCTGCCGGTTGGCGAACGCCGCCTCCTGTCCTTCGCGCAGGATCTGCGGACGACGATCGAGCGCAGCAGTTCGGGCGAAACGACGCTCGCCTCGCTGACTGCCGCGCAAGGCGTGCTCAGCATCACCACGCGGCAACGGGAAGTCCTCCGTCTGACCATAAGCGCGCCGGCGAGTGAGCCTCGCATCGTGCTGGTAGAGATCCCCAAGGAGGGCGACCGCACATTGACGATCGAAGGCGGCCCGATCGCGGGCACCGAGGAGACTGCGACTGCCTGGCGGGTTCCGGTCTCGCTGCAGGCGGGCGAGGTGCGCAAGCTGACCGTGCATCTCGACCGGCTGGAACGCGAACACACCGAGTTGCTGGCCGACGATGCGCAAGTGGTGGTTCGGTTGCTGAACGAACAGACACTGCCGCAGCCCGCCCGCACGGCGCTGCTGCGCCTGGCGGCGCTGCGCCAGGACGAGGCGGCCAAGCGCACATCGCTCGAGCAGCTCAAGGCGCAACAGGCGGCGGTCCTGCAGGACGAGGACCGCATCCGACGCAACCTGGCGGCCGTCGCCGCCAACGACGCGCTGCATGCGAGATTGACCCGGGCGTTGGATCTTGATGAGACCAGGCTGGAGCAGCTCAATCTGGCCATCGAACAGGCGACAGCTTCGGTCGACAGGGCGCATCAGGCTCTGGTGGAAGCCGCTGCGTCGCTGACGCTGTAGACGGTTAACCACGCCCTAATGCTTTGACGCCATGCTCAGCTGCATGGCGTCTTTGCTAACGCAAGCCGATGTCGCGCGTCTTTTGGCAGAGCCGGCTGCCGGCGTTCGTGCCGAGGTCGCGGACAAGCTGGCGCGAGAGATCGACAGCCCGGCGCTGGGTGAAGCCGAGTTGCAGATCGCGCACGACATTCTTCGCATCATGGCGAAGGACGTCGAACTCACCGTGCGCAGCGCGCTATCGGCTAGCCTGCGCGCGGCACGGCGTCTGCCGCATGATGTCGCCATTCGCCTTGCCAACGATGTCGAGGTGGTGGCACTGCCGATCCTTACCGATTCCCCTGTGCTTACCGAGGGCGATCTGATCGAACTCATCGGCAGCGGCTCGGCGCGCAAGCAGGCGGCGATCGCCGGGCGCAGCGATGTTTCCGAGGCCGTCGCCGATGCGGTGACACGGCAGGGCAGCGAGGGCGCCGTCGCCGCGTTGCTGGCGAACGCAAAGGCGTGCATCGGCGAGGCGAGCTTTGGAATCGCCATCGACCGCTTCGCCGACAACGATCGCGTCAAGACCACGATGGTTCATCGTGCCAGCCTGCCGGCCACAATTGCCGAGCGTCTTGTCACTATCGTGTCGGACAACCTGCAATCCTACCTGGTCAGGCACCACGACCTGCCGATCAAGCTTGCCACCGACATCGTGCTGCAAAGCCGCGAGCGGGCCACGTTGGCCTACACCTTCGGTTCGGACCAGCAGGAGCTGGAACGTCTGGTGCGGCAGATGCACCGCAGGCAGCGGCTCACCCCTTTCTTGATATTGCGCGCCATCTGCGTCGGCGACCTTGCCTTCTTCGAGATGGCAATGGCGGTCATGGCAGGCATTCCGCTCGCCAACGCTTGCACTCTCGTCCATGACGCGGGCCCAAAGGGCCTGGTGTCGCTATACGAGCAGACGGGCCTGCCGTCGTGCTTGTTGCCCGCAGTGCGCGTCGCGCTTGACGTCGTGCGCGGCACCGAATTGGATGGCCGCGAGCACGACAAGGAACGATACCGCTCGCGGGTGATCACCCGGATCCTCACGCAGTTCGAGGACATGCCGCAGGAGGACTTGGAATACCTGCTCGACAGGCTAGGCGACGTGCTGACCGTGACCGCGTCATGAAGGCGGCGGACTTCGTCGCCACCGGTCGTCCGCACCTCGCCAGGGTCAAGCATTTTCCGTCAGTGGAGTTCGCCGATTACGAACGCCGCCTGGCCGCCATGCAGGAGACCCTGCAACTGATCCAGCAGTCCTATCTGGGCACCACGCATCGCGCGGTCATCGTGCTCGAGGGCTGGGATACCGCCGGCAAGGGTGGCGTTGTCCGGCGCCTCGGCTGGGCACTCGATCCCCGCAGCTTCAAGGTGCACGCGATCGCCGCGCCGAACGACCGGGAGAAGCACCTGCACTATCTCCAGCGGTTCTGGGAGCACCTGCCTCAGCATGGGCAGATCGTGGTGTTCGATCGATCCTGGTACGGCAGGGTGTTGGTGGAACGTGTCGAGGGTTTCGCGACCGAGAACGAGTGGCACCGTGCCTATGAGGAGATCAACGGCTTCGAGCAAATGCTGCTGGCTGATGACATGCGAGTCGTGAAGCTATTTCTGCACATCACTCCGCAGGAACAGCTTCGCCGGTTTCGTGCCCGACTGACCGATCCGCTGAAGCGCTGGAAGCTCTCCTATGAGGACTTCCGCAACCGGGGCCGCTGGAACGAATACGAGACGGCGATCGAGGAGATGGTGGAGAAGACCTCGACCCGCCGCGCGCCCTGGCACGTCGTTCCTGCCAACAACAAGCCGTATGGCCGGCTCGCCGCGCTGCGTATCATCGCCGACAGGCTCTCCAAAGGCGTCCGCCTTGAACCGCGGCCGCTGGAACCGGCGGTCGCCGAAGCCGCCGAGCGGCTCCTCGGGATCCGGGTGCCGGCCAACAACCACGCCCATTAGCGGTATGCCGGCCACAGACGTTACGAATTCGGGTCAACCGGACATCAATTACGGCTTTTTCATGGCGACTCACGGCACGCCGCTGCTATGAGGCGCACCCCAAGAAACCGCACGCACCCAGTTGGAGATCAGGATGCCCGAAGCCATCGGCCCATTTTCCGTCGAGGAGCGGATGATCGACGGCGACACCTGCTGGATCGCGATTCGGGCGCGCGGTGCCGAATGGTCATGGCTGACGCCGGCTGAGGCGGCGCATCTTGGCCAGCAGTGGGTGCGCCGCTATGGCCATATGCTGCCGGCGGATAACGACTGCCAGCCGGCCGGCTTGTTCATCGCTGCGGAGTGAGGCGCTGCGGTGTAGCGGAGCGTTGCCACACCCGGACTGAATCAGGACGTCGGGAATTTGCAGTTGTCGGCGAGCGGATGCAGCACCTCGGACGGGGATGAGGTATGCTGCATCGTATATAGATCCCATGGCCCCTTGCTCTCGGCCTTCGTCTTGACCTGGAACAGATAGGCCGGGAACTCGCCGCGTCCGTCGGCACGGACCCGTCCTGCTCCGAAAGCATCGTCATCGGTCGGGATCGACTTCATCTTGGCCACCGTCGCGCGGCCGCTCTTCTTCGCTGCCTCCGCACCCATTTGTTGCGCCGCCTTCAGGTAGTGCAGCGTAATTGCGTAAGAGCTGGCATGCGCCTGGTTCGGATAGTTGTTGGGCGTCTTCTGCAGCAGTCGTTTGGTGAAAGCGCGCGTCCGATCGTTCAGGTCCCAGTAGAACGTTTCCGTCGTGGTGAGTCCGCCGCAGATATCCAGCCCGAGCGAGTGCACGTCCTGCAGGAACAACAGCAGCGGCGCGATCTTCATCATCTTGTTCAGACCGAACTCCGCCGCCTGCTTGATGCAGTTCTGCGTATCGAGGCCGGCATTTGCCAATCCCAGCACCTTGGCGCCGCTGGCACCCGCCTGGGTCAGGTAGGAGGAGAAATCGGTGGTGTCGGGGAATGGATAGCGCAGGTCGCCTTTCACCTCGCCCCCGCCCTTCTGCACCACGTCCTTCGTCAGGTCAGCGAGTGACTGGCCAAACGCATAGTTGGCGGTGATGAAGAACCACGACTTGTTGCCCGAAGCCATCAGCGCGCCACCGGTCGAATGCGCATTCTCCCAGGTGTCGAAGCTCCAGACGATGGAGTTCGGACTGCACTGCTCGTAGGTCAACGCGGCGACCGTGGCCGACGCGTTGAGCATGATCTTGTCCTTTTCCTTGGCCACCTGCGCGACCGCCAGAGCGACCGATGACGTCGGCACGTCGATCGCGGCATCTACCCCTTGATCGAACCACTGCCGGGCGATGGTCGACGCGACGTCCGGCTTGTTCTGATGGTCGGCGCTGATCAGTTCGACGTCGAAGTCGAGATGTGGCTTCATCTCCTCGATCGCCAGCTGCGCCGCGGCGACAGACGTGGGGCCGGTATTATCGCGATACGTGCCGGAGAGATCCGTCAGCACGCCGAGTTTGATCGCCGGCTTGGATTGTGCGCGGGCACGCATGATGGGCGCGGTGGAGATAGCGGCGGCGCTGCCCAGCAGTCCGCGGCGGGAAAGCAACATCTTGGAAAACTCCATGTCTTGTCAGGCCTGGTCGAGGCTTGCGGGGCGATATGAACGGCGGCAGCGGCGCGGCGTCAAGCCGATGCCCGGCGCGTCAGAGGATACAGCAACTGACCCAGCAACCGATTGGGCACAGGCCGGTCGGTGATACCGAAAACAGACGGAATGCGATCTTTCGGCATATAGAAGGTACCAAACAAAAGATCGAGGAAGGGAAAGGTGGGAGCAAAGTTCTTATCACCTCCCTGATCGACATGGGTATGGTGCCAGCGGTGGAACACCGGGCTGGCGATCACGTAACGAAAGGGCCCAAATGTCCAGTTCAGGTTGGCATGCACCAGAAAGCCAAAAAACGTGTTGAAGGGCAGCAGCGCAATGACGGCCCTCGAATCGAATCCAGCCAAACTGATGATGAGGTTGATCAGCGTAGAGTACAAAATGAAATTGATCGGATGTATCCGCACCGAGGTAAGCCAGTCGACTTGTTCCGGGGCGTGGTGAACGCTGTGGAACCGCCAAAGCGGTTGCCGGTGAAACAACCGGTGACCCCAGTACTGCACCAGATCGGTGATGAACAGGATGATGGCGGCCTGCACCAGGATCGGCTGGTCAGCCAATGATCGGCCAACATATGCGGCCATCTGGTCGAGGTGTGCGTAGTCGATCGCATAGGATCGCAAGACCAGTGCGATGTAGCTGTACAGAAGCGGAGCGAGAAACCAGTAGACCAAGTCGATCTTCAGGTCCTTGCGCCAGAATGGCTGGTCCTTGCTTCGGCACAAACAGTGCAGGGTGCCGAAGATTGCCAGGCCGATCATGAACCAGCAGGCAGCGAAGACGAGCGTCGGAACCACCGTACTGGCGTATGAAGCCTGCTGCTGCACAACACTGGTTCCTCAGTTCCCGCTGGGACCACTCTTAGCCGAATCGTGGCGTTCGCGGGAACCCATGCGGCGGCAACCGTCCAGCCTGCGCCCGCTCGCCGATCCAGTCACGCAAGTTCGTCTCGGTCCGCGTCTTGTCGCCTAGTCGCCAGCTCAACCCGTCTGCCAGGTGGAACACCTTTGCATCCGCCAGCCCGCCCTCGCGGTAGCGCTGCAGGATCACGCCGCCGCCGCGCGCCATCTCGGGTACCTGATCCAGCGGGAAGATCAGCAGCTTGCGGTTGTCGCCGATGATCGCGACATGGTCGCCATCGGCCGGGACGCACAGCGACGCTTCTTCCTTGGGCTTCAGATTCAGGACCTGCTTGCCGGTGCGTTTCTCCGCCGCCAGCTCCACCGCCGGCACGACGAAGCCGCGGCCGGTCGACGATGCGACCAGATAGCGGCCGCCTTCTCTGGTCATGAACAGCGCCGCGACATCATCCTCATTGGTCAGTTCGGCGAGCAATCGCACAGGTTGGCCGTCGCCACGGCCGCGCGGCAGTTCGCCTGCCTTCAGCGTATAGGCACGGCCATTGGTGCCGAACAAGGTCAGCCGATCGGTGGTCTGGCAGTGCAGACGGAACTTCAGCTTGTCGCCTTCCTTGAAGCGCAACTCGGCATCCTCGGCGAGATGGCCGCGCATCGCGCGGATCCAGCCCTTGTCGGACAGGATGACGGTGATCGGCTCGCGTTCGACGAATGCCTCGCTTGCCACTTCAACCGTGGGTGGCGCCACTCCAAGTTCCGTTCGCCGCGCACCCAAGGCGCCCGTTGCAAACTTCTTCCTGACGTCCTGCAGCTCCTCGACAATCCGGTCCCAGCGCAGCGCCTCGCTCTTCAACAGCGCCTGGATGTCTTTGCGTTCCTTCGACAGCGCTTTGTGCTCCTTGCGGATCTCCATTTCCTCAAGCTTGCGCAACGAGCGCAGCCGCATGTTCAGGATCGCCTCGGCCTGCGTATCGGTCAGCTTGAACCGCTGGATCAGCCGAGGCTTCGGTTCATCCTCGTTGCGGATGATACGAATCACCTCGTCCACATTCAGATAGACCAGCAGATAGCCGTCGAGGATCTCGATCCGCCGATCGATCGCGGCGAGCCGGTGGCGTGTGCGACGGACCAGCACTTCGTGGCGATGGTCCAGCCAGGCGCGCAGCACCTGTGGCAGCGACATCACCAGCGGCGTGCGCGTTGCATCCAGCACGTTCATGTTGAGCGGGAAACGCGCTTCCAGTGTCGTGGCGCGGAACAGCGTCTCCATCAGCACTTCGGGCTCGACACCGCGCGTCTTCGGCTCCAGCACCAGGCGCACCTCTTCGGTGCTTTCGTCGCGCACGTCGCCGAGCAGCGGCAGCTTGCGCTCTTCCATCAACTGGGCGATCTGCTCGACCAGCTTCGCCTTCTGCACCTGATAGGGGATTTCCGTGACGACGATCTGCCAGGTGCCGTGCTTACCTTTCTCCACCGACCATCTGGCCCGCACACGGAAACCGCCGCGGCCGGTCTCGTAGGCGGACAGGATGGCCGCTCGGTCCTCCACCAGCACGCCGCCGGTGGGAAAATCCGGCCCCGGCATGTGTGCGAGAAGGTCGGCTGCGCTGGCCGTTGGATGGCGCACCAGGTGGATTGCGGCGGCGCAGATCTCCCCGGCATTGTGCGGCGGGATCGAGGTCGCCATGCCCACCGCAATGCCGGCCGCGCCGTTGGCGAGCAGGTTCGGGAATGCGCCCGGCAACACGACCGGCTCGCTCTCCTCGCCGTCGTAGGTCGGGCGGAAATCGACCGCGTCCTCGTCGATGCCCGCCAGCATCGCGCGTGCGACCTCAGTGAGCCGCGCCTCGGTGTAGCGCATTGCTGCTGGGTTATCGCCGTCGATGTTGCCGAAGTTTCCCTGGCCTTCCACCAGCGGGTAGCGCGCAGCGAAGCCTTGGGCGAGGCGCACCAACGCGTCGTACACCGCAACGTCGCCGTGCGGATGGAACTTACCGATCACGTCGCCCACCACGCGAGCGCACTTCTTGAACCCGGCAGTCGGGTCGAGCCGCAGCAGATGCATCGCATAGACCAGCCGCCGATGCACCGGCTTCAGCCCGTCGCGCACGTCGGGCAGCGAGCGCGACATGATGGTGGAGAGGGCATAGGCCAGGTAACGCTCGGAGAGGGCGTCTGCCAGGCGGGTGTCCTCGATGTGGCCGATCAGGTCATCCGGCATCCTGCTGCTCCGATTCGGCGGCTAGTGTGGTGGTTCGGAAGTCCGCCATGCTTGAAGCAGCCGCTGTAGCGGACTTCGGAACCATGAACCACACTGGAGAACCAAAAGATCTTGCTAGTGTCCCTTTCGCTTCGAAAGTTCGTAAGGTGCCGATCAAGCGTCCGACGAACTTTCCAAGCGGGACACTAGCGCCGCGACGCGGTCGTATAGCATCCGGCGCGCCAGCGGCAGCGGGCGATGGTGGTGCCCGAACGCGTCGCGTTCCAGGAAATGACCGGTCAGCCGCAAGCCGTCGCGCCAGTCCGGGGGCGCCGCGTCGTTGCCGCCCACCAGGAACGACGGCAGGCGCAGGAGGCGCGACGTCCAAATGCCGGCGCCGGCCTCGGTTACCGCGCGGCCGGTCTTCGGCGACACGAAGGCGAGGTCTGCGGTCTCCCCGGTGACAGCGCAGCAGGTCAGATCGAGGCCATAGCCAAGATCGGCCAGCAGCACCGTCTCCCAGCGGATCAGGTCCCCGAGGACAGCCTGTCCCTGCGACAAATGTGCGATCAGATGCAGCAGGCCTTCGAACACGCGCGGATGCGGTTCCCGTTCCGGCAGCGCTCCCTCGGCGACTGCGCACGCGGACGACAGCATCGCCATCGCCAGGGCATCATCCATGGCGAGCGCCGCGGCCGGATGCACGAGTTCTGCGGTGAACGAGCCAAGCTGGTCCGAGAGCCGCGCCACCCAGCGGGCCTGGATCAGGTTCCCCGGCTGCCAGATCGCCGTCCGGCCACGGGCCGCGCCGCCGCGCGCCAGCCCCCGGTGCGCGCCATGCTCGGCCGTCATCACCGTCGCGATCGCGTCGCCCTCGCCGTAGGGCCGTGCGTCGAGCACGATTGCCGGCGCGTCCCAATCCATTGTTCAGTATCAGTCAGCAGGTCGCGTATCTGGCAAGCGATAGATAGTCACCGGCGCGTGCCACCTGCCTTCGTGGCACGCCGGTGCAGGTACAGGTTCCTCGCGGGAGACATCGGATATGAGCGATTTCAGGACTGAGTCCGACAGCATGGGCCAGGTGCAGATCCCGGCAGACAAGCTGTGGGGACCGCAGACGCAACGCTCGCTTGAGCACTTCAGCATCGGCAGTGATCTGATCCCGCGCGAGATGATCACCGCCTTTGCGATTTTGAAGCGCTGTGCTGCTGCCGCCAATCGCGCCGAAGGGCGTTTGCCTGGGGACGCGTGCGATCTGATCACGCGGGTCTGTGACGAGATACTTGCCGGCCAGCACCATGACATGTTTCCGCTGCATGTCTGGATGACGGGCAGCGGCACCCAATTCAACATGAATGTCAACGAGGTCATCTCCAATCGCTGCTGCCAGCTCGCGGGCACACCGCTTGGCAGCAAGGCACCGGTGCATCCGAACGATCATGTCAACATGTCGCAGTCGTCGAACGACAGCTTTCCCTCGGCGATGAACATTGCTGCTGCGATCGGCGTAAAGCGCCGTCTGATCCCTGCCGTGACCGCGCTGCGCGACGCGATCGCTGCGAAGGCGGAGGAATGGCAGGACATCGTCAAGATCGGCCGGACGCACATGCAGGACGCGACACCGCTGACGCTCGGGCAGGAATGGTCGGGCTATGCAGGCATGTTGTCGGATGGCCTCGAGCGGATCGACGATGCGCTGAAGGGTGTGTATCGCCTGGCCCTTGGTGGCACGGCGGTCGGCACCGGGATCAATGCGGCGCCAGGTTTCGCCGAGGCGGTGGCGGCGGAAATCGCCAGGCAATCCGACCTGCCGTTTGTGAGCGCGCCGAACAAGTTCACCGTGCAGGGGGCACATGACGCGCTGGTACAGTTGTCCGGCACGCTGCGGACACTTGCCGTCTCGCTCTATAAGATCGCCAATGACATCCGACTGTTGTCGTGCGGGCCGCGCGCCGGTTTTGCTGAGTTGCACATTCCGGAAAACGAACCCGGCTCCTCCATCATGCCGGGAAAAGTCAACCCGACGCAGGTCGAGGCGCTGACCATGGTCGCCGTGCAGGTGATGGCGAACGACGTTGCTGTCGGGTTCGGTGGCGCAGGCGGCTATCTCGAGATGAATGTCTACAAGCCGCTGATGATCGCCAACATCACCGAATCCATCGCCATTCTCGCCGACGGATGCACGAACTTCCGCAAGTTCCTGATCGAAGGCACACAGCCAAACCGGAAGAAGATCGCCGAGTACGTGGAAAGTTCGTTGATGCTGGTGACGGCGCTGGCGCCGGTGATCGGCTATGACAAAGCCTCGCAGATCGCGCATCACGCGATGGACCACGATCTGACGCTGAAACAGGCTGCATTGCAGTTGGGCCTGGTGGATGAGCAGACGTTCGATCGTGTCGTCGATCCGGTAAAGATGGTCGAGCCGGGCGTCGCTTCGGCGGCAGCGGGCTGACCGCCGCCCATCGTCATCCCCGCAATGGCTGGAATCCAGCCCTTGGTGGTTACTGGCGGTGGATCTGGATTCCCGCTTACCGCGGGAATGACCAAAGCACCCTATGCGGTTCCAGTTTCTAGCGTGCCGTCACCGCTTGGCCACCTGTGAGCGCCTCGTCCACGCCGAAGGCTGCAAGCGCCGTCGCGACGATGTCCTTGGCAGTGAGTCCGGCCAGAGCCAACTGCTTCGCCTGCGAGTCGTGGTCGATGAAGATGTCAGGCAGGATCATCGGCCGTACCTTCAGTCCGTGATCCAGCAGGCCTTTCCAAGCGAGGTGCTGCAGCACGGCCGAGCCGAAGCCGCCGATCGAGCCTTCCTCAATGGTGATCAGCACCTCGTGGTGCCGTGCCAACTGTTCCACCAGCGCAGTATCCAGCGGCTTGGCGAAACGCGCGTCGACCACAGTCGCCGGCAGTCCGCGGGCTGCCAACTCGTCCGCCGCCTTCAGCGAATCTGCGAGCCGCGGGCCCAGCGACAGGATGGCGATGTTGTTGCCCTCGCGCAGCACGCGGCCGCGACCTAGTGGCAGCACTTCGCCGTGCGATGGCAGCGGCACGCCAATTCCGTCACCGCGAGGATAACGCAGCGCGGACGGGCGGTCGTCGATCGCCACGGCGGTCGCCACGGCATGGACCAATTCGGCCTCATCCGATGGCGCCATGAGCACGAAGCCTGGCAGGCAGCCAAGATAGGCGAGATCGAAGCTACCCGAGTGGGTGGCGCCGTCGGCACCAACGGGCCCGGCACGATCCAGCGCGAAGCGAACCGGCAGGCCCTGGATCGCCACGTCGTGCACCACCTGGTCGTAGGCACGCTGCAGGAAGGTCGAATAGATGGCACATAACGGCTTCATGCCCTCGGTCGCCAATCCCGCGGCAAACGTCACCGCATGCTGCTCGGCGATCCCGACATCGAAGCAGCGATCGGGGAAGCGCTTGCCGAATTTGTCGAGGCCGGTGCCTGAGGGCATCGCCGCGGTGATCGCAACGATCCTGCTGTCCCTCTCTGCCTCGGCGATCAGGCTTTCGGCGAACACCTTGGTATAGCTGGGCGGCCCCGGCGGCGCCTTGGCCTGCTCGCCGGTGATCACGTTGAACTTCGATACCGAGTGCAGCTTGTCAGCAGAGGCCTCGGCCAGCGGGTAGCCTTTGCCCTTCTGGGTGATGGCGTGGACCAGGATCGGCCCAGTCTCCTCCGCCTCGCGCAGATTGCGCAGCACCGGCAGCAGGTGGTCGAGATTATGGCCGTCGATCGGACCGATGTAGTAGAAGCCGAGTTCCTCGAACAACGTGCCGCCGGTCAGCATCCCGCGGGCGTATTCCTCCGCCCGCCGTGCGGTGCGCTCGAAGCCACGCGGAAAGCGCTTTGCCATCCGGGAGCCAAGCTCACGCAGGGATAAAAAGCTCCGCGAGGACATCAGCCGCGACAGATAGGCGCTCATCGCACCTACCGGCGGCGCGATCGACATGTCGTTGTCGTTCAGAATGACCAACAGGCGGGTGTGGCGAGCGCCGGCATTGTTCATCGCTTCATAGGCCATGCCGGCGCTCATGGCGCCATCGCCGATGACGGCGATGATGTTGCGCTCCTCGCCTTTCAGGTCGCGCGCCACCGCCATGCCGAGGCCGGCGGATATCGAAGTGGAGGAGTGCGCCGCACCGAACGGGTCGTATTCGCTCTCGGCGCGACGGGTGAACCCGGACAGGCCGGCCCCCTGGCGCAAGGTGCGGATCCGGTCCCGCCGTCCGGTCAGAATCTTATGGGGATAGGCCTGGTGGCCGACGTCCCAGAGCAGCCGGTCGTGCGGCGTGTCGAACACTGCATGGATCGCCACCGTCAGTTCGATCACGCCAAGCGAAGCGCCGAGGTGGCCACCGGTCACGGACACAGCGTCGATCGTTTCGGCGCGTAATTCATCGGCCAATTCACGCAACTGCTCCAGAGAGAAATTGCGCAGATCAGCCGGATAGCGAACGCGATCGAGCAGCGGTGTTTTGACAGGGCTCATAGTGCCTCCGCTCTGAGTTCAGTTCCGCCTGGTGACGACATAGGCGGCTAGCGCCCGCAGCAGTTTTGCCCGGTCGCCAAAGGTTTCGAGATGGCCTGCGGCCTGCCGGGCGAGCAGGTCGGCCTGCGCTCGTGCCCGCTCGATGCCCAGTACCGCAACCATGGTGGCTTTGCCAGCGGCCGCATCCTTGCCGGCGGTCTTGCCGGTCACCTCGGTGCTGCCTTCGGCATCCAACAGGTCGTCGGCGATCTGGAAGGCTGCGCCGACGTCGCGGCCGTATGCGGCCAGCAGGTGCCGCTGGAACGGCGGCGCGCGGCCGAGGATCGCTCCTGCTTCGGCGCTGAATTGAATCAGCCGGCCGGTCTTGAGGGCCTGCAACCGAGTCACCGCTGCGCCATCCAGGGTCCGGCCCTCCGCCAGCATGTCGATCATCTGCCCGCCTGCCATCCCGCGTGCACCGGCCGCAGCGCCGAGTGCGGCTACGAGCTCGCAGCGTGCCTGGGGATCCGAGTGTGTGTCGGGCTCCGCCAATACCTCGAACGCCCGGGCTTGCAAGGCGTCACCCGCCAGAATGGCGGTGGCCTCATCAAATGCTATGTGCGTCGAGGGCTTGCCACGCCGCAGGTCGTCGTCATCCATCGCCGGCAGGTCGTCATGCACTAGGGAGTAGGCGTGCAGCATCTCGATTGCCGCGGCCACCCGTGCGGCACAGGTTTCGGATACCGCGAAAATCGCGGAGCTCTGCATCACCAGGAAGGCCCTGAGCCGCTTGCCGCCACCCAACGTGGCGTAGCGCATCGCGTCAGCCAGCCGGGATTCGGCGCCCTCGGAAGGCGGCAGCAGACTCTCCAACGCAGCCTCCACGACCTCGGCGATCTGTGACAGGGCGGCGGGGAGATCGGTGTCTACCTGTGCCATGGATCTCAGATACCACCCCTGGATGAGGTTGACCCCGGTGCTCGAACAGATGCGAACGAGTCGGTCACTCCGGTTGTACGAATCACACGCAAGTGTGGCACGCGGGTCGCTGTTCGGCCATTGCTTAGTGCAACCGTCCGGTTTGCGCCATGTGGCAAGAGCCCTTGGCATTGCCCCGTCGGGAGGCGCGTGCCATATGCCGCCGACCTGCTCGGTCTTTCGGCGCGACGCCGCCACCTGGAGAAACCGCCATGATCCGCGTCGTCCTGGCCCAGCCCCGCGGTTTTTGCGCCGGCGTCGAGCGGGCGATCGAGATCGTCGAGAGGGCACTGAACAAGTACGGACCGCCGATCTATGTCCGTCACGAAATCGTGCACAACCGGCACGTGGTGGAAGACCTGCGCACCCGGGGTGCGGTGTTTGTGGACGAACTGGCTGAGATCCCTCCCGGGGCACGGACGATCTTCTCGGCCCACGGGGTTGCCAAGCGCGTGGAGCAACTGGCGGCGGAACGGGATTTGCCGGTGATCGACGCCACCTGCCCGCTGGTCGCAAAGGTGCACAACGAGGGGCGCCGCTACGCTGCCCAGGGCCGCGAGATCGTGCTGGTCGGCCATGCCGGGCACGCCGAAGTGGAGGGCACGATCGGCCAAGTGCCAGGCAAAGTGCATCTGGTTCAGACAGTCGCCGATGTCGCCGCTTTGCAGATCGCAGACCCCGCCAAGCTTGCCTACATCACTCAGACCACGCTCTCGGTGGATGACACACGCGGGATCATCGCGGCGCTGAAGGCGCGATTCCCCTCTATCGTGGGCCCGGACGTGAGGGACATCTGCTATGCCACCCAGAACCGCCAGCAGGCGGTACGGCAGCTGGCCAGCGCGGTCGACATGATCCTGGTGGTCGGGTCGCGCAACAGCTCCAATTCGAATCGACTGCGAGAGATCGGCGAAGAGCTGGGCAAGCCGTCCTACCTGATCGACGATGCGGATGCGCTTCAGCCGGCGTGGTTCGTGGGCGTCCACTCCGTTGGAGTGACCGCTGGTGCGTCGGCGCCAGAGATGCTGGTGCAGGGCGTGCTGGACGGGCTGCGCCGGTTCGGTGAGATCGAGATATCGACACAGGCCGGGGTGGCAGAGGACGTGCGGTTCCGCTTCCCCAAAGAATTGGCCGACACATGACGGCCTGGTCGCGCCAGACCACGATGGCCCGGTCGAGCCGGGCCATGACGAGAAAGGCCGGGCTAACGCCCGGGACCCCGCATGACGTGAGATGTCCGGACCTGCGCCCGGTGTCACACGTAAGGTGTCACACGTAAGAAGGATCGGGAATGGCCGTGCCGCTGAATCAGGCGCTGCGCGTCGGCGCCTATGTCCTGAAGCAGCATCTGACCGGGCGCAAGCGGTACCCGCTTGTGCTGATGCTGGAACCGCTTTTCCGGTGCAACCTGGCCTGCGCGGGATGCGGCAAGATCGACTACCCGGCGGAGATTTTGAACCAGCGGCTGTCGGTCGCCGAATGTATGGAGGCGATCGAGGAATGCGGTGCCCCGGTGGTGGTGGTCGCGGGTGGCGAGCCGCTGCTGCATCGCGAGATCGAGCAGATCGTCGAGGGCGCGATTGCGCGCAAGAAGTTCGTAATCGTCTGCACCAACGCGTTGCTGCTGGAAAAGAAGATGCATCTGTTCCGGCCCAGCAAGTGGTTCTCCTGGTCGGTGCATCTGGACGGCCTGCGCGAGGAGCATGACAGGTCAGTTTGCCAGGAGGGCGTCTATGACCGGGCGGTGGCGGCGATTGCTGCGGCGAAGCGTGCCGGGTTCCGCACCATAATCAACTGCACGCTGTTCGATACCGCCCAGCCGGCACGCGTTGCGTCGTTCTTCGATGAAGTGATGGCGATGCGCGTTGACGGCATCTCTGTCTCGCCGGGCTATGCTTATGAGCGAGCGCCCGACCAGCAGCATTTTTTGAACCGGCGCAAGACCAAGGAGCTGTTCCGCGGCGTCTTCGCGCGGCAGGGCAAGCGAAAGTGGGCGTTCAACCAGTCGTCGATGTTCCTTGATTTCCTCGCCGGGAATCAGACATTCCATTGCACGCCGTGGGGCAACCCGACTCGCACCTATTTCGGCTGGCAGCGACCCTGCTATTTGCTCGGCGAAGGCTACGCCAAGACCTTCAAAGAGCTGATGGAGGAGACAGACTGGGACCGCTACGGCACCGGCAACTATGAGAAGTGCGCGCAGTGCATGGTGCATTCCGGCTACGAGGCCACCGCGGTGACCGAGACTATCCGGCGTCCATGGAAAGCGGTGGCGCAGGCGCTGCGCGGTATCCGTACCGAAGGGCCGATGGCACCGGAAATACCGCTGTCAAATCAGCGGCCGGCTGAATACGTGTTCAGCGCACACGTCCAACAGGCGCTGGCGCGCATCAGGGCGCGCAAGCCGGAACACGTTGCCGAGGCAGACTAACGTTTAGTTAGAGTGTAGTTCAGGCTTTTCGACAAGCCCGCCTCGAGCGATCACGCTCTGCTCGGGTTGCTCGGCTGCTTGCGCAGGCGGACGTTGCGACAACGCACGCAGAGGCCACAAGGCGATCCGCAAGCCAGCCACTGTCATGCGGCGAACAGGCTTCGGTTCAAGGCGGCTGGTCGCAGCGGCGCACATACCGGCGAACGTGCGGCCCCTGAGCGCGATCAGCCGGGACCGATGCGGCCTTTGCTATTGATCTAAATCAATGCGTCGGCAGGTGGCGGCGGTAGCGTCCTCGAAGGCACAGATTTAGGAGGCTCCCGGTGGACAGCGTAACGATGGACCGACGATTTGTGTTGGCATTCAGGCTGTTGATGGGCTGGACGTTTCTCTATGCCGGAGCATGGCAGGTGCTGTCGTCTGACTTTTCTGCCGCGACGTTCCTTGCCCATACGAAGACATTTCATGACATCTATGCGCCGCTCACGGCGCCGGCGATCGCGCCGGTGCTGACTTTCCTGGTGAAGTGGGGGCATCTGCTGATCGGTCTGTCGCTGGTGTCCGGGTTGCTGGTACGCGTCAGCGGCGTGTTTGGGGTGGCGCTGCTGCTGGTCTACTGGACCGCGCACATGAATTTTCCTTATATCGAAAGCCATGTGAACCTGATCATCGACTATCACATTGTCTATGCAACACTGACCGCCTGGTTGGTCGTCGCGAATGCGGGTCATGTCTGGGGATTGGACGGCTGGCTGGCCAACAGCCGTGTGCCTGGCCATCGCGCCCAGGCGATCGGTTAAAGCCATAGGAAATTCCGTGCGCTGGCGAGCGCAACGAGGCGATGGACAGCCAGGCCGTTTCCGTACTTCTGATACGCCTGCTCGTAGATACAGTGAAGCAGCAGAGACGCGGCATCCGGCGGTCCGCCCTGCGCCACGTCACTCGTCCGGGGCCGGCGTGCTCCTGGTCTGCTTGATCCATGCACGATGCGCCTTGTTATGCCGGCGTCGGCGCCTGGACGCAGCGGTAGGACGTGTGGCGATTCGCCGTACCGGGGGCTCCGCCGCCCGCTCGATCAACTGGATCAGCGTTTCCAGCGCGGCCCGACGGTTCCTCTCCTGGGTGCGAAACCGCCGGGCGGTAATCAGCACATCGCCTTGCTGGGTCGTCCGCCGGCCCGCGATCGTGCGCAACCGGTCCTGTATGTCCTGCGGCAGTCCCGACGCAGTCGGATCAAATCGCAATTGCACCGCTGTTGCGACCTTGTTGACGTTCTGTCCGCCGGGGCCCGATGCATGCACGAACGTCTCGACAATGGCGCTCTCGTCGATCGTCAGGGATGGAGTGATCGAGATTACCCCATCGCGACAGTCGCCGCGTCAGGCGCGCTTGCGCCGACCTGGCGCGCGTTTCGGTCGTCGGCCGGACTTGCGCCCGAGCCCGATCTCTTTCGCCAGGGCGGAGCGCGTCTGCGCATAGTTCGGGGCCACCATCGGATAGTCACGTGGCAAGTCCCACTTCTCGCGATATTGCTGCGGCGTCAATTTATGGTCGGTCATCAGGTGCCGTTTCAACATCGAAAAGCTCTTGCCGTCTTCCAGGCAAACGATGCGGTCTGCGCGCACCGATTGCTTCACGGGTACAGCTGGAGTTGGCTTTTCCGTCTGCGTTGGTGCCTGGCCAATGTTCACCAATGTACGGTAGACTTCCTGGATCAGCGCAGGCAGTGCATCCGGTGTGACGGCGTTATGTCGAACGTGCGCCGACACGATCTGGGCGGTAAGCCCAAGGATCTGGTCAGTCGATTCGCTCATTGTTTGCCCCATTCAACCCGACCTGAACACTAACGTTATTCTGGCGAACCGCGCTAGTGTGGTGGTTCCGCAGTCCGCCGCTTCGTGGATCAGCCGCCGTAGCGGACTTCGGAACCAGAAACCACACTAGGATCAATGGTTTGCTAGTGTCCTTATCGATTCGGAAGTCCGTATCCAGCGGATCCACACCGTGACGGACTTCCGAATCGGGACACTAGTGCCGTTTCGAACGCTGGCCTTGGGGCTGCGCCAACAAAGATTGCGATAAATCGCGTTGCGAACTTTTGTTGGGGCCACTCTGCAGACGAGCTATCCGGGACCATCGCCGTATGTCGGACCGAAGTTCGGCCGCACGTGGGTTATTGGCAAGCCGCATCCGGCGAGTTGGATTACAATCGCAACCATTGTCGCAAATCGTCGAATCACGCCGAAATCCTGTGGCATGGGTCTGACTCCGAGATCGGTGCCGTAGGTGCGGAGATGGTTACGAAACATGCTGCCGGAAGGTAGGCAAACAACATGCCTGCTCTATCAGTCACGCTGAAGAAGCAGGCCCTCGGTTCGAACTATGTTCTGGTCAACCTGTCGTCGCACCGTAGTTGCACCAACCTGAGACGGCACTTACCGGACCCTCGACAATGACGCATTGGTCGGGATCAATGAAGTAGTGACAGAAGCCACACGTTTCTGGTCCGCGTTTACCACGATCGACATATCCGGCGACCTGTTTGCTGAACTTCTGCCAGCCTGCCGCTGGCTTCTGATCCTGGGGTGTCGTGGCAGGGCGTGCGGTGTCGTCCGCCATCGCGCGGTTGCCCGCCAACGCGATCAGTCCTTGCAGCAGAAACCTGCGTGGCCGGAGCAAACAACTGGTTGACATCGTTGGGGATCTCGCCGCTTTGATCACGCGCAGTATGGCTGCGGATTCCGGCAATTGCCATAATCCAGACGCGGCGGACGTGGGTGCCAGCGCGGCGCGTCTCGCGCCGCCACTGGCGTCACCATCGACCGTCAATGTGGCTCTTGTTCCGGCCAGGCTCGTGTGTCGCGCCCGACCGTGGCGCGACGCGGCATTGGCAGCAGCATGCCGACCTGCTGGCGATAGCGGCGATACTGCTGGCCGAAGAGCTGGATCAGATCGCGCTCCTCAAGCTGAATGGCGATCAGGATGTAGCCGGTGGTCGCGATCGCGAACAGCAGGCGCCCAGCCGTCATCGACGGCGTCGACCAGAAGGCAAGCAAGAAGCTTAGGTAGATGGGATGACGGACGTGGCGATAAAGGAAAGGTGTGTGGAATTTGGGCTCTGGCAACTTATTGCCAAACATGCGAGCAAAAACCTGACTGAGACCAAACAGCTCGAAGTGGCTGATCATAAAAGTGCTCACCAACAGCAATCCCCAGCCGAACCAGAAGACAGCATGGAGTGCCGCTACCATCAGCGGGTTTTGCACGGTCCAGACGGGGTCTGGAATTGGCTGCCACTGCCAATACAGCAGCAACAGTGCCAGGCTGGCGAACAGGACATAGGTGCTGCGCTCGATGGAAGGCGGCACCACACGAGTCCAGATCCGCTTGAAGGCTGGACGCGCCATTACGCTGTGCTGGATGGCAAACAACGCGAGCAGCAATGCGTCTACCAGGAGGCTCTGCAGAAGAGGTGCGACATTTCCTGAGTCGATTGCCTTTGGGACCACGAAGTTGCCCACGAAGCCGATGGCGTAAAGCAAGGTGACGACGAACACGGCATAGCTGCTGATGCCGTACAGCACTGCAAGCAAGCCTGACATCCTCTTGGCTCCTGAGTTCTGTTGTTTTCGCTGGGGCGGTGTCGACAGCACCCCCGGCGTGACGAGGCGGTCAGGCGCGCTGACCGACCAAGGTCACGATGGCAGCGACGCAGCGCAAACGAATGTGCCACCGCTGTTTCCCCGAAGAGTTGCGCGCTGCAACTAGTGACGGAGAACGCGAACGACAAAGGATGGATTCTCACCGGGCAGGTGAGGGAAATTCATGCGTTGGCCAGCGCCAGAGTGCCCGCAGCCGGTCCGGTGTGGTGTGCGTCGAACCTATTCGGCGGCGATCGGCAGCGGCGTGGCGGTAAGCTTGCTCAGCAGCGTGCTTCGCTGTCTTTCGGCTTCCAGGCGATTGGCGTCCTTGACCGGGCCGAAGCCGCGAATGATGTCGGGCAACTGCGCGATGGCAACAGCGACATCGAGCTTATCTTGCCGAAGCCCAGCGGTAACGGCATGGAGATCGTTGATGTATTGCTCGATCAGTGCCCGTTCCTTACGGCGCTCTTGCTGATGGCCGAACGGGTCGAGCGGCGTGCCGCGGAGGTACTTGCCGTGCCGCAGCACACGGAACAGTGGCAGTGCGATCCAGCCCGGCAATGCAATCTTGCGGCGACGCCTGGTCGCCGGATCAGTGCCGCGCGTCAGCGGCGGCGATAGATGGAAAACTGGCTTGTCCCCGTATGTCGCTGCAGCGTGCAGGCGGGCGACCTCGTACTCGTCCTTGTACGCCATCACCCGATAGAGGCCCTCGGCAACCGCTCGCGCAAGTGGCCCAGGCGCGCCCGAAACCTGTGTCTCGCGCGCGATCACTTCGTCCAGCAGTGCGCGGTAGCGCCTGGCCAGCCTTTTGCCCTGATAGGCCACCAGCCCTGCGGCGCGCGCGCTGATCAGCGCATCCAGGTCCGCGGGTGGCGCTTGCAGCGTGTGGATCAGAATCTCATCCTCGAGCTCCGGTTTCTCAGCGAGGATGCGGCCCCAGAGAAAAGCGCGCTGGTTCAGTCCCACCGCCGCGCCGTTCAGCTCGATCGCGCGCATGATAGCGGGCTCACCCACCGGGACGCGACCGCGCTGCCAGGCAAGACCGAGCAGCATCGTGTTCATCGCCTGCGCGTTGCCGAACAGGTGCTCTGCCAGGCGTACCGCGTGTAGATAGACCGACGCCGAAGCGTCGGTGGCGCGCTCGATCGTGCGCCGGTGCAGTACGGCATCGATCAGCAGATTGGCATCGTGCTTGAAGGCGGCGGTGGCCGCGAGATCGAGGTTCCCGATCACCGACGCCGACGCTGCGTTTCGTTCCAGCACGCCAGGGCCCGCGCCCACCGCCAGGTCGGCGGCGAACATGACGTCTGCGGTGCCGAGAGGAATCCGCACCACGTCCAGCGACGTGTCATCTTCGGCGATCTGCACATGCGCGACGACAGTGCCGTTCTTCTGCGCGAGCCCGGTGAAGTCGAGCGTGCGCACCACCTTGCCTTCCAGGTGCGCCGCCATGGCCAGGATGGCGCCTGAGGTCACGATGCCGCCGCCACCGATGCCGGCGAACAGCGCGCGCCACGGCTTCTGCGCGGACGGGATGACTGGCGGCGTTAGATCCGCCGCGAGTTCGCCTTCTCGCGCCTGCCAGTGCGGGTCGGCTTCCGGCGCCTGCGGCGGCCCGGCGACGGTGACGAAGCTCGGGCAGAAGCCCTTCAGGCAGGACAGATCGACGTTGCAGCTGGTCGGATTGATGCGGCGCTTGCGGCCAAGCGAGGTTTGCACTGGCTCGATCGCGATGCAGCTCGACTGCTTCGAGCAGTCGCCACAGTTCTCGCAGACCTCCTGGTTGATCACCACGCTCTGCACCGGCTGCGGCATCTTGCCGCGCTTGCGGCGGCGGCGCTTTTCGGTGGCGCAGACTTGATCGTAGATCAGAACGGATACACCATCGTAGTTACGCAGCTCGCGCTGCACCTGGTCCAGCTCGGCGCGGGTGTGACGCGTCGTGCCGGCGGGCAGCGTGGACGGCGGGGGCAGTCGTTCTGCCTCATCGGCGACCACGGCGATGCGCTTGACGCCCTCGGCCGCGACCTGGGCTGCATATTGCGGCACCGTGTAGCCGCCTTCTGCGGGCTGACCGCCGGTCATCGCCACCGCGTCATTGACCAGCAGCTTGTAGGTGATGCGCGTCCCGGCTGCGACCGCCTGGCGGATCGCCATAATGCCGGAGTGGGTATAGGTGCCGTCGCCCATATTGGCGAACACGTGCGGCGTGTCGGTGAACGGCGCCATGCCGACGAACGGCGCGCCCTCGCCGCCCATATGCGTGAAGGTGCGGGTCTGATCGCTTTCGTCGAGCGCCATGAAGTGGCAGCCGATGCCGGCGGTGGCGAAGCTGCCATCAGGCAAACGCGTGGAGGTGCCGTGTGGGCAGCCGGCGCAGAATGCCGGGATGCGTCGCAACAGGCCGGGCGGACGCTGCGGCAATTGAACGGCCGGCGGATCCTGGACATTCAACCCGGCTGAACGCAGGAAAGTGGCGAGGCCGGCGGCGACGATTTCCGGCGACAGCTCCATCAGCTGCGACAGCAGCGGTGCGCCACCGGGGTCTGTCTTGCCGCTGACTGCCGGGCGCTGGTCGGCGGGCAGGTTGTACAACGCGTCGCGGATCTGCGATTCGACGAAGCTGCGCTTTTCCTCGACCACCAGCAGGGCGCGCTTGCCGCGGGCGAAGGCGCGGAGCCCTTCGGTCTCCAGCGGCCAGGTCATCGCCACCTTGTAGAGTGCAAACTGCGGATGATGTTCCACCTTGAGCATGCGCAGAGCGTGCATCGCGTCTTCGTGCGCGCGACCCACGGTGACGATCCCGACAGGCGCATCATCGCCGCCAAAAATTCGCCGATCGAGTCGGTTGGCGCGGGCCCAGGCCAGGGCGGCAGGAAGGCGTTCATCGACAACGCGGCGTTCCAGCTCAACGCGGTCGGCCGGGAAGCGCAGAGCGGGGTCGTAGTTCAGGCCGTGCGGTGGGAGAGCAAAATCGGGGACAAGAAATGAGCGGCCTGAAGGGATGACGAGGCTGGCGGCCTGCTCGGCAGTTTCGGCGGTGGTCTTCAGCGCGACCCAGAGGCCGCAGAAACGCGACAGGGCGACGCCGGCAAGACCGAGGTCGAGGATGTCCTCGACCGAGGCGGGATTGAGCACCGGAACGAATAAGCCTTCGAACACGTGCTCGGTCTGGTGTGGATAGGTGGAAGAGTGCGCGCCATGGTCATCGCCGGACACCGCCAACACGCCGCCATGCTTCGCGGTACCGATGAAATTGCCGCAGTGGAGCGCATCGCCAGCGCGATCGACGCCGGGGCCCTTGCCGTACCACATGCCGAACACGCCATCGACCCGTTTGCCGGGGAACGCGTCGAGCTGCTGCGACCCGTAGAGCATGGTGGCGGCGAGGTCTTCGTTCACGCCCGGCTGGAAGCGGATGTTGTGCTCCGCCAGCAGGACCTGCCGATGCCAGGCTTCGCGATCGAGTCCCCCCAAGGGGGAGCCCCGGTAGCCGGAGATCAGGCCACCAGTGTTGAGGCCGGCAGCGCGGTCGAGCCGCGACTGCTCCAGCAGGATGCGGATCAGCGCCTGGATGCCGGACAACAGCACCGGCCTGTCGAGATCGATGAAGCGGCTTTCCAACGTGGTCGTTGGGCCGAGACCGATGTCCATCTGGGTCATCTCTCGCAGTGAAGCCTGACCGAAACATAGGATTGCGGCAGTGATCTTGCCATGTGAGGCGCGGTCGCGCACAGGGAATTGGTGAAATTGCGGCGAAGCTGCGCCCGTGTCGTCCCGCGCGACATGTCGTTGCGGGGAAGGCAGGGGCAAAGCAATGTCGCTCGGGTCATGTCGATTGGAGCAAGGTATGCCGCTTTCCTGGGACGTCGAGGCCGACGTCGTTGTTGTTGGCTTCGGCGCCGCCGGGGTGGCCGCCGCGGTCACCGCGCACGACCTCGGGGCCAAGGTCATCATTCTGGAGAAGGCGCCGGAAGGCCAGCATGGGGGCAATACCAGCGTGGCCGGCCAGGGTTATCTGAATACGTCCTCGGTCGAACCGGCGGTCGCCTATCTCAAGGCGTTGTGCGGCCCGTTTGCCGTGCCGGATGCGATGACGCAGGCCTGGGCGGAGGAAATGTGCGAGAACAACGCCTGGCTTGCGGGCCTGGGTGGCGACCCGCAGGAGCACCAGCATCCCCCGGTCGGCATCGAGTTCCCCGACCTGCCGGGCGCCGACTGCGTGCACAAGTTCCACGATGGACCAACCTATGGCTATTCGCTCACGTGGAAGCGGTTCGAGAGCCTGGTGCTGCAGCGGCCCATCGCGGTGCTGTACAGCTCGCCCGGCAGGCAGATGATCCAGCACGATGTCAGCAAACAGATTCTTGGTGTCCGCGCGCAACAGGCAGACCGCTCGATCGCGGTGAAGGCACGCCGTGCGGTGGTGCTGACCTGCGGCGGCTTCGAAAACAATCAGGAAATGATCCGCAACTATCTTCCTGGCGTGCCTTACTGTTACACCTCGGGGTCGCCGTACAACGAGGGCGATGGCATCACCATGGCGATGTCGGTCGGTGCCGACCTCTGGCATATGAACAACTACGCCGGCCCTTCGATGGCGCTGAAAGTGCCGGAGGTGCGCACGAGCTTTTCCATGCAGGCGCTGCACTTCAGCAAACAGATGCCGGGCGGCATGATCGTGGTGGGCCCGGACGCACGACGCTTCACCGACGAGAAGTTCAAGACCCGCCATGGCAAGGTCCCGGTCAACGGACGCTGGCTGCCGCTCGCCACGCCGTGTCCCATGTTCATGATCTTCGACCAGACGCTGTTCAGCGCGGGTCCGCTCTACGACAAGCACCCAAGTCACGGCTGGACGCAAATCATCGAGCGCTACGACTGGAGCGCTGACAATCGGGCCGAGTTATCGAAAGGCTGGATCACTGTCGCTGATACGGTCGCCACGTTGGCCGCGAAGGTGGGGCTGGACCCGCAAGCACTGGAAGACAGCGTGGCCCGCTGGAATGGGCACTGCGATGCCGGCCACGATGCCGACTTCGGCCGCACGCTGATGCTGGCGCCGGTCGCCCGTGGGCCGTTCTATGCGGTGGAGCTGTCGCCATCCATGCTGAACACGCAAGGCGGCCCGCGGCGCAATGAGAAGGCGCAGATCGTACGGCCGGATGGTTCGCCAATCGCGCGGCTCTACAGTGCGGGCGAACTCGGTTCCATTTACAGTTATCTGTATCAGGGCACGGGCAATATCGGTGAGTGCCTGGCGTTCGGCCGGATTGCGGGCAGGAATGCCGCGGCGGAGCAGCCCTGGACGTGAGGCGGCGAGGCTGGTCGGCGGCGGATTGATTGCCTACCCTCTTCCCAACGAAGGGCAGCGCCAATGTCCATTGTACCGATCAAAGGTCTGTTCGAAGCGCATCTGACGGTCAGCGATCTGGACCGTTCGATAGAATTCTACCGTGACGTCCTCGGCCTGCCGCTGGCGCACCGCATTCCCGCGCGCAACGTGGCGTTCTTGTGGGTGCCGTCATCCGACAAGGCGATGCTCGGGCTGTGGTCGATCGGTACATCGCCACTGCGCCTGCGCCTGCACATCGCGTTCGATGTGGCGCTGCCGCAGGTATTCGAGTCGGTCGCCGCGCTGCGGCGAGCGGGGCTGACGCCGCGTTCCGGGAATGGCACGCCGATCGACGAGCCCGTGGTGCTGACCTGGATGCCGGCGGCAAGTGTGTATTTTGATGATCCGGACGGGCACTCGCTGGAGTTCATCTGCATGCTGGATGAAACACCACGGCCTGATCTTGGCTTCGTATCGTGGTCCGAGTGGAGGCGCGCATGAGCGACGAGGTCCGCGTCGAGAAACGGGACGGTTGGCGCAAGCTGGTGATGAACCGTCCGGACAAGTTGAACGCCGCGAATGAAGCGATGCTGCGAAGTTTGCTGCAGGCGCTGCATGATGCCGAAGCCGACCGGTCTTGCCGAGCGCTGCTGCTGACCGGTGAGGGCAGGGGATTCTGCTCCGGCCAGGAACTTGGACCGTCAGTGATGCCTGGGCAGGCCGATCTCGGTGCCGTGGCTGCGCTGCACCATCGCTTCGTGCACCGGTTGCGCGAGGTGCCATTGCCGGTGGTTTGCGCGGTGAACGGCGTCGCTGCGGGTGCTGGCGCAAGCTATGCGCTGGCGTGTGACATCGTGCTCGCGGGGCGCAGTGCGAAGTTCGTGCAGGCGTTCGTCAAGATCGGGCTGGTGCCTGACTCGGGGGCGAGCTTCTTTCTGCCGCGACTGATCGGCGAGGCGCGTGCGCGTGCGCTGATGATGTTGGGCGAGGCGATCGACGCCGAACGCGCGGCAGCGTGGGGCATGATATGGCGGATGGTCGAAGACGCGGAACTGTCGGCTGAGGCGGAGAAGCTCGCGGCGCATCTGGCGACGCAGGCGACCGAGGCGCTGGCGGCGATGAAGCGCATGTTCCTTGCGTCGGCGACGAATACGCTGCAGGGGCAACTCGATCTGGAACAGGACCTGCAGCAGGCGGCGGGCCGCAGCGCCGCCTATGCCGAAGGTGTGCGGGCGTTCATGGAGAAGCGGCCCCCGGTGTTCGGAGGGCGTGCGTGAACGACGCGGTCGGCGTGGATGTAGTGCGGGCGCGCGCCGAGGCGATGTGGGCGGAGGACCGCGCCAGTCTTGGGCTGGGCATGCGATTGGACGAGGTTGCACCGGGTCGCGCGCGCCTGTCGATGACGGTCACCGACGGCATGGCGAATGGACATGGCATCTGCCACGGCGGGTTCATCTTTGCGCTCGCAGACTCGGCGATGGCCTTCGTGGTCAATCCACGTGGAGAGCCTGCCGTCGCGCAGCATGCATCGATCAGCTTCATCCGCCCGGCGCATGTCGGCGACGTACTGGTTGCGGATGCAACGGAACGGATGCATGCCGGGCGGTCGGGTATCTATGATGTGCGCGTGTCCACTGCGGATGGCGGGTTGGTGGCGGAGTTTCGCGGCCATTCGCGCACGCTTCGCCCCCCTCCCGCGAGGGGAGGGGGAGTAAATAGATGGTTGGGTTCGATACCATTGAAACCGCTTCGCGCGATGAAATCGCGGCGTTGCAGGTCGAGCGACTGGCCTGGACGCTGCGGCACGCCTATGCCAACGTGCCACATTACCGTGCGGCATTCGGTACGGCGGGCGTGCATCCGGACGACTTCCGCACGTTGGATGACCTGGTGAAATTTCCGTTCACCACCAAGCAGGACCTGAGGGCGAATTATCCCTTCGGCATGTTTGCCGTGCCGCGCGAGAAGCTGGTGCGCGTGCATGCATCGTCCGGCACCACCGGCAAGCCGACCGTTGTGGGTTACACCGCGCAGGATATCGAGACCTGGGCGCATGTTGTGGCGCGCTCGATCTATGCCGCGGGTGGCCGCCCGGGGATGATCGTGCATGTCGCCTATGGCTACGGTCTGTTCACCGGTGGTCTTGGTGCGCATTACGGCGCCGAGAAACTGGGCTGCACCGTGGTGCCGGTGTCGGGCGGTATGACCGAGCGGCAGGTGCAGCTGATCACCGATTTTTCTCCCGACGTGATCATGGTGACGCCGAGTTACATGCTGGCGATCCTGGACGAGTTCCGACGGCAGGGAATCGATGCGCGCGACAGCTCGCTAAGGATTGGCATCTTTGGTGCTGAACCGTGGACCAACGCGATGCGTCGCGAGATCGAAGACGGATTCGCGATGGATGCGGTGGATATCTACGGCCTATCCGAAGTGATGGGGCCGGGCGTGGCGAATGAGTGCCTTGAGACCAAGGATGGACTGCATATCTGGGAGGACCATTTTTATCCGGAGGTCATCGACCCTGATAGCGGAGCGGTGCTGGCGGAAGGGGAACCCGGCGAACTGGTGTTCACCTCGTTGACCAAGGAAGGCATGCCGGTCGTGCGCTATCGGACGCGCGATCTGACGCGGCTGTTGCCTGGCACGGCGCGGACGATGCGTCGCATGGAGAAGGTGACAGGACGGTCGGACGACATGGTGATCGTGCGCGGCGTCAACATGTTTCCGACGCAGATCGAAGAACAGCTGTTGAAAAGCGAGGCGCTGAGCGGGCATTACCAGATCGTGCTGACTCGCGAAGGGCGCATGGACGAGGTCGCGGTTCATGTGGAAGCGCGTCCGGAGTTCTTCGATCCGGTGCTGCTGCAGGCAGAAGCGAAGGTGGTGGCAGCGCGGATCAAGGACACGATCGGATTGACCATACGTGTGGTGGTGGAGCCGCCGGATGCGATCGAACGCTCGCTGGGCAAGGCGCGACGTGTCGTCGATCAGCGTCCGCGCGAATAGCGGTCGATCGCCTGACGCACGCGCGTAGCCACTTATCTTGCATGGCTACTTTATGGCAGCTCACGGCGTATCGCTGACAAATTCCTCCGCCCTTCGTCGCCGACAACCTTGCAAGCCTTCCGGCTTCCCGCGCCTTGCGTCGGCGCTGGCCGAGGAGTAGCTACGCTCTAGCCTTTGTCGTTATGGGCTGGGGATTTCGGGCTGAGGTGCGGTCTTTCCGTTTCCTGAAGCGATCGCCCATAGACGGTTGAACCCACCGGCCGAATGAACGCGGAGCGGTTCCTGCGAGATCTCGTAGCGGATGGCTCCGCATATGCATCCGCCCCTCAATGGCAGTTCCATCGTTCACCCTCCAGCTCTTAGCTCAGGAGCTCATTTCCATCTCGTCACGGTTGTACCTTCCGGGAAACCAAAAGTCTTGATCTGTGGGTGGGAACGGGCTTGCACGTGCGCTTCCGGGAAGGGGAGCTACCGCAGCGCAGTTTGGCCAGAGGTCAATGAAGGCGTCGCTGTCTCCCCGGTCCGGTTGTCCCTCCAGTCAGCCGCTCGATGTCGACAGAGTTGCTGAAACTATTCAAGCATCAGGTCCGTACCGAGGACAGCGGTGGCGCGACATCCTCCAGCGCGCGTCGTTCAGCCGGCACGGCCAACCACGCGGCAACCACCGCGGCGCCGACCATCAGCGCACCGCCGAGCAGATAACCCCAGAGAATGGATACGCGTTCTCCAGTATCGATCAGCGCGCCGAACAGCGCCGGACCGACGACGCCGCCGACCCCGGTTCCGAAGGCGTAGAACAGCGCGATGGCGATGGCGCGCATCTCCAACGGGAAGCTTTCGCCCACGGTCAGGTAGGCGGAGCTGGCTGCGGCGGAGGCTACGAAGAAGATCGCGGTCCAGGCCGCTGTCTGTTGCATGGCGTCCAGATAACCCGCGGCGAACATCCACCCGGTGAGCGCCATCAGAATGCCGGAGATGGCATAGGTCGCCGTGATCATGCGTCGTCGGCCGAGTGTGTCGAACAGCCGACCCAATATCAGCGGCCCGAGAAAGTTGCCCAGCGCGAACGGCAGCATGAACCAGCCGATATCTCCAGAAGGAATGTTGTAGAACTGCTGCAGGATCAGCGCGTAGGTGAAGAACACAGCATTATAGCAGAACGCCTGTGCAGCCATCAGCGCGATGCCAAGAACCGCGCGCCGGCGATAGTCGCTGAACAATGCACTGGCCGCCGGTGCGAACCATGACTGCACATCCGTGCGTAACCGTAGTGCCTGGTGCGGCACCGGCGGCAGCGGCTTGCCGGTTGCCTGCTCGACGCGCCGCTCGATCTCCGCCACCACGCGTTCGGCTTCCTCGGGTTGGCCATGCGTCATCAGCCAGCGCGGGCTCTCCGGCAGGTATCGGCGCAGCAACAGCACGATGAAACCGAGAGCACCGCCGATGATGAAGGCGAAGCGCCAGCCATAGTCGCCAGGGATCACGGCGGGGTTCAGCACCAGCAGCGCGCCGAGCGCGCCGACTGCCGCACCGAGCCAGAAGCTGCCGTTGATCACCAGGTCGGTGAAGCCGCGTCTGCGGGCCGGAATAAGTTCCTGGATCGTCGCATTGACCGCGGCGTACTCTCCACCGATGCCGGCACCAGTCAGCAGTCGGAAAAATGCGAACGACCAGAAATCCCACGACAGACCGCAGGCGATGGTGGCAACCAGGTAGAGCAGCACCGTGAGGCTGAAGAGCTTCTTGCGTCCGAGCCGGTCGGTGAGCCAGCCGAAGAACAACGCACCGGTGACAGCGCCGATGAGATAGGCGCTGGCGGCAAGGCCGACCTGGGCGCCGGTGAGACGCAGCACGGGGCTTTCAGTGAGTGCGCCGGACAGCGAGCCGACGATCGTCACTTCCAATCCGTCGAGCACCCAGGCGATGCCGAGAGCGATGATCACCAACCAGTGAAAGCGTGACCAGGGCAGGCGGTCGAGCCTGGCCGGCACATCGGTTTCGAAGACGGCAGCGCTATCCGGCATGTCGTTTGGTCCGTATCCCTGGCATAGTGTGGCGAAGAACGGCGGGGAGATCGAACATGGACGACTTTGCGGCCGAGGTAGAGGCAACAATTTCGCGATGGCACGGGAT
>JAMXLO010000032.1 GCA_024280945.1 Acetobacteraceae bacterium
TGATCGACACCCATGTGGCGCGCGATCGCCACCATGTGGATCGGGCAGTTCGATGATGCGCCGAGTGCGGCGGCCGCAACAACGGCATTCTCGAACGCCTGCTTCGTCATGATGTCGGATGGCCGCAGATTCTCCTGCACCATCGCGACGATGCGCCTGCCGGTCTCGTAGGCCATCCAGCCGCGTTCACGATACGGGGCGGGGATCGCGGCGCAACCCGGCAGCGACATGCCGAGTGTCTCCGCCAGCGAGTTCATCGACGTCGCAGTACCCATCGTGTTGCAGTGACCGATGGATGGTGCCGACGACGACACCATCTGCATGAACTCGTCGTAGTTGATCTTGCCTTCGGCGTAGAGTCTGCGGCCCTCCCAGATGATGGTGCCGGAACCGGACAGGCGCCCCTGCCACCAGCCATCCAGCATGGGCCCACCGGACAGCACGATGGCGGGTATGTTCACCGTCGCCGCCCCCATCAGGCACGCGGGTGTCGTCTTGTCGCAGCCGGTGGTCAGCACGACGCCATCGATCGGATAGCCGTGCAGCACCTCGACCAGCGACAGATAGGCCAGGTTGCGATCCAGCGCTGCCGTCGGCCGCTTGCCGGTCTCCTGGATCGGATGGACCGGGAACTCCAGCGGCACACCGCCGGCGGCCCGGATGCCGTCACGCACGCGGCTTGCCAGTTCGACGTGATGGCGGTTGCACGGCGACAGATCGGACCCGGTTTGCGCAATGCCGATGATCGGCCTGCCGCCGCGCAGTTCGTCGGGCGTGATGCCGTAGTTCATGTAGCGCTCAAGATAGAGCGCCGTCATTGCCGGGTCGGCGGGATCATCGAACCACCGACGCGAGCGCAGCCGCCGTCCGTTGCCGTCATCCGCCATATTCAGCCTCCCGCTCGAAGGCGCGGCCGCGCCGACGGCCGCGCCTCAACTGTTCAGGATTCGGCGCCCTCGATGACATCGCCGAAACGCACCCAGGTCTTGCCGTCCCATTTCATCAACTGCATCGCGCGGATCGGGTGATAGTTCGTGGGACTGGTGTTGATCTTGATGCCGGGCAGCAACAGCGGATTGCTCACGTCGTGCAGGTTGGTCGCCTGCTTCATGACGTTCTCGCGCGAGAAATCGCCATTGCATTGCTTGAGCACCTTCAGCATCGTGTCGCTGACCGCGTACGCGGCGATGTAGCCGCCATCGGTCTGATCCGCGCCAGGCAGATATTTGTCCATGAAAGTGCGCCATTCCTTCATGCCGGTATCATCCTGCCATGCCGGATCCGTCGGGTCCTTCAGGTAACCGGCACTGATGATGCCGATGGCATTTTCGGGACCTGCGGGATTGATCACTGCGCCCACCGAGATGGCGACGTTGGTCAGAAAGAACATCGGCTTCCAGTTCAGGTCGTGAACCTTGCGGATCGCCTGCGCAGCAAACTTCGGCGTGGCGACCACCAGGAGCACGTCCGCGCCTGACGCCTGCAATCCGGTGATCTGGCTGTCCACCGTCGGGTCGGTCACTTCATACGTGGCCGTGGTCACCATCTTGCTGAACTTGTCGCCCAGCACGTCCTTCACACCGGCCGGATAGTCCTTTCCGAAGTCGTCGTTCTGGTAGAGGATCGCCAGCTTCATGTCCGGCTTCTGCCGCAGCATGTATTTGGTGTAGATCTGCGCTTCCGTCCGGTAGCTTGGCTGCCAGCCGATGGTCCAAGGAAATTCCTTGTGGTTGCCCCACTTGTCGGCACCGGTCGCCACGAACAGCTGAGGCACCTTGCGCTGGTTCATGTAGCGTTGGATGGCGCTATTGCTCGGTGTGCCCAGCGTATTGAAGGTGAAGGCCACCTTGTCGTCTTCGACCAGTTTGCGGATCTGTTCGACGGTGCGGGGCGGGCTGTAGCCGTCATCGTATGAGATGAAGTCGATCTTGTGGCCGGCGACTCCGCCCTGTTCGTTGACCATCTTGTTGAAATAAGCCTGCTCCAGCTTGCCCAGGACACCATAAGCCGAGGCTGGGCCGCTGTACGGATTGGTGTGGCCGATCTTGATTTCGTTTGCAGTCACGCCTGGACTGTCGGCGGCAACCGGTCCCGCAACGACACAAGCAGCCAGAATGGCCGCGGCAAGATAGGCGATACGTCTCGGCATAGAACGTCGATCCTCCTGGTCTGACGCGGGCTACTTGGCCATGCCGTGCCGGCCGAGGCAATGGGCTCAGCCGGTCGCTTCCTGCTCGGCAAATCCAACCAGAAGCTGGCCTTCGACGACGCTGTCGCCGACCTGGCAGGACACGGTGGCGACAACGCCATCGGCCGGCGCGGCAAGCCGGAAGACGGTTTTCATCGCTTCCAGCACCACCATGACCTGGCCGCGCGCTACCGACATTCCGGGTTCTGCCGATACCTGGGTAACCTGGCCCGGAAGCGGTGCGACCAGCCGGCCTCCGGTGGCGTCTTCTTCCGCCGCAGCGGCCATCGGATCGGGCAGTTGCAGACGCAACGTTTCGCCGTTGCGGCGCACGGTGATCAACTCGCCGATGCGCATGGCGACGATGCGTTCGCGCATGCCGTCAAGCCAGACATTGGTGCGTCCATCCGGCGCCGAGGCGGCGCTGCCTGTGATCACCTTGTCCTTGACGCTCAGTTGCCACGTGCGTCCTTCACGCCGAACCTTGACCATTATGTGCTGTTCATTGATGCCGAACGGCATTTCCCGTTCGCGCGCGATATTCGGCCAGAACTGATCGCAGGCGTGCCAGGGCGAGTATGGGTCCTGGCTCGCTGCTGCCGCTTGCCTCGCTGCTGCAGCTTCGTCGCCCAGTACAGCGAGCGCGGCGCCGGCCAGGGCTTCCGCCTGCGGTTCGCGCTGCGGCGCGAGCAACTCATCCCGATGCTGATCGATGAATCCCGTATCGACGGCGCCGGCCTCGAACGCTGGATGCCCGACGATGCGGCCCAGCAGATCGACGTTGCTGACAACGCCAACCACATCGGTCGCCGCCAATGCGCGGTGCATCGTCCGCAGCACCGCGTCGCGGTTAGGACCATGACAGATCAGCTTCGCCAGCATCGCGTCGTAGTGAACCGACACGACATCGCCCGTGGCAAATCCAGTATCGACGCGCACGGCGGCCGACGGCTCCGGCGTGTGGAACAGCGCCAGGCCACCGATCGACGGAGCGAAGTCGTGCTCTGGATCCTCGGCGTAAATACGGGCTTCGATCGCATGGCCGCTGATGCCGATTTCATCCTGCCCGAGCGGCAGTTCTTCGCCTGCCGCGACAAGCAATTGCCATTCGACCAGGTCAAGGCCGGTGACCATCTCGGTGACCGGATGCTCGACCTGCAGCCGCGTATTCATTTCTAGGAAGTAGAAACCATCGGCGTTGGCGACGAATTCCACCGTGCCGGCCCCTTCGTAGCCGACCGCCCGTGCCGCTGCGATCGCGGCACGGCCCATCGCTGACCGCCGCTTGTCGTCCAGCCCTGGTGCCGGCGCCTCTTCGATCACCTTCTGATGCCGCCGCTGCACTGAGCAGTCGCGCTCGAACAGATGGATCGCGTTGCCATGTCGGTCGGCAAACACCTGGACCTCGATGTGGCGCGGATGCGTCAGGTAGCGCTCGAGCAATACGCGGTCGTCAGCGAACGCCGATGCAGCTTCCTGACGTGCCGCGTCCAAGGCGATGGCAAACTCGTCCGCCTGCCGCACGATGCGCATGCCGCGACCGCCGCCGCCGGAGACCGCCTTGATCATCAGCGGAAAACCAATGCGGTTAGACTGATCGGCCAGGAATGCCGCGTCCTGCCGGTCGCCATGATAGCCGGGCAGCAGCGGCACGCCGGACGTCTCCATCAGCGCCTTCGCGGCCGACTTCGATCCCATCGCGCGCATAGCCGACGCGGGCGGACCGACGAAAACGATGCCGGATTCTGCGCAGGCTTCGGCAAAGGCGGGGTTCTCCGACAGGAACCCATAGCCGGGATGAATTGCCTTGGCGCCAGCGCGCTGTGCCGCCTGAATGATGCGCGGAATATTCAGATAGCTGTCGCGTGCCGGTGCCGGACCGATACGAACGGCGCGATCAGCAGCCTTCACATGAAGCGCGTTGGCATCGGCGTCCGAATAGACCGCGACAGTCGCGATACCCATGCGCCGCGCGGTGCGTGCGATGCGGCAGGCAATTTCGCCGCGGTTGGCAATCAGCAGCGTCTGGAACATCGCTACATCCGGAACACGCCGAACCGCGTGGGCGGTATCGGTGCGTTCAGCGCGGCAGACAGCGCGAGACCGAGCACGCGTCGGGTGTCGACAGGATCGATGATGCCGTCGTCCCACAGGCGTGCCGAGGCGTAGTAGGGATGACCCTGCCGCTCATATTGCGCGCGGATCGGTGCCTTGAATGCCTCCTCCTGCTCGGGGCTCGAGTCACGGTTGCGGCGCACCTGCGCAAGCACTGTTGCCGCCTGCTCACCTCCCATGACCGAGATCCGTGCATTCGGCCACATGAATAGGAAGCGCGGCTCATAGGCCCGCCCGCACATACCGTAATTGCCGGCGCCATAGCTGCCGCCGATGATGACGGTGAGTTTCGGCACCGAAGTGGTGGACACCGCTGTGACCAGCTTCGCGCCGTCCTTGGCGATGCCGCCGGCTTCGTATTTCCGCCCGACCATGAAGCCGGTGATGTTCTGCAGGAACACCAGCGGAATGCCACGCTGGCTGCACAGCTCGACGAAATGCGCGCCCTTCAGCGCCGACTCGGAGAACAGGATGCCGTTGTTGGCGAGAATACCCACCGGATAGCCATAGACGTGGGCAAAGCCACACAGCAGCGTGGTGCCATATAGCCGCTTGAATTCATCGAATTCGCTGCCATCGACGATGCGTGCGATCACCTCGTGCGCATCATACGGTGCGCGCAGGTCGGCCGGAACGATGCCATAGAGCTCGCTCGGGTCGTAGTGCGGTTCGATGGGTTCACGCAGCACGACCTGCGGCTGCTTGCGGTGATTGAGCCCGGCGACGATCCGCCGGCACAGCGCCAGCGCATGTCGGTCGTCATGCGCATAGTGATCGACGACACCCGATGTGCGCGCGTGTACATCCGCGCCACCCAGGTCCTCGGCTGAGACCACTTCGCCGGTGGCCGCCAACACCAGCGGCGGACCACCAAGAAAGATGGTGCCTTGCTTGCGCACGATGATGGTCTCGTCGCTCATTGCCGGCACATAGGCACCGCCGGCGGTGCAGGAGCCCATGACCGCGGCGATCTGCGGGACGCCCTGCGCAGATAGGTTAGCCTGGTTGAAGAAGATGCGGCCAAAATGGTCGCGGTCGGGGAAGATCTCGTCCTGCATGGGCAGGAATGCGCCGCCTGAATCCACCAGGTAAATGCATGGCAGATGATTGTGCAGCGCGATCTCCTGCGCACGCAGGTGCTTCTTCACAGTGATCGGGAAATAGGTGCCGCCTTTCACCGTGGCGTCATTGGCGACGATGACGCATTCGCGGCCAGATACGCGCCCGATGCCGGTGACGATGCCGGCCGAAGGAACCTCGTTGTCGTACAGCCCGTAGGCAGCGAGCTGCGACAACTCAAGGAACGGCGAACCTGGATCGATCAGCTCAGCCACACGGTCGCGCGGCAGCAGCTTGTTGCGCGACAAGTGCCGCTGGCGCGCTGTTTCACCACCGCCTTGCGTCACTTCGGCGACCCGCGCGCGCAGGTCGTCCACCAACGCGCGCAACGCCGCGGCGTTGGTGGCGAATTCCGGCGAACGCGGGTCGATGTCGGAGCGGAGGACAGTCATGCTTTCGCTATTTCGTCATGGCCGGCCTCGTGCCGGCCATCCGCTCCGGCAGGCTGCCGCTGGCGATGGCCGGGACAAGCCCTGCCATGACGGGTCACCCGCATCATGCCGTCTCGCGGAACAGCTCGCGGCCGATCAGCATCCGCCGGATCTCGCTGGTGCCGGCACCGATCTCGTACAGCTTGGCATCGCGCAGCAGCCGCCCGGTCGGATAATCGTTGATGTAGCCGTTGCCGCCCAGACACTGAACCGCCTCGAGCGCCATCCACGTCGCCTTCTCTGCCGCATACAGAATGGCACCGGCGGCGTCCTTGCGCGTCGTCTCGCCCCGGTCGCACGCCTTGGCGACTGTATACACATAGGCCTTCGCGGCATTCATCGTGGTGTACATGTCGGCGAGCTTGCCCTGCATGAGCTGGAACTCACCGATCGGCTGATCGAACTGCTTGCGCTCGTGCACGTACGGCACCACCACGTCCATACAGGCCTGCATGATGCCAAGCGGTCCCGCAGCAAGTACGGCGCGTTCATAATCGAGCCCACTCATCAGCACGCGCGCGCCGTCGTTGACGCTCCCCAGAACATTCTCTTCAGGCACTTCGCAGTCGGCGAACACCAGCTCGCTGGTGTTGGACCCACGCATTCCGAGCTTGTCGAGTTTCTGTGCGGTAGAGAATCCGGAAAAACCCTTTTCCACCAGAAACGCGGTGATACCGCGCGGGCCGGCCGCCGGATCGGTCTTGGCGTAGATCACCAGCACATCGGCGTCCGGTCCGTTGGTGATCCACATCTTCGAGCCGTTCAGCACATAACGGTCGCCGCGCTTCTCCGCCCGTGTTCGCATGCCAACGACATCGGAACCGGCGCCGGGCTCGCTCATCGCCAACGCACCGACATGCTCGCCGCTGATCAGCTTCGGCAGATACTTTCGCTTCTGTGCCTCGTTGCCGTTGCGGCGTATCTGATTGACGCAAAGATTGGAGTGCGCGCCGTAGGACAGGCCAACCGAGGCGGACGCGCGGGAAATTTCCTCCATGGCCACGACATGTTCCAGGTAGCCCATGCCGGCGCCGCCATAGTCCTCTTCCACCGTAATGCCCAGCACGCCCAGGTCGCCGAACTTGCGCCACAGGTCCGTCGGGAACTCGTTGTCGCGATCGATCGCCGCGGCGCGCGGTGCGATCTCGTCGGCGGCGAAGTTTTCGACCGTCGTGCGCAGCATATCTGCTGCGTCGCCGAGGTCGAAATTCAGGCTTGGGAGCCGGTTTGACAACTGCGCCATGCTGGAACAATGACCGAGCGAGAGCGGGCCGCCAAGTGACACCTGCTCGACGGAGGAAACAGCCATGACAATCGAACGCATGCTGACCGAGGAAGAGTCCGCTGCCGACCTGGTCGGGCGCGTGCTGCAGGAAGCTGGCATCGAGTATGTGTTCGGGATCTCCGGCGGCCACACCGGCCGCATCGTCTCGGGCCTGAGCAAGTATCAGAACTCGTTGCGCATGGTATTGGTGCGCGAGGAGTCGCTCGCCGGCGTCATGGCCGAGGTCTATGGGCGGCTGACGCGGCGGCCCGGGGTGATGATCGGCCAAGGACCGTGGGTGCTGGGCAATGGCCTGATCGGCACCATCGAGGCGTTTCTCTCCAGTTCGCCGATGTTGCTGCTGACCGATTTCAGCGACGCCACCCGTTTCCATCTGCATGCGCCCTATCAACAGGCCACCGGCGATTACGGCAGCTGGGACGCACGCCGTGCGTTCAGCGGCGTCACCAAGCAGGTGATGCAGGCGCACGAGCCGATCGCCGCCGTGCAGGCGACTCAGCTTGCCATCAAGCACGCAATGGCGGGGCAGTGCGGGCCGGTGGCAGTGCTGTTCGCGCAGGATTCGCTGTCCGGCACCGTCAGCCCTGATTCGCAGCCGGGCCTCTATCCCACACGCTATTACCTGCCCGGGTCACCACCGCCGGCCGATGCGGCGAAGGTGACGGCGGCGGCGAAGGCACTGCTCGCCGCACAGCGGCCCGCGGTAATCGCCGGCAACGGCGTCCGCATCGCACAGGCCTACGAGCCGTTGACCGCGTTGGCCGAAGCGGCGGGGCTGCCGGTGGCAACCACTGCGGCCGGCAAAGGATGCTTTGCCGAGACGCATGACCTTGCCCTGGGCGTGTTCGGCACATTCGGCACCGAGGCCGCGAACGCCTGCATCGCCGAAGCTGATCTGATTCTGGCGGTCGGGACGAAGCTAGGACCGAGCGACACCGCGTGGGAGAACCGCGACCTGCTCGACCCGACGCGGCAAACCTTCATCCAGATCGATATCGAACCGCGCAACGCCTCGTGGACCTACCCGGCAGAGCACGTCCTGCTAGGTGACGCGGAGCAGGTTTTGCGCCAACTGCACCACGCGGTCGGCAAAGACGATGCGCGGCGCAAGGCAGGCGTGGCCCGCGTGGCGAAAAGCCGTGAGAAGGGCTACTTCAACCAGCCTGGCTACTTCGCCGACGAGACGCCGATCCTGCCGCAGCGCGCCATCGGCGAACTGATGCGAACCTTGCCCGACAACGCCATCGTCACCTGCGATGCCGGCGAGAACCGCATCATGATGACGCACTACTATCAGACGAAGCAGGCCGGCGGTTTTCTGCAGGCCGCCGGCTCCGGTCCGATGGGTTTCGCAATTCCCGCGGCGCTGGCGGCCAAATTGGTGCATCCCGATCGGCCGGTGGTTGCCGTCTGCGGTGACGGCGGCTTCGCGATGACGATGAACGGGCTGATGACGGGGATCGAGCAGGACATCCCGATCATCGTCGTCGTGTTCAACAACAAGGCGCTTGGCTGGGTGCTGCATGGCGGCGGGCCGTTCGCCGCGGAGTTTGCCGACTTCGACCATGCGGCGATTGCGCGGGCGATGGGCTGCAACGGCGTGCGCGTGACAGAACCAGCGGCACTGGGCACCGCGTTGCGCGAGGCGCTGAATGCGCGCGTGCCCACGGTGATCGATGTCCGCACCTCGCTGGCGCAGTCGTTCGCCGACATCACCTCGCCATTGGCGGTCGCGGCTTCGCCTCGGCGCCGCTAGGGTTTACGCCATCGGTGCCTCCAACGCGTATTCCGCTTCCGCTGTATAGACCGGCCGATCTTTGCCCAGGATCGAGCTGAACAGCGTGAAGTGCTCCGCCGGTACCGGTCCGGCGCGAAACAGGTTGTGCGCCTGCACGAAGGCAGCCAGCTTCGCCTCGGACGTGCCGTCCAGCCGCGCCAGTGTCAGGTGCGGCTGAAACCGCCGCCGTTCCGGCTCCAATCCGCAGCGCTGCAGTGCGGCCTCGATCTTGGCCTGGAGCCGTTCAAGCTTTTCGGTGCGCTCGACGCCAAGCCACAGCGAGTGGCTGCGACGGGCCTTGGCGAAGGTGCCGATACCGCCCAGCGTCAATTCGAATGCAGGCGATTTCAGCGCCGCAAGCGTGCGGTCGATCTCTTCCGCCTCGTAGCGCGGTGTCTCCCCGATAAAGCGCAGGGTGATGTGGTAGTTCTCCGGCGGCACCCAGCGCGCGCCGGGAATGCCGGCGCCGGCCAGCAGCGCGATCCGCTGACGCAGGTCCCACGGAAGTTCGAGACCGACGAACAACCTCATGCCGGCCGCACCTCCGCAAGCAGACGTTCCACGAATGGCAGCAGGCGCGCGACGATACGCTGAACCCCGGCGGCGTTGGGATGCACCCCATCCGACTGATTCAGTGCTGGGACCTCGGCCACGCCGACGAGAAAAAACGGGTCGTACAGAATACCCTGCCGCTGCCCCAGCCGGTCGAATACGGCATTGAATGCCTGCGCGTAGTCTGGTCCCAGGTTGGGCATGGCATACATGCCGGTCAGCAGCACAGGAAGATGCCGCGCGGCCAGTTTGTCGAGGATTGCCGTCAGGTTCTTTTCGACCTCGCGCGGGTCAACGCCCCGCAGCCCATCATTCGCCCCCAGCTCGACGATTGCCGCATCAGCGCCATCTGCCAGCGTCCAATCGAGCCGGGCCAACCCACCGGCCGTGGTGTCGCCCGATACGGCGCCGTCCACGATCCGGACGTCGTAGCCGCGGGCACGCAAGGCGACGTTGAGCTGCGCCTCAAACCCCTGGTCGTGCCGCAGTCCGTACCCGGCAGAGAGCGAATCACCCAGCACCAGGAGCCGGATCGGCGCTGCCTGAGCGGTCAGCGGCAGTGCCAGGGCCAATGCGATCATGGCTTCCCGCCATCGACCGCGGAGGCCATATGGTGCCGCCATGGATGCCACTCCGCCGTCTCAGGTTCCGCTGGTGCAAATGCGGGACCTGCACCTGACCGTGCCTTCCGCGGCCGGCCCGGTCAACATCCTGCGCGGCATCGATCTGGACATCACGGCCGGCGAGGCGCTCGGCATCATCGGGCCCTCCGGCTCGGGCAAGACCAGCCTGCTGATGGCGCTGGCGGGTCTCGAGCGTGCCAGTCGGGGCAGCATCGTGGTGGCTGGCCATACGGTGACACGGATGGACGAGGACGCGCTGGCCCGGCTGCGTCGCGAGACCATCGGCATCGTGTTCCAGGCGTTTCACCTGATCCCGACCATGACCGCGTTGGAAAATGTCGCCGTGCCGCTAGAACTTGCGGGCGCCCGAGACGCCGCAATGCGGGCGCGCGTGGCGCTGGAGGCCGTTGGACTGGGGCATCGGCTGACGCACCTGCCCGGCCAGCTGTCCGGTGGTGAGCAGCAGCGCGTGGCTCTTGCCCGCGCCTTTGCGCCCAGGCCGCGGCTGCTGCTGGCCGATGAGCCGACTGGTAACCTCGATCAGGCGACCGGTGACGCGGTGATGGATCTGCTGTTCCGCCTCCGCGCCGAGACAAGGGCGACCTTGGTGCTGATCACACACGATGCCCACCTCGCGTCACGCTGCTCACGGCGCGTCCACCTGGCAGATGGGAAGGTGGTGAAGGTCGACCTGGCACCGCTATGCGCCACCCCAGTGGTCTGATGCTCGCCTTGCGGCTGGCGAGGCGGGAGCTGCGCGGCGGCGTCCATGGGCTCTGGATTGTGCTCCTGTGCCTTGCCCTCGGGGTCGCCGTAATCGCCGCGGTCGGCTCGCTGCGTGCCGCAACGGAGCGCGGCCTCGCGGAAAACGGCCGGCGCATACTTGGCGGAGATCTGGAGATCGACAGTGGCTCGCAGCCATTGCCTGAGGCGCTGCGCGACTGGCTCCGCGCCCGTGGCGCAAAACTGTCCGACGTTGTGCAGATGCGATCGATGCTGCTCGCGTCCAGTGGCGAGCGACAGCTCGTCGAGTTGAAGGCCGTGGACGCCGCCTGGCCCCTGGTCGATGACGCAGTCACGAAGGTGCCGCAGCAAACGTCCCCTCCCCCCGCCCTCGCGGGAGGTGCCCGCCCCGGACTTGATCCGGGGGGGCAGGGGGTGGGAGTATCTGTCGCCACGCTCCTCGCCGGCCACGGTCTGCTGGCTGAGCAGGTCGTACTTGATCGCCTCAATGTCCGCGCCGGCGATACGGTCCGGCTGGGAAATGCCGACTTTGTCGTCCGCGGCGCCCTGGTATCGGAACCCGACCGCGTCGCCGCTCCGCTGATCCTGGGTCCGCGGGTTCTGATCAGCCTGGACGATTTGCCTTCCACCGGCCTGGTCGTTCCCGGCTCCATCGTCCGCTACGCGGTCCGGGCCACTGCGCCCGTTCCAGCCGCCGTCATCGCGGCCGTGCCTCAGGCGTTTCCCAACCAAGGGTGGCGCATTCGCGATCCCCACAATGCCGCACCGGGCGTGATGCGCTTCATCGACCAGACCAGCCTGTTCATGACACTCGTTGGTCTGACCTCGCTGTTGGTCGGCGGTATCGGCGTGGCCAATGGCGTGCGCGCCTGGCTCGACGCGCGCGCCCGTACCATCGCCACACTCCGCTGCCTCGGCGCTTCCGCCGGTCTGGTTCTCGCCGTCTGCCTGCTGCAGGTCATGGCGCTCGCGCTGGCCGGCATCACCCTTGGGGTGGTTGCCGGCGCGTTTGGCCCCATCGCCCTGGCCGGCCGGTTGCGGGACGTCCTGCCCGTGCCGCCGGTCCTCGGTCTCTACCCCGGGCCGCTTTTGCTCGGTGCGACCTATGGGCTGCTGACGGCACTGGCCTTCTCGCTGTGGCCGCTTGGTCGGGCGGCGCGCACTCCTGGCGCCGCGCTGTTTCGCGACACGCTGCTGCCAGAGCGGCCGCGGCTTCCGCCTCGGGTGCTGCTCGCCACCGCCGTGCTTGCCGCCGGCCTTGTCGGGCTGACGATTGCGGCCGCCCAGGACCGCCGTTTCGCGCTCTGGTTCTGCCTCGCGGCCTTTGGCGCGCTGTTGCTCTTCCGTCTCGGCGGCAGCTTGGTGATGCTGGCCGCGCGGGCGGTTTCGTGGCAGGGCAGTGGTCCGGTGCGGCTAGGGTTGGGCAACCTGCACCGGCCCGGTGCTTCAACGCCGCTGATGCTGGTCTCGGTCGGGCTCGGTCTGTCCACTCTGGCTGCGGTTGCCCTGCTGGAAGGCAATGTGCAGCGAGAGATCGCGGAACAGCTACCGGCGAATGCCCCCAGTTTCTTCTTCGTCGATATTCAGAACAACCAGTTGCCCCAGTTCGAAGCGCTTGTGCGGAGGCAGCCGGGCGTGCAGGACCTGCGGCAGGTCCCGAGCCTGCGGGCACGGATCGTGACGGTGAATGGCGTGCCGGCCGACCAGGTGCGCGCCACTGACGAAACGGCCTGGGCATTGCGCGGCGACCGCGGCCTGACCTACGCCGCCACGCCGCCGCCTGGCACGCGTTTGGTGGCGGGGAGTTGGTGGCCAGCCGACTACGATGGGCCGCCGCTGGTGTCGCTCGACGCGAATCTTGCGCGCGGCTGGAATGTGCATATCGGCGATACCATCCGGGTGAATGTGCTTGGTCGTGACCTGGACCTGAAGGTCGCCAGCCTGCGGGATATCGCGTGGCAGACCTTGTCCCTTAACTTCACTCTGGTGGCGAGCCCGGGTCTGCTGCAACACGCACCGCACACACACATAGCCACGGTTCGAGCCGCAGCGTCCGATCAGGGCCGGTTGCTCCGCGCCGTGACCGATGCACTGCCGAACGTCACCGGCATCCGTGTGGAGGATGTACTGGCCGCCGTGGCCGCACTGCTGGGGCAAGTTGCTGCCGCGCTGACGGCGACCGGGTCGCTCACCCTGGCAGTGGGCGTACTTGTTCTGGCTGGAGCGGTTGCCGCCGGCCAACGCCGCCGCGTCCATCAGGCTGTCATCCTAAGGACGCTTGGCGCGACGGGTCGGCAGATCCGTACGGCCTGGATGGTGGAATTTGGCGTACTCGGCATTGCTGCCGGATTGATGGCAGCAATGGTGGGCAGCCTGGCCAGTTTTGGTATCGCCCACTGGCTCATGCATATTGATTGGGTGGTTTTGCCCGAGACGTTGGCCGGGACCCTGATCGGCGCCCTCGCCATGATGCTCGGGTTCGGTTATGTTGCTATTGCGGCCGCGCTGCGTGCCAAGCCGGCACCGATGCTGCGGAACGAGTGAAAGCCACCGGTTCCCCTGATGGGTTACCGAGCTTTCATTACCGAACTGGCTTGAACCCTCCCGGCCGATCTCCAAATTCCGAGATCGACGGACAACCAGCCTGAAAGGGCAAACGAGGAAAACCATGGCCTTCAGTCCCGACTACCGGACCTACCCGCGGGCATCGGCTGCGACGACCGCAGCGGTCCTGGACGCCGGGCTCCGCGCGTACATGCTGCGGGTCTACAATTGGATGGCGTCCGGTCTGCTGCTGACCGGCATCGTCGCCTTCGCGATCGCCAATACGGATCTGATCAACGCGTTCTATCCCGTCGTGATGACACCGATGGGACCGGCGCGGCACGCATCCGTCCTGGCGCTGATCTCGATCTTCGCCCCGCTGGCCTTCGTGCTGGTGCTCAGCATGGGGGTGAACCGGCTTTCGCACACGACTGCGCAGACGCTGTACTGGCTGTTCTGTGCCGCGATGGGCGCTAGCCTGACCAATATCTTCCTGATCTACACCAGCGAATCGATCGTCCGCGTGTTCTTCATCACTGCGGCAACATTCGCGGCGATGAGCATCTACGGCTACACGACCAAGGCCGACCTCAGCCGCTTCGGCAGCTTCCTGTTCATGGGGCTGATCGGCATCATCATCGCTGGCGTGGTGAACATCTTCCTGGCCAGCTCCGCGTTGCAGTTCGCGATCAGCATCATCGGCGTGATCGTCTTCACCGGCTTGACCGCCTATGACACGCAGCGGATCAAGTCGAGCTATGTGCAGTATGCCTATGCCGAAGGGACCGATGGTGCGGCGAAGCGCGCTGTCTACGACTCGCTCAGCCTGTACCTGAACTTCATCAACCTGTTCATGCTGCTGCTGCAGTTGCTGGGCAATCGCAACAACAGCTAGCGCTCAGCAGCGTCTGTGCTAGCAAGGGCCTCGGGGCAACCCGAGGCCCTTCGCTTTTCAGGGGGACGCGCAAAATGGCGGCGACGATCGACCTTCCTGCGGCCGGCTACCGCTACATTCCTTTTGCCTTCCAGTATTCCGGCGGCGTCGAGGCACTGCGGGGCTACCGCATCGAACGGGTACAGTTCTCCCGACCGCTGCCGCTCGCCGAGGGCTTTACCTGGATCGAGAACTACCTCGGCCGCCAGGGTGTCGCGCTGCTCGGCTTCTGCGCCTGCGAGTTGCGATCGCCGGCCCAGTTCACCGATCAGGGATTTATCGACTTCAACCGCCACTACACGGCCACGCTGATGCGATGGGGCGTGATGCAGAATGCAGAAGCCAACCCGGTGGCGCGCAGCAACGTCATCCCCGCACTGCACAAGCCGGCGGAGCCAAGTTTCCATGCGTTCTGCTTTGCGCGCCGCGCCGACGACAGCGAACCCGGGTCGTTCGTGATTGCCGGCAGCGGCGAGGCCGGCGATGAACCGGTCCCATACCCACAGAAGACGGTAAGATATGGCGAGACGAGTGCGGACGCCATGCACGACAAGGCGCTGTTCGTCATCGGCAGGATCGAGCAGCGGTTGGCTGTGCTGGGAAGAGGCTGGGAACATACCACGGCGACGCAGATCTACAGCGTGCATCCGTTTCCGGCCGAGGAGTTTGTCCGACGCGGCGCGGCGCATCATGGACTGGTCTGGCATTTCACCCGGCCACCCGTGCAGGGTCTGGAATTTGAGGTGGACTGCCGCTCAGTGTCGGTGGAGCTCCACGTCAAACCGTAAGCGACGGCTGCCGCCGCTTATCGTGCATTCCGTCCGCCGGAGCCGAAGCCTTCGATTGTCCAGACCAATGGTGCCGGGTCGACACGGATCGAGCCTTGCCGCGCGCGGTCGAAGTCGAGGATCAGCACCAAGGCGCCAGCCCACATGAGCAGCGACAGAACTGACAATATCGCCTGTCTGCTCCCGGTCGAACCCAACTGATATCCCATCGCGCCGACCGCGAGGATCGAGCCTGCGAGCAGCGTCCACTCAAGACTCGAAGGGACCCGTGTCGTAAAGGCAAAGCGCTGCGCCAGCGACGCGTCGAACATCTCGTTAAGTGCAGCGATCAGTGACGCCGATATCGGCGTCGGCGCACGTCTCGCCAATTCTGTCGCCTTGTTCCACATCTCGGCTTGCAGGTTGCCGGTCTCGGCAACCGAGGATGGGACTTGGTCCTCGCGCTCTCCTGCTGTGTAGTCCAGGCGCACCTTTGCGTAGTGCTCGATCGCCGTTGCGATGGCAGCGCCTTCCGGCTCGCCCACCAGCCGGGCCCGCAGCCATGCGGTTCCGATGGCGTTGGCTTCACGCACCACGAGATCTCTTCGCGCCTCGAAGCGGCCTTGGGCAAAGCTGATGGTCAGACCCAGCGTGAATGCGAGCAAGGCGAACATGCTCGCAGTGACAGTGGATATACCTGAACGCTGCGCCTCAGAGACCGTGCGCCGAGCGATATGCCAGCCTTCGAGGCGAAAGCCGGTTTCGCCAGCGAGCGCCAGCACGCCGAACAGGACCGCCCACAGCAGAAGAAGGTTCGTCTCGACCACAGGCGACAGCACGACGATGGTCGCCCTGTCTCGAGCTCACACCGTCTTCAAGAAATTCGTCAGCTTGGTCGCCGCGGTCAGCTTGTCGGTCTTGTCGAGCGCTGCGAGTTCCGCCGCCAGCCGGTCCATCGCAGCTTCGTAGATCTGACGCTCAGAGAAGCTCTGATCTGGCTGACCCGCATTGCGGTGCAGATCGCGCACGACCTCGGCGATCGCCAACGGGTCGCCCGAGTTGATCTTTGCCTCGTACTCCTGGGCCCTGCGCGACCACATGGTGCGTTTGATACGCGCCCTGCCCTTCAGCACGCCCAACGCTTCATCGAACAACTTGCGGGTCGCCAGCTTGCGCAATCCGGCACTGCGCGCCTTGGCGACGGGCACGCGCAGTGTCATCCGGTTCTCTTCGAACGTGATGTGGATCAGCTCCAGCTTATGGCCGGCGATCTCTTCGATAGCGATCCGTTCGACTTTGCCGACACCATGGGTCGGATACACGACGTGATCGCCCTCCACGAAGACTTCAGCCTTCGCTGGTGGCCGCGGCGGAATCCGATCGGGAACCGGAGGCCGCCGATCAACGGTCGGCGCGGCCGGCGGGGACGCCTCTGCCACTGCCTCGGCGGGAGCGGGGCTTGGCTTCACCACGCGCTCGGGAGGCGCCACCGCGGCCAGAGCAGGCCTGCTCTCCTGCTTCGGCGGAGCCGCCTTGGCCACAGGAGCCTTGCTCGCGGCCGCAACCTTCGGCTCAGGTCGAGCGACCGGCTTTTCGGTCTCTTTGGCGGCCTTGACCGAAGCCGTCTTTTTTGCGGCCGCAGCCGCCTGCACCGCCTTGGCGCGGGCCGGAGCCGCGTTTGAAGGAGCCCGGCGACGGGAAGCCGTTGCCTCATGACCCTTCGTCGCGGTTCGAGCCGATACCTTCATGCCTGACACCTCTTAATGCCGCCCCTCAGTCTCTGCCGTCATATCGGCACCCCAGGCGACCCAGCCAGCCGCACCGCACGCCCCGTTCCGAAGGACCGCCTCCTGGGAATGGCGCCGGCTGTCGCAGCTGTCGCGAGGCTGCCGCCGCCCATACAAACTAAATATAGCATCACACGCGTGTTACGTCACCGGGGAAGCGACGCGACGCAACGCAATGGTCCGACACAATTCCGGTTGAGTCAGGGTTTCCCCGGATTCGGCGAGAACTCTTTGGCCTTGTCGGGCTTCCCCTTCCATTCGTCCGCGTCGGCCGGCGCCTCACCTTTGCGGGTGATATTAGGCCAAAGGGCTGCATAGGTCCGGTTCTGTTCCAGCCAGTCGGTCGCCCGATCGTCGCTGTCCGGCACGATGGCCTCGGGCGGGCATTCCGGCTCGCACACGCCGCAGTCGATGCATTCGTCCGGATGGATGACCAGCATGTTCTCGCCCACATAGAAGCAGTCGACCGGGCAAACCTCGACGCAATCCATGTACTTGCAGCGAATACAGGCTTCGGTGACCACATAGGTCATGTGTCAGTCCCCAAGGGCGGCCGGTAAGAGCGGGCGATATGCCGACGATCGGGGTCAGGTGCAAGGTCCCGCGGCCGGGTCGCTGATCTCCTCGTACAGCATACGTGCCTCGGGGGCGGGTCCCCGCCGCAACGCCAGCGACACAACCCTCACAACCCGCACCGAACCATGGACCGGGACGGTCAGAACATCGCCGATGCGGAGGCGGGCGTGGGCCTTGTCGGTGGGCTGGCGATTGATCCGGATCGACCCTCGCGCGACCAGCGCGGTGCAGTCGCTGCGCTGCCGCATGAAGCGAGCGCACCACAGCCACTTGTCCAGCCGCTGCCAGTCGCGATCCTCGGTTTCAGCTATGGCAGTCTCCTCAGCGTTTCAGCACGGCCAGAGCAGCGAAGGGGTGTTGTGCGTGGACGCTTGTCGCAACGGGTTCGACACCCGCTCTCCTGCGGCGCAGCGGCAGGAGCATGGCGGGTGCGGGTGGTCCGAATTCGCCGGGTGACGCCACGCCGGCGGGCAAGACCCGGAAGCCCAGGCGCCGCAGCACGACCGGCAGCAGGTCCGCTTTCAAGGAGAAGCGCGAGGCCAACACCGCCGGCATAGCCGCCGGGCTCCTGCGCGTCGCCCAGCCCAATTCGGCTGCGACCCGTTCAGCGACATCCAGCCGCAACAGCACCGGGCCGGCTTCCAGCCAGCCCATCGTCTCGCCGAAGCCCGACGGCCAATGCGGCTGTCGCGGCAGCGAGACTAGGCCAGGCGCCGGCAACTCTGGCGCCGTGACACCGTGATGCACGCCCCACAAGCGCGCCCGCATGGCAGCCGGTCGCGGCTTGAGCAGTGCCGGCACGAAGAGACCGAAGCGACCGGCCTTGACGCCGATAGCTTTTAGCGACGCCCGCCCTTTCGGGCCGATTTGGTCGCCTTCTTCACTCACGATGAGGCCGAGTGCCTCGGTCAGTCGGTGCAGCAGACCGCGAAACTCCGGCGGCGACCTGGCGCGGTCGGCCGCGGACAGCAGCGGGCCCAGCTCTCTCCGCACACTGTCGTCAACGAACCGCTGCAGCCGGTCGCGCAGCCGCTCGCGTTGCGCTCCGTCAAGGAATTCGCTCTCCAAGATCTGGACGCGCGGGCGAAGCACGCTGCTGCCGCGTCGCAGGCGCGCAATTGGCACGCTGTCCCAGACCAGCGTGTGGTCCGGGCCGAATGCGAAGCCAGAGTCTGGCGCCTGCTCCGCCAAGGCCACCCGGCGCGGAATCTCGTCACGGAGCGCGCGGCGGGCTGCGCGCAACACAAGGCGGCGCTCCTCGCCTTCGGCTGCTGGATCGGGAAAAAATCGGAAGCCACCGACCCTGCCAACGGGATGGCCTTCGACGATGACTTCGCCACGCCGCGTGACCGCCGACAGCAGTTCCTGCGCGCCCCCCCCATCGAGCCGGCGCATCAGATGCGCCGCGCGCCGATCGACGAAGCGGCTGGTCAGCCGCTCGTGCAGCGCGTCCGACAACAGGTCCTCGACCTCTCGCGCGCGGCTCTGCCAATGGATGCTGTCATGCACCCAGTCCGGACGCGCGGCGATGTACGACCAGACCCGGATCCCTGCCAGTCGCTGCATCAGCGTATCGATGTCGCCGTCGGCGCGGGCGAGGGCGCTGATCTGACCGGCGAGCCAGTCGGTCGGCAAATGTTGGTCCCGAGCAATATGGCCGAACACGCGGGCGCAGAGTCTGGTATGCGTATCGTCCGCCAGCTTGCGGAAATCCGGGATCTGGCACGCCTCCCACAAGCGACCGACCATCCGCCGCCCTTGTGCCAGCCGACGAATCTCCGGTTCGCGTGTCAAGGCTGCCAGTGTTTCGAGGTCGGCGGCGTCGTTGCCCTTGACCAACCCAGGCCCCGGCGGTGCTGCCATGAGCGTGGCCAGCAGGGCATCGACATGGCTTAGATCCAGGTCGCTGTTGCGCCAGCAGAGCTGATCCAATGGCTCGAAACTGTGCGCCTCGACCGCCGCGGCCACGTCCTCAGCGAGCGGCGGGCACTGTGCGGTGGTGCCGAATGTACCGTCGCGCATGCCACGCCCGGCCCGGCCCGCGATCTGCGCCACCTCGGCCGGGGTCAGCCGGCGTGGGCGGTGGCCATCGAACTTGCCCAGGCTGGCGAACGCGACATGGTTGACGTCCATGTTCAGGCCCATGCCGATCGCGTCGGTGGCGACGAGGAAATCGACCTCCTTGTCCTGGTAGAGCGCCACCTGGGCGTTGCGCGTTCGCGGCGACAACCGTCCCATGACCACCGCGCAGCCGCCGCGCCGACGCCGGATCAGCTCGGCGATCGCGTACACTTCCGAGGCGCTGAAAGCGACCACGGCGGAACGGGGCGGCAGCCGCACCAACTTGGTTGGCCCGGCATGGGTCAGCTGGGACAGGCGGGGCCGCGTCTCGACGCTCGCCTGGGGAACCAGCCGCTGCAAAAGCGGGCGGATCGTCTCGGCGCCGAGCAACATCGTCTCGACCAGCCCGCGCGCGTGCAGGAGCCGGTCGGTGAACACATGGCCACGATCCGGGTCAGCGCAGAGCTGGATTTCGTCCACTGCCAGGAACTCGGCGTCGCGGTCCAGCGGCATGGCCTCCACCGTGCAGGAGAACCACCGGGCATCAGGCGGGACGATCTTCTCTTCGCCGGTGATCAGGGCGACGTGGCGCGCACCCTTGAGGGCCACCATCCGATCGTAGTTCTCGCGGGCGAGCAAACGGAGGGGAAATCCGATAATCCCCGACGCGTGCGCCAGCATGCGTTCGATGGCGAGGTGGGTCTTGCCGGTATTCGTCGGACCGAGGACAGCTTTGACGCGCGGCGCGAAACCGGAACCGAGACCGGGCATGCCTAGATGGTTGGATGTTGCGGCGCAGAATGCAAGCGGCACGAACAACCAGCGCAGCCGGCCGTCTACAGCATGCGCGCCACCCAATAGCAAACTGCCGCCATCAGTGCCGAAGCCGGGAGCGTGATGACCCAGGCGATCAGAATGTGGCGGGTGATCCCCCAGCGGACGGCTGAGAGTCGGCGTGCTGCGCCGACGCCGACCACCGACCCGGTGACCGTATGGGTCGTGGACACCGGGATGCCGAGATAAGTCGCTGCGAACAACGCGACCGCTCCGCCTGATTCGGCGCAGGCCCCCTGAACAGGCGTCAGCCGCGTCACGCGGGAGCCGACAGTGCGCACGATCCGCCAGCCGCCGCTGAACGTGCCGAGTGCCATGGCCGCCTGGCAGCTCAGCACCACCCAGAGCGGCACGTGAAAAGCGCCGGTCAGATACCCCTGCGAATACAGCAGAACCGTGATGATCCCCATGCTCTTCTGGGCGTCGTTCCCGCCATGTGCCAGGCTCAGGAGCGAGGAGGAGACGAACTGAAGCACGCGAAAGCGCCGATCGACGGCAAACGGCGTAGACCGCACGAAGATCCACGTCACTACGACGGTCAGCGTCAGCGCCAACAGCATGCCGATCATCGGTGACAACACGATCGCAGCGCCTATCGTGCCGAGACCGTACCATATCACCGCGTCGGGTCCGGCCTTGGCGACGGCGGCGCCGACCAGGCCACCGACCAGCGCATGGCTGCTGCTCGAAGGTATGCCGAGCCGCCAGGTCAGCACATTCCAGACGATGGCGCCGGCGAGTGCGCCGAACACCACCATCGGGTCCACGAGGTGCGGCTCGACCACGCCGTTGCTGATCGTGGCCGCAACATGCACGCCGAACACCAGAAAGGCGATGAAATTGAAGAACGAAGCCCAGGCCACGGCGGTGAACGGCCGGAGCACGCGCGTGGCGACGACCGTCGCGATCGAGTTCGCACTGTCATGCAGCCCATTCAGGAAATCGAACAGCAGCGCCACCGCGATCAACGCGATCGTGGTCAAGCTGCCGAATTGGAGGCCGGACACGCCTCGTCCCGTCAGACCTGTTCGACGACGATGCCGTCGATCACGTCCACCACGTCCTCGCAGCGATCCACAACTGCCTCGATCAGGTCGTAAACCTTTTCTACCGTCAGCTTTGCGCCCGGCGAAACGTCGGCGGCAAAGAGCTTGCGCAACCCCTGGTCCAGCAGATCGTCCGCCTCACCCTCGATGCGACGCACCGTCATCGACATCCGGTTCAGCCGTGCGACGCTGCGGTCGATCGTCGACAGATGCGGCATGCTGTCGCGCAGCTCGATCGTGGCGCGCACGATGCAATCTGCCATGCCACGCATCTCGTCGGTGTAGTCCACACGATAGCGACAGACACGCCGACTGGTGTCCTTCATGAGGTCGATCGTGTCATCCAGCGCGTTGATCAGCGCGAGGATCTGCGAGCGATCGAATGGCGTCACGAAGGTGCGGTGAATCGCCAGGATCGTCTGGCGTGTCACCTGGTCTGCCTCCTCCTCCAGCCGCGCGATCTCCTCGGCCAACGCCTCGGCCGGCTGCCCGCCGATCAGCGCGCGAAACGCCTCCGCGGCGGGCACTGCCAAGCGCGCATGCTCGCAGAACCGTTCGATGAAGCCCTCCTCGCGTGGCAGGAGCGATCGAAATGCGCCGAACAGGCTGACCATCGGTGCTGCAAGCCTCCATTCGCCGGCAGATCATTTGGGGCGCCGGCGGGCATGTGACGTTCAGGATGCCGTGGTTGGCTACCCGCTGCGGCCCCGCATTGAAACCCATTGTGTTTCGCCGCATATCGCCGACCGAAAAGGAGGTGCGGCCATGAACGATGTGGTGGCGGAAAAGCACGATTTCGGGGCCGAGGTCGGGCGGCTGCTCGACCTGGTGGTGCATTCCCTCTATTCCGAGCGCGAAATCTTCCTGCGCGAGCTCGTGGCGAATGCAGCCGATGCGATGGACCGGCGGCGGTTCGAATCGCTCACCGACCCCGGGCTCGCGCCCCCACCGGAGGCCAAGATCCGCATCGTGCCTGACAAGGCGGCTCGCACCCTGCATATCGCGGATGACGGCATCGGCATGACGCGGCAGGAGCTGATCGACAATCTGGGAACCATCGCGCGCTCCGGCACGCGGGCATTCGGTGCGGCACTGGCTTCGGCCAAGCCTGAGGAACGACCCAGCCTGATCGGCCAGTTCGGCGTCGGATTCTATTCCGCCTTCATGGTTGCCGACCGGGTCGAGGTAACCTCACGCAAGGCAGGCTCGGAGGAGACGTTCACCTGGGCCTCGGATGGAGCAGGCCAGTTCACCATCGCGCCTGCGACGCGCGAGACAGCGGGCACCGATGTCCTGCTGCATATAAAGTCGGATGCCGATGAGTACCTAGATCCGATCCGGCTCGAGGCGGTCGTGCGCAAATGGGCCGACCACATCACGCTGCCGATCACGATCGCACGCGACGGCAAGGACCTGCCGGCAAACGAGGGCACTGCGCTATGGCGAAAGCCGCGCGCCGATGTCAGCGAGCAGTCCTATAACGAGTTCTATCGCCATCTCGGCCATCTGTTCGATACGCCGTGGGCCACGCTGCACTGGCGCGCCGAGGGCATGCTGGAATTCTTCGCACTGCTGTTCATTCCCGGGATGAAGCCGTTCGAGCCTTTCGACGGAGATCGGGAATCGCACGTCAAGCTGCATGTCCGACGCATGTTCATCACCGACAAGGCGGAATTGCTGCCAACCTGGCTGCGGTACGTGCAGGGTGTGGTGGACACCGAAGACCTGCCGCTCAACGTGTCACGCGAGATGCTGCAGACTACCCCGGTACTGGCGCGCATACGCAAGGCGCTGATCGGACGCATGCTGTCCGAACTCAAGAACCGCACCAAGGAGACAGAGGACTACGGCAAGTTCTGGGACAATTTCGGCGCGGTGATGAAGGAGGGTGTCTGGGACGACGCTGAGCATCGCGCGGAGCTTGCGCCGCTGCTGCGGTTCAGGTCCTCGACGCAGGACGCGTGGACGTCGCTCCCCGACTATCTGTCGCGCATGCAGGTCGGGCAGGACACGATCTGGTACCTGGCGGGCGATAACCTGGACGCTCTCAAGGCATCGCCACAACTGGAGGGCTTCCGTGCCAAGAACATCGAAGTGCTGCTGTTGACAGATCCGATCGATGCGTTCTGGCCGGAGCGGCTCGATAGTTTCGAAGGAAAGCACTTCAAGAGTGTCACGCAGGCCGAACCGGAGAAGGACACCGACCAGCCCGACATTTCACCGCTGCTTGCGGCGCTGAAAAAGGCGCTCGGGGATGACGTCTCAGACGTGCGTGCAACCGGTCGATTGACCGACAGCGCGGTGATACTGGCGGCCGGGGACAAGGGACCGGACCTGCAGATGCAACGACTGCTGCGGCGTGCCGGGCGTACGATGCTGCCGGCCGCGCCGGTGCTGGAGGTCAATCCGAAGCATAAGGTGATCGAGGCACTTGCTGGTAAATTATCGGAAGAGCAGTTGATCGCCGATGCGGCAGGTACTTTGCTTGATCTGGCGCGTGTGCAGGAAGGCGATCTGCCGCGTGACCCCGCTGGATTTGCCCGTCGGATCACGTCCATGCTTGGGTCGTCCTTGACCTAGCCTGCCTCGGGTTCCAATCCAGCAGTGGCTCTTTCCGGACCTCGCCGGGGAGTGCCAGGCGCATTGCAATATCACCCTGGGGGACTCCCGATGCTGGAGCAGACGCTCGACTGTCTGACTGAAGCAGCCGATGGTGCTCGGCCATTGTATGCCGTGCGGCCGCCTGAACTTGCTGCATTCCTGGACCGGTTACCCGGCGCACAGTCGAGCTTTCTCAGACACCTCAATTTCACTGCCGCTCCTCAGGAGCTGGTATTTCTGCCCGGCAGCGATGGTCTCGCCGGTGCCGTGCTGGGGCTCGGCAATGACACTTCGCCGACCGCTTTCGGCGATCTCGCGGTTCGTCTGCCAGAGGCCACTACGTGGCAGCTGCAGGCTGGCGAATATGATGTAGCTGCGGCCACGCTCGGTTTCTGTCTTGGTGCGTATCGCTATCACGAATTCAAGTCGCCAAAGCGGCGCGCGGCTCGCCTCGTTGCTCCGGACGGACAGCAGCGCAGCCTGGCTGCCGCGTCGGCAACCTGGATGGTGCGTGATCTTGTGAACACGCCGGCGAATCTGCTCGGTCCGCACGAGCTCGCCGAGTTTACCGCGTCGCTTGGCCGTCGATACGGGGCAGAGACTGAAATCTTCTCGGGCGAAAATTTGCGGGTGGCCTATCCAACAGTCGATATTGTGGGGCGCGGATCCGCGCGGCCGCCGCACGTCGCCGTCTTTCGCTGGTCGGGTAGTCGCGCTCATGCCAATGCGCCGCTGATCTCGCTGTGCGGGAAGGGAGTCTGCTTCGACACCGGCGGGTACGATATCAAACCTTCCAGCGGCATGCTGCGAATGAAGAAGGACATGGGCGGCGCGGCGACCGTCCTTGGCCTGGCTCGCATGATCATCGAGGCAGACTTGCCGGTGCGGCTGGTCGTGCGAACCGGCTGTGTCGAAAACTCGGTCTCCGGGACGGCGATGCGTCCGCTGGACGTGGTTCGGACGCGTAAAGGCGTCACTGTGGAAGTCGGCAACACCGACGCAGAAGGTCGTTTGGTGTTATGCGACCTGCTGGCCGAGGCCGGCGACGAACAGCCGGCATTGCTGATCGATTGTGCAACTCTAACGGGTGCGGCGCGCGTCGCGCTCGGACCGGACCTGCCAGCGCTGTTCAGCAACGACGACTCCTGGTCTGCAACCATTTTGCGAAGTGGTCAGCAACAACACGACCCAATGTGGCGACTGCCGCTTTGGGCACCCTATGATCGTTGGCTCGATAGTCCCGTTGCTGATTTCAACAATGTATCGGCAAAGCCATATGCCGGATCCATAATCGCCGCGTTGTTTTTGCAGCGATTTGTTCCAAACGACATTCCCTGGGCGCATCTTGATCTGTACGCCTGGAACGATCAGAACTCCCCCGGCCATCCAGAAGGCGGCGAAGCGTACGGCATGCGCGCGCTGTTCGCCGCTGTGGCCGAGCACGCCGAAAAAGCTCAAGTTCAATAGATCTGAACGGCAAGATAACTTTCTCGCGAGCGCAAGGGCTAAAAGCATCGCTTCTGCAATGGACTTGTCGTAGGGTGGATTAACTCGGGAAAATGTGTGCCCACGCGCAGGAACTTGGAAAGGAACAACGATGGCTGCCAGTCCCTCCGCCGACCAGCTGATCGGCATCCTGCGCGAGACCGTGGTCACCCTCGTGCGACGCGATGGGGCCGATCTGTCAGCTCGCCAACTCGGTGTCTTCCTGACCTGTTATCTGCGTGATGGCGGCCACACAGTCCGAGGCCTCGCTGCCGATCTCAAAGTTTCAAAGCCGGCGATTACCCGTGCACTCGACAGGCTGGGCGAGCTCGATCTCGCTCGTCGGAAGGTTGATCCGCAGGACCGCCGCAGCATCCTGGTACAGCGCACGTTGAAAGGTGCGGCTTTCCTGCGCGACCTGCGCTCTATTATGGGGGATGCGGCAGCGGCGGCGAAGAAAGTGCCTGCAGCCACTACTGAGGCGCCAACGCGTCGGACCACGTTCGCCTAGCCCCAGCGCCTTATTCCCGCCACCCGTGCCAGGTGCGCCACAAAGGCGAGCCAGGCCAGTTGCGGCACGAGCGTGAGCAAGGGAATGAATGGCTTGGCTTCCGATGGGACTGCGAGAAACAATAGCGCGCAGGCACCACCGAACGTGGTGAACCCCCAGTGAGTCAGGGTAACTCCGGTAGCCGGAATGCCGGCGCGGTGTGCGACCTGATACAGGTGCCCACGGTGGGGCGCAGTCAGTTGCTCTCCCGCAACCACGCGGCGAATCAGGGTGAACGCGACATCGAACAACACGCCTGACAGCAGCATCGGCACGATCAGGAAAGACAGTTCGACGTTGTCGAAGCGGCTCGCGACCACGGCCAGAATCGCAAGGATGAAGCCGCAGAACTGACTGCCGACGTCGCCCATGAAGATACGTGCGTTGGGAAAATTGAACGGCAGGAAGCCAGCCAGGCCGGCAATCAGCAGCAGCGCTGCGAAATAGGCGAACCAGCCGCCATGGGCGGCGGCGATCCCGGCGAGAAAGGCGGCGGCAATCAGTGCCACGCCGCCAGCAAGACCATTCAGGCCATCGATGAAGTTCATGGCATTGGTGGCAAACAGCAGCCACAGAATGGTCGCGAGTGGCGCCAACCAGCCGATGTCGAGCGGCTGAACATAGGGCAGGTGATAATTTACGACATAAATGCCGCTGCTGACAGCGACCAGGGAAGCCAACACCTGTGCGGTCAGCTTGACCGCGAACTTCCAGTCGCAAAGGTCATCCAGGAAAGAAACGATGGCAATGGCCGTAGACGCTTCGATCACGCCCACGAAATAAGGATCCGCCAGGCGGGCGAATTCCGCGAACCGATAGAGCACGGCGATGCCGATCAGGAAAGCAACGACCACACCGACGCCGCCCCCCTTCGGCGTGGCAAGCGTGTGGACTTTGCGGTGGTCGGGACGGTCCAGGACACGCACCGCGATCATGACCCGCACGAGCGTGGCCGACAGCAATGCAAGTGCGGTCGCAAACGCCAGGTGGCGGAGCAGGGCGACAAGAGTCATACGGGCTCCTCAAGGGAGGAGCCCGATACAGCGAACCGTGGCCGGTGGCCAGGGACGGCCCTGAGCGACTAGCGAATGAAGCCTTGCAGTTCTTCCTTCGCCCAGGCGATGGTCGATTTGATCGATTCACCCGCCATCAGCCGGGTCACCATCGCTGGCGGAATTCCGCGGTTCCACATCTGCACCGCGATTTCCGGCGGTGCCGACGAGCCTGCGATGTAGTATTCGGAATCGTGCCACGGGCGCACCGGATAGTTGTAGACGGTGCCCTTCGGCGGTTCGACATCGTTCCAGATCTTCATGTCATACATCGACGTGAACGGCGGGATGTCGTAGCCGGCGACAGGAGCGGCGAGTTCTTCCACCTGCTCGCGCTGCGACAGATGTTCGATCAACTCCTTGGCGGCGCTCTTGTTCTTGGCGAACTGCCACAGTCCCCAGAAATACGGTCGGTGCGGAACGAGCCGGCCGGCAGGTCCACGTGGCTGCGAGAAGTGCCAGCAATCCGCGGCCACTTCTGGCGCGTCACGCTTGGCCACTGCCCAGGCTGACGGCGGATTCCAGATGTATGCGGCCTTGCCGGAAATCAGCGCCCGATTGTTCGATGCATCGTCCCACTGCGGGGCGTCCGGCGGCATGAACTTGATGAGCTTTTGGATATACTCCATCACCTTCATGACGTTATCGGACTCGACAGTGATCTCGCCCTTGGCATTCACCAGGTCAGCGCCGAATGCGCCGAAGGTGGCGCCCCATGTCTGGTTCGCGTCCGTGCTGTCGCCCGCACGGCAGCCGAACCCGATCGGATAGCCCGCCTTGTGGAAAGCCGCTGCGATCTCGAGTTGCTTGTCGTAAGTCCACTCCTTGCTGGCCTCCGGTGTCGCGGGATGATCCGGGAACCACGCCTGAACGTCCACGCCGGCGAACTTCTTCCACATGCTGATGCGCGCGACCGGTGGCAGCGGCGCCGAGCCCCAGCCCACCGGCACCGCCATCCAGTGCTTGTTGATGAAAGCAAGATACTCGTAGGCACGGCCCAATTTGCCGTACTTGGCGATCAGCCGCTGCATCACGTCGTCGACCGGATCGAGGCTGTCGGCGTATTGGTGGACGGTCCACTGATCGAACGCATACACGTCGTGACCAGTCTTGGCCTGCGCCTCGGCGGCCATGGTAATATTGATCTTGCTGCCGATGCTCGAGATGAAGTCGACCTGCACATCGACCTTGTTCTTCTCGGCCCACGCAGTGATCAGTTTTCTCATTGCGTCATCGCCGGTGGGGACCCAGTGGTCCCACAGCGCGAGGCTCAACTTTCCGGCAGCGCCCGCAGTGCGAATATGCACCAGGGGTAGGGCGGTCGCGGCCGCTCCGATCTTGAGGGCCGACCGACGCGACAAGCGATTCTTCGACAACATAGCGTACGTTCCCTTCCGCGGCCGGAATGCAACCGGCCGTGCTGACAAACTCCCGCGGCCGATGCTGCGGATGCGTCTCCCACGCGTCTCGATTATTACGCAAGTCGGAGAGAATTGCGATAGTCACCACTCCGGTCGCCCCTGGCTGGGCCAGGAAGTAGCCCTGGGGTATACGGGCCGCCATGAAAGCGCGCCCGCCCGTGCGAATCGCCCTCAACGTTGCCATCGATGGCGTGCTGGCTGCGGCGGCGGTTCCGTTGGCGCGCGCCATCGCCGATCCTTCGGCGCACTGGCTGGACCCTCCTTGGCTGCCGCTGGCTGGTGCCGCCGCCCTGTTGCTCGCTGGCCTGCCGGTCAGGCTGCCGTGGCAGTACTGGCGGTTCGCCGGGATCGATGATCTTCTCGGCGTGGTCTGGGCCAGCGTGGGCGGCGCCGCACTGCTCAGCGTCGCCATGGCCTGGGCGGGAGTCAGCACCAGCAACCCTGCGTTTCCCGTCGTGTACGGGTTGGCCCTGCTCGCATTACTGGGCGCGCCTCGGGTCGGCTATCGGCTATGGCGCCATCGAAGGGCGGGAGCGTTCGCTGGCTACGCCCCCCAAACTGCAACTGCTCTGGTGGTCGGCGCAGCCGAGGACATCGACCTGTTTCTGCGCGCCCTGGCCTGGGACCGGCGGCAGTCGCTGCAGGTCGAGGGCCTGCTCGCGGTCGGTGCTCGCCAGACCGGCCGACGCATCCACAACGCGCCGTTTCTCGGTTCTATCGACGACGCGGCGGCCGTATTGGACCGGCTGACTGCCGATGGGAAATTGCCTGGCACCCTGGTTGTGGTCACGCCCGACCTTTCCGGCCAGTCGCTGGCTCCTTTGGTCGAGCAGGCGGAGCAGCACGGCATGCGAATCCGCCGGGCGCCACGGCCAACGGCGCTCAATCCTGCCGGCTCGGCCGACCGTGCGCGGGACCTGGAACTGCGGCCGATGGCGATCGAGGACCTGCTCAACCGCCCCCAGGTGCCGCTCGATCGCGAAGGCATGGCGAGACTGGTCCAGGGGCGAAGCGTCATCGTGACGGGCGCCGGCGGCACCATCGGCAGCGAGCTGGCCCGCCAGGTGGCGGCACTCGGGCCGGAACGACTGATCCTGGTGGACAATGGCGAATATGCGCTTTGGCTGATCGACCTCGAACTGGCGGAACGCCACCCGCATGTACCGCGGGTGTCGCTGCTGGCCGACATCCGCGACGACGTGCGTGTGCGCGACGTGTTCGAGCAGTTCCGTCCCGAATTGGTGTTCCACGCCGCGGCGCTGAAACACGTACCGATGGTAGAGGCCAACCCGCTCGAGGGGCTGCTGACCAACGTCGCCGGCACGCGTCATGTCGCCGATGCGGCCCGGGCGACCGGCGCGCGTGCCATGGTGCTGATTTCCACCGACAAGGCGGTCAACCCTACATCGCTGATGGGTGCGACCAAGCGATTGGCCGAAATGTACTGTCAGGCGCTGGACATCGCCGCCCGCCACAGTGGACGCGGCATGCGATGCATCACCGTACGCTTCGGCAATGTGCTGGGCAGCACCGGATCCGTCGTCCCGTTGTTTCAGCGTCAGTTGGAACAAGGCGGCCCGCTGACCGTCACTCATCCCGACATGCAGCGTTACTTCATGACGGTGCGGGAAGCGGTGGGTCTCGTGTTGCAGGCGAGCGTGGTCGGGACCGGCGACGCCGCCCTGCCTTCGGGTGAGGACGGCGGCATCTTTGTGCTCGACATGGGCAAGCCGGTGAAGATCGTCGATCTGGCGCGGCAGATGATCCGGCTGGCAGGACTTGCTCCGGAGCGCGATGTCGAAATCCGCTTCACCGGATTGCGGCCCGGCGAAAAGCTCCACGAGGAGCTTTTCCATGGCAAGGAACCGCCAGTGCCGACCGGTTTTCCCGGTCTGCTGATGGCTGCCCCGCGCACGGCGGACCCGGCGATCGTGGGTCGCGCCATCGATGAAATCGCCACTGCCTGCCGCAATGGACATGCGCGTCTGGCTCTGGCGCTGCTGGGCCGATTGGTTCCGGAGTTCGAGCACAATGCGGAAGGATTGTTGCCTGTGTTGACCCACACATGACTGCGCGCCCACCCATTCCGTTCATCGACCTGAAGGGACAGCAGGCGCGTATCAGCAGTGAGCTGCGCAGGCGGTTGGATGCAGTGCTCGGGCACTGCCAGTTCATTCTTGGCCCCGAAGTGGCAGAGCTGGAAGCGAAACTGGCGCAGCTCTGCGGCGCGCGTCATTGCATCGCGGTCAGTTCCGGTACGGATGCAATCCAGATTGCCTTGATGGCGGAGGGCGTCGGCCAGGGCGATGCCGTGTTCCTGCCGGCGTTCACCTACACCGCGACCGCCGAAGTGCCTTTGGTGCTTGGCGCCACGCCGGTGTTCGTCGATGTCGATCCACACACATTCCAGATCGATCCGGCGCATTTGGAACGTCGGATTGCCGAAGTGCGCCGAGATGGGCACTTGCGGCCGCGCGCCCTGATCGGCGTTGACCTGTTCGGTCAGCCCGCAGACTGGAAGGCGCTGGCAGGTATTGCCGAGAGGGAGGGGCTATTCTCGCTGGACGACCTGGCACAGAGCTTCGGTTGCACGCTGCACGGCAGGCCCTTGGGAGCGGCAGCGGATGCGACGGTGACGAGTTTCTTTCCGTCCAAGCCGTTGGCCGGCTACGGCGATGGCGGCGCGCTGTTCACCGAGAGTGACGAGCGCGCTTCACTCTACCGTAGTCTGCGCACGCATGGTGAAGGCGCTTCGCGCTACGAGGTGCTGCATACCGGGATGAATGGTCGGCTCGATACGATGCAGGCTGCTGTGCTGCTCGCCAAGTTGACGGTGTTTGCCGACGAGTTGAAGGCCAGAGAACGCGTGGCGCGATACTACGATTCCCGGTTGGGCAACGCGGTTGTCACGCCCGCCCGGGTCCCGGACAGCACCAGCGCCTGGGCAATTTACGCGATTCTGCTGCCGGACCAGGCCGCGCGCGCCGATGTGCAGGCGGCGCTACGGACGAACGGTGTGCCAACAGCGATCTACTATCCGCGTCCGCTGCATCTGCAGCCTGCCTATCGCCATCACCACAATGGCATTGGTCTGCCCGTATCGGAGGATCTGGCCAGCCGGATCCTGGCATTGCCGATCCATCCGTACCTCTCAGAGGCCGATATCGCGCATGTCTGCGATAGCGTGCTGAACGCGGTGAGCTGAGGCCTACGCTGCCGGAGTTGCCGGGGAAGGCTGCTTTGCCTGCTGGTCTGCCATGGCAAAGGCTTGCTCGATCGCCAGTGCGATCCGGTCCTCTTCATCCAAAGCCGGATCGATCGCGCGCAGGTCGAAAAAGATCCGGGCGACCCCAGGGTCGTCGGTGGAGACCGCGATCAAAGCCATCAGTGCACCGCGACGAAGGTCATGTCGTGCTCAGACACGAGTTCCATGGCGACCTCGATGTCCTCCACCACCGCCATTGCCGTGCCATCGGCAGCGTGGATGGCATATGCCGGCTGACCGTCGATGGTACCGCACCGCAGATACACCAGCCGCGGCACACCCAGCCGGAGGAGTTCGCCCCGGGTCATTTGCCGCAGGTCCGCTCTGATTGGTTTGGCTGCACCGCCGTGTTCTGCGAAACGCATGACACCGAATCCTATCGCAGTACAGCTTTAAGTATGGCTGCATGGCGGAACCGCGGCATTGATGTGGATCAACTGTGGCGTGTATGCGGGCGGCGGGGCTCGAACCCGCACGGCCATGGGCCAAGGCATTTTAAGTGCCTTATGTCTGCCAATTCCATCACGCCCGCGACAACGGCACGCTACCATAGCCGAGTCAGCCTTGGCCAAAGGTTGCCGCCGCGACGAGATAAGCGCATGTCTTTGCATCAAGCCGGCAGCGGCCGTTGAGTACTGACAGAAGGCTGAAGTGGCGCGATGCAGACGGCGGCAGATGTGATTGGAGCGATACCGCTGTTCGAAAGCTTGGACGCCGGTCTCCAGCAAGAGATCGAGGCGATTACCCGAACCGTGTCAGCCGATCCCGATCAGGTTCTGTCGCACCAGGGCGCCATGCCGGACGTTCTGCACATCTTGCTGGAGGGCCAGGTGGCGTTGTCCAGCACGGCGGCCGATGGCACCAGGGCTCTGGTCGAAGTGCTCCATCCGATGGATCACTTCGTGCTGGCCTCGGTGCTGACGCAGCTCCCCTATCTGCTGACGGCCCGAACCGTGACCCGCTGCCGCCTGCTGGAGATCAGTGCTCACGACCTGCTTCTATTGGTGGAGCGCGAAGCGTCTCTTGCCAGCACGCTGTTGCGTTCGGTGTCGCGCGAATTCCGCTCCATGGTACGGCAGGTCCGGGACCTGAAGCTGCGCACCGCGGCGCAGCGTCTGGGCTGTTACCTTCTGGCGCGGGTCAAGGATGCAAACGCTGAGCGTGCGGACTTCCGCCTGCCCTTCGACAAGGGGTTGCTTGCCGCTCGTCTTGGCTGCCGGCAGGAGAACCTGTCGCGAGCATTTGCGACGTTGCGATCGTATGGCGTCGAGACGCATGGCTCCCGCGTCATCCTGCATGATATCCGGAAATTGCGAGCGCTCGCAGTGCCGGATGAGCTCAGCGACCTGGAGGCGATGTAGCCTGTCGCCAGCGCCGGCTTGCCGGCCTATCCGGTGCAATCCGGCCAGGACGCATCGCGTTCCGACATCGAGACGGGCGCCCCCGGCCACTCGATGCCGAAAGCCGGATCGTTCCAGCGGACGCCCCGACTGCTATCCGGATCGTAGTCGCAATCGATATGGTACAAAACAGCAACATCGTCTGACAGGGTCAGCATGCCGTGGGCGCAGCCACGTGGGATCAGCAGGCCCAGGCCATTGTCCGCGCTCAGTTCCGCATGGAATGCGCGCCGGAAGGTCGGAGACTCAGGTCTCAGATCGAGCGCCACGTCAAAAATCGCTCCGGCAATGCATTGCACCAGTTTGATCTCGGCTGAAGGCGGGATCTGGAAGTGCATGCCTCGGAGCGTGCCGCGGCGGCTCGAACGCGACAGGCTGGTCTGGCGCGGCACGAAATCGATCCCGTGTTGTGCCAGCGTGGTCGTGCAGCTGAGACGGGCGAAGCTGCCACGCTCATCGCAGGCCGGTTCCGCCCGAACCACCATGACGCCGGGCAGGGGTGTTGGAATGATCTGCATCAATAGAACCGTCGTTCGGTAAGCCAGGATCATGGGCTCAGCGAGGCTTAACCGCGCGCCGCCGGCAGGTCGAGATAGCAATTCGTTGCTGATGAGCCGGCCGAGCACGCGGTGTTGACATTGATTCAATAGATCAACGTTGACGGCCAGCCTGGATTGCGCCTCTTAGCCGGAACCGCACGGAGGGAGACGCATATGATCTCGCCCGCCTATGTCCGCCTGATGACGGACTACAACACCGAGATGAACCGACGCCTGTATGACGCCGCCGGTCGCCTTTCCGATGCCGAGCGCAAGGTTGATCGAGGTGCATTCTGGAAATCGATCCATGGCACGCTCACCCACATCCTTTGGGGCGACACACAATGGATGTCACGGTTCGACGGATGGCCGAAGCCTGAGGTCGGCATCAAACAGAGCGCAGAGATGGTGGGGGACTTCGCCCATCTTCGGGCGAGGCGCGAAAAGGCGGATGCCGATATCAGCGCCTGGGCCAGGAGAATAGACGACGCGTGGCTGGCCGGGGACCTGGTGTGGTTCAGCGGCGCGGCGAACCGCGAGATGCGGCGGCAGAAAGCCAAGCTGGTGGTGCATTTCTTCAATCACCAGACGCATCATCGCGGGCAGGCGCATGCACTGCTGACCAGTTTTGGGCAGGATACCGGCGATACCGACCTGTTCCTGGTGGTTCCGGAAATGGCCTGATTGCCCGGTTGCTTGGCGCCGCCGCGTCTGCCGCGCTAGCATGGCGCTCAATGAGCGGGGGAACCATGCGAACGGTACTCGTTGCAACGCTGCTGATTTTTCTGGCGGCGGCGGCAAATGCGCAGAACCAGCGCGGCGTCACCGATACCGAGATCCTTGTCGGCACCGTGACCGACCTGTCAGGCGTCACCGCTGTGCAAGGAGTGAACAACGCCAACGCCGTTCGCCTCGCATTCGACGCGGTCAATGAAAAGGGCGGCATCAACGGCCGCAAGATCCGCTACATCGTGGAGGACAGCCAATATCAGGTGCCGCGCGCCGTGCAGGCGATGAACAAGCTGGTCAACAACGACGGCGTGTTCATCACCATCGAGGACGGCGGCACGCCGATGAACAACGCGACATTCCCGATGGCAATCGAAAAGGGAGTTCCGAAGCTGCTGCCGCTGTCGGCGGCGCGGTCCATGTACGAGCCGTTCCATCGACTGAAGTTCAGCCAGTACTCGTCATACGTCGATCAGATGCGGGCAGGCGTGAAGTACTTTGTCGAGCAGCGAGGCAAGCACGCGATTTGCGCAATGTATCAGGATACCGACTTCGGCAAGGATGTGCTGGCCGGCACGGTGCAGCAGACCGAAGCGATGGGTATGAAGGTGGTCGCAACGACAGCGCACAAGCCGACCGACACCGATTTCACCGCACCCGTTGCAAAACTGCGCGATGCAAAGTGTGACCTGATCACCATGGGCACCATTGTTCGCGATTCAACGCTGATCATTGCCACGGTGAAGAAGCTGGGCTGGAACGTCGACCTGCTGGGCCAGGTGGCAGCCTACGATACGGCGATCGCCGAAGCACCAGGCGACGTCGCGGAGGGGTTCTATGCAATGTCTCCTTCGCTGTATGCCTATCCCGATGATCAGCGCCCAGCCATCAAGGCCTTCGCACAGGCATACAAGGCAAAGTACGGGTTCGAAGTGAACTATCTGGGTGAAATGGGTTATACCTCCGCTCAGATCGCCATCGAGGCACTGCAGCGCGCGGGTCGTGACCTGACCGTCGACAGCTTGGTGAAGGCGATGGAGAGCATCCGCGACTTCCACGACATCTTCGGTGGTACCTATTCGTTCAGTGAAACCAACCATCACGGTGCCACCGCGGCGTTCCTCTCGGTCGTGCACAATGGTCGGTGGGAGCCGGTCGTGGATCACGCGTTGGCCTATTAGCCGCCTCCCCTAACACCAGGCCCCGGCGTCACCGTTCGGGGCAGACGCGGTCGAATGCGAGCACGTTGACGCCGGCAGCAACCTGTCGCCAGCATGGATCGGCAAGAGCCGCACGCATGACTGGGAGTGCCGCGCGACTCGCGGCATCCTGAGCGAGCATGGCCAGGACCACGCGAGACGGCTGGGCAATCTTGCTGCGGATCTGTTGCGGGGCCTCATCGGGAGCAATGATCAGGATGCGGGTTGAATCAGCGACTTCGTTGGCAAAGGCGCCGACAATGCCAATGCCGTCATTACCGCGTGGCAGCAGTACGATCCCCTCGCCCAGGAACTGCGCAGCGGCCTGTGCTGTGGCGCGTGCGGGCTGCATGGTTTCCGCGCGCGTCGTCAGTCCTATCAGGGCAATGGCCTGAATGGCCAAGGTGGCGTACCGCAGCCATCGCGGTAGCGCGGCGGCCAGAAGCAGAGCGATGAATGGCGTGGCGAATGCAAGATAACGCAGCTCGATCGGCGAATTTGCAAACACGATGCCAAGCAGCAACGGCCCGAGCAGCGACGTAACGGCGCAGATCGCCAGCAGGGAGCGCGACTCGGGTGTGGCAAGCTGTCGCCAACCACAAACGATGGCGCCAATGCCAGCCAGAAAAAGCACGCAAACACCGGCGGCTATGCCGGCGCGCGCGAAACCTTGCGCGTACAGCGGCAGTCCGCCGAAGACGTTCGCGACCGAGTATTGCGCCAGCCGCGTCATGGCCGGGACGATTTCAAACGGCGGAAACTGGTCCGGACGGCTTTGTCTCTGCGCAGTGAAAAACCACAGATCCGATGGCAGCCAGACTATGAAGCCAAGCCATGTGGCGCCGATGACGGCTGGCTTGCGACGCAATGTATGCAGCAGTGCGCCGCACCCGACCCATGCCGCAAGATAATTCGTGAATGTCGCCGCGCCCAGCAGCGTGCCGGCGATCAGCGCCCTATGCTGCCGCTCCCTGTCGTCGATCAGCAGCGCGATGCCCGCGACGCTGAGCATTTGCGCGAATGCAAAACCACGTGCAACTGTGCCCGTATAGGCAAAACCATAGCAACCGGCGGTCAGCAGCACCGCTGACACTGGCGGAATCGCGATCGTTCGAGCAATCCAGGCTATAAGACATAAGGTCGCAATACTGCACAGTACCGAGGCCATGCGCGCCGCAAGCAACGACGGCCCCACGAGCTGACGCCACTCCGACACTGCCCAGAAGTATAGCGGTGGATGGACGTCGGTCGCGCGCAGATCACGTGCGATAGCCGCGAGGCCCGCCTCAGGAGCCTGCATGCGACGTATCTCGCCCGCGGTGGTGACATCGGCAGACCACACTGGACGCGCCGCGCGACCGGTCAGAAACAGCGTGTACTGCTCGTCATATTCAGCACTGCGCAGCCAGGCGATGCCCCCCAGCAACAGCGCAGCACCGAGCAAAACGCATAGGATCGGTAGGCAGCGCACGGCCTGCTTCACCGAAAGTTAGTGTCGGCGATCTATTGCAGGTCGATGCGAAGGATTGGTTACCGTCTCATTGTCGCCTGCACTGCCATAGGCCTCCTGGCCGGCGCAGACGAGGTCCCTCCGACGCTGAGGCACGGCATAAACATCACCCACTGGTTCCGCTATCCGCCGGATCGGAATCCCAGCGCATTGCGGAGCTACATTGACGACACGGCGCTCGAGCAACTGCGGCGCGCAGGCTTCACCTTCATCCGAATACCCGTACAGCCAAGTCTGCTGTCATCGCCTGATGCGATCGTGGCTGCGATCGCGCGGGTGGAGCGGCGTGGGTTCGCCGCAGTCGTGGCGCTGTTTCCAGAGGATTGGCAGCTGGAAAGCAACGCCAGTGACCGGTCAAAGCTGATCGACGCGTGGCGTGTCCTCGCGGCAAGTCTGCGTCATCTGGACCCGCGGCTGACCTATCCCGAGATACTGAACGAGCCCGTGTTCTCCACCAGTCCCGATGCGTGGTCTCTGCTTCAGCACCAAGCTCTCGTTGCAATCCGCGCGATCCTCCCGAGGAACACCATCGTACTGACCGGCGTTGATTGGGGCAGTGTGGCGGGGCTGCTGGCACTGTCTCCGGAGGATGACCCGAACGTCGTCTACAGCTTCCATTTTTACGAACCGGCCGAACTGACCTCGCTCGGTGCCTACCGTCCGGGGCTCGATGCAATTGCCATGGCACTGCTGCCATTTCCCGTGCAGGACGAGAACGCCTGTGCCGCCTGGGCGGGGAGAACAGCCGACAGGCCGACGGCGGACCTTGTGCGCTTCTACTGTGCGCAGCATTGGGACGCAGCGCGTGTGGGATCCAGGATTGCTGCCGTCGGTGCGTGGGCAAAACGAAATCACGTTGCCGTGATTGCCGGAGAATTCGGCGCGAGCCAGCATCTCAATACGGCGGCGCGGCTGGCCTGGCTCAGGACGGTGCGAACGGCATGCGAGGGACAGGGATTCGGTTGGGCGCTATGGGGTTACGACGATGTGATGGGCTTCGGAATTACTGCGCCAAGAGGACGAGCTCGAATCGCGCCCGAAGTGCTTTCAACGCTTGGCCTGTATCGGCCGGCCAGTAGAGACAAAGCATCAGTGGCAGGAGGCCAAGTCGCCGAGCGACCGTGATCTCAGCGTGAAAAGAACAGCAAAGAAAAACCCCCGGTTATTAACCGGGGGTAAGTAAACAGGGAGGCTTCACGTCTGGGAGACGCAGGGGTCATCGACCCCCTTCCGGCTCCGAAGAACCGGAACACTGGCGGCGACGCCGCCGTATTCAGTGACATTAGTTTAGTGGCCGCCGGGTAGGCTGGACAGCCGCAAAAACCCGGAACCCGCCATGCTATCAGCGCATGCCCCTACGGACATTCAGTCCGTACTGGCATGATGCAGCCTCAGTGCAAGCCCGCCAGTCGCGCCAGCAAGAAATCGCGGAACACCGCCACCCGCTTCGAGTTGCGCAACTCCTCTGGGTAAACGAAATAGACATCCACCTTCGGGCCCTTCAGATCAGGCAGAATTCGCACCAGGTCTGGATTTTCTGTCACCACGAAGTCGGGCAGCGCGCCAATGCCTAGGCCCGAGCGAATCGCGAGGAGCACGGCGTGGGTGCTGTTGACCTCGAGCATTGCGCGACGCGGATTGCCGGGACGGCGCCCTGCCTCGGATAGCCAGTTGATGTCGCTCACGGGCGGGTGATGGCTGCCGAATAGAACGAGCTTGTGCGCGTCGAGATCCTCTGGCCGTTGCGGCACACCATTTCGCTTCAGATATTCGGGCGCGGCACAGATGTGCCATTGCAGTGACATCAGGTGGCGCTGCACCAGATCGGGCTGCTTCGGCGGATGCATGCGGATCGCCACGTCCGCTTCACGCATCGCAAGATCGAGTTCCGAATCGTCGAGCAGCAGCGAGATCGACACGTCAGGGTATGTTTCAAAGAAATCGTGCAGCCGCGGTGCGAGCCAGATCGAGCCGAATGCCACCGTGGTAGTGACTTTGAGTCTGCCTGCCGGTTTCTCTTTGCTTTCGGTCAGCAACGCCTCGGTAATCGCCAGCTTGGCGAAGACTTCGCGCACCGTGCGGTTCAGCGCCTCACCTTGCTCGGTGAGGATCAGGCCACGCGCATGGCGATGGAACAACGGCACCTGCAACGCCTCTTCGAGCGCCGATATCTGCCGTGACACCGCCGACTGGCTGAGATTGAGCGTGTCGCCAGCGTGCGTGAAGCTGCCCGCCTCGGCCACGGCGTGGAAGACACGAAGCTTGTCCCAGTCAATCACTCGGCCTCTCCCGCCCGCCGGTCACGAGGACGCGGCGGATTGCATCAAGCCTGCCCTGACTATTGCGTCGCTTCCGCTGTGCGCAGGGGCGGAATACCGCATCCTAGACGATTCGGTCCGGATGTGCGCCTGATGTTGGACCTATTCGGCCGTTCCTGGCTAGTCCGCGGCTATCGCGCTGGTGTGTTCCAGTCCTGCGAGCCACTTCTCTGCTTCCAGTGCTGCCATGCAGCCGGTGCCGGCAGCGGTGACAGCCTGGCGAAATACCTTGTCCTGGACATCGCCGGCAGCGAATACCCCGTCGACCGTCGTCCGGGTGCCGCCGGGCTCCGTCAAGATGTACGCTTCCGGGTCCATCGCGATCTGGCCCGCGAAGATGGCTGTATTAGGCACGTGCCCGATTGCGATGAACACGCCATCGATCGGCAGCGACCTCACCGATGCGTCTTTGACATTTCTCAACCGAATGCCGGTGACCACTTCCGGCGATCCACCCCCCTCGATCTCGTCCACCACACTGTCCCAGACGACAGTGATCTTGGGATGCGCGAACAGTCTTGCCTGGAGGATCTTCTCGGCCCGGAGCGCGTCGCGCCGGTGGATCAACGTGACACTGTCGGCATGGTGCGTGAGATACAGCGCCTCCTCCACCGCGGTATTGCCGCCACCGACGACCGCGACGGACTTGCCGCGGAAAAAGAAGCCGTCACACGTTGCGCAGGCAGAGACGCCCCGCCCCTGAAGCCGCTCCTCGGACGGCAGGCCGAGCCAGCGCGCCTGCGCGCCGGTGGCGATGATGACCGCATCGGCCAGGAATATGTCGCCTGAATCGGCGACACACTGGAACGGCCGATGCTGGAAATCGACCCGCGTGATCAGGTCATGGACGATCCGGGTGCCGACGTGTCCTGCCTGTGCGGCCATCTGCTCCATCAGCCAGGGACCCTGGATCACCTCGGCATAGCCGGGATAGTTCTCGACATCGGTGGTTATCGTCAGTTGGCCACCCGGTTCGAGACCGGCCACGAGAATTGGCTGCAGGCTGGCGCGGGCGGCGTAGATCGCCGCAGTGTAGCCGGCGGGGCCGGAGCCGATGATCAGCACTTGAGTACGATGGGTCTCGGGCATGGCCTGTTCCGTCAGCAGGTGCGAACCATATCGGTCCCGACCGGCGGCGGACAAGGAACCGGGTAGGCGCCCTTGCCGCGACCGTTCCGTGGAATATCATTGCGCGCGGCCGCCAACGCAGCGGAAAGTCAGTCCCGCAACGTACCCTCAGCGCCCGGAAGAATGCGCGCATCATGAAGGCTCCCCTCGGCGACACGCCCACGCTCGACGCGATTGACCGCCGGATCCTGGCGGAGTTGCAGGCGGATGGTCGGATGACCAATGTCGAACTGGCACGCCGCGCCGGCATCTCGGCGCCGCCTTGCCTGCGTCGCGTTCGCCGGCTCGAGGAGGCGGGCGTGATCCGTGGATATCACGCGGATTCCGACCCGCAAAAGCTTGGATGGGAGATAACCTTCTTCGCCGTTGTCGGGCTCGACAGCCAGAAAGAGGTGGTGCTGGCTGCTTTCGAGCAACTCGTCGCCAACTGGCCGGAGGTGCGCGAGTGCCACATGATCCGTGGCGGCGGTGATTTCCTGCTGAAGCTCGTCGCGCGTGACACGTCGCACGAGAACCAGTTGACCCAACGCTTGACGGGCGCCCCCACCGTCAGCCGGGTGCAGACGCTCCAGACGATCCGGACCAGTCGTCTGCTCAGCGGCGTACCGCTGTGACCACGGGTCATGGCATAATCCGCCGATGCCCCAGTCCGCCAGCCCCCTGATCGATATTCCGATAGTTGCCCGCCACGCCCCCGTCTTGACGGTGGTCGTGCCATGTTACAATGAACGGCCGAATGTCGCCCCACTGATCGCCAGGCTGGACGCCGCGCTCTACGGCATCCCCTGGGAAGTGGTCTACGTCGACGACAACAGTCCCGATGGGACAGCGGCCGAGGTCCGCCGCATCGCCCAGACGGATGCCCGCGTCCGCTGCATCCGCCGAATTGGCCGTCGCGGCTTGTCTTCGGCCGTGATTGAAGGGGCTCTGTCATCGTCGGCGCCGTTCGTCGCGGTCATCGATGGAGACCTCCAGCACGACGAAACCAAGTTGCCCGATATGCTGGCTGCGCTTCAGAGCGGGCAATACGACCTCGCGGTCGGCAGCCGGCATAGCGCGGGCGGCGACGATGCCGGGCTTGGGACACGCTGGCGGCATATCCTCTCGCATGGCGGCATCCGGCTGGCGCAATACTTTCTTCCGATACGCCTCAGCGACCCTATGAGCGGTTTCTTCATGCTGCCGCGGCCGCTGTTCGAAAGTCTCGCCGGCAATCTGACCGGGCAGGGATTCAAGATATTGCTGGATCTCGTGCTAAGCGCCCCGGCACCACTCCGGGTCATCGAGATACCGTTCATGTTCCACGAGCGGACGGCCGGAGAGAGCAAGCTCGACGCGCTCGTACTGGTACAGTTCGCGGGCCTGCTGCTCGACAAAGTGTTTGGCGGGCTACTGCCACTGCGGTTCCTATCCTTCGGATTGGTCGGTGCCCTTGGCGTGCTGGTTCATCTCGCAGTGCTGAGTGTGATGCTGAAACTCGGTGGCCTTGATTTCGAACCCGCGCAGGCCGTGGCGACGGGCGTCGCGATGGTGTTCAACTTCCAGCTCAACAACGAGATCACCTATCGTGATCAACGTCTGCGCGGGCCGCGACTGTGGCGCGGCCTGCTGCTATTCATGCTGGTCTGCGGGATTGGTGCAGTAACCAATGTCGGCATTGCCAAGATACTTTATGATACCAACACAAGTTGGAGTCTCGCCGGCGCTATTGGTGCGATGATCGGAGTGGTTTGGAACTACGCTGTGTCAGCCACACTCGTCTGGCGGTCGCGATAATCCAATTCGAGACCGGGGTGTGGCAACGGACGTGCCTTTGGGCACTTCCGGCACTCGTCGGACTGACCGCGCTACGTCTCGTCGTGGCAGCATCGATTCCTCTGGTTCCCGACGAAGCATATTACTGGGTCTGGTCGCGCGCCCTGGCTCCTGGCTATCCCGACCATCCGCCGATGGTGGCTCTCTGGGTCAGATTCGGCACCCTTCTCGCCGGAGATGGTCCGCTTGGCGTTCGCCTGCTGGGTCCCATCTCGACAGCCGTCAGCACGCTGCTTCTGGTCGATGCGGCGGATCGGTTATTCCCGGCGTCCAGGGCAGGCATACGCGCGGCATTGCTGCTGAATGCGACCCTGCTGTTCGGGGCCGGCACGCTGCTGATGACCCCGGATGCGCCTCTTCTGGCGTTCTGGACCGCGACCATCTGGGCCGCGGCCCGTCTTCTGGATGACGGCAGCCGATGGTGGTGGGGGGCTATCGGGCTCTTCTCAGGTCTGGCGATGGCCAGCAAATATACGGCGCTGCTGCTGTGGGGCGGCATCGGGCTGTGGCTGCTTGTGACGCCAAGTATGCGCCCCTGGTTGCGCCGGCCGGCGCCATGGCTCGCTGCATTGCTGGGGATTGGCGTGTTCATGCCTGTTCTGCTGTGGGAGGCCGCGCATCAGTGGCCGAGCTTTATGCGGCAGGGCGCACGTGTCGGCGTCTGGCACCCCTCGCGCGCGGTCGACTATCTGGCGGAACTGATCGGTGGCCAGGTCGGGCTGATCACGCCGGTCATCTTCGTTTTGTGCGTTGCCGGCGTCGTGCATGTCACGCGGCGCGCGTGGCGCGATCGCGATCCGGCCTCGACACTCTTAGCGGCACTGACGGTGCCGTCCGTGGTGCTGTTCGTGCAGCACGCCGTCGGTGATCGCGTACAGGGAAACTGGCCAGCGATCATCTATCCAGGGGCGGTGATCGCCGCTTGTGGGCTGCGGGGGCGAAAGTGGCAGAGGCTATGGTCTCCCGGCATCGCGCTCGGCTTGGTCATCACTGGGGTGGTTTATCTTCAGGCCGGGCTGGACCTGCTGCGATTGCCGATCGGGCTGGATCCGATCGCACGGCAGGTCGCCGGATGGGGTCCGCTGGCCGGCGAGGTCGAGGCATCACTACGAAACGAGGACGCACAATTTATCGCCGCGGACCAGTACGGCACTGTCTCGGAACTTGCTCTTGTTCTGCCCAAGCACATCGAGGTGGTGGGTGTCGGCGCCAGGTGGTCACTGTTCGACCTGCCCAAGCCTCAGTTCACGGCAAAAATCGGAATCCTGCTGCAAAGTGGCGGCGCACCGGGCGATATGTGGAGCAATGCCGTACCTATCGGGATCGCGACACGACGGCATGATTCGCAAACAGCCGAGCGATTCGCTGAATACCGGGTCACAGGAGCGACGAAGACAGATGAAGCGGTGGTTCTGCCACGGCCACGCTCTTCTGCGGAGCGATTAGCCGGGAATTAAGTTGACGGGTCCACGCTCGTCCTGTTGCGAGCGCCGCATACTCATGCGTGGAAATAACGACAGACGAGGTAAGGGCGAAATCCTCATCCGCAAGGAAGAGGTCGTCGAGGGCAGCCATCACGGCGGGTCATGGAAGGTGGCCTATGCCGACTTCGTCACCGCGATGATGGCGTTCTTCCTGTTGATGTGGCTGCTGAACGCGACGACAGAGGAGCAGCGCAAGGGCCTCGCCGACTATTTCAGCCCCAATAGCGTTCTGTCCCACAACTCCTCTGGAATGGGGCAACCTTTTGGTGGCCGCACCGCGTTCTCCGACGGCGCCATGCTTTCGGATCTGGGGACGCCCCAGGTCACAGTTGGCCAGCAGCCGGTGCTGGACGATGTGCAGGACGACGGATCTGACGTCGTCGCACAGCCGCGCCCGCATCGCGACGACAGCAAGAGCCAGGCGCCCGACCTCGGCGGCAGGCCGCCTCCCAAACCGGCACGGATCGCGCCGAAGGCTGCACCGGTTGATCCGGCGCCAGCCACCGTCAGGCCACCGGCTGCCGGGGAAACGCCGCGCAAGCCGACAGAGGCGGAACTGCGCGCCGAGGTTCAGCGCAGAGAAAAGGAGGAATTTGAACGCGCAGCGCAGCAGGTCCGCGATGCCGTCGCGGGCGATCAGCGCCTGGCGGAATTGGCGCATCAGCTTGCGATCGATACGACGCCCGAGGGTCTCAGGATCCAGATTAGGGACGCGGATCGCGAGGCGATGTTTCCGCTTGGATCTGCGGTACTGAATGAAAAAGCGAAGTTGCTGCTGCAGAAGGTCGCATCCGTGCTCGCGCGAATGTCGCAGGATATATCGATTGCCGGCCATACCGATGCGGCACCTTACGCGGGCACCGGCTTTACGAACTGGGAACTCTCTGCCGATCGGGCCAACGCCACACGACGTCTCTTGGTTGACTCGGGTTTGCAGGAATCGCGTGTGCGCAGCGTGACCGGCAACGCTCAGCGCGATCTTGCTGTACCGAATGATCCGCTCGCCGCGGCCAACCGACGCATATCCATTGTCGTGCTGCGCTCGGTTCAGCCGCAATCCCAGGCGCCATAAGATCGATCGATGCTGACGATCGGAGCCTTCGTGCTGCTGCTTGGGTGTGTGTTTGGCAGCTATCTCGTGTCTGGCGGCAGCTTCGATGTCTTGGTCGAAGCGATACCGTTTGAGATGTGGACGATTGGAGGCGCGGCTGTCGGCGCTTTCATGATGGCAAACAGCATGCACGACCTGAAGCATGCGCTGGGCAACTTCAGGAAGATCTTCGGCGGCGCCGCGTTTCACAAGCAGGACTATGTCGACCTGCTGAGCCTGCTGTACTTCCTGGTCAGGCTAGCCACCACCAAGGGCAATATGGCACTTGAGCCGCACATCGAGAAGCCGGATGAAAGCCCCGCATTTCAGAAGTTCCCCAAGATTCTGGCGAACAGATTTGCCAGCGCGATGATCTGCGACTACCTGCGGATGGTCGGGATGAATGCCGATGATCCCAACCAGATCGAAGATGTCATGGCGCGGGAACTGAAGAAGACACTGAAAGAGGAGCTGCACGCAGCTCACGCCCTACAGAACATGGCTGATGGTCTGCCGGCACTCGGCATCGTTGCGGCAGTCCTTGGTGTGATCAAGACCATGTCGCATATCGACCGACCGCCGGCAATCCTCGGCGCGATGATCGCGAGCGCCCTGTGCGGAACGTTCCTCGGTGTGCTCTTGGCATACGGCCTGGCTGGTCCTTGCGCGAACCGCCTGCAATCGGTCGTCGAGGAAGAGGCGAAGTTCTACGAAGTGATCCGCGCCGTGCTGGTTACGCATCTGCACGGCAATGCGCCCCAGGTCAGTGTCGAATCTGGCCGCAAGATGGTGCCCAACGAGCACATGCCGACGTTCCTGGAACTGGAAGAGGCGGTGCAATCGGTGCACATCAGCTAGTGTCGTGGTTCCGAAGTCCGCCGCTTTGTGGATCAGCCGCCGTAGCGGACTTCGGAACCATAAGCCACACTAGCATCAACGGTTTGCTAGTGCCCTTATCGATTCGGACGTCCGTATCTAGCTGATCCACACTGTGACGGACTTCCGAATCGGGACACTAGCGGTCCATCCCGATCTCGTCATTGGCCTTCACAAGCCGCGCCGGCGTAGCGCGAGGCAGAACCCGGCGGCGCGACACCGACCGGCGCGTGGCCCTGGCTCCCTAGTTGACGCTGCATCAGCTATGACTGTTCACCTCCGAACCGCACGGAAGGGAATAGCTCTATGTCAGCCAGTCGCGCATCGCTCAAGGCACCTTCGTGGCTCACCGAGTTTCGCGCCTTCATCATGCGGGGCAGCGTGGTGGATCTTGCCGTGGGCATCATTATTGGCGCCGCCTTCACGGGCGTCGTGAACAGCCTAGTGAAGGATGTCATCAATCCTATTCTCGGCCTCATCGTCGGCGGCATCGATTTCTCCAACGTGTTCTTTACGCTCAACGGCCAGCACTACGCGACCTTGGCCGACGCTCAGCACGCAGGCGCCCCGACGCTGAACCTTGGCATGTTCATCAATGCAATCATCAACTTTGTCATCATCGGTTTCGCCATCTTTTGGGTGGTGAAGGCGCTGACACGTATGCACCTGCGGCAAGACGCGACGCCCGCGCCAACCAAGACGGAAGAACTGCTCGCAGAGATTCGCGACATCCTGAAGGATCGGCCGGAGACGCAACCAGTGCAGCGCTGATCTCGGCCTGAGCCACGCCGCCTCCGGCCATTGCCGACCGGGCGAATCCGGTGGAATGTGCCGGCGTTCCTCCGCTCGGCCCGCCCTTCAGGGGGCGTGCCGCCGGAGGAAGCCTCATCGGGACGTCCATACCGCCATGAGAACCACCGTGGTCCGGCTTGCAGCGGTCCTGCTTGTGCTGCTGGGTTTCGCAGGATGCGCCAGTGACACGGCCGGGCTACGTGCTGAGGCTACCTGCCCAGTGGTCCGGCTCGCGCGCGTGCCTCTCGAGGCCCGGGGTGATATGCTGTTCGTGCGCGCGCGGATCGACGGTGAGCCGATCACGTTGCTGGTGGATACCGGCGCGGAACGCACGCTGCTCACCGAAGCCACGGTCGATCGCCTGCACCTGCCACGCGATTTTCAGCACGCGACACGAACGTTCGGCATTGGCAGTCCAACGGCGACCTGGGACGCCAAACTGCGAAACGGCATCGAGTTGGGAGGTACCGAGTTTCCCGTGGACCGGGTTACGGTTGGTCGCTTTGCGATCAATGAGGCGGCGGGAAACCATGCTGACGGGCTGCTCGGTGCCGACATCCTGCTGCCCTTCGACATCGATCTGAACCTGCCCCTTCACGAGATGGCGCTCTACCGGCCACGGCACGGCTGTCGGGATGCACCACCGCCCTGGCATGAGGCCTATGTCGCAGTCGATGGGGTCAGCACCCGTCAGGATCGCCTGCTATTGCCCTTCGAGCTCGACGGCATGCGTGGCACGGCTTTGCTGGATACCGGCGCGCAGATGAGTTCAATCAGCCAGCACATGGCAGAACGGGTCGGGCTGCTTGAAGCCGATCTTGCAAGTGATCGCACAGTCATGGCGCACGGTGCCGCGCCTGATCAGATCCCTGTCCGGATCCACCGCTTCACGACATTCCGTGTCGGCCCGGCAGAGATGCACGCACCCGCCCTGCCGGTGGTGCCCATGTCGAGCGGCATGGGCGACGCCCTCATCGGCGGCGATTTCCTCCGCGGGAGACGTGTCTGGGTGTCGTTTTCGACACAGCAGCTCTTCCTGGCCCCGCTTGAACATGGTCCATGGCTCGCCGTGACCCGGACCGACGAGACTCCAGCCCTGAGCCCGGCGTCTGACAATTTTTTGCAAGAAAATTCTGCCACCGTTCCGATCGATGTCGTTGAAGATCCTCATCGCCGATGACCACGCCCTGCTGCGACAGGGTCTTCGTCAACTGCTGGGCGATGAGAACCCCGACTACGAGTTTGTCGAGGCAGACGGCTTCAACGCCGCTCTCGAGGCGCTTGCCCAGAGTGAGGCGGATCTTCTGCTCATCGATCTTGGCATGCCGGACATGTGCGGCGCGGAAAGCCTCAGGCAACTCAGGGCAGCGCATCCCGACACGAAGGTCGCGGTTCTCACAGGCGCAGACGACCGCGCAACGATCCTTCATTGCCTGGGCGCCGGCGTGCATGGCTACATCGTGAAGTCTTCGCCCGTGGCAGAGATTTTGCGCGCCATCAGCACGATCATGGCCGGTGGCGTCTATGTGGCGCCATCGCTGGCGCAGATCGGCTCGATCCAGGCCTTGCCCCCATCCGACCCCCCTGCAGACCATGCCGCGGCAAGCGATGCTCCCGGTGCCGATCTGCCTCGCTTTACCAGTCGTCAGCGGGACGTGCTGAGGCTCCTGGCTCAAGGCCGTTCGACGAAAGAGATCGCCCGGACGCTGGACCTGGGTCCTGGAACGGTGAAGATCCACCTTGGGGCCATATTTCGAGCGCTGAACGCACACAACCGCACCGAGGCAGTTGTGCTGGCAGCTCGCCTCAATCTGTAACCATCAGCTCCCGGGTCTGCAGCAGGAGCTGGGTGACCTTGGCGCGCAGCACTGCCGGATCGATTGGCTTGATAAGCCAGGCTGCGCCAGACCGGCGAAGCTCATCCAGGGCGGCGGAATCGGTCGCTCCGGTTACGATAACACCGGGAATCGTTCGATCGAAGCTGGCATTCAGGAGGGCGAGCAAATCCACACCGCTCGCATTCGGACCTAGGTCGCGATCGACAATCGCTATGTCCGGCGGCTCATCGCCCGTGGCCCAAAGAGCCCCATCAACGCTGCCCACAAGCGTCACTCGTGCGCCCCAATCGGCGATCTCTCGCGCCAACCCCTCGCGCACCAGAGGATCATCGTCGACCAGCAGGATCCGCTTGCCGGCAAGCGAGGGGGCGGGACGATCTTCTCCAACCTGAACCGGCAGCGGCTCGGTCGCTGTGGGCACGTGCGCGACGAAGGAGGTGCCTATCCCAACCACAGACTCGATGTCGATCTGCAGGTCCAGCAGCCGCGCCAGACGGCGAACGATGGCGAGGCCCAGACCGAGGCCACGTTCTGCGGCATTCGCGTTATCAAGGCGCTGGAATTCCTGAAACGCTTGTTCGATCTGATCGTTCGGTATTCCCGGCCCAGTGTCGCTCACCTCAACAGTCGCGATGTTGCCGCGCTGGCAGCATTGCACCGTGACCTGTCCGTGCCGTGTATAGCGGACGGCATTGGAGATGAGGTTGCGCAGGATGCTTTCCAGCAGCACCGGATCGGTGTGCAGCACACAGGTCCCCGGCTCGATGTCGAGCGCGAGCCCTTTATCGGCCGCCGATCCGGCAAATGCACTTCGCAGACGCGCGAAGACCTCCTCGATCGGGAAGTCCCGTGGGTTCGGCTCGACCACGCCGGCATTCAGTTTCGATACGTCGAGCAGCGAGTTGAACATCATCTGCATCGACTCTGCCGCCGAAGCCATGTTGCCGACCAGTCTGACAGCCTCGTCGCCAGAGACGCGACGACGTAGTGCGCTGATGAACAGGTTCATCGCGTGGAGAGGCTGGCGCAGGTCATGGCTCGCCGTGGCGAGGAACTGCGACTTAGCCCGATCGGCGCTGACTGCAGCATCTCGCGCGCTTTGCAAGGCGGCGCGAACCGCTGCACTGGCGCGTGCAAAGAACGCCGCCAGGACGCAGGCTGCCAGCATCATCAGCAACGCAAACACGCCGCCGGCCGCTGCAACTCCCGTCGCCAGGTTCTGGTCGCGTTGCCGCCCATCGAGCCACGAATTCAGCCACTGCCCCTCATGCGTCGCGATCGTGGCGATGTCGGCGCGCAGCTTGTCCATGACAGCCAGGCCGGTGTTGCTGCGCACCAGGGCGAGTGCCTCGGCCGTTCTGCCATTCTGCTGCAATTCCACGGCGTGGCGAAGCTCGTTGAGCTTGGTCGTTACCAGAGCCGCAGTCTCGTTGAGGCGCGCCAGTTCGGTGCCATCGCCCAGCGGACTGCTCAGCGCCTGGTGCAGCCGCAGTAGGAGCTGGCCGCTCGCGGCAGGCGCCGCATCGTATGGGAGCAGGTAGCCTGTGTCGCCAGTCAACAGGTAGCCCCGCTGACCGGATTCCGCATCGGCGACGCGAGCCTCCAGCGAACGGAGGTCGCCGATCACCTGTTCTGCAAAGCGGATAGCGAGCGCGCTGGACCGCTGCTGCTCGCTGCTGTCGACAACGAAGAACACCAACAGACAGGCGAGCAGAATGAGGGCGCCGATCGACAGCAGGGCTGGGGCACGCAGCGATCCGGAGTCCACGGGCTTCTCTCGCAATTGCAGCCGTGGACCCTAGCGGGCGGCCGGTGTCGGATCGGTTACGACCAGTTCGCCGGCATAGATCGCGACCTAGTCCCAACGTCCGATGGAAGCCCATTCCCCATGGCCGAATAGCGTCGCGTCGTTGCCCAGAGGTATTGAACGGCAGGAGCTTTCGTGCCCCAAGGAGGTTCAACAAATGCAAGTCACGTTAGAAGCCGCGATGAGCCCACTTGTCCTGTGCGACCGGCTATTGACCTTGGCGCAGGATGCGGATCGCGCAGGGCTGCGGCGGGCGGCCGAGAGCCTGCTGGATTTGGTCGGGGCCGTGCTTGAGCCGATGCCCAAGGGTCAGCGCAGGCGCAACTCCCAGTCCTCGCCGACTATCGGCGGTCCGAAGTCGCTATGCGGATGGCTGGCCACGAGCCGGAACCCAGCCTGCTGATAGATGTTTCGCGCGGCTACCAGCACATCGTTCGTCCATAGCGTCATGGTGCGGTACCCGGCGCACCGCGCAAATGCGATGCACTCGGCCACCAGGCGGCGACCGATCCCGGCGCCGCGCGCCGACGGTTCCACGATCAGCAGGCGGAGCTTCGCTTCCGCCGCGGATTTCCGGACCAGAAATACCGACCCCACGTTCACGCCGTCGCACTCGGCAATCCAGCAACGCTCGACCCTTGGATCATGGCTTGCGAGGAAATCGCCACCGACGCGCGCCACCATGGCCTCGAAGCGGCTGTCAAACCCGTATTCCTGCGCATAGATTGCGCCGTGACGCGCTATCACCCAGCCAATGTCGCCGGGTCGATGCTGGCGCAGCAGCCATGGCCTGGGCGATACAGTATGGGCGAGAAACGACTCGATCCTCGCCATCGCGTCCACAAGGGACTCCTGAGCCGCCTCTGGCAGTGTGACCAGGAGCCTGCTGACTTCCGCGCGCGACCGCTGGTCCAGCGGGGCGAAGGCGGCACGGCCGGCCTCGGTCAGCGAGACCATACTCTGCCGCCGGTCGGTGGTTGATAGCGACCGGGCCAACAGGCCGTCGCGTTCCAGCCGCTGGAAAATGCGGCTCAGATAGCCCGCATCAAGGTCCAGCTCCCTGCACAGCTCAGCCGCGGTAGTCCCGTCACGCTGGCTCAGCTCGTAGAGCACACGCGCCTCGGTCAAGGAAAAGCTGCTTTGGAGCAGTCCTTCCTGAAGTGCGCCAATGGTCCGCGTGTAGACGCGATTGAAGCGGCGGACGGCAGCTATACGGCTGTCAGATGCAGGTGGCAAATCCATGACTAGATCTTGGATCAACTTGACTGGGTCAAGCAAACTGTTGGGCGGACGCTCAGTGCAACGTGATCGCCGCCAGCTCCCTCACCGGCCCCAACGGCGCCTTTGGGGCGAGCGAAACCACAGCAGCAGCCGTCAGGCGGGTATGCCTCGGTCGACGGCCGAGACGGCCGCCGGGGAGAGACCACGTGGAAGCCTGGATCTGACAGGAGGGCGGCGCATCCTGAGTTGACGAACCGGGGAGTCTCGCGACCATACTCGCGGGTAGTTCCAGCGAGAAACGGACGCAGACATGAAGCTCCTCTGGTTCCATCTCATGCCATACACCGAACTTCCGGATGATTTCCGGCAGAAGAATCCCTCGGTGTGGGTCGACATCCATTCGACGCTGTTCGACCCCAAACGTGCGCATCTGATGTACAACGACTTCATGGACGAGATGGAGTTCGCAGCCGACTGCGGCTTCGATGCGGTCTGCTGCAATGAACACCATTCGAATGGCTATGGCCTGATGCCATCGCCCAACCTGATCGCCTCGGCCGTGTCGCGACGCACGCGCGATACCGCAATCTGCGTGATGGGTAACTCCCTCGCACTTTACAATCCGCCGACGCGCGTCGCCGAAGAGTTTGCGATGATCGACTGCATATCCGGCGGTCGACTGATCGCCGGTTTCCCGGTCGGCACGCCGATGGACACTTGCTATGCTTATGGCCAGAACCCGAGCATGCTGCGCGACCGCTACTACGAGGCGCATGATCTGGTGATGCGTGCGTGGCAGGAGCGCGACACGTTCGCGTTCAGCGGAAGGTTCAACCAGCAACGCTATGTGAACATCTGGCCCCGTCCGGTGCAGCGCCCGCATCCGCCGGTGTGGATCCCCGGCGGCGGCTCGATCGAGACCTGGCAGTGGTGCGCGCGGATGGACTACGTCTACGCCTATCTTTCCTACTTCGGCTATAAGGACGGAAAGGCGACGATGGACGGGTTCTGGGGCGAGATGGCGCGCCTGGGCAAGGATCGCAATCCATATCGCGCCGGCTTCCTGCAATTCGTCGGCGTTGCCGAGTCACGCGAGAAGGCGTGGGAGCTGTATCGCGAACCGGCGGAGTATTTCTACGGCCGCTGTCTGCACGTCGATCCGATGTGGGCGACACCGCCCGGCTATATCACCGAGGCGACGCAGCGCGCCGGCATCGAGAGCCAGATCGGCCGCGCCGCCGCCTCCAGCGCGCGCTCCCGCCAGCGGGCGACAGAGATGCAGGACATCGTCGACCTGGGCTACGTCATCATCGGCTCGCCGGACGAGGTGGTCGAGCAACTGACCGAGGTCGCGACATCACTGAACGTCGGCCATCTGATGCTGCTGCTGCAGTACGGCAATATGAACAAGGAGCTTACCAAGTACAATACGAAGCTGTTCTCCGAGGCCGTGATGCCGAAACTGAAGCCGTTGTTCGATGAGTGGGAAGACCGCTGGTGGCCGCAGCCGATGGAGCGAGGTCAGCGGGCGGACGTGCCGGCCTTCGTTCCGGGACTGGCCGCGGAGTAGAGTGGAGGTCCGGCTGTCATTGCGACCCCCGCGTAAGCGGGGCAAGCGATCCCGGTGGTTATGCGCAGTGTCATCGAGTGCTTCGTCGCTGCGCTCCTCGCAATTGACAGGGGCTCTTACTGGGTGCCTTGAACCATCGCTCGTGTGTGACGGGCGATGACCAGCTCTTCATCGGTGGGGATAGCATAAGCGGGTAACGCCGAGTCGGCACGCGTCAACAAGGGGCCGCCGGATTGGTTGGCGGCTTCATCGATCGAGAACCCAAGCCACCGCAACCGGTGCAGCACCCTCGAGCGGATTTCCGGACTGCGCTCACCGATGCCGGCGGTGAATACCATCCCGTCGATGCCACCCAACGCGGCTGCCAGCGCGCCCGCCGTGCGTGCGACATGATAAACAAAATAATCCACCGCCAGCTTCGCCAGCGGAGCGCTGCTCGCCAACAGCGTGCGCATGTCGTTTGACACCCCGGACAGACCCTTCAGGCCGCAGTCGGCATAGAGGAACCGTTCGACGCGGCCGACATCCCAGCCCTTTTGCTGTTGCAGCCACAGGATCACGCCAGCATCGAGCGACCCGGATCGCGTGCCCATCGGCAACCCATCCAGCGCGGTGAATCCCATCGAGGAATCGATGCTGCGCCCGCCAGCGAGCGCACACATCGATGCACCCGACCCAAGATGCGCCACAACGACGCGGCCGAGTGCGATATCCGGCACCCGCTCAGCCAACGCGCCGCCGATGTACTCGTACGACAATCCGTGAAACCCATAGCGCCGCACACCTTCGCGATACAGCGCGTCGGGGATCGCGAACCGGTCCGCCACTGGCGGATGGCCGCGATGAAAGCCGGTGTCGAAGCATGCCACGTGCGGCAGGCCGGCAAACAGATCCGACAGCGCCTTCAGCACCGCCACCGCCGGAGGATTATGCAGCGGCGCCAGCGGCTCGAGTGCCTCGATCTTCGCCAGCGTGACGGAATCCACCAGCACCGGGGCCGCCATGTCGGGCCCGCCATGGACCACGCGATGACCGAACCCGATAAGCCCCCTTTTGTCCAAAGGACCGTCCGGCAGTTCCGCCAGCAGCGACAGGGCAGCGGCATGATCTTTCGTGGTCACCATCCGGTCGTGCAGCACCTTTCCGTCGGACGCAGCGACCTGCATTCGTCCTTCGCTGCCGATGCGTTCGATTTCGCCGCTTTGAAGTCGTGGCAGCGCATCGTCTCCGGCACCAAACACAGCAAATTTCAAACTGGAGGAACCGGCGTTCAGTACGCATAGGCGACGATCCTGCATCCCTCTTGGCCTTTCATATCCGGAGCGTGCATGGTTGGGGCCCGATCACAGACGAGCCCCGGAGACCGCGTCCATGACCAAATTCGGCCTCGCCCAGTCAATCGCCCGCGTGGAGGATCCACGCCTGCTGAAAGGTGTCGGCCGCTATACGGATGATATCGTGCTGCCGGCAATGCTGCACGCGATTGTGCTGCGCAGTCCGCATGCGGCTGCCACGATCGACAGAATTGATACCACAGCCGCCGCCTCGGTGCCTGGAGTCAAGGCGATCTATACCGCTGCGGATTTGAAGGCAGACGGTCTCGGTCCCTTGCCCTGCGCAGCGCCGGTGCAGAACCGCGATGGCTCCGACATGGCGAACCCGCCACACCTGGCCCTCGCCGAGGGCGCGGTGCGCCATGTCGGTGATCCGGTCGCCTTCATCGTCGCAGACACCGCGGCAGCGGCCCGCGATGCCGCCGAGCTGATCAGCGTCGATTACACTGTGCAGTCCTCTATCGTTGATCTCGCCAAGGCAACTGAACCTGGTGCGCCGCTGGTGTGGCCCGAGGCCAGAAACAACATCGTGTTCGACTGGGGCATTGGTGATCAGGCCGCGACCGAGGCGTTGTTCGCTTCGGCGGCGCACGTGACCAGGCTGACCGTCGTCAACAATCGGGTCGTGGTCGCGTCCATGGAGGCGCGTGCCTCGATTGCCGAGTTCGATCAGGCAACCGGCCGCTGGACACTGTATGCCAACACCCAGGGGGGCTGGCTGATCAAGAACCTGATTGCGGCTGTATTCGCCACCGAGCCGGAGAAATTCCGTGTGATTACGCCGGATGTCGGTGGCGGCTTCGGGATGAAGGCGTTCCTGTATCCCGAGCATGCGCTGACCTGTTATGCGGCCCGCAAACTCGGGCGGCCGGTCAAATGGGCCTCGGAGCGCGGCGAGGCATTCGTGGCCGATACTCAGGGCCGCGACAACATCACCACCGGTGAACTGGCGATCGACAAGGACGGGAAGTTCCTCGCCCTGCGCACGCGCAACCTCGCCAACATGGGCGCCTATCTCTCTACCTTCGCACCGTACATCCCGACACTTGCCGGAGGCGCCGTGTTGGCCGGCGTGTATGGCTTCCAGCAGATTTTTGCGAACGTCATCGGCGTGTTCACGCACACGGTTCCGGTGGACGCCTATCGGGGCGCCGGGCGACCGGAGAGCAACTACCTGCTGGAACGACTTGTCGATGCAGCAGCGCGGGAGCTGAACATCGATCGCGCCGAACTCCGCCGCCGCAACATGGTGCCGTCATCGGCGATGCCGCATGCAACGCCGGTCGGCAAGACCTATGACAGCGGCGACTTCGCGACCGTGCTGGATGCCGCGCTAAAGGAGATCGACTACACCAACTTCCCGGCGCGGCGCGCGGAGGCGGCGCGACGTGGCAAGCGGCGCGGCATCGGTCTCGCCTATTACCTTGAAGTCACCATGGGCGACCCGACAGAGCGCGCCGAGATCCGTTTCGCCGAGGATGGCAAAGTCGACCTGTATGTCGGCACGCAATCCACCGGTCAGGGACACGAGACAGGGTACATCCAGCTTACTTCCCAGCGGCTGGGGATCGACGCCGAGAAGATCCGCGTGCGGCAGGGTGACACTGACACGATTCCTGTCGGCGGGGGTACCGGCGGCTCGCGCAGCCTGTATTCCGAAGGCCAGGCGATCCTGATGACGGCCGATACGGTGATCAACAAGGGCAAGCAGGCGGCCGCCGAAGCGTTGGAGGCAGCGCCGGCCGATATTGCATTCGATGACGGACGCTTTTCCATCGTTGGCACCGACCGCGCAATCGACATTATCGAACTGGCCGTGATGCAACGGCGGAGGGCGGCTGCTGGCGAGCAGGCTATCACGCTCGATGCCGCCGAAATCGCCACTGTCGCCGAGCACACATTTCCCAATGGCTGTCACATGGCCGAGGTGGAGATTGATCCCGACACCGGCGTGGTGGAGATCGTGCGTTATCGCGTATCCGACGACTTCGGCAAGACGGTGAACCCGATGATCGTGCGTGGCCAGGTGCATGGCGGGGTCGCCCAGGGCCTCGGCCAGGCGTTGGTCGAACGGACGGACTACGATCTGGAAACCGGGCAGCTGTTGTCTGGCAGCTTCATGGATTACGCGCTGCCGCGTGCCAACGATCTGCCGGATATCGAGGTCGATCTGTTGGAAGTGCCCAGCGTCTCCAACCCGCTCGGGGTGAAGGGGGCCGGCGAAGCCGGTTCGGTCGGCAGCCCGCCGGCGTTGATCAACGCCATTATCGATGCGCTGTCAGCCGATGGTGTCACGCATATCGATATGCCCGCAACGCCGGAGACCGTGTGGAGAGCAATGTCGATGGCCCGTGCCGCCTAGCGGATAAGCGAGATAGGCTGCGAAACAGCAGTAGCTGGATAGGCGAAAGCGCGCCGCGCACGGTCGGGATGATTGCATAGAAAATCTACCACAGCCGCCGCCGTTCGCCCCGCCGACCCTGCCCCGATTCCCGCCCTCCTGTTATGCGGTCATGACGATCCAGAAGAGCGCTACGGGCAGGCTTGGCCCGATCAGTGCCTATTCGACGACGGCAAAACAGTAGAGCAGGCCGTTGCCTCCGGTGCTCCTGAGATCGTTTTGGCTGCAACCACCGTCGGGACCGCGCGAAGGATGCGATGAGTTCCATGATTTCGACGCGGCGTCATCGCGCAGTCCTTTGCGGTCGATATGCCCGACCATCGCCGCGCCTTGCGTGCTGCTCGTCCAATTGTGGCATGTCCGGTCTTCGCTGGGCGGGAATGTCAGACCATCGGTCTGCGAACCGGCCAAGCTGAAGGCGATCCTGCGCGCCGTCGCACCAGCATCACGTTCAAGTCTCAGCACATACGCTCCTACCCTCCTACCGGCAGGGCGATATTCTTCAGCGCAAGTTCGCCGATTGGCTCGAAGTCCAAGTCGAGCCGGCCATGCACATGGTCTCGCACAGAGCGAGAGACGCAGATACCATCCACCGGACACTCGGCTTCTAGCCGAGCGGCAACGTTAACTGCCTCGCCGTGGAGATCTGTGCCGTCAGGGATCGCATCGCCCAGGTCGATGCCGATACGGAAGCGAATGCGGCGCTCTGGCGGCTGATCGCCACCGGAGAGCACCATCGATGCTGTCGAACGCGATAAGAATCTCCACCAGTCTGCACGATTTTGCCGCCGAACTCGCGGATTGCAGGGTCGATCAGAGCACGCCGAATAGTGCGAAGGCGGCGGCGCAATGTGCCGGCATCATCCAGGCCGTTGAGCCGACTATAGTTGGCCATATCAGCACGAGCGACAGCGATGAGCCTGCGGCCACCCGCGGCCTTGCCGGCGAGGTCCGAGCTGAGCCCACTCGCGCTCATTAGAGAACGGCAGCACAACCCGACGTGAATCGGCAGTGCCGAGATTGACGGGACCGATGGCTCGATACCACCAGCAACGCCAACGAACCTAGTCGCGAGACGGCTGGGCCTCCGGCCGGTCCCTCAGTACGTCCCTGATCTCCTCCAGCAAGACTTCCGTTATGGTGGGCCCGACAGGGCTTGCCTCCTCATGAAGTCGCAGACGCGTCAGCGCTTTGACCGCCCAGAAGATCGCGAAGCCAATGATGATGAAGCTGATGAGCGCGTTGATGAACAGGCCAAGGTTGAGGGTCGGCGCTCCAGCGTGCTGCGCATCGGCCAAGTTCGCGTAGTGCTGGCCATTGAGCGTGAAGAAGATGTCGGAGAAGTTTATTCCGCCGACCAGGAGTCCGAGGATCGGGTTGATCACGTCTTTCACTAGGCTGTTCACCACGCCGGAGAATGCGGCGCCAACGATCATGCCAACAGCAAGATCTACGGCGCTGCCGCGCATGATGAAGGCGCGGAACTCGGTGAGCCAGGAGGGGGTCTTGAGCAATGCAAGTGAGGATGACATGGGCAGGTCCTTCTCGCTGCCGAAGCTGGTGGCTTAAGAAGACTACTGGACGAGTGGAGAAGGAAGCGCGTCGAGAGGCCCGCAGTGGCCCGGCCGGCTTTCATACCGCGCCAGCGCCCCTCAGAGGCCGAGATAGGGCCACTGTGCACTGCCCGGAGAGAACCCTGCGGCCGCTCCGTGGAGCCCCTGTAGCGGCCCCAGCGTCAAGTACGGGCCAGGTGCAAGCAAACCTCCCGCGGTCAGCTGCTGACGTCGCTTCGGGACGACGCTGCTGACGGCGAAGGAGGCTGAAGCGGCGATGACTGATGAGCCGGAGCCTACAGCGCTTCTCGCTTGGGCGGCGCAAGGTCATGACGCCGTGCCGCTGCAGTGGTAATCTTCACCGGAAGCTGTAGCGGCGTGCGCCATGTCGTCAAGCAGCGCGAAGGGGACCGGCATATCCGGCGGGCGGAAGCTCGTTGTGGTCGTTCATGCCGACATCGTTGGATACAGCCGGCTCATCGGCGTGGATGATAGCGGCACACTGGAGCGGGTGCGGGCGCTCCGGCGCGAAGACCGAGGTCCTTACGTCGATGGCGGGACTGTGGACGTCGCCCCAGGTGTGGCCAATGAGCTCGATATGAAGAAGGGCGGCGTCACCCCTGTAGAGATTGCGCCTATAGCCGTGCCGCAAGCAAACGGCCGACCGAAACTAGAAGCAGGCGCAGCTGACGCAAATCCTCCGAAGTCGGTCCGCGAAACCGAAGCGGCGACCCGGTAGCTGGAACCAGCCCAGCCGCCACTTTCTGACTGGGGTCCGCCGCTGACCGACGGCAGCAACTGGACCACGACATATGTTCCGCTCGGCACCGGCGCCACTGCCCTGTCGATGGCAGGAACACCTTCTGTCCGATATTGACCGATGCATCGGCTGGTTCGAGCAAGCGCAACTGAGGCGCACAGAGTAGCAGAACGGGTGCCGAGTCTTTTTAAGCGGCACCCCGCCCGCTGCAGGACCTTCCCTCAAGACGTGAGGGAAGGTCTGCGATCTGCCGGGCAATCGAATCCGCTACTTGGTCCAGATGGCAGCGAACCGGTCTTGATTTGCAACACTGTAGCCGTTGACCAACTCGAGCCGATAGCCTTGACCGACGAGCTGGTCGAAGGTGGTTTGGTATTGCGCGGGCGTCAGGCCATGACGGGCCTGCCAAGCCGGCGCGTTGGTGATGTGACGGAAGATGGCGGCGTAGCGATCCTGAACTCCGTCGCTGTAGCCGCAGACCACGACAGGCTTGTAGCCCTGCGTGGTAACAGTATTGAAGAATGCTTGGTATTCAGCAGCTGTGAGGCCGTGACGGGCCTGCCATGCTGGAGCGCCCTGTATCTTGCGCCAGATGGCCGCGTAGAGATCCTGACTGCCATCGAAATAGCCGCTGACCCAATCGAGCACATAGCCCTCGCTAGCGAACTGATCGAAGGCGGCTTGATATTGTGTAGCCGTGAGGCCATGGCGGGCAACCCAAGGACCAGTTGTGCCCTGTTGGAAGATGCAGGCAAAGCGTGGCCCAGCGCCGGTGGCGTATCCATTGACAAGAACAGGGTGGTAGCCCTGCGCAGTGAGTTGGTTGAAGGTGTTCTGATAATCCGCGGCCGTTAGGCCGTGTCGAGCCTGCCAGGCCGGTGGGGAAGCAGTCTTCACCCAAAGCGCTGCGTAGAGCGTGGTCGCCCCGGCGTAGCCACTCACGTCCATCAGCTGCATGCCGTGATTGCCGACGTAATCGTTGAACGCTTCTTGGTAGTGTGCAGCGGTCAAGCCATGACGAGCGATCCATCCACCGATAGGAATCTCCGGTGCGATATTGTCGAGATAGATGTTGGTAACGACGTCTCGGAAGAACTGGCCAGGATTCCCAATCGGGGAGTTAGCCAAGACCACCAGTTCCATGTCGCGCGGCAGGAAATAGGTGAGGCTCTGCTCGGTCTGGCCCGCACCGGACTGCCAGAGGCCATTCTTGTTGTATAAAGTGCCGAGGGCCGTCGATTGTATGACGTCGATTCCAAAACCGTCGTCGAGCATGGCCTGGGCGGCCGCAGGTGACATGATCGTTCCCTGGCGCCGGAAGCAGCCCATCACGTCCAACAGGTCGTTAACCGACATGTGCCAGCCGGCTCCGCCGGACTCGCTGGTCAGGTCACCGGAGTTCCAGCCTGACGCAGGGGGGAAGTCGTAGGCGAGGGCGTCCGGGTCGGGATGCGTCAGAGTGGGGCCCGACACCCCGCTGGGCTGGAAGAGATGTTGTGCGACATATGCGGCATAGGCCGTGACAGTAGCGAAGTCCCAGTCCTGATCCTGCGTCGCCGCCGGAAATGTGGTGTTGGCGGGGATGGCGCCGTTCATCACCGGCAGCAAAATGCGGCAGATGCCGAAGTTCGTGTTTTGGTAGGAATAGGTGCCGAGGTTGGCCATGGTGACCCCGGCAGCAACCTCCGCCTTCATGGTCGGATAAGACATGTCAGAGCCGCTGATGCGGAACCCGGACCTGTGCGTCAGCAGCTGGGCGAAGGTGATTTTGTCGATATTGGGGCCTTTCGACCAGTAGGTCGGGAGATAGTCGATGATTTTCGTGGAGGGCAGCAGATTATGCGCCGCGAGCGTGCGGGTCATAGCGATCGCGGTGATAAGCTTGCTGCAGCTTGCAATATGCATGCGAACGGACTGCGCCCATGCCTCAGAACCATCGGAAGGTCGCTTGGCCCAGTTGACCTGAGCGGACGCGATCGGCTTGCCATGCTGACGGAGCTGCATCACGTAACCGGCAGTGTTATTGGCAAGTGCTGCGTTGAGCGCCGAGACAAAACCATCTGTGTTGAACGAGAGCGTGGTGCCTGCCGGCGCGCTACGCGCGACGAACGTCGTCGTCCCCTCCTCCAGCCCACGCGAGCTGATGACGCCGCGAGTGTGCGGCGGCTGCATGACATGGGCATTGGCGGCGGCACGGTCGAGAACGAAGCCACTGGGCCGGGCTGCGAGTTGTGCTGCGTCGCTCATCGGATCCCCCACTGTGTTGACAATTTCAGTCAGTTGCGGTTCCAATACGATACACAATCATTAGGAGAGATGCACGCATTTCGTGGAGACTATCCAGAGTGTCCATGGCTAAAATTCGTATCGCCTAGCGATGCCGCTTCCGGCGTCTTGCGCCGGTCGCGATGTATCCGCTCGCGCAAGTGATAGAGTAGGCCGTGCTCGGGAAGGTGCTCCTTGGGTCCCCCATCGTTTGGGATGGAGGGCCAAGGCCACACCGCCTGCACCGAAGCCGTTTTGTCATGCCAGTGGGTTCTGTCAGCGATCAGGCCAGGCGTTTGCTGGTCGCCAGTTGTAACGGCTACGATCTCCGGAGGTGAGGGGGGCCAAGCGAAGTGCGTTGCCCGGAATGCCGATCGCCGGCGGTCAGGGAGCGGCTTGAGCGCACCGCACAGGACTATCGCCGGTTCCGGTGTCTGGACTGCACGAAGCAGTTCAACGAACGGAGCGGTGGAGGGCTGAACCGGACGCAATGTCCGAGCGATGTGATCGCGCTCGCGGTGCTTTGGCGGCTCCGCTATAAGCTCAGTCTGCGAGATCTGGCTGAGATGTTCCTGATCCGTGGCATCGTGTTCGCCTATGAAGCGGTTCGTGATTGGGAGGCCAAGCTCACGTCCGCATTGGCGGAGGAACTGCGCCGAAGCCGAAAGGGCAAAGTCGGCCGCAGCTGGTCAGTGGAAGTATGTCTATCGCGCGATCGATCGTGATGGCGCCCTGGTTGACGTGATGCTCAGCGAGCACCGCGACCTGGCTGCAGCTAAGCGTTTCTTTCGATCAGCAAAGGCCGTCGCCGGCGCAATTCCCGACCGGGTCACGACGGACGGCCACGACGCCTATCCCCGGGCGATCCGGACGGAGCTCGGCAGCCGCGTACGGCATCGGACGAACTGCTATCTCAACAATCGCCTCGAGCAGGATCATCGTGGCGTCAAGGGCCGATGTCGACCGATGCTCGGCTTCAAGAGCGTCCCGTCAGCAAGACGGTTTTGCCGCGGCCACGACGAACTCCGGAACTTCCTGCGCTCTCGATCTCGTATGTGCCAACATGTTCCCGCCGCTACACGGCGCTTTCAGTACATGCGTCGGACAGCCCTCGCACTCGGTATCCTCGAAGCTGCTTGACCGGGAAGCTCTGCAGCTGAGAATTGCTCCTCCAACAGGCTCGAAACCTGACAGAACCGATCGGCCAGCTCCGTTTGATGAAGGACGCAACCTTCGAACCAGCGGCGCGTTCCGCCCGATGACGGCTCTCGACCCGACCTGGTCGGAACCTGCTCAAACAGGCCATTCCGCAAGCGAACATTCGGCTCCGGGTCGTGCCGCCGGTCTTGCGCCGATGGCTGTCATTGCATTGGCGACGCAGCTCTTCCGCAGCGGATCCCAATCGCCGATGTCCCGAGTTGCAAAGTTGCAAGGCCTCCGCTCACAAGTTTAGCCAAGCAATAGATAAATCGCGGCGGTCCAGGAGAAATCCTCGCCCCCGATGCCTCCTCCATCTCGCGGGTCGAAATACTCGCTGAACCCGCCGTTTGCGATCATGTCCCGTGTGCCGCTGCGTAAGTCCGCGGCTAAGCCGGGTTGACCGGCGCGTGCCGCGCCCTCGGCGATCATCCAGTTCACTACCGCCCACACTGGGCCGCGCCAATAGCGCAGCGCATCGAAGCGCGGATCATTGGGAGCGGTTGACGGCACGAGGTAGCGGACCTGTCCCGCCCATCGTCGCAGCATCGCCGTCATAGCCGCAGCGCGAGATGCATTCGCTACGTCAGCATACAGCGGCAACAGTCCACCCGATGTGGCTACGCCTATCGGACTGTCGGCGATCAAATCGAGCGAGTGGAACAGCCCAAGCTGTGTGTCCCACAGTTTTTCGATCGCAGATTGCATGCGTTCGCTGCGTGCAGCAATCTCCCCACCGTCCCCCATTTGGCCAAATCGCTGGGCGAGCACCGACAGGTCACGTTCGGCACGCAGCAGGATAGAGTTCGTGCCAATGTCCGCCACCCGGAACGGCGATGCAGCCAACATCTTCTCGGGCTGCCAGTGCACATCACGAAACAGGTCCACGAGGTGAATGAAACGCTGGTACTCTTCAGCGCGCGGCCGCATCGTTGCATCGACATGCGTCGTATCGCGTCGCTGTACTGCCGTGATTGTCGTCGCCGGCACGCGAGCCAGCGCAGCGTCCCAGGCAGGGCTGTTGTCCATGCCCGTCTCCCACGGATGCATCGTCGACACCAAGCCGCTGCCATTGGGGTCCCGCGCCCGCGGCCACCAACGATGGTACGCGACCAGTCGCGGATAAATCGCCGCTACGCGTGCCTCGGCCGCCGCGCGATCCTGCGAGCGTTCAAGCATGTGCCGCACGGCACTCGCCAGCACCGGCGGCTGCGTAATCCCCGAGGTCGGGGGCGTATGGTCAACGCCCCATACAGCGGGACCAGGGAAATAATCGTCAGACGGCGCATGGAACACGATCTGCGGCACAAGCCCATCGTCCCATTGACCTTCGAGCAGTCGCTCCACCTCGGTGAAGCCACGCGCCTCGTCAAACGTCGCCCAACCCATGGCAACGAACGCCGAATCCCAGTTCCACTGGAATGGATAAAGCCGGTGCGTCGGCACCGTATAGCCGCCACGATCATTGCCTCGGAGAATGGCTCGCGCCTGTTCGATTAAATCAGTCATGAATTCTCCAAAGCCAGGCCTGTATCGGGGTTCATCCAGGAAAGTCGAGCGGTGTTCGGCCGCAACATGACCACATCGCCCGGCTGCATCACGCGGTCTGGTGCCACCGCCACACGCATGCTCTGACCTTCCACATCGCCGGTCAGCAATATGTGCGGACCAAGCGGCTCCGGCACGTGAACACGAAATGCAAAACCAGCTCCGGTCTCAGCGACTTCCAGATCTTCCGGCCTGATCCCCAGCATGACCGGCCCGTTGATCCCTGCCGGTGGGTTCAAGATCAGCGTGCCCAGCCGTACGACGCTGCCGCTGACCGGAAGACGGAGGAAATTCATCGGTGGATTGCCAATGAAACCACCGACGAAAATCGACTTTGGCTGGCGGTAAATTTCCAGCGGCGATCCGATCTGCTCGATGCGGCCCTCATGCATGATGGCGATGCGATCCGCCAGCCCCATGGCTTCCGTCTGGTCATGCGTCACATACAAGGTCGTCGTGCGCGCCGACGCCAGTACCGCTTTCAACTCGGTGCGCATTTCCAGACGCAGCAGTGCATCCAGATTCGACAGCGGCTCATCCATCAGCAGCACAGCCGGCTCCACGGCGAGCGCGCGCGCCACCGCAACACGCTGACGCTGCCCGCCGGACAGCTGCACCGGATAACGATCGAGCAGCGCCTCGATATGCATCAGCGCTGCCGCGCGCGCGACCTGGCGTTCAATGCGATCCTTCGCCGTGCCAGTCATTAGCAGACCAAACGCTATATTGTCGCGCACACGCAGATGCGGGAACACCGCGTAGTTCTGAAACACCATGGCGAGCCCGCGCGACCTTGGCGGCAGATCGGAGACATCACGTCCGCCGATTTCAATGCGTCCATTGGTCTGCCGATCGAGCCCGGCCACGGCACGCAGCAAGGTAGTCTTGCCGCAGCCAGATGGCCCTAACAGAGCGACAAACTCGCCGTTGTGTACATCCAGCGAAACGCCGCGCAAGGCCGCCTGTGAGCCATAGTATTTGGTGACAGACTCAATGCGTATATCCGCCATTTTCAAGGCCCGATCATCGACTGGCGACGCCCCACAGGGCGAACAGGTAGCGGCGCACGAAAAAAATGAAAAGCACAGACGGCAGGATCAGCAGCAGGCCGCCGGCAAGCTGCGATTGCAGCGGCGCTTCTGATAACAGCGTCAGCAGGTCGGCCGTCAGCGTCTTGTTTCGGACTGTCAGGACAGACGCGGCGAACACTTCGTTCCACGAAATCACGAAAGCAAAAATGGCGGTCGCGGCAATGCCAGGAATCGCCAGCGGCATGACCACACGCCGGAACGCGCCGGGACCGGAACAGCCGAACACCCAGGCAGCTTCCTCCAATTCACGCGGAATGCCGACGAACAGGCTGGCGGTCACCAGCACGGCGAACGGCAGTGCGAGCGCGGTGTGCATCAGCGCCACGCCGAACACCGTGTCGTAGATACCCAGCCGCACAAAGCTGACCGCAAGAGGGAGCGCCAGGATGCCCACGGGAAACGCCCGCGTCATCAGGATCATCAGCCGATACAGATTCGCGCCTCGAAAGGCGAAGCGTGCCAGTGCATAGCCGGCAGGCGCGCCAAGCAGCAGCGACAAGATCATGCACAGCACGGCGACCTCAACGCTGCGTAACATTGCCGCCCAGATTCCCTCGATCTGCAGGAACGCGGTGAAATTGCCAATCGACAAGCTGGCCGGCCAGAACGGCTTCGGCCATGCATAGATCGTTGACGCTCCGCCAACACCGCCAAGCGCCACCAGGTAAATCGGCACCAAAGTCCAGGCGCAGATCATCAGCACACCGGAAATCAACAGCACGCGACGCGATCCGATCATGCCGACTCTCCTGCGCGCGGCCTGAGGGCGATCAGGATCACCAATGTCGCTGCCAGCGAAACCAACGTAACAAGCACCGCATAGCAGGCCGCGACATTGTAGTTCTGGTTGGTGAATTGCCAGAGATAGGCCTGACTGACCAAGACAGGAAAGTTTCGTCCGCCGACGGCGAGCACGACAGCGAACGCCTCGAAGGCCAAGACGGTGCGCAGGATCAACGCTGTCTGAATCGAGGGCCTCAGCAGTGGCAGCGTCACGCGCCGGAACCGCTGCCACGCGGTGGCGCCGAATACGCTGGCGGCCTCCTCGTATTCCCTTGGGATCAACTGCACGCCGGCAACGAGAACAACAAACACGATCGCTGTGGCTCGCCAAAATTCAGCGGTAAGGATCGCCAGGAAAAGAGCTCCTGGAGTCTCATAGGTGAGCCAGCTTTGCGGCCCGGAAATCACCCCAACTTCGAAGAGGATAGTGTTCAGGTAGCCCTTGTCGGTAAGGATCGCCAGCCAGACCAGGCCTGCTGCCAGGTCCGAAATGCCCAGCGGTATCGTCCAGATCCACAAAATGATGTCACGTCCCCAGCGGACATGCCGCAACATCATCGACATGCCCAGCGCCGCCAGCAGCTGCAACGGCACCACGCAGAGCACCAGCCCGAACGTGTTGCGCACCGAGTCCCTGAAGTCCAGGTCATCCAGCATCTGCACGAAATTTCCCACACCGGTCCCGGTCGTTGTGGAAAACGCGAGCGCTACCGTCTGCACTAGCGGGACGAAAAACAGCAGCAGCAGGAATGCCAGCGACGGCATGATCAGCAGATAAGGTCGCAGGGTCTGGCCACGCATCGCCAATTACCGGTCGTTACTTGACTTTACACGTTCCCTCGCTCGCCGGATCCGGCGACCAGCACGGCGCTTTCGCCGTATCCAGCACCCGCTGCATATCCTCGGCTTCGCGGTTGAGCACCTGCTTCACTGGCTGGTTACGCAGCACTACACGCTGGAAGGTATCGACAAATATCTTGTCGAATTCGCCACCGTGCGAGCCAAGCCCGACCGGAAGCAGTGTCGGCAGCGCGTCCTTTGCGCCCTGCTGCGCTGCCACAGCCGCTCCTTCAAGTTTCAGGCCGGGGTCCAGGTCCTCCGGCAATGCGACCTGCACCACCGGGAAGAAGCTGCTCGCCCGCAATGTAGTGATCTGCGTCTCCGGCTTCAGCAGATAGTCGATAACCTGCAATGCGCCGGACGTGTTTGGTGCCGTCTTCGGCACCGCCACACCAACCAGCACGGGCATGAACGCACGTCCTTTCGGCCCGGCCGGCGCAGGGAACGCCACGAAGTCATCCGGTTTGCTGCGGAACGCATTCTGCAGTCGCGCCACATGATCCCAGGCGATCAGCACATCGCCTGAAAGCAGCGGCTCTTGCATGAAATTGTAGTTGGTCGAGTTGGGACTGACGTGCATCCACAGTGCCTTATAGGCGTCCCACATCGACACAGCATCAGCGGAACGGTACCCCACCACAACGCCGCCGGTATAAGAGGGCAGCAGGTAGCCTTCAAGGAACCGCGCCATTAGACCCGTCGGCCCGGCAGGAAAGCCCAGAACGCGCTGACCAGTGGCCTTCTCGGCGTTTGCGGCCCATTCGCTAAGCTGAGCATAGGTCAGCGTGTTAAGGTTCGCGCCTGCCGGCAGGTACGGCAGCGCCTTCTTGTTGGCCGCCATGATGTAGGTCGCCTGCATCCACGGCACATACATCAGGTGGTCGGTGCCAAGCTTGGCCAGCTTGGCGACATGCTCGGGAACCCCGCTCTGGGTGATCAGTTTGTCCTCTTGATCAAGCGGCTGCAGCATCGACGCCAGTGGCGCCAGTTCGCCATGCAGCGCGCCGACCAGGCTGATCGTGTGAGCACCCTGCTCATCAGCCCGCAAATGAATGGGTAATTGCGGTGGTTCCTCGGGCAGATACGCAACCGGCACCGGCGAGCCTTTCAGAATTTGCGCGCGCGCCTTCTGCGCCTCTTCCAGAGGACGCATTTGAGTGGAAAGAAAGTTCAGCTCGTCGGCGCGCGCCTCAGCTATCGTGAAGCTGAGGATTATCGCTCCACTCAGGATGGCGAGCTTCTTGAACATATCTTCCTCCATTCGCGCGCTTTCCAGCGCGCCTCATTCTCTTTGGTGCCGGGCCGTCGGATTGGCGTGCAATCAGCCTTGGTGTCCAGACCTCGCGCAGCTGCGACGGATCGGCGCCGTCGAGCAACGCCAGAAGCATCTCCACCATCCGCTGCGCCATGCGCGCAATCGGCTGCTCGAATGTCGTGAGCGGCGGATCGGTGTAGCCCGCCATCGGCAGATCGTCGTAGCCAATGACAGAAACGTCGCGTCCTGCACGCAACCCGGCCGAGGCAATCGCGTGCAGCGCGCCAACCGCCATGCGGTCGGTAGCACACAGCACTGCTGTCGGCAGCCGTTCCGATTGCAACAGCGCGCTCATCAGCCGATGGCCGCTCTCTTCCGTCGCTTCTCCCCGCAGCACCGGTCCTTGCGGCAACCCAACCGCAGTCAAGGCACGCTGCCAGCCTATCGCGCGATGGTGCGCGAACATGTATTGTTCAGGAGCGTTGATCAGGCCGATTTGGCTATGCCCAAAGCCGAGAAGCCGCTCCGTCGCCGTTGCAAACGCAGTCTCGCCATCGATATCCAAGGACGCGAAGCTGCTACGGGTTTCACTGCGCCCGTGTGCGACGAACGGCACACCATGCTTCAGCAGATAACTGATTCGTGGATCATCGCGGCGCGTGCGTGCCAACAGAATTCCATCGACCCGATGGTGTTCGACCAAATGGCGATATGCGTGCATCTCCGCCTTCCCTGGCGGCGCACCCATCAGCACCAGATCGAGGCCGGCACGCGACAGCAATGGCCCGATCGCGCCCAACATCGCCAGAAAGAATTGATCAAAGGTGCCCTGCTCCGACGGCACAACGATACCGACGGTGCCACTACGGCCGGTACGCAGCCGTCGAGCTACATGGTTGGGGCGATAACCCGAACGCTCAGCCTCACGTTGGACGCGCTCGCGCGTCGCGGCAGCCACGTCCGGGTATCCAGCCAGGGCGCGCGAGACGGTCGTGATCGACAACCCTAACCGGCTCGCAAGGCTCCGAATTGACATCGGCGACGGCGCCCTCCAAAACGTTTTGGCTTGCCGCAGAACTCTCTGCGATCATCGCCACGCCTGTCAATCTGCCGCGCTGTTGAATGGGAGAGGGCGGATGTCTACGGAATATGTCGTTGGTCAGCGGGACGAGCGTCCGTGGGGCACTTGGGAGATCATCGCTGTCGGCCCCAACTATGCGGTGAAGCGCATCGTCGTGCGGCCCGGACAGCGCGTGTCACTCCAACGGCACGCCTTCCGCGCCGAACACTGGGCCATCGTCGGTGGCCTGGCGCGGGTGACGCGCGGCACGGAGATAATCCTTCTTTCGCCTGGCGGACATGTCGCGATCGGCCGGGGCGACGCGCATCGTATCGAAAACCCCAGCACCGAGGACCTGGTGTTCATCGAGGTTCAGCACGGCGAGCGTCTCGACGAGAGCGACATCGAGCGACTGCAAGACGACTATGGAAGACGATGACAAGGCTGGACGGCGCTGCTGAGCCACAGGGCCCCCTGATGCTTGAGGCAGGTGGTTGCGTTGAGCAGTCGCGCGACCTTGTCCCCGCTGAGCACTACTGGCAGGTTGCGCGGATGTAACCGTCCGGATCAGCTTACGGGCCAGGTTTGGCCGATCGATGGTTTGCGTGAAGGAGAACCGCAACGCCGACACGATGCTGTTCATGGTCGACGCCGCACGCCGGCATCGCAATGCTCGATCTGGAACCGTCGGTCAGGAGCTGGCGTAGTGGTGCGAATGGGCTCGTCCATCAGTCGGCTCCTCTAGGTTGAAGGAAGCCGAAACGCTCAGCCCGCACTCGCGCCGTGCTCAATCAAGGCGTGCCAGCTGAGCCTTTACTCGTTCGCGCGAAGCGGGTTCATGCTACCACCCGTCCCGGTCTGCCAACGCGCCTTTGGGAATGTCTGCTTCGAGGGTGCTGCCACGCCGCTCAGAGCGGCCGTAATGGGCGCCAAGCAGTAGCAAGCCGGAGTGCTCCACAAGGAGCTTCCAGAATGCTCTTACCGCTCGACCTCTAACGGCTGACTTGGCCTGCCAACGTGGCCATTCCCCCACCTAGTATCCGCTTGGCATGTGGGCAGCGTCAGATCATGCTGCGCTCATCCCGCCCGTGTTCCGCGCGCTTGGGACAAATAAGCCGTTGATCAAGACAATAAGCGGACCGGCAACAGAACAGGGAGCTTCCAATGACACGTCTGACGCGACGTACAATCCTTGCCGCCGCACCGGGTGCGCTTGCCGGCGCGGCGCTGCGTGCCCGAGCGGCCAAGAAATATGGGCCGGGTGTTACCGACACCGAGATCAAGATCGGCAACACCGGTCCCTATAGCGGGCCGCTCGCAAACGGCAGCCCGTTCCCA
>JAMXLO010000033.1 GCA_024280945.1 Acetobacteraceae bacterium
TGGGAACGGGCTGCCGTTTGCGAGCGGCCCGCTATAGGGACCGGTGTTGCCGATCTTGATCTCGGTGTCGGTAACACCCGGCCCATATTTCTTGGCCGCTCGGGCACGCAGCGCCGCGCCGGCAAGCACACCCGGTGCGGCGGCAAGGATTGTACGTCGCGTCAGACGTGTTATTGGAAGCTCCCTGTTCTGTTGCCGGTCCGCTTATTGTCTTGATCAACGGCTTATTTGTCCCAAGCGCGCGGAACGCGGGCGGGATGAGCGCAGCATGATCTGACGCTGCCCACATGCCAAGCGGATACTGGGTGGGGGGTGGCCACGTTGGCAAGCCAAGTCAGCCGTTAGAGGTCGAGCGGTAGGAGCATTCTGGAAGCTCCTTGTGGAGAACTCCGGCTTGCTACTGCTTGGCGCCCATCCCCGTCGATCAGTCGCCATGGCGAACTGGCTGAAAGCAGCCATGGCCACCAGCGTTCACGCAGTGCGGCATGGCGGCGACCGCATCAAGGGCATGCTGCCGCTCCAGCGCCTCGCCGTGCGCCAACAGCACGCGGCTCCACGGATCGCTTCCCTGGAGAGCTCGATGCGCTCCGCGCCAGCAAGATGTCCACGCATGCCGACGTCGCCATGGCCGGCAGGACCCGCGATCACCTCACGCCTCGATCACTGCTCCCCTGGCACTGGGGAATCATGGCTGCCGTCGCCGCCTGAACTCATGCCCTCGCGGCATTCGCTGGGGGCTACCAAGGGCTTGCGGCTCCGAAGGCTCCCCGCCCGACAGATCAGCCGCGACGCACCATGCCAGGACTGACGCCGAAGCGTTGGCCGAAAGCCCGATAGAACGAGGCGAGGCTGTTGAACCCCCACGCGTAGGCGTTGTCGGTGACGGACCGGGCTATGCTCGATCGGCTTTCCAGCGCAGCACGGCATTCTTCCAGCCGCCGGCCCAATACGTGCTCCACGAAGCTGCTCCCTGTCGGGCGAGCTCCCCCGTCACACCGGACGTGCCCTGGCTGTACGCCTCGCGGAAGTACGCGAAGCGGTGGGTTTCGCCGATATGATCGACTGCCAGAGTTGTGGTGGTTATCGCTGCTTCAATCGGCGCGTACCCGACCGCGTCGATGCCAAGCGCGGTTGTCCGCTCCTCTCGGTCCGACCGGCTGCCGCTCGGTCCTGGTCCGTGTCCGTGCTCATGCGCACGCCGCGAACAGTATTGCATCGGGTTCGGTTGCGGCAAGCGATCGTGCCGTGCGCGGCTCGGGCACGTTTTTTGCGCCGAATGAGAATCCTGGCTGCGCTGAACGAGAAGACCTAGCCGCCAGCACTGAAGTAAGAGACGCCACACCCGCGATGTAGACCACGAAGGGGCCGGGCAGGTGTGAATGAAATCATCACAATGGTCACGGTGCTGAGTGAGGCAATGTCGGCAGCAGTCAGGTGGGAGGGCGTCATGTTCTTGGCCCATGGTCTGCTTGCGGCGGTTCTGTTGCCCGTGCTCTTCCGTAAACAGAGCGCCGGTTGAATATTTTAGCGTTGATAGTGCTCGGCTCCGCCGCTGGCGCAGGCGCTGGAATGCTCGCGGGCCTGATAGGGATAGGTGGCGGGATCGTTGTTGTCCCTGTCGTCTATTACGGACTGTTAAGCAGCGGCGCAGCGCCGGACGAGGCAGTACACGTTGCTGTTGCGACGTCTCTAGCGGCAATCCTGCCAGCGGCGATCGTGTCGTTTCTGACGCATCGGCGTGCGGGCAACACTGACTTCGCTTTCCTGAGAGACTGGGGTCCTGGCATCGCCATTGGCGTCGTAGCGGCTCAGATCGCTGCACCCCATGTGCGTGGGACCTTCATGACCGCGACATTTGCTCTGCTCTGTCTGATTTTCGCGGTGAGGTTCGCGTTCCCACAACGATTTCGGCCGCTGGCTGAACGACCGCCGGGTGATACGTTTCGGCATCTGGCGGCCGCCGGTATCGGGATTTCCTCAGGGTTTGCCGGGATCGGCGGCGGCATCCTGACGAACATCGTGATGACACTGTCCGGGTTGCCGATCCACAAGAGCATCGGTCGGGCAGCCGCAGCAGGCGTCGTGGTGAGCGTGCCAGCCACAATCGCAGCGGCTCTGGCGTCGAAAGCGAATCACCCACTCGAACTGGGCAGCATCGATATCACGATGTGGGCTTGCATCGCTCCGGCCCAGGCGGTCGCGGCTTGGCTTGGTGCGCGACTGGCCCCGGTCGTGTCCGCCGAGCTGTTGAGCCGCGTCTTCGCAACCGCCCTGTCAGTGACTGGGGTCACTATGCTGCACTCGAGCCTGGTCTAACAACGGGATGAACGTCGTTCCGGTAGGACGCTCGCCAAGCGTTACGCGAATCCCTCCCACAACGTTGGAGATAAGATGATGGCTCGCCCGAGCGAAGCAGCCGCGCCGGAGCTGGCACGATGAGCCAGCAAGCTGAACTAGGCTCGTCGATTCGGGCGTCTGCGGTGGTGCTGGTTTCGCTGGTTGTTGTCTCAGGGACAGCTTCTTACGCGCGACCACCCGAGAATGCGAACCTCATCTATGGCCTTTGGTTTGAGCATCTGCATCAACCGGGAACTGGTTTGCCATGCTGCGATATATCGGACTGTCGCCAAACGGAGTCCAGGATCGTTAGCAGTCATTACGAGGCACTTGTAGAGGGCAAGTGGATCGCGGTTCCGCCTGAAACGGTGGTTGATCAGCCAGATAACCCAACGGGACGTGCGGTGGTCTGCTGGCTGCCATGGTCGGGGATATTGTGCTTTGTGAAAGCACCGGAGAGTTGAGTTAATCGGCCGAGGACCATCGCCTTGGTTAGCAAATGGCGAAGTGATCAACGAAAGTGGAAGCCAAAGCTAAGCTATCAGCCTGGATACGCGGGAAGAAACGTTATGAACCAAGTCTGGCAGATTGTCCCACTTCGGCGACGGCGGTTACGAACCCTGATGTGGCACAACGTGTTCATAATCCTTCTACCTGTTCTCCTTTGCGTCGTCTCCATCGCCTTTTGGCGTGCACTCATCATCCAGACGGAACGCAGTGCCGCAAGTCAAGTCGATTACGAGGACGAACAGCTTTGCATGAAGTTCGGCTTTCCCCGTGGAACCGATAGACACAATGCCTGCAAGCTCGATTTGCTAGACCTCCGACGCAGCGATGAGGACCTGATAGCCCGCACGTCGCTCCCTTAGATGCAAGGATGGTGGCGGTGAATGTGCTGGTCTTGACGATGCGGTCGCGGTGGCTGGCGATGGTGTTTACGGTCTGCGGCCGCCATTGCCATCTACTCGATGCTGATGTCGTGGAATGATTATGTATATCAATTCGTGCTGTTGTCCCCGCAAAACATCAGCGCTTCCGTCATGCAGGCTCACTTGTTCACTGATGCCGACGTACAGTGGAACGCAATGATGGCGGCCGCAATTGTCTATGCTCTGCCACCTCTTGCGCTGTTTTTCGTCCTTCGCCGGTACGTGACAACGGGCCTGACTCTCTGGGGTGCTGCTGGATAGGACTCAGCCCTTCACACCACCCATGGTAAGGCCCGAGGACATGCGGCGGCGGAATGCATAATAAGTTGCCACTGGCGGAAGAGCATAGATGATTGCGGTCGCCATCATGTAGTTCCAAGGTGCTTGATCGCTGTTGGTGAACTGGGCGAGCGCTACAGGAACTGTCATGCTGCGCTTGTTCGAGAGCAACAGAAACTGGTATAGATACTCGTTCCATGCCAGCAGCAGTGCATAGGTGCCGACCGCCACCAGTGCGGGGGCCATCAGCGGCAGGTAGATACGAAAATAAACTTGCACCGGCGAGGCGCCATCGATGCGCGCCGATTCATCCAGTTCCAGCGGAATGCTCCGGCCGTACTCCTGGAAGATGAAGATTGCATAGGGTGTGGCGAAGGTAACCAGCGCGGCGATGACCGACCATGGGTTGTCGTGCAGTCCGTAGTGATTCATGATCAGATAGAACGGGATGGCCAGGAAGGAGGCTGGGATCACATAGGTCAACAGCGCCGCGTTGGTGATGAGCCAACCGTTCTTTAGGCGCATTCTGGCGACCGAGAAGCTCGTCAGCGACCCGATCGACAGAACCAGCAGAGTTGTCATGACGGCGATGAAAACGCTGTTGCCGAACTGGTGCCAGAAATACTCCAGATACCAATAGCCCTGGCTGACGACGATCCAGAAGCTGCGGGGCGATGGTTTCGGCGGCCAGATATGTTCGCCGAACACATCGCCCTCGGCCTCGAGCGCGACCATGACCATGTTGTAGATCGGCATGATCGTCCACACGAGGATCACGACGCTCAGCAGCAGCGTTGCCACCCTGATTAGCCAGCGACGTCGCCGCGCGGCGCGGCCCTTCCGACGTGCGGAATAGGGTACCGCGTGGGCAGCGCTCACGGTAGTCGCGCTCACAGCTGGACCTCCGCGGTGCGGAGCTTGCGCATGAGTATGATCACGAGCGGAATCATCAAGGGTAGCGCCGACATCACCGCTGCGACCCCGAGTTCCGGATGGCCCATGTCATAGGCATCGCGGATGCCCAGGGTGGCCAGCACGTGCGTCGAGTTGGCCGGCCCGCCGCCGCTGACGAAGAACACCGAGTTGAAATCGCCGAGTAAGAAGATCGTCGCAAGCAGCGTCAGAACAAGGTAGAGGTTGGCCAGCATCGGAAAAGTCACGTAGGCGAAGCTACGCAGCCCGGTGGCGCCGTCGACCTTGGCGGCATCCATTACCTCTTGCGGGAGTGACATTCTGCCCGCAAGCAGGATAACAGTCCAGAACGGCAGCCATTTCCAAATGTGCGAGGCGATGGCGGAGCCAAGGGCAAACCAGCGCTGGTTCAGCCACGAAGGGCCTTCGATTCCGAACAGGATATAGAGAGTGTTATTAAGCAGTCCCCACTCGCCGTTCAGCATCCAATGGATCGATATAAAGCTCGGCAATGCCGGGATCGCCCAAGGCAGGACGAAGATCACCAGCAGCGTCTTGATCCACCAGCCGGGCTGCATGAAGAAGCCGGACAGCAACAGTGCGAGGAACAGTTTAAGGTTGACGCCAAAGGCGAGAAACAGCAGGGTGTTGACCAGGGTCTGCTGGTAGATCGGATCGCTGAACAGCTCACTGTACAGATGGGGCGAGCTGCCCATCCATGCGCCATATAGCACGGGGTAGATCACGAAGGCGAGGAAGACACCGATATAGGGCACAATAAAAGCCACCGCCCAGACGAACTCGGAACCGTGCAAGCCCCCTTGCCAGTAGCGCCACAGCGACTGACGCCCGGCTGCGGGGCGGCCGATGAGGGTGACAGATGCGCTGGCCATGTCGACCGCTCAGCTCTGGGCCACCGGATATCGCGCGAAAATCTCCTCCACCCGCTTGAACGCCTTCTCCGCGGCTGCCTGGGGGGTCATTCCGCCAGTCATGACGTCGGTCCAGGCGACGCTCCAGACATGCTCGTTCTGCACCTGGGCATAGGCTGGATTAAAGACCCAGAAATTCGGGATGGTCGGGCCGAGCAAGCCTTGCGTGACATAGGCGACCCGGTGCTGATCCGCCGGGTCGAGCCACCATGGGTCATTCTTCGCGATCGACGGCATGGCGGGGATGTTGCGGCCCAGACCGGTCTTCAGATATTCGTTGGAGACCGCCGGCTGTATGAAATACCTAAGGAAGTCCTTCGCCACTTCGACGTTCTTGGCGCCCTTGGGGATTAAGCCGCAGGCGTTGCCAGCCTGGCTCGGCACCGGCTTGCCGTCATTGCCTAGCGGCAGGCCCATGGTCACGATGTCCTTGTATTCGTCCTCGTTGTGAATGACGGCGACCTCGGTTGAGATCGTCCCGTCGAGATCCATCACGATCTGCTTCGCATGGAACGCGTTGTTGTCATCCGCGTCGTTCCAGTTGATCGCCCCAGGCGGCACATAACCTTCTTTGTAAGCCATGGCCGGATAGGTCAGTGCCTTTATCGCCGCCTCGCGCACCGCGGGGTCGTCGAGATGCAGCCTGCCGTCCTTGCTGACGATGTTCTGTCCGCCGTTGGCGATCAGGAAGTAATTGAACAGATTCATCGGATCAACGCCATTGGTGGTAACCTGGAATCCCAGGCCATACACCTTCCGCTCGCCCCGTGCCCGCAATCCCTTTTGTACATCTTTGAAGAAGTCGTAGTAGGCATCCCAGGTCTTCGGGATGTCCTCGATCTTGCAGCCAGCCTTCTCAACCAGCGACCGCCAGATGTGGTTCGGCAAAACGCCTGTCGTATACGGCACCCCATAGTAGCCGCGCCGCTTCTCGATGCTGTTATAGCAATAGGCCGATAGCAGTGCAGTCTCGGTGTACTCCTTGCGTTGCGTCTCGATGACATCACTCAAGTCGAGCAGTTTGTTATCCCACGCATACAACGCGATGATCTCGCCCGGAGTGTTCTGGAACAGATCGGGGACTAGGCCACTCGTCACCGCCGAGACAATCTTCTGCCGCATTGGCGCGAAGGGGATGATGCTGAAGTCGAGCGTATTGCCGCTGATCTTCTGGTATTCGGTGACGGTCTTACGAAAGGCGATGTCCTCCTCCTGAACGAAGCCTTGTATCCACCACACCGTCGCCGTCGTGGCCGCTGCCCTGGCGATGTGGGGTCGTGCAAGACTTCCGCTTGCGGCCAGTCCCAAAGATGCACGAATCACCGAACGACGGCTAAGGGATCCCATGCCGCTTTCCTTCCCTGTTTAGTGCGCTGCGCCTTCGTCGGCGGCGTCTGTTTGATGCTAACCTAGGCTCGCGTCTGTCCGTCCGCAAGCAATATTGGCGTGTGGCTCCCGCCGAGTGCGGGAAGCGAATTCAAAATGCCGCGGACATGCCCGCACCATTGGTGGCAAGTCTGGTGGACAGCGCGACGGATGCGGACAACTACTCACAGACCGCCGTTGGTGAGTCAGCTATGTTGGGGGCCTGCGACCGGGTTGCCGTGGCCTGTACTGAGGGGCCTGGCCTGGCTGCACGGTCGCTGACCGTCTCGCTAGGCGTCCTGTTGCGCGCCGCTGCGAGAGCCGGTGTTGCCATGATGGCTCAGGCAGCCGCCTGTAGTCCGAGAGCGGGGCTGCGGCTCATTGGCAACCAGCTTGCGGCTGCTTATGTGCCTGAATGGCTGTAGCTGGCAGTCGATCGACCAGGGAGGCGAAGATGGCAGTAGCAAGCGTATCCAAAATCACTGCGGCTTCTCCAAGAAGCTTCGATGCCGCAGTCCAGGAAGGTGTGGCGCGCGCCGCAAAAACGCTACGTGCAATCACGGGGGTTCATGTGACCGAGCAAAAGGCGAGCGTGCGGAACGGCAAAGTAGATGAGTATCGAGTCACCATGGAAGTGACCTTCATCTTGGAAGAATAGCCTGGTCAAGCAGGACAAAAAGAACCGGATGGCCGACCGCGTCTGTCGCCCAGTGTCCCATTAGTCTAAGGCTGCAGCGCTGTCGACCTCGCTGGACCAAAACTAATGTATGCAACCATCCGCGCATCGAGCAAAGCCCTGTGCTTTTGCGTGCAACGGTAACGGCCGCCCTGTTATGCCCACAAGCTGCCGCATTGCGGGAGGGGTTGTCTATTGATGCTCAGGTCCGGTCGGAGGTAGTTTCGGGTAAACGTAACTGCTCGGTGAAATGAAGAGCGTTTCCAACGTGCATTGCTCTGACTTTGCAACGCACTCAATGAGGGAGGCACAACAATGTATATGCGAATCATCTGGGGCAAAGTCCTACCGGGTCAGTGGGACGCATTCGAGGCGGCTTTCAAAAAGGCACTGGAAATTCGTGGCGAACCGAAGGGGCTGCAAGGCCAGTGGCTCATCCGGGATGAGAACGATCCTGATGCTGGATATTCGATATCACAATGGGAGAGTGCCGAGGACATGCGTACTTTCTGGGATACCAAACAGCGCAGAGACGGGATGTCCCTTATCGAGCCATTTTTCGTAAACCAGTTCACCGTCACTAATTGCGAGGTTCGTGTCGACGTAAGGTATTGAGCGGCGGGAAATAGGCGGATGGGGCCTGCTTAGGTAGGTACAGCCCAGCAGGATCGCAGTTCAGCCGCGCCTTTATCCGGCCGTGGCCGGCTACACCGTGATACCTCGGCTTAGAGCACGCTACCCGGGTGGAGGCAGACGGGTCCATCGTGACGATCGAGCGATGGCCAACAGAAGCCGTGAGCCGCTTGGAGGACATCGAAGACAAGGTTGCTGTAGCCCGGGTCGTCCAAGTCGACCTGCAAGTTGAGATATGGACAACCCCACCCGGGCTACAGCGTGCAGCCGCGATGGCAGAATTGCTGCAAACCCAGATGGAGGTGTGCACGTTCTGCGCCCGTGTCCGTCCAGCATGCCTCAAGATGCGTAAACTGACCGGCTCCGCGTCCATGGCAAACCGGGCGAAGCTACAGGCCTTATCCTTTGTCGCTATGCGTGTGCCACGCCATTCAAACCACAAAAACATTGGCCAATTTCTTTGGCGCCCGCACCTTCTGCAATGTCGCATAATCCGGCAGACCATTCCGATACGGTGGATAGGCTTCTCCACTGATCAGTGGGGCCAAGTAGTGCCGGGCGGCGTCAGTGATTCCGAAGCCATCGGTCCTGATGAATTCAGCAGGCAACATCTTTTCCTTGTTGGCAACAGCTGAGAGCGGGACATCAAAAATGTCCCAGCGATACGGCATGTCGCTGAGCCGGCGTATCGCCGGCATCACAGCGTTTCTCCCGGCCAGCGCAAATTCTACCGCAGCACGGCCAACAGCGTAAGCCTGCTCAACGTCCGTTCCTGAGGCTATGTGGCGCGCCGAACGCTGGAGATGACCGGGAACCGCCCAACGGCATTTGCCTCGAAGTTTGGCAGTTATCAGGTTTGCGATCACAGGCGCGACTCCTCCCAGTTGCGCGTGACCAAAGGCGTCATGTGAGCCTGCAGATAGAAACTGTCCGTCGGATCCTTTGACGCCTTCCGATACGGCGACAACGCAGTACCCTTGTCGTCGCAAGGTAGCGTCCACTCTAGCGAGGAACCGCGCCTCATCGAATGGGACCTCGGGTAGTAACAGGATATGTGGAGCATCGCTCTCCCGTTCAGCCGCGAGCGCGCAAGCGGCAGTCGCCCATCCGGCATGTCGGCCCATCACTTCCAGCACAAGCACATTGCTCGATGTACGGCTCATCGCTGCCAGGTCGAGCGCGGCCTCGCGTATCGACGTCGCGAGATATTTAGCCATTGAGCCAAAGCCTGGAGAACAATCCGTTATTGGAAGGTCGTTGTCCACAGTCTTGGGAATGCCCACACACACGATCGGGTCAGCCACTTCACGGCTGATTTGACTGACTTTGTACGCAGTGTCCTGCGAATCGCCTCCCCCATTGTAAAAGAAGAAACCGATGTTATGCGCCTGAAACACTTCGACCAAGCGCTCGTACTGCGTACGGTGCTCATGAAGGGACCCCAGCTTGTATCGACACGAACCGAATGCAGCCCCCGGTGTGTGTCTCAGGGCTGCGATCGCAGCTTCGGACTCGTAGCTTGTGTCAATCAGATCTTCAGTAAGGGCGCCAATGACGCCGTTGTGCCCAGCGAGCACTTTGGGAATCCGGTCTGAATTCTGACGCGCGGTTTGCAAGACGCCACAGGCCGTGGCGTTGATAACAGCGCTAACTCCGCCAGATTGGGCATAGAACGCATTCTTGCCTGTCATAGTCACTTTCCGCGAATCCGAGATTGCTGATGGGCATCAACTGTAGGGACCACGCCGGCGGGATCAAGTCATAGGTGTTACGGTTTCGGCTCTGATACTCGGCGCCTGTAACCTCAGCGCCTACCCGGAGGCCGCGGCAAGTCTGCGTTCCGGACTGCCGGGGCCGTGACCTGGCCCGATTGCGAGAAGGCTGGGCCGGTTCACGTGTCCCGCCTGCTGCTGATAGACACGTGGCGTATCATCAGAAGGCATGGAGGGGCGAATTGAAACGCGACCGGACGGCGACAAGAAATGCTGCGCTGCTGGTGGGCAGTGTCATGGTCTCGTGTGGTGCAGCGAGTGCTGCACCGAGCTGTCAGGGCACCTACGCCGCCACGTCATTGCAGCCTCTGCCCGCGCGGGTGGTGGTCGACCTCGATATCCGCGATCGGTCAGAGCACAACCTCATGCTGGCTGATCGGTTCCTCGGGGGAGTCCGCGAGGCGGGCATCGCAGTCGGCCGAGATGCCAACGTATTGCTCCATGTGAAAACGTCACGGCTTGGAGAAGCATCGTCAGGTGATGGTCGTCGTGCAGAACGGACCTATTCCGAGTTAAACGGCCTCGCGGGTGGTGGGATGCGACCGGAGCTACCTCCGATGCCTGCGGCCGGCATGAGGACGTCACCGTCGGGACCTACGCCGCCGCTGCTGGTCCTGCGGGTGGATGCAACGGTAAGCAAGGCCACGCGAATCGCGTGGGTCGCCTCGGTGCAGTGCCGCATGACCGGATCCGATGAGGGCGGCGTGGCCCAAGAATTGGGCCGTATCATTGGCGGCTCACTAGGGAAGAGGGTGGAGCGGCGGGCGTTCTGAGCTGGAGGCCCGTCGAGGATGTGACACCCGAGGCGCTCGACGCCACTCTGCGCATTGACTCTGCCAGCATGTTCCATTGCGCCCGTCGCGCCATCCCATTCCTGCGTGCCGCAGACGGCGGGGCAAGCATCAACCTGCCCTCAGCGGCCGCGCAGTTCGGCTTCCCGCTGCGCGAACCCTATTCCGGTGGCCACCCGTGCCATTGCCTCTCGTAGCCGGGGTTCGTGAAGGCGACCGGAAGTCCCCCAGGCATTGCTGGCCTGCTGCCGCCACTTGCGGCAGTGCCTACAGGGCAGCCTAATCATCTTGGGGGAATGCTGCGAGTTGTGCGAGGTCGGCATGGATGGAAGCGCTTGACTTCACCGATACACGGTATCGGCATAGTGGTTCGATCGCCGCGGTAGAGACGATAGATATATGCAGCATAACTATCCGGCAGCCGATCCGTCGTTATAGTACACCTGACCGGCTCAGCTCGCATATCACACGCCGGTCAAGCCGGCTTACTCAGGGTTCCCTAACCGACGGTGCGCCGTATAGCGTGCTCGTCGGCGCGCCGTCTCACCTGGCATCAATGCGGCGTAGGAATACCGAGTCGTATCAGCCTTGAGTAATCAGGATCGCCATCAGCCTCCATCGCTTTGTCGTGGACCCGTGACAATGCGCGAAGTTGTTCGAAGGGGATGCTCGTATCGGTTGCGCCGAGATCGTAAGCATAGTTGGGCAGATACCCGGATAGGAGAATGCGGTAGTCGAGCGGCAGTCCCGGACGCAGCGCATGAACCATCCCAAACACGAGCGTCGTGCAGTTGCCGGTGGCGGTGTTATACCAGCGTGGTTCGCGAGAAAGGACATTCACGTCATCCACGTACTTTCGTAGCAGCTGTCTTGCATACTCTGGTGGCATCCGTAGGTGATAAATCCGCACGTCTTCGCCACGTACGTTGCTCCGCACCCGCACGATGTCGCGTTCGTCTGCGGCGATGATGATCAATTCATACTGCTTAAAGAACCCGGCAATCGTTGAGTATTCCTCTCCGCGTTCCTTGCGCGTTTCAATGGAGAAATCCAGATGCCGGCCATCGTTGAAGCCGAAGCCAACAATGAGGTGAGCGATCGCCTCTCCGCTCCAGTACGACAAAATGAGATCGACGCCGTGAAGTTGCGAAAGATTGTAGCTCCGCTGCTCCCAACGCTGATCGAAATCTTGATCACTACGCCAACTGAAGTTACGCACGTTATCAAGGACGAGGCGATCATTATCGATGGTCCCTGTGACATTGCGCGCAACATCCGGTTGCCAGGACCGATCGTTGGAGGGGCGGATTGTTGACCACCACGCAAATACGAGCGCAACCGCGAGGGCATAGACAGTGAAAGCAAGCCACCGGCGCGATGTCACAAAACCCGCCACCGTCGCCAGGGCCAGAACTGTAATCGCCGCAGCGAGTGCGCCTCGGACCAAGTCACCACCAGGATAGCGGAACCAAACTGCTAGCGCGCACCACGTCCCGATCAGCAGCACCATAGCCACTAACAGAGCGAAGCCAATCCAACGCCCCATCCGTAGCAACACGGTTGTGCGCTGAGTCAACGCTGTGATTCCGTAACCTGGCTGACTGGAATCCAGTTCCGCTGCGCCCGTCGTGGTCCATTGGTAGGCGCAACCGGGGCTACCGCCATTGGCGCCGGCGTCTCGCACCCTCGCGGGCATGACTTCGCGACGTGCTCGAGCAGAATGCGGCGGATCTCGCGGATAGTCAGTGGATTTGATTGGGTCGAGTGATCGGAGTGTTCGATCACGGTCTCGGAATTCACCCCGTCGATGTGGGCGCTCTTGTACTCCACGACGCCGTCGTTGCGGGCGTCCAGTGGACCGTCCTGCAGTGTCGGGATGATGGAGTGGGCATCAATGCCTGGGGCGACCGGGATGGCGCGGAGCGCTTCGATTGCCGGGTTGCCCGGGGACATGCCGGCAATGCTGTTGAAGGTGCGGCGGTCCTTTTGCAGCTTCAAAGCCTCGCCGGCGTTGGCCAGAATATCGGCGCTGGCGGCGACAATGGTCATTGGCAGCGTCACCAACCGCCTGAACAGGCTGACGATGGTCTGACTGGCCTGGTAGCTGCCGCCGTGCGGAGTTGCGATGAAGACGACCGTCGCGACGAAGGGCAGCGGGTGGACGAACAACGCCTCCCTCAGCAACGCCTTGGTCTCGGGCTTCAGGTTCAGCTCATCCAATGGCCGGTCGCTGATCGCGTCCCAGATCTTCGTGCCGGACTCGATGGAGACCAGCTTGGCCAGCAATCCACCCTGGCTGTGGCCGATCACCACCATCCTTCCGAGTGCCGGGTCGGCCTGGACGCCGCCGAGGGAGCGGACGGCGTCCTCTAGCGAGTGGCGCAGCACGTTCGCCGAGATCGGGATCGGGTTGCCGGTGTTGTAGGTGAAGAACCAGAACTCGTAGTGATCGCGAATTTTCCTGTCCTCCAGCAGGTCGTTGACCATGTCGGCCCAGCGGAATGGACTGGAGGCGGTGCCATGAACCAGCACCACCGGGATGCGGCCGGGTCGGTGGGGCTCTAGCGCGAACAGCTGGTCCTTCGTGGTGGGGTCGTTCGGGTTGGCTAGTACGTTGTTGAGCAGACCGGACAGTTCCCTGGTCCATCCCTTCCCCTCTACGGCGAACAGTGCGCGCACCGCGGTCTGGTCGTATTCCAGCGGCACCTCTTGCTGGCCGATGCGGATGCTGTCGGTGTCATAGATCGTATAGACCGCGAGACGAGCGGTCAGGGCGGACCAGGCGAGTTGCCGCCTCGGGTCGTCCATTTGCAGCACGGCGGAGGTTGGAACGCGCAGCGTCGCCGGTAATACGAGGCCTACATCGCGCTGCGGTGCCGGCGCGAGACCGGCGGCGAGCGGTGCGCCGAGGCCGTCACTTCGGTAATCGTTCTTGAAGCCCTCAACCTCCAGGTTCATCGTCGGCACGAATGAGGTCAGGGTCCGCCCGGCGAAGGTCAGGTTGGCTTGGTCCACCGTCACGTCCAGGGTACCGAAGGGCAGGTCGTGGCAACTGCTCTGCAGATTGGCGACGCCCTCGGCGCCCGCACCGCTGAGAACCTGTGTCAGCGCAAGGTTGTAGAAGTTGGTCGCGTGCTGGAACTGCGCGGTGTACGGGCTTGGCTTGTCGGCGTTGCCGCTGGGGAACAGCACCGCGTAGGCATAGAGCGCCGAGGCCAGCAGCTGGGGTTTCGACTTCGTGCGCCTTCCCTCAAGATAGCTCATTTCCGCCAGGGCGTAGAGGTCAGGCCAGTGCATGCCGGTGGCGATGGCCTGGGCACGGAGTGCGGCGATGACGGCGTCGGGATGGGCGTCAAAGGCGTCGAGCAGTGCGGCGCGACGAAGGACGGTGCGGGTTGTTTCGCTGAGCTGGTTGCTGGAGAGAGCGGTGCGGTTCAGGTCTTCGTAGGCGGTGTGGAGGTTCACACGCTCTACCTTCACCGGCGCACCGCAGGCGACAAGAGCAATCGAGAATAGAAGGCTGGCCAGCAAGCCAGTCTGGCCGCGGCTGGGCGAAGGCCTATGGATCACTAGGTCCACCATTTCTGGAAAGGACAGGAGCAGACAACTCAATGGAATGGCTGCGGCGCAGGATGCGGCAAATTATCAATAGGGGTCCGATGTGAACCGACATACCGAACATGCCGGTCATCGCCTCGCGGCGCAAACCGCTTGGACGTTGCGGCTCTCGCGCTGAATTGCTCACCGAATGCCTATCGCCCACGGGCTCGTGGGGTCGACAAGGCGACGGGCCATTCAAGTTGCGTCAGCCGAGGACCCACACTTCGGGCTTTTTGGCAGCAACTGTTCGGCCAAGGCCAATCCTCAAAACTACCCGTAGCATCGCCCGAAATGATCTTGCACCGGTCCCAGAAATGACCAGGATCAGGCGGAGCTTTCCCTGCCCATGCAGTCACTCCGCTGCACGTTCGCAATGGCGGTGGCACCGAGTATCAGTGAGTAACAGTCAGTGGTCGCAGCTTGGCGCCGGCTGCCCTGCGAGCGCTGTCTGTGGTTGTGAATAGCTCCAGCGTGCTGCTGTCGCGGACCGGTGTCAGTGCCAGGTCACGGTAATCGCGTGCCGTATAGTCATGCTTTAATCGATATCGCAGCACGAGTAGACGCACCGTCATCATGGCTATGCGCGCAAGCTTCGCCACAAGGTCCATAGTGAACAGCGGCCAGAAGCGCCAAGCAGGCACGACAGGCAGGCCTGGTCGGCGATCGGTGCGCACTTTGCGACGCAGGTAACCACCTTCCAGCGGGTGCGTGTGCTCAGTCAGGCTCAGACTCCAAAAGCTGACCAGCATGCTCAGCATTTTGCCAAGTGAGATACGACATGCAGCGGCGCGACGCATCAATGTGCACATATGCGCATATGTGTAGTAGGTTCGCCATGCAGTCCAGTATGTCTGTTCCCATTCACTGCGGCTCATCTTCTCATGCGCCGTCACCACATGAAATGTGTCGTAGCGGTTGAGGTCCGTATCCATTGCAACCCCGCCGAGCACCAGCTTCTGATGGTCCTCGGAGCCTGGCAGCGGCGTTAGGACAAAGAACTCGAGAAAGTCGATGGGCAGTTCACTCTGAATAATCCGGATGTCCCGCGTGACCGTTGCAGGCGTATCGGCGGGGAAGCCGATGATGTAGCCCGCCCAGATCACGGCGCGGATGCGCTTCCAAGCCAACAGCATGTCGCGATACTCGGCGATACGGTTCTGTTTCTTCTTGGCTGCGAGCAGGCTGTCAGGATTGATGGACTCCAGGCCGATGAAGACCCGCACCACCCCAGCGCGTCCTGCCTTCTCGATGAAGCGGGGAATACGGTGGCATAAGGTATCTACCTGAATGGTCAGCTTCAGGCTGAAACCCTCCTGCTCGCGCAACGCGATCAGCCGGTCAAATATTGCCTCCCAGTCCTTGTTGCGCGCGAAGTTATCGTCGGTGATGAAGAAGCTTTGCACGCCCTCTAACGCATTACGGCGTATGATCGCTTCGACATCATCTGCCGTGCGGCGTCGAGACATTCGCCCCTGAACATTGATGATGGTGCAGAAACTGCACTGAAAAGGACAACCGCGACCGGCGTCGAAAGTTGTCATGCGTCCAGCCGTGCGGGCGATGCGGTCGGGAGGAAGGTAGGGTATCGGCACTCCAGCCAGATTTGGCAGGTTCGCCATATGGTTATAGAGGGGGCGCAGAGTGTCGCTCGCTGCGTCGCAGAGCAGCGTCTTCAGGCCGTCTTCCGCCTCGCCCGCATAAAGGACGATGCCGAGGTCGATCGCCTCCTGCAACTCCGCGGTAATCGCAGGAAGCATGGCAAGCGTGCCCGAGACATGGAATCCGCCGATGGCAACGTTGATGCCGAGTGCGCGGAACCGTCGCGCCAAGTCCATGGCGCGTGGATACTGGTTGGACTGGACACCGACGAGTCCAACCATGCCGGCGCCAGCGGAAGCAATGTCACGGGCGATGCGTTCAGGGCGAATCCTAGTATTTGTCTCGTCATACGCATCAACAATGAGGCGTGTCCCGTCGCCCAATATCTGCTGCTCTGCGCAATCCATCGCCAGCCCGTAGATAGCGGCGAGGCTGTTGGATGGCATTGACGATCGGAACCACTGAATGACGTAGCCGTCATCGTCGTAATGTGACGGCTTGATCAAGACGAGCCGGAACCGCTTAGTTACATCGGCTGGAGACATGGAACGGTCCCCTCCTCGCTTTCTCCACGAGTGCACCACACCGGAATGACAAATGACAACCCCTCCGCCGGTCCCAGAAATGCCGCAAGGCTGCAGTATGTTGTTGGCGCGAGCCGATTGTCCAACGAAAGTGTTTCCTTGCGCTTGGGCGCAACCGCTATGGGCTCACCCGACTCCGCGGCCACGACACAACGGACAGCGAGGGACTTGAAGCGTCCGGGCCACCGGTTTCGTGTCCGTCAATTGATGGAAAAAGTGACGGCAGGCCGTCTGGACAGAATCCGACTGACTCTGCCAGAGAACATGGTTGGCAGCCTCAGCTCGCACGGAGCGCAGCCGCTCTGCGTGGGTAATGCACATGACAAGCTGAGGGGGCAGGGATGCAAAAGAGGTGGCTAAGTGATTGGGGCTGCTGTCTGCTGGCTGGTAAGCCTGCATTCAACAGGCGCTGAGGAGTACCAGCGAGGCTTTGCGTCTGCGGATGAAGCGGTAAATGCGCTTGTCACAGCCTTACGCGAGCACAACGAGGCGGACTGGCCGCGCTATCCTTGGTCCCGAGGCCGAGCACTCATTGTCTCAGAGGATTGTCTGCCGACAAGCAACAGCTTGACGAGTTCCTTGCACTCTACGATGAGAAGCGCGCGATTGATCAAAAGGTGCGCGGGCGCGCGGAACTGTATGTCGGTGCAAAGGATTGGCCACTTCCGATACCAATTGTAGAAAGCCATGGGCAGTGGACCTTCGACACGAATGCAGGGGCGCAGTCGATCATTGACCGTCGCATAGGTCGCAATGAGCTAGCGGCCGATTCGTACTCTGCTCGCGTGTGTGGACGCTCAGCACGAATATTTTCAGCTTTCCGAATTGACGACCGGCACTGGCGTCTCCGCGACACGCCTTGTCAGCACACCCGGTCACCGTGACGGCCTTTGCTGGCCGGCCGCGGCGGACGGGACCGAAAGCCCGTTAGGGCGGCTGATCTATGGAGTAGAGGAAGCTGGTTTTCCTGGCGAACTCGATACAGACAAGCCGGTTCAATATAACTATTTCCGCATCCTCAAGGCACAAGGCCGCAAATGCGGACGGCGGTGCTAAGAGTTACGTTGACCCGGAACAAATGATCGGCGGCTTTCGATTGATCGCCTGACCGGTGGAATTCAATTCAAGCGTGATAATGAGCTTCATTGTCGGCCCTAACCGCATTGTGTATCAAAAAGGCCTCGGCCTCAATACGCTGAGCATTGCTGCGGCAGTGACAATCTTTGGCCGTGTGAATTATCTAGGCGCCAGATGGCCTTCCGGCATGATCGGAAATAGACAACTTACGTCGGCCGAATTCCCAGCCCCACGTCCAACTACCTAGTCCGTCAACGCTTGATAAACCAGGGAATTGATGAGAGGCCGGTAGCGCATAGCCCGCTGAAAGCAAGGTACCTGGACCATGAAGACCACCGCCATGTCCTCTGTCGGATCGGCCCACCAGAGCGTTCCCCAGGCGCCATTCCAGTGGAAATCCCCTTCGCTACCCATGAGGCTGCTTGCCCTCTCTCGCACGGCGACCGCCAGGCCGAACCCATAGCCGTCGGAACTCGGATCGAGTTCGGCGATTCGGTTCGCGATGTTCGGGGTCATGTGGTTGGTTCGCATCGCCTCCACGGTTTTGCGGCCCAAGATGCGCGTTTCGCCAAGGATGCCATCTCCGAGCAGCATTTGCGCAAAGCGGAGGTAATCGAGAGCTGTTGACGCTAGCCCTCCGCCGCCGCATTCGAAGCGCAACGCCTTCGCGCGATCCGGGATCGATTGCGCCTCTCCGGTGTCGGGGTCACGCGCCAGAGGGCGGGCGAGCCGCGCGACCTTGTTCGGTGGCACCAGGAAACTCGTGTCCACCATGCCGAGCGGGCCGAACAGCCGCTGTTCCAGGAATGCGCCCAGGCGCTGACCAGTGATTGCCTCAACGACAAGCCCAATAACGTCTATGGAGAGCCCATATTCCCAAACGGTCCCGGGCTGATGGAGCAACGGTGCGGCCGCAAGCTGTTCCAGGAATGCCGCGGTATCGAGGGTGGCGCCCGCGACGTTGGAAGAGGCGGGGTAGAGTGGATGCACGGCGGTCGTGCCGAGACCTCCGTAGGTAAGCCCCGACGTGTGGCGCATTAGATCCAGTACGGTGATCGATCGCTTAGCTGGCATGGTCTCGATCGGACCCTGTCCGGCGAGAACACGTTCATTCAGCACGGCAACGCGTCGGTTGCCGAGTTGAGGTAGAAATCGTTCAATTGGATCGCCTAGCCCTAAGCGCCCTTCTTCCCATAGCAAAAGCGCGGCCGCTCCCGTGACCGGCTTAGTCATCGAAGCGATCGCAAACACGGCGTCGCGCGGCATCGAGGTGCCTCGATCCGGGCCGAGGTGGCCAACGGCTTCGTGAAAAACAAGATGTTTCCGTCTGGCAATCGCAACGACTGCACCGGGAAATTGGCCAGCTTCGATCTCTTCATTCAGCGCAGTGACGATCCGACCAAGTCGCCTTGAGGACATGCCGACAGCTTCAGGTTCCACACGGGGCAACGAGGCGCCGGCTAGCGAGCTCTCCCAGCTTTCGGTTGCTGTGGTTTCGGTCATGTCGCTACTCCCGGTTTTCTTGGCACCCATTCTCGAAAGTTCGCGGAATTCTGTCTATCGGAGGAGGCGGGCTGCGAAGTCCCTCCGACCTTCCCATATTCATCGATGGCCAGTGGCAGTTCTGGTCCTCGAAGTCCGCGAGCTGTCGGATCAGGGCACCATGGCGAGGGTAGCTCGGGTGAGAGCGGCAATTGCCCACATTACCGATGCTGCCCTGTTAATGGCACGAACTTCACGGGAAACAGCTGCCGGGTTCTGACCCGACCATCAGCGCTACGCTCCACGACTGTGAGGTGCTGTAGGCCTAATGGCGGGCCCACCGGGATTACCATCCGGCCTTCTGGCTTCAATTGCTGCAGTAGGCGTGGGGGGATGTGAGCGGCAGCCGCAGTGACAATGATCCCATCAAATGGGCCCGCATCCCCCCAACCGAAATAGCCGTCACCAACCCGAACGGCGACGTTGCTATATCCGAGGCGATGAAGACGATCAGCGGCTCTTTGCGCGAGTTCCGGGATGATTTCGATCGTGTAGACTTGTCGAGCTAACGAAGCGGCCACGGCCGCTTGGTAACCGGAACCAGTGCCAACCTCCAATACCGATCTCGAGTGGTTGATGTTCAGGACATCGGTCATCAGTGCGACGATAAGGGGCTGCGAGATGGTCTGTCCGAACCCAATGGGGAGTGGGCGATCCTCGTAGCCGGATTGCCGTAAGTCCTCTGGCACAAACTCATGCCGTGGTATTGCGCCCATAACCTCAAGAACGCGAGGATCGATGTGATCACGACCAATTGCGGAGCTCGCATCGCGCACTTGCGCCTCGATGGTGCTGATCATTTGAGCTCGCTTGGCGGTATAGTCCTGCTCGGCTCCAACGGCGGCTATCAAAGCGGTCGCGAGGATCCCCAGTGCCATGGCAATGCTCAGATTGCGGGGAGCGTTCCAGTACTCTCGTATGTCCCGCCGCGAAACACATCCACCTTTGGTGTAGCCAGCTCGTGAAGACCTCAAAGTGGTTGAGCTGCTCCGAACGCGGCCCACAAACATTCTGACGCGTTCCGTCAGGAGCGCACACTTGTCGCTCGTGCCGGGACACAAATCAGAACGCGATCGGATTCGATAGAAACCCATTGAGTCCCGCTTGGTTCTCATCTTCAACCATTGTGCGGCCGATTGCCATCGTCGGTGCGACTGCGGCATCGATCTTCTGTTCCGGCCGGGAGTTCGTTCGGATACAGGTTGCCACGCTGTCGGCCTTGCCAATGACTTTGCCGACGCACCACTCCAGACGGGTCGGCTTCCCGTGACCCAATAGCGACGGCGTGGCTGTCGCACCATGCAAGAGACTCCTCCTCCTCAGCAAGTGCCGGATAGGATATGACATGTCGGTGCGACATGACGCATCAGTTCCGATAGATGAAGTGCAGGCGCCCAGGCCATGATCATTTGCGCCGTTCGCGGTTCGCGATCATCATCGCGCCAGTTGATCCGCGACCTGCCACGCTTCGGTGAGCCAGCGCTTCGGTCGCGGCCTCCTGACCGGACGTGAACGGCGCGGCGTCGGCGAACGTGGTCACCTAACGAAGAAGGAAGCGGACGATGAAGGCTGGCGTGGTTTATCCGCAAGTCGAACTTGGCGGTGACACGGGGGCGGTCAGGGCGTTTGCCCAGGCGGCGGAAGACCTAGGATACGATCATATCGTGATCTACGATCACGTCCTCGGCGCCGTTCATGCCGGGAGGGAACCAAAGTTGACGGGCCCGTACAAGGAAACTGATCCCTTCCATGAACCGCTGATCACGTTCGCCTACCTCGCAGGAATTACCAAGAAGCTCGAAATGGCGACGGGCGTCATCATTTTGCCTCAGCGACAAACAGTCCTGTTCGCCAAGCAAGCAGCCGACGTCGATCTGTTCTCGGATGGCCGGCTCCGCCTGGGTGTCGGGGTCGGATGGAACTGGGTGGAGTACGACGGGCTGGAGATGTCCGAACATTTCCGTCGCCGCGGCAAGCGGCAGGAGCAGCAGGTCGCTCTGATACGCAAGCTGTGGGAGCAGGCAGTGGTTGAGTACGCAGACGACGATCACCGGATCGATAGAGCCGGGATATTGCCGCGCCCGAACCGGCAGATCCCGATCTGGTTTGGTGGTTTCAGCCACGCCGCGTACGACCGCGCCGCCCGCATCGGGGACGGGTTCATGTTCTCGGGCCGGACTCAGAACGAAGCGGTCAAGATCAAGGCGACAATCGAAGCGAGGCTTGCAGAACTCGGGCGAGCAAGAGATTTATTTGGCTTCGAATCCATCCAGCAATACACCCGAGGGGACGACCAATGGCCGGGCGACATTGCCGCTTGGCGCGACGCCGGGGGGAGCCACATATCGGTTGTGACGATGGGCGCAAAGCTGACCACGGTGGATGGTCACATTGAAGCCATCAGGCGTTGGCGTGACGTCTACAATTCGGTCGTCTAGCTAGGTGGTGCCCAGGCTGGCGGTTTGCCAAGACCAGGTCCTTGCCGATTCGCCGCAGGTGTTGCAACCAAGGCTGGCATCAAACAAGGCGACGGCCGATCGCCGTAGCCTCATAGCTCAGTAGGAGGCGCAATTGGCCGGTGAACCTTTGGACCAGGCAGCACGCGCCATCAACGCAGAACCGTGGGGACCGCTCCCGGGCATGGTGAAGCGGCAATGCCCGCGTGCTTGTACTGGCGCCGCGTGGCCTCGGAGCAACGGACAGTGCTGCCCGGATTGCGCCACGGCGTCAGCCCGCAGCAGCCGTCACGGGTATCGGGTCCTCTCCGTTGGTGGGACCTGAGTGATCAATCGTGCGCCGCGCTGGAACGTGACAGACTCCCACAACCACATGAAAGCGACGATAAAGCGATCGCGTGCCTCGATGAGGAAATAGATGTGCACCACGCTCCAGAATAGCCAACCGAGGAAGCCCGTGACCTCGAAGCGTCCGAGCTTAACCACTGCGGCCCGCGAGCCGGCGGCAGCCGCAGCAGGTTCACGCCGTGCGCTGGACGCAGCTACGGTGCCGGCGTGACCCAACTGAGAGTTTCGGGTTGCGTATCATAGCGCACTGCATCCTCGGGGATGGGAACCCCATTTCTGTGCGCTCCGCGTGCAAAAATGAATTGCCGGGACCAGCCATGTCGCATCGTCTAGCGTTCCCGGCTTGATATTACGGTTGGGATAAGCGGCCCCTCCGGGAGCATGATAGAGCCTCATGCCGCAGTCAGGGCAGAACCAGCATTCCATTGTCTTTGTCTGGCTGGTCTTTCGGGCAAACATCTTCGGTGTGCCGTTCGTGACGCGGAAATTCTGTTGAGGGATAACTGCCGCCATAGCGAATGCAGAGCCGGATTGCCTCTGACACTCCGTGCAGTGACAGGCATAGACGATTGTTGGGGCGCCGTGATCTCATAGCGCACCCGAGCCGCACTGGCAGCCGCCTGATTGTGGGAAATGCATGGCCTGATCCCTCTCAGTGGCTCTTGGTTTCCACGTGGTCTCAAGACCTGAGTCTATGCGAGTGCCCAGCATGTCGCCATGCTACGGTGAACCGGCTGTCACGTGCTCCTGCGCCCGCTGCTCGTAATCTCCGCTTGCCGGCGCAGGTGCGCGCTCGCATGCTTCGCCAAGTTCTGCGTCAGCGAGGCACAGGCAGCCATAATCCGTACTGGGTTCGAGCAGGGCGCGAATTGTTGGTGGTCGCGGAATTGCGCCAGCCTCTGAAGAAGCCAAGAAAATTCGATGCGACCGACCTCGACCGTGCGAGGGTTAGCGCCAGGAAGGCGTGCTCATCTTGAACATGATGCGCGTAACCCAGGATATCGGCTGTGCCATTCCATCGGTTCAAGATCGGTCAGCAGGTGGTCGCAACAGCATTCGGGGTGCTCACCGGCCCGTACGAGATCACCCGGCTGCTGCGGCTCGATGCGGGGGTTCCATATCACCGGGCCAAGAAACTGCCCGACGGCCGTGAACGTGCGATCTCGGAACTGTCGTTGCGGTCGATCCCCAATCAGCCACTAGCAACGAAACCCAAGCTGCGAACCCGAAATCTAGGGGGCGCTAAATCGGCGCTGCCGCCACGATGGTGAGCCCTTAACAGGATAAGGTGTTTATCCTCGCTGCCTCCGCCTCATATTCCATAGCAAGTTCCTCTAGAGCGCAATTGGTGCGTTCGTCCGCTACCTCGCGCGCGAGCCGGCGAAATTTGGTGGCCTGTTCAAGTAGGAACTCGCGATCTGCTGTTGCCACGACCGCCCCCATCCTGGCTTGCAAAAGGATGGGACATCAGCGAGCGGCACTCATTGATCCAAATCAACGCACGATGGCATTGCGGGAGCCTCCTGTCGGAGCCTGCTGGCAAACCTGTTCCTGAAGCGGACACAGCAGCGGGTATGACCCCGCAGACCGGATGACTGGCGCTCCAACCGTTTCAGTCGTAGGGTGACCCATCGCCGGCGACGAACCTTTGGGGCGTCGGGGGCTGAGAGACACGACCGTGCTCGCGCTCAAACACAGCGAAGGAGCCAGGGAGATGTCGGAAACCCTTTTTCAGCCGATGGAAAACCACCCGTCGCCGCAGGCAGCGGCGATCCACTACCGTGAGCGGGCCAAGATGTGGCGGGAGAGCGCCGCAGCGGTGCCGGACGGTGCGCCACAACAAGCAGTCTATCTAGAGATCGCTGAGGGATACGCGAGGCTTGCCGTCCAGTATGAGGCACGCCAGCGGGTGCCGAAGGTCGGACGCCAGCCCTAATCTCGCGGGTCGCCGCGCTTCTTTCGGTGGCGCCACCACTCCTGCCAACGAGGCCGCCAGACGTTCAAGTATAGCCAACGCAAACGCCACCACATGGCAGGTTGCCCAGCCCTAAGCCGCGTGCTGGAGCACACGGCGCGGCAGCGCCAGCATGGCACCAGATTGGCCGGCGACGGATCGCCTGGGATAACGTGACGATCCTTCGGCAACCCGGCCATATCCCTGCTCGAGGCAGCCACTCGGCCGATGACGCGCGCTGTTACGCGGCGACCTTGTCCTGGCGATCGGACCGATATGGCCGGCGGTGGAGCTGCCCGCGCCTTCGGCCAGCGATCACTGCGCACATCATCCCGAACATTTCTTCGCCACCAGCGGTTGCTTTCGCGATTTGGCAAAACTGCCAACATACGGCCTCCGGCAAGAGCTTGGAGGCTCAGCCATGCAATCCAACGTCAAGATTGGGTACATGAACGTCCATCACCAGCGCGTTTTGGCGTACGCCAGAAAGCGCGGTGACAGGAACATCGGCTTTGTGATGTGGTGCTCACAGTGCCGGCAAACCTATGTTGCCGGCGATTGCGACGTTCTGAAGTGCCGCTGCCCGCTCCACGACGATAGGGTGCCTGCCCTTGTCGGAGACAACCCCGCTATAGAGTGGCTAAGCTGACCGCAGCCTTTCGGAGCTTTTAGCGGGGGCCGGTGTCTCGACATATTGCGCAAATCATCGGAGACATCCGCTACCGATGACTCGAAACGGGGGAGGCAGTGCATGCCGGCGAGGAGGTTCTTGCCTCCGGGCAAGGAGGCGGCGGCAGAGACCAAGGCCAGCCATGAGGTGATGGACCTCGTGCGCGAGAACCCAGAACTCAGCTTTCTGGTAATTCAACTTCACGAAGCGGGTCGCTCTTGGCCTGATGTGAAAGCTGCGGTCGAGGCCAAGACGAAGCCAGCCAAAAGATCATATTCGGGCGATGTTCTGCGTTAGCGAAGCACAGGCTGCCGTAATCCGCACTGCGTTCGAGCAGCGCGGCGAACTGTCAGCGGTCGTGGAACTGCGGCGGCTGTTTCCGCGCGTCGGCAACATCGGGTGGCTCGGGAGTGCGTCCCGCACAATCGCTGCCTGGCAACCGGTGCTGGGGTACAGCCATTGACCACCCGGCAACGGGCGCGCCGGCAGCTTCCAATTCCGTCCACCGATGAGCCGCAGCAGCGTGGCTGAAGCGTTTCAGGCATCATGGCTGAGAATGTGATCGACGAGGTGATCCGGACTACGCGTGATCTGCTGATTGCCGCAAAGGTGATCGCTGACGCGGCGCGGCCGATGCGGGCAGATGTGGTGGCGCTCCGTCTAGAACGCCAGCATATGCGGGCGTGGGCAGTTGCCTCCCGGATGACACGTCCGCCAGAAAACCCGACCGGGCCGCGCCACTTGTTGAACTGATCGGTGGCCGGGGTCCGGCGTTGGCGGGGTACGGAGCCGGCAGTTGACCGGGGGGCCAAGCTGATCGCCCGCAACCGGGAACTCCTGACAAAGGCCGCAGATGCGCGCGAACGTACAGAGGCGGCCATTATGCGAGCCGAGCACGCCGTGCGGAATGTGATGCGGGCGCAGATTGCGCGGGAGCGATCCCGCCAGCAGCCGGTGACGGTGCCGATCTACCAAGAGCGGCGTGACGTCCGCTAGCCGCTGTCCCTCGCCGCGACATGTGAAAGCGGTGAGCCTCGAAATCCGAGGGCGCCATCCCGAAGAAAGAACTGAAGAAGGCGGTGGCGGAGTTCATGCGCGGTGGATACTGACGTCCTGATCGACGGCAATCGGGCGCTGCTGGCGCTGGCGGAGCAAACCCGCCGCGGGAGCCGTGAGATCGTTGGGAGGGCGCGGGAGGCGCGGGGTATTGCCGCGCTCGTGTCCGCCAGAGCCGTGCAGATCAATGAGCAATTCGGGCTCGTTCGGTACCTGTCATCAAAGACCAGCGCCGGGACGTCAGTAATCCACACCCGGTTGATCCGGCGCCTGCAAGCCGAGGCGGCGGAAACTTACGGCCGCATCAAGGCGCTTCGCGCGAAGCTGCCGCCGCCGACCGAGACACCCGACTGACCCTGACGCCTCCACCTCGACGCCGCCCTTCATCGGTGCGCTAATGCCCATCGCGGGGGCCAACATGGCGCAGCCAACCAGCAATTCACCGCCGATCTCTGCCGACGAGCTGATCCGGCTTAATCGGGACCTGCTCGCGGCCGCTGAGCAAGTGCGCCTTACTAGTCAGGAGCTGGTGCACGTATCGTCGATGGCGCGCATCCTGCGGTGTCTCAGCGGGGTGCGCCGCGACCCCCTCTGGGCGCTGGGTATGGCGCAGTGGGTGGCAGGGGTTCGGGCGCATCCGCCGCGTGGGGGGGAAGCCCCGACTTACCGTAAAGGTCGAAGGCGACCGCTAGCGCAATACCGGCTGTGCTGGGACGATGCCTGATCGCACGGATCAGCTGATCGACAAGAACCGCGTGTTGCTGGCGGCAGCTGCGGCGACGCGCCAGCAGACCCGACAGATCATCACGCGAGCTGCGGTGAACCGGATCAAGAGCGACGAATTGCGGGGCCGGGCGTGCCTCACACTTGCGGTGTTCCCGGCAAGTGATCCTCAATCTGGGGCGGAGCCCGACAGCCAATGATCCCCTACCGGATCGTGCCTGACGGCCTGTCCGCGTTCGGCGTGGAGCTGACCATGCCGGGGCAGTTCCGGTCAGTGCGCGGCTTCGCCAGCGTGGCAGAAGCCCATGCATGGGTCATTGAACAGGACAAGGCGGAGGCCCGTCGCATCGCGTCTGTTGCCGGTCGAGTCCAGCCGGCGTCTCAGCTTATCCGGCGCAACCACGCTCTGCGCCGCCAAGCTGAGCGGGTGTGGCACCACACGGAGCGGCTGTGCAGCCCGTTGCTTATGTCGCGCGTTCTCCCTGGCATGGACGAAGTGACGACGGATGAGCTGATAGAGCGAAATCACCGCCTGCTCGCTCGTGCGGCGGCGGTTTGCGCCCATGCGCAGCAGGGTCAATCAGACCGCCGAAACGCGCTTGGCGCGGGCCCAGCAGGCGCTGACGCTGCGGCAAGCGGCGCGGGCGCGGCGCCGCACGGCAGACGGCGCGGCGACATAGCGATGGGGCAACATTGACTTGTCAGCACCACGGCAGCGTTTCGACCTCTGCCCGTTCTTGTGCTTCTGGTGGAAGGGGATCACCGCCGCTTATTCCCAGGCAGGCATGAGAGGGGTCTATCGACGCGGTTGGCCGAGCGCGCCGCCCCACTTACCCGCCGACGCCACGGGGTGACTCTGTGCTGAAATAACCCGAATGAAAACTTTACTCTTCGATCTAACCGCCACGTGATATGGGCCCTCGATGGCGGGGTTTCTGGTCGAGTCCCTGGAAGGAGAACGCCGATGCTTGCGCTGGTCGTCGGTATGGGCCTCCCGCTGTTCGCTGTGATCGCCTACGCGCTCCTCAGTCCAAGTCCAGCAGGCACTGAGGGCACCCACAAGGACCTGCGCAGTTGAGTGGGATGCTGCGCGATCCAAATTGCGCGGCCAGACTGATGGCGATCAGCTGACTTTTAGTGGGCGCAGTTTCGCCCGGCGTAATTTCTGGGTAGCGGCCTCCAGCTGATTGTCCGTCAGCCTGGGGAACTGGCAGTCATCCGCGGCGATGGCGTCCTTCATGCGGACATTGTTCGTTCAGCCCCCGACCACAATGCTGCTTTGAACTCAATGATGATGTGCGCCGGGGGCCGCCGCATTGATCGGCAGTGGATGCGCGACGATGTCGCGTGCCAGCCCGATCTGGATTAACGCGCCTGAGCGCGAGACGACGCGCAGCCAGCCGTTCGCATCAACCAGCACTTGAGTGCCAGGCAGCGCATCCAGCGAGGAGAGCGAGGGCGGACCATACCTGCGCTTCTGCGGCGACGCACACATCGTCGGTAGGCGACCGCTCGAAGTGGCGCAGCCCATCGCGATGGCGGAGCTCGTGTAGCCCACTACGCCGGTGCGAGAACGCGCTTCGAGAGCGCCGCCACCATGTTGCGCGGCGCGAAACGGACGCTGAACACCATCAGGCGGTTGGCGAACCCGGGGATGTATACCGCGCGCCCCGCCATCATCGCCTGGTAGCCGGCGGCCGCGACCGAATCCGACGTCGCCAGCCGCATGCGCTTGAGAAAGCCGGAAGACTGCATCCTAGCGCGCTCCTGAAAGCCCGATGATGTTGCCCCCGGGCAAAGCGCGGTGACGGTCACGCCGGTGCCGCCGAGTTCAGCCGCCAGCGCCTCGGAGAAGGACAGCACGTAGGCCTTGCTGGCGCAGTACACCGCCATGTACGGGCCTGGCTGGAACGACGCCGTCGATGCGACATTCAGGATCCGGCCGCGCCGCGCCAGGATGTTGGGCAGGAAACGGTGGGTGAGCTCGGTCAACGCCTCAATGTTGACGCGCAGCATGCCAAGCGTAGCTTCAAGATCGGTTTGGGCGAACAGGCCAAACGTGCCGAAGCCCGCATTGTTGACCAGGTAGTCGATGCCGATGCCGGCGGCTACCACCCTTCCGGCCAGCGCTGCGGGCGCGCCGGGCTCGCTCAGGTCGGTGGGCAAGACCGTAACAGTGACGCCATAGCGGGCCCGCCAGTCGGCGGCGATCTCATTCAGCGTCGCCTCGCTGCGAGCGGAGAGCACGAGATTGGTGCCGGCGCGGGCGAACTCCTCGGCGATGGCACGCCCGATACCTCCGGAGGCGCCGGTGACGAGGGCGGTGTGGGCGGACGGGCTGGCCGGCATGGCGCGGCGCTCCTGAGGATGTCCACGAATTAGCATAGGCAGCGCGGAAGCACCGAACGGCGTCAGTGCAGCCCGACGTCACGGGCCGAGGTCCGGATGCAAGCAGCATCACTCAAGCTCTGCGGCACCAGGTCCTTCGGCCAGGTGTTCCCGGCGACTGACCCCGCCCATGATGGATCAAGGCTCTTGAATCCTGGGTCGAGCCCAACACGGCACCGGACCCGATCATCGCCACCAAAGATACCAACGAGATCCGACTAAGCCGGTCCAGCTTACCCGTCCTCTCTGCCCCATCTCGCCGTTGCTAATTGGAACGGCACGGGAGACACATTGGACGCGACCAAGAAGGCCGTCTGCACAGAGGTTCTGACAGGTTGCCGGAGCGGTTGCAGGCGAAGCCGCCGTCATCTTTAGAGGGGATGGCTTTGGGTCGGAACCGTCATTCAGTCCCGCGCCAGCTGTTCATCAATTGTGGCCTTGCGCGCACGGCGGGCGCGATGGCCATTTAGCAACGCCTCCACACGACGGCGTGATCATCTCTCGCACCCTCTGCTGACAAAACGCTGTCAGCAGAGACTTCCCACCTCAGCCTCGTGCGAAGGGAGATAATGGTGATGGTTTTCTTGCGAGACATCTCAAACGATGAGGCTGCACCCCAGTGGACGACGGCGGAAATCAATTGGTCCCCTTGGGGGCGTCGGATCGTTCGACGAGGGTGGTTTATGTGGTTGCGCACGGTCTTGCGGCGCCGCCACTCTCGAGTGGTGTTGTCGGGGCTCAGCGATCACCTGCTGAGAGATATCGGCATGACACGCGCCGAGGCCGAGCTCGAAATCAACAAGCCGTTCTGGTCGCCCTGAGAAGCACACGGCCTTTCAGGCCGCCTTTGCACCGGCCGTGCCTGCTGCGAACAAGACCTCGGATTGCGCCCTTGGGCGACGTTATTGGCAGCGCTCGATCTTTGACCGCCGTCACAGCATTCTGCTCGCTGTACGCATAAATCTTATGCTGCACCGGCCAATTATAGCGCGCGGGTCAGAAACGATGTTTCCTCTCCGAGGAAAGCGAATTGAGGATTTTGCGGTGCATAGTGGTCTTCAAATGTCGGGTCCGATTTCAATTAACTATCTCCTAACTCACAGCGCGAAATCCGAGCGGTCGCCATCGTGCTTGGCGAAGGACAAGGCGGATGCCCGCAGGGGTCGCGATAAATGAGAGGAGGTAGGCACACAGGCAATGCGCCGAGCCAGGTCGTCGGGACTGCGATGCTCGTCTGCCTTATTGCGGCGCTGTTGGCAGGCACGGTAGCCATGGTATCGGCCGCCAGGACGATCGAAATCGGCCCGAGGGTCGGTGACATCCTGGTGTTCCGGCAGGGTGCCCGCATGCCGCCCGACTGGGCGTTCACCGTTGCCACCGCACCGGCCCCCAGCGTCACATGCAGCCTGCGGCCCGCAGCGATGGCGTCGCAAGGCGGCAGCATCGTCGTCGAGCAACGGTTGCGGACGCCGCCCACTTTCCAGGTGCACTGGGCGGGCGGGCGCACCAGCGACGCTGGCGCGGACTGCGGCAGCGACGCCGCACTTCTCGTGGCCGGGTCGGACCTGCAATTGCTGACGAATGTCGTCGGCGGCGCTGGCGTGGAGCACAAGGCTTTCCCTCACCTCTGAGCCGCGTTTGGTTTTCGGGTAACCTCTCACGGCCCGACCCCGCCCTGACAGATGAGCGGCGACGACGCAAGGGACCTTGGCGGCGAGGCCCAAACAGCCGCCTACGCTTGAGATCGTCCAGCTTTTTCCGATGCCCGACAGGCGCGCTAACTTCGGGTGCTCGTAGCAGTCGCGGCCTACCGCACACGCGCGGCCGCCAGCCGCTTGGGCGAAACTGCAGTGTAGTGGGCGGTGTGGCGGATGTCGGCATGCCCGGGGAATGCCTGGATAAGCCGCGTATCGGTTCCTTCGTTCGCCGGCATGTAGCCTGCCGCGTGCGGCAACAAATGCGGGTGCGCTTCCACATCCAGCTTGGCCAACCTGTCGGCCTCCCGCACGGTATATTGCAGCGGATCCACCGGCAGCGGGCCGCGTCGGCGGCCGGCGTGCTGAACGAGCGTCGCGCGCATGCACCTGGATACAATGGCGGTCTACCCTCATGGCTTGCCTCGCAGCGCCCCTCTGTGCCGCATCCGTGCCACGTGCTGCGATGCCGCCATCCTATGTCAAAGCCTGCGCCTCTCCTGAGCTTTGTGGCGACCTATGCATTGCTCTATGCCGGGTTTGGCATGCAGTCGCCGTTTGTCCCGGCGCTGCTTCGCGACCGCGGATTGCAGGTGCAGGATCTGGGGTTCGTGCTCGCGGCCGCCATGGTCGTCCGGGTGATCGCCGGGCCGATTGTCGCGCATGTTGCGGATCTGGTGCGACGACACACGCTGCTCCTATTCGCCTGCGCGCTGCTCGCAGCTCTGGCAACCGTCTCGTTGCTGCTCACCCGCAACATCGCGGCCTTGCTCGGCATAGCACTGCTGCATGCCGCCATGCTGGGGCCGATCGCACCAATCTCGGATGCGCTCGCCGCCACCGCGGCGGAGGCCAGCGGGCGAGGGACAGGACGATGCTTCGATTATGGCTGGCTGCGAGCTTCAGGATCGGCTGCCTTTGCTCTGGGAACGCTGGCGAGTGGCTGGCAGGCCGGTGCCACGGGACTGGCAACTCCGATGTCGATCAGCGGAGTGCTGCTGGCTCTCGGCGGCACGGTCGCGCTCTTGTTGCCAAGCCTGCCGCAGGCCAGAACGCCCACGGCGTCGTCGCGCGCCACCATGCTTCGCGACGGCATCCTGCTGTTGCGCCTCCGCATCTATCGCCGGATTTTGATAGCAGCCGCGTTGCTCTGGGGCAGTCATGCACTGCATGACACATTCTCAGTGATCCGCTGGCGCGGTGCAGGCATCGATTTCTTCACCGTCAGCCTGCTGTGGTCCGAGTCCGTATTGTCCGAAGTCGTGATGTTCCTGCTGATCGGGCCGCGGCTGTTGCAGCGGATTGGCCCCAGTGGGTCGATGGCGCTGGCCTGTGCGGCGGGAGTTGTCCGCTGGACCGTCGCCGCATTCACCACCTCGCCTGGGCTGCTGGCCTGTATTCAGCCACTGCACGGGCTGACCTTCGCGCTGTTCCATTTGGCCGCAATCCGGCTCATTGTGACGGTTGCTCCAGTTCGCTTGGCAGCGACGGCACAAGCGATCTACAGCACGCTTTGCGTCGGGCTCTCTATAGCGGTGATGACGCTCGCCTCCGGCCTGCTTTATGCGCATATCGGTGGCGCGGCGTTTCTGATCATGGCCGCGCTCTGCCTGTTGGCGTTGCCGGCATGCGCTGGGTTGCAGTCAAATGGCGAGGAGGATGCGTGAGGGCGCTGCTATGCCTGATAGTCGTCGTGGCTTCCGCTCTCACCGTCACTGGATGTGATCTCAATGCCTATAACTGCCGCGGTCCCTATGGAGAGCCGTGTGGTGGGCCGCGGTCCGGATGGCCGGGCGCTGTCACATGCCCTTCCTGCTGACGGCGCCCGCAATCGGCAACCGGCCAGCATACGGGGTCCGATCACTCGACCTTCCTCGAGGTGCTGCAAGCCCTGCTATGGGGCTTCCGCAACAGCCCCTCCGGCTGCTGCTTTCCATCGTACGGGACCATCGCCGAGAGGGCGCTGAAGGCGCTTGAGTGGGCCGGCGTGCTCACGCGGCAGCTCGGCATCCGTGTCCGCAAGCGTTGCCTCGACCTGTTCGGCCGCGAATGCTGGCAATGGCGCGTGCATCGCCGCAGCAATGCCTACGCATCCCGTGGGCTGCAGCAGCAGACCGCAAGGCCATCCGCCCATCAATCCGAAAATTTGGCGCGAACACAGAGCCAAGATGCTCGTGGTCCTTTACCGCGGCCGGCACGCAATCCTGACAACCTGCTGGCTGAACGAATGGAGCGCGCCGAAGTCGTCGTCGTGCTTCGGCTGTTATGGGCAGAATGGCTGATCTATGCCAACCGCCTGACACAAGCGCAATTTCCGAATTTGTTCGATGGTTCTTTTGACAGAGCTGCACCTCGGCACGCCGTCCCTGGCGCCGCGTCTGTCTATGCCGGGGAAGGTGGGGGAGCGGCGAGACTTATGGGCTCAGAAGACGCCCAAGCAGGTAGCCGATCCCCACCGCGACAAGGATAGCGAGCAGGGGGCGTTCTTGGACTTGGCCAGAAACCGCCTCAGCCTGCTCGCGAGCGGCCGACACGGCTCTGTCGGCACGACCTGCAGCGTCCGCAACCGCCGGCGTGACGCGCTCTTTCATCAACGTCTCGACCCGTTCACGAAGCTGGTTGATCTGCCGCTGTGTGTCTCCCATGAGTGATGCTCCCATTCGACGCTGAGTTGGCTTCGCGAGAGGGGCGCGTCACCGCCACCTATCTCCGAACGAGCGATCGGCCATTGTTCCGCCAGTGCCGGAGAAGAGTGTTCCCGACCGGGACAAGGGCAGCAAGTGAAAGCATCCCGCGCGCGGCATCGAGCGACTGCTGCCGAACCCGCAAGGCCTCGCGCTCGGCATGACCTGGCGATGACCTTGCGGCCAGCAAGCCAAACGTGATCGCGATGACGAGATTAATGCCCAACAGAATGAGCGTGGCCTCGATTGCCGCGAATCGCAGACATAGTGCGAGCCATGCGGCGACTTCGCCCAGCGCGAGTACAGCCAGCATGAACACCAAGGCAACGGCGCCGAATGCGGCGCGGCGCCCCTGGCGGGCAGCCATGCAGCGATAACGCAACACTTCCGCCTCAGCGGCTATCTTGAGCAGGCTAAGGCTACGCACGACGGCCGCCCCAGCGTCCCAGTGCAAAGCCGACCTCGAACGCCAGCAGAATACTGATGAGCGGGTGTTCTTCGCCTGACTGCCGCATCCAGCTTACGGCGGAACGGACGAGAGAAACGAGGGTATCCGTCGCGCGAGTAGACACCTGCGCCAGCGGCCCGCCGGCCTCCCAGCCGAGTCGCCTGCGCAGCCGATCGATCTCCTGCTCAGCATCCGTCATCGCTATTTCCTAGTTCCGGCTTTCGCCCAGCGTGTCCGCCGCCCGTGCATCGCGCTCTCCCATTGGGCGCGGTGGCCCTTCGGTGGAGTCATGGCGAGTTTGCCTCTCAGACTGCGCATTGATAGCCGCGCCGAACAGGAGGACGAGCGTGGAGAGGTATAGCCATGTGAGCAGCACGACCACGCCGCCCAGCGAACCGTAGGTTTTGTCGTAGCTATTGAAGTTGGCGACGTACACGGTGAACCCGATCGAGGCGATGATCCACAGGATGGTCGCGGCGATCGCGCCCGGTGAAACCCACCGCCATTGCGGCTTGTCCCGGTCGGGGGCGTAGCGATAAAGCACCGCCAGCCCGAACATCATGAGGACGACCAACAAGGGCCATTGCACCAGCAGCAGCAGCCATTTTGTTCCGGCGCCGATGGCAAGGAATTGTGTGGCCGCCGGCAGCACGCCGATCAGCGCAATGACGATGATGCCCCCGACCAAGAGACCCAATGTGAGACCGAGCGCGATGAGGTTCAGTTTGAAAAAGCCCCTCCGCTCCTTTTCCTCATAGGCGATATTGAGCGAGGTGATGATCCCGCTCATGCCGCGGGATGCGCTCCATAGTGCCAGCAGGATGCCGACAACGGCGCCAAAGCCGAGTGCGCCGCCGGAAGCCTCGACGAGGGAATGAAGTTGCTGGCTGAGCAGTTCCTGTGTCTGGGCAGGCAGAATGCTGGACAGGGCGCCGATCTGCTTCTCGATTTGGGAGGGGTCGAACACTAATCCATACAGCGAGACCAGTGCGGCAAGTCCGGGAAACAGCGCCAGGATGAGCGCATACGTCACGCCGCCGGCGATGAGGAACAAGTTCGCCTCTCCGACCTCACCCCAGGCGCGCCATAGCACGTCCATCCAGCCGCGGCTGGGAATTTGGCCGGGATGCTCTGCCTCGCGGCCCCGGCCGCCTTCAGTGGTGCGGCCTTGTCGGGGAGAGCCGATCTGCTTCCGTTCGAGCCTCGCGAGATCGCGCTTGAGGTCATCCAGACGTGCGGTCGTGCTCATGAGCGCGTCACCCCTAAAGGATTGAAATGAATGCCGGAGTGAAAGGCGACTTTCCGCAGGTGGTTGCGCCGACCATGGGGTACCGGGCGAACAAATTCCGGTGGCCGGAAACGCTCGGACGTGGACCACCGGCACTCAAGCCCCTGAGTTGGCAGACTGCGGCACTTTTGCCGGCGATCGCGTATTTCGTTTGTAGAACGTGACGAAACCAAAGGATCGGGAACTCTTATGGATAACCCGCCCCTTCTTCCCGGCAGCATAGACTTGCCGGGCATCCGGAGGGGCAGGAGGGGCAAAGATGAACATCGCGGTTCTCGGGATCGACTTGGGCAAGAATAGCTGCAGTGTGGTCGGCTTGGATGACCGTGGCCGGGTGGTGCTGCGGCGACGCGTGCATCGGGACAGCCTGATCAAGCTCGCGTCGGGGTTGCCGTCTTGCGTCACGGCGATGGAGGCGTGCTGTGGGGCGCACCACCTCGGCCGCGTAGCATGAGGCACGAGGTGCGGCTGATGTCGCCCGAATATGTGCGCCCCTACGTCAAGACTCAGGAGAACGATGATCGCGACGCAGAGGCGATCGCCGAGGCCGCAACCCGGCGACGATGCGCTCACCGGCGCGCCCGATGTTCGTCGAGGAGCCGATCCAGCCCGGCGACCACGTCGCCATGGCGCAAATTGCGCAAGTAGCGAAATGCCCTATCGCTACGGGAGAACGCCTGATCACCCATAGAGAATACGAGGATCTATGCGGTCTGCGGGCGATCACCTATGTGCAGCCGGACCTCTGCCATTGCAGCGGCTTTACCGTCGGCACGCAGATCGCGGCCACCGCCGCAACCTTCGGCATCGGCGTCTGCCCGCACAATCCGATGGGACCGATTGCGGGCGCTGTCGGCCTGCACTTCGCTGCGGCCGTGCCGAACTTCACCGTCCTCGAGGAGATCACCGGCTCGGTGCCCTGGTACGCCGATGTCGTGCAGATGCCTATTCGTCGCGTCAATGGTATTGGGAGTTGCCGACCACGTCTGGCCTCGGTGTGGAGGTCGATGAAAAAGTCGCCGTGCATCACCCGTTCGAGCAAGAGCAGGTAGCGTCGATGGAGGCGGTGCTGCGGCGTGATGGCACCATCGCCAACTGGTGACATCACAATGAAGACCGTGCTCCTGACCGCGGCGACGGGGAATATCGGACAGAAGCTGCGCGAAAATCTCGAAGCGACCGGGAAATACGCGCTCCGTTTGCTCTGCCTTGATCCAGGCAACAACCCCGCCGACAGCACTGCGGACTTGCACCTTCGATCCGGACCGGATCGCCGAGTTCGCTGGTGTCGATACTCTGCTGCCACATCGCGACGGATCCAATCCGCGCGCTGGGCGCGCATCCGGTCGCGCAACATCGACCTCATGCTGAATGTTCTGCAGCAGCCCAACGCACCACGTCCGGCGCGTGGTGTCCGCCAGCTCCTACTTCGTCGTAGCGGTCCAGTCGCTTCAGCGTTGGTGCACCGACCACAACGATGGAGCGGGCACTGATCAATTCGTATGGCACGTCAAAACTGTTCGGCGCACGTGTCGGCAAAATGTTTTCCGAACGCTACGCGTCTCGTTCATCGCTTTCCGTATGGGTGTGTGTCAGCGCGCCAACGGCAATTTGCACGGAGCATGGATTCCCTTCGGCCGCTGGGGCCAGGCGATGTGGGTCAGCGGCCGTGATCCGTGCCGCGCCTGCCGCGATCGACGATGAACGCATCAGCTTCGGTGTATACAATCCGGTTTCGCACAACCCCGGCATGCGGTGGGAGATCGCTACGCTGGCGCGTGACCTCGGCTTCGTTCACAGGGATGGCGAGAAGATGCGCGTTGCCTATGGTGCAGCTCGCGAGGCTGGCCTGGGTACGTGAGGTCGGCCTGCGCGAGCTTGGCGACCGACCCGCCGGTAATGGGGGCGGTTCTTGTGCAAACGGGGGAGAGCATGACGAACCTGAGCCTGCGGCAAGTCTCCAAGCGGTTCGGCCATGTGGAGGTCATTCGCGACCTGTCGTTGGAAATTCCGGCGGGTGAGTTTGCCGTTTTCCTGGGCCCATCGGGCTGCGGCAAATCGACCTTGTTGCGGATGATCGCCGGCCTTGAGGCACCAAGTGCCGGCGAGATCCATCTCGGACACATGCGCATCGATACGGTACGACCAGGCGACCGTGGCGTCGCCATGGTGTTCCAGCACTATGCCCTTTATCCACACATGACAGTGCGGCAGAACATGGCGTTCGGCTTGCGCAACATCGGCACCCCTCGGGAGGAGATCACGCGCAAGGTGGCGGAAGCAGCGGAGATGCTGGAAATCGCGCCGCTGCTTGACCGCAAGCCTGGACAACTGAGTGGCGGGCAGCGCCAGCGCGTCGCCATCGGCCGTGCCATCGTCAAGCAGCCGCAGGCGTTCCTGTTCGACGAGCCACTCTCCAACCTTGACGCGGCGCTGCGCAGTCGCACGCGCATCGAGCTGGCGCGTTTGCACCAGCGCATGCAAACCACCATGGTCTTCGTTACCCATGACCAGGTGGAAGCGATGACAATGGCGACGCGCATAGTGGTGATGAACCAGGGCCGCATCGAACAGGTCGGCACGCCAATGGAGGTTTACCAGCAGCCAAGGACCCGCTTCGTCGCTGGCTTCGTGGGCACGCCGGCAATGAATTTCCTGCCCGTCGCTCGCGTTGAGGAGCGTGGCGGCCATACCGTTGTTCGCCTGCCCGACGGCACCGAGATTGCTACGCTGGTGCCCGCCGATCGCCTTCCGTCCGGCGACCTCACACTCGGCATCCGCGCCGAGCATATCGTGCCGGTGGAAGGCGCCGAGGCCCGTGTCATCGTCATCGAGCGACTTGGCGAACGCACGCTGATTTATGCCGACCTCCGCGACGGCAGCACCGTCGTCTACGATGAGCCAGGCGACGTGCGACTCGAGATCGGGCAGCCAGTGCGCCTCGCCTTCGACGGCACTGCGGCGCATTTGTTCGGCCCGGATGGGATGACGCTTCGTGGCTAATCCCATACGTGGCAGCGGCGGTGCTGCAATCGGCGACACGCATGCCGCCAACCTGCTGTTCGTGCTGCCCTACCTCGTCGTACTCATCGTTCTGCTGTTGGTTCCGCTCGGTTTGGGCATCTGGCTATCGTTCCAAGACTACGACATGCTGGGTGGCTGGAGCGGCAGCGTCGGGCTCGACAATTTCCGCAATTTGCTGGACGATCCGATCTTCCCTGGCACAGTGCGAAACACCGTTGTTTTCGTGCTGATTACTACGCCGGCCTTCGTCGGGCTCGGGCTATTCCTGGCGCTCGCGCTAAACGACTCGCTACGCCGAAGTTCCGTGCTGCGCGCGGTGTTCTTCGGTTCGTCGGTACTCTCGGTTACCATCGTCACGCTGATCTGGCGCCTGGTGTACCTGCCGGACCGCGGTTTGGCGGCTGACATCCTCGCCCTGGTCGGCTTACACAGCTTCGATCCCGTCACCAGCGAGACCTGGGCATTGCCGGCGATCGCGGTGGTTACCGTGTGGTGGATCATCGGCCTGCCAATGACGCTTTTCCTCGCCGCCCTGCAACAGATCCCGGCCGAGTTGTACGAAGCCGCGGCACTCGATCACGCATCCCGTTTCACCACGCTGCGGAGCATCACGTTGCCTTCGATCCGTCGCACGATCGCAGTTGTGGCGGTCATTGAAATCGTGTTGCAATTTCAACTGTTCGGCCAGGCGCTGCTGATCACAGGTGGCGGTCCCAACAACCACTCACGCCCGATCGTGCAGTTTATTTACGAATCTGGCTTCCGCGACCTCCAGCTCGGCTTCGCCGCCGCCGCCTCGCAGGTGCTGTTCGCGCTGATGCTGCTGGCTGCACTTGGGCAGATGTGGCTCTCACGCCGGGGCGAGGACTAAGCATGCAAAGCTGGCGTCGCGGGCGTTCGTTGGGCGACCGGCTCCTGCTGCTGGCTGTGGTGCTGCTTGCGGCCGCTTGGATCGCGCCCATCGTTTGGGTGGTTGGGCTTAGTCTCAAACCGAACGAGGTGCTGATGCGCAGCACCGGCGGAATCATCCTCCCCCCCTTTACCCTGAAGAACTATGCCGACATCCTGGCCGCCAGCTCGGTGTTCGGCTGGATGACCAACAGCGCCATCGTGGCTCTCGGCCAGACCGTACTGACGCTGGTGATCGCCTCGCTCGCTGGCTACGGCTTCGCCCGCACCGATTTCCCCGGGCGCAAAATGCTGTTCGTGCTAATGCTGGCCGCGCTCGCCGTGCCGGAGCAGGCGGTCATCGTCCCGTTGCACACCATGTTCGCCCAGGCAGGCCTGCACAACAGCTACATTGCCTTGATTGCTCCGAGGCTTGCGTTCCCGTTCGGGGTTCTGCTGATGACGCAGTATTTTCGGGCCATTCCGGCGGAGATCGAGGAGGCCGCGCTACTCGACCGTGCATCACGGCTGAAAGTATTCTGGCGAATTGTGCTGCCGCTCTCGATCCCGGCGCAGGCGACGCTCGGGATCTATACCTTCCTGCACGCCTGGAATGACTATTTCTGGCCGCTGGTCTCTGCCACCAAGCCGGAGATGTACACTCTGACGGTCGGCCTCGCCTCGATGCAGACCAACTTCGCGCAGACCGAGGGCATCGGCTTCCTCATGGCGCAGGCGGTGTTTGCCGGGCTGCCGGTGCTGATCCTGTACTTGTTCTTCCAGCGTCACATCGTCAGTGCCGTCG
>JAMXLO010000034.1 GCA_024280945.1 Acetobacteraceae bacterium
GACGAGAGGCCGGATAAAGGGTTGCGCGGCCGCATGCGCATTGTCGGGGAGCGGCAGAGGCACACCAATCTGCCGCCACAGGCCAGCCGTTCGACAGGAGAAGAATGCAGCCCCGCGTCCGAGCGCCGGCAACTCATCCTCCATCGCCTGGCTGACCTGCGCGATCTCCTGCTGCAAGGTGTGCCGGACCTTCTTGTCATGGACAGGTCTCAACACCGTCTCCGACAGGGACGACAAATAGCTGCGCCATGCTCCGCCGACCCGGCGCTCGGGCGTGAGTTGGATGTACAGGCTCAGGATCGGTGCGCTCTCGGATACAGTGCCGGCAAGCTCGCGCAGCAATGGCTCGGTCAGGACGTGATAGGCCGCCGCCGCAAAAGGCGCTCCTAGGGCCTGGGCGATCTTGTCCCGAAGCTCCGGCGTGTAGCGGTCATGCCGCGTGAGCGACACTGATGGTATCGCCATGTCAGCAACCGGCAGTCAATGGTGCGGGAAGCATCAGCGGTTCCCGGAGCCGCACGATGTGACGGACTCCGGCGTAATCGATCACCTCAAAGCTGTCCAGTCCGGCCAACCCTTCATCGACATAGACCTGCCGTGGCTTCGGCACGAGGTGGTCGAGACCGTCAAGAGCGATCTCCAGAACGTCGTTTTTGGGATCGTAGGTGATGCCCAGCAGCGCCACCCACTCAGCCTCGATCTGATCGCCCAGCTCGAGCGATGCGACTTCGATCTCGGCGCGCTTGCCGACCAGCGCTTTGGCCATGCGATCGAAATAGCCCCGCCATTTCGTCTTCTCGAGCGTGCGCACTGTCATGACGGCCTCCAGTTGTGGGGATCACGACCGACAATGCGGCAAGATGCCGTGCCGCACCTTGACGGGCATCAATTGGCGGGAGTTGACGGCGGTCAATGCGCAAGCCTGCGCCATTGGCTTAGTCTTCGGCCAGCTCGGCTAGGCTGTGGCATTGCCTGGCCGTGCCAGTGCAACCTCAAGACAGACAGGTGATCGCATGAGATCCGACCTCGACATTAAGCGCGACGTAGAAGCCGAGCTGCATGTAAATCCGGATATTGACGCCACCGACATCGCCGTGGCGGTGAGGGGTGGGGTGGTCACGTTGAGTGGCTACGTGCGCAGCTACATGCAGCGATGGGAGGCCGAGAAGACCGCCAAGCGTGTCACCGGTGTTGTCGCCGTAGCGAATGACATCGAGGTGCGGCTGCCGATCTTCAATCAGCGCCCCGATCCCGAGATCGCCCGCGATGCGGTCTCTGCCATTCAGAACCGGCTGCCCTACTCGTCGGATCACATTCGCGTTGTGGTCAGGGACGGCTGGGTCACGCTGGAAGGTTCCGTCGAGTGGAATTATCAGCGCGAACGGGCCGAAGAAGCGGTCCGCTATCTGCGTGGCGTCAAAGGCGTCAGCAACCTGATCCACCTCCAGCCGCGAATTCCGCCCAGCGCGATCAAGCACCGGATCGAGGAAGCCTTTCGCCGCAGCGCGGAGCTCGACGCCAACCGGGTAACCGTCGAGGCAGATGGCGGCACCGTCGTGTTGCGGGGCACTGTTCGATCCTGGGCCGAAAAGGAAGCGGCAGCGCGCGCCGCCTGGCAGGCGCCGGGTGTCATCAGTGTGGACAACCAACTCATCGTGAGCCCCTGATCCGAACACAGGAGTGGCTTTGATGTTGAGCAAGATCATGCTGCTGGCGGCGGTCGGTCTGGTGGGGCTTGGTGCCAGCCCGAAATCGGCGGTCAGCCAACCCGCGAAAGTCCAGCCCAACGTGGCTGGGGTGTTCTACACCGCTGAGGCGGCGGCGGTGGTCGAGTCGGTCGATCCGCAGGCCCGACAGATCCTTTTGCGGTTGCCGGATCAGAGCCTGGTCACGCTGAATGCCGGCCCAGAGCTCCGTAATCTGGACCAACTCAAGCCGGGCGACCAAGTCCTCGCGAAGTATATCGAAGCGGCTGCGGTGCGCCTCAGCAACCCGACGGGAGACCATGGGGCGCCGGCATCGGCCGCCGCGAGCGCTCCTGCAACCACCGGCGAGCAGATCCACAACGTTAGCAAGGTGGTGGCGGTCGATCAGCCAAGGAATACGCTGTCGTTCAAGGACACGAACGACAAAGTGCAGACCATCGTTCTGCATGACCCGTCAACGGTCGCGGTCCTGAAGACGTTGAGGACCGGCGACCCGATCGACGTCACCTACACCCAGGGTATCGCCGTCAGCCTGACCGCGCTGCCGGCGTAGTCGCTGCCGCCTCGCCTGCTGGCGGGAGGGAGATCTGCCCGCCAGCACCACCTAGTGCAGTATCGGTCGTACCGGGGCATGTCCAGACGGGCAGGTAGGTAAGTAGGTACTCTGCAGCGTGCTCGCGATTGCGCGATGTGCAGCCCGAGGCTATTCCCCTGGCGCGATCGAACGACACGAGGATTCTGCGGTGAGCCTGTTGCCCCCCGTCACGCCATTAACCCGTGAACGCATTGCCAGAGAGTTTGATGACCGCGGGCCTCAGGCCTGCATGACCGAGATCGAGGATGACCTGAAACGCCACAATCCCGAGCTGCTGGACATGGCCAGCCGATGTGCTCGCAGCCTCGGCGACGATCGCAGGATCATGACCGGCTTTGGCATGTTCTATCGGCTGCTTCTCGCGCCCGCCACGCCCAGCGACGAAGGCGGCATGCTGAGTCCTCTGCCGAGAGTGACCGCGAAAACTCGCGACACAATCGTCGGGATGATCGACAGCAAGGGCCCGGAAGCCTTCATCATGGATGTCATCGCGGATCTGGAAGTCAACAATCCCGAACTGCTGCAGATGGCGCACGGCTTTGCATCGCGACAGAAGGACTACCTGTTGGTCATGCAGGGCTTTGCTCTGTTGTACCGGTCACTCAGCGAACAACTCGCCGCTGACAGGCGGTTGCTGCACTGACGTCGGGCTCCCACCGCTCTGGCGTTTCGGTGAACGCTGCTAGCGCAAGGCTCAAGGCACAATCGCGCAACGGGCAACCTCATTCCCCAACTCGTCCAGCACGATGACCTGGTAGCCGCGATAGTTATCGCCGTCTCCTGCAAGTTCGCGGGCGATCTGTTCGGCCCTCGTCGCCGCGGCCCCAGGCCCCGGAAGGACTTCGCCTTCCCTATCGTCGAACGCGGCCAGACCGTCTCGAACGTGAAAGAAAAAGCGCGGCATCGCTGTTCTTCGCCGGAGCTACCTGCGTGGCCTTGGGCCGAGTACGGCTTCCGGGCGGCAATTGCAAGGTTTTTCAACGGCTTGTCTAATATATCTAACATGACGGGCCATGCTGCCTCGGCGGTCATGGCTTGAATTCTCAATTCATCTAACTAGTGTCACAATGAGTAAGTCGCTATGTTGCCGCCATTGGCGGAGATTTCATGACTGCGCGGGAACGTGTTCACGATGTCACAGAACAGGGAACGCGACGAAAGACTTCAGATCATGCTGTCCCTCCGGGAGTTGGCAGCTCTCGACGATTTCCGGTTTCGCAACCGCATGCCGAGCCGCGCCGCAGCGGTCCGTGAGATTTTGCGACGTGGCCTCGGTGTGGATGATGGGGATCCCGCGAGCGCCGGGACGAAATCGAGCGAGTTCGGTGTGCTTGGAGCTGGTCAAACCGTCCGGCAGCGACGGAAATCGGAATAAGGCCCGGCCGGTAACGAAGGAGACACAATACCATTGCAATCAATCCGGCAAGCCCACAGATCCCGCCAAGCCCACCGATCAAAGCCGCCGTGCGTCTGTCGAAGCGTAAGCCGCAACCCCTCTGCGGGACATTCATGTGCTCAGCAGTTCGGTGGAAAGTAATGCCGTCGTGCACATTGTGGATGACGACGGCGGGCTTCGGCGCGCGCTGCAACGGCTGCTGCGCGCCAGCGGGTATATCGCCCCGACCTACGCAACTGCGGCCGCGTTCCTGGAGGCCGCTCCGCGTCTGACCGGTTGCGTGCTGCTGGACCTGCGGATGCCCGACATGGATGGGCTCGAGGTGCAGGCACAGCTCACCCGACGTGGGATCCGGCTGCCGGTGATCGTCATCACGGGACACGGTGACATCCCGATCGCCGTACAGGTGATGAAGGCAGGCGCCCTGGACTTCCTGGAGAAGCCGATCGACGAGGACGGGCTGCTCGCGGCCGTCCGGGCGGCGTTCCACGGAGGCGCCCAGGAAATTCGCCACGGCGAAGCAGTGCAGGCTGCGCTGCGGCTGGCTGAACTCAGCCCGCGTGAACGTCAGGTGCTGGACGGCATAGTCGCGGGCAGGCCTAACAAGCTGATCGCTTACGATCTCAATATCAGCGTTCGCACCGTCGAAGTGCATCGCGCCCGCCTGCTCGTGCGGCTCGGCACCCATAGCATGGCGACCGCGATACGCCTCGGCGTCCTGGCCGCGCTCGCACCGTCTTGAGGAGACTGCTGCAGCACGACGTCAATAGTTGGTGAGGATCCATGCTGTCAGCTCTGGCCCGGCTGTTTGCGGGGAATGACTAAGTTCCCCATGGGTACTGTCTGCTTTGGCAGCCGGGGTTGCTTTGGTTGCAGGTCTTCTCTGATGCCACCATAGCAACTGCATACTATATACCTTCCCTGCTCTATTTCGTCAATAGACGCCGTGACCTTGGCATTCAGAGGTATATTCATTCTTATCGGAACGTTCATTCTTGCCTGTCGCACAACCCGTGTCCTGGGTGTGTTAACTCTGTGGTATCCGGATTACTGGCTTGATGGTTTCATTAAGCTGGCGTAGTTTCCATCGGCACCGCGTTCGCCATGTGAGGCGCTGGCAAGCGGAGTTGGCGCGCATGCGCTCGGTCGAGCGGCGGGCTCGGTCGGAAAAACAGTTGGGCCAATGCGTGAGAGGCACCGCTTGGTGCAGGCATTGCCAGAGCGCCGCGCGACCAATCGCCGGTTGGCCCCCGACCATTTTCGAAATTGAGGAGAGTTTGTCACACAAGCCGTTCAGCTACTGCCCCCAAGCCATCCCAGCAGCGGAGAAAATCCGAGCCGCAAGCCAGGCGCTCCGCCGTGAAACCCGCTTTCTGATCGGGTGCACCCGACGCGACCGCCACGGACTTGAAAGAGGGCTGGTCCTAACTCCAAGCATGCTCGTTGAACTGGCCGATGAACCCGAAGAACTCGGACTGAAAGAGTTCTCCTGGCGTTGCCGCGCCATGACAATTCCATCCACCGCGCAGCTCGCGGCGACCAACAGCCTCCTTCAGCACGAGATCGGTCAGCGTCACCGCGCTGAGGCGGCGCTGCGCGCTATGAATGCCGAATTGGAGCGCCGTGTCGCCGAGCGTACCGCGGAACTCGAGGCGGAGGTTGAGCAGCGGCGGCGGGCCGAGGAGACGCTGCGGGACAGCGAGGAGCGATGGCGGAGCATGTTCGAAGCGTCCGCTGTCGGCATCGCCCTTACCGACGAGAGCCAGCGCTTCGTCGCAACCAATAAGGCATTCCAGAAGATGCTCGGTTATACAGCCGAGGAACTTCGGTCACTGGGACCGGTCGACATAACCCACGAAGAGGACAGGCCTGCAACGCAGGAAATGATCAACGGTGCGCTGGCGGATAGGCGCGCCGGATATGATGTGGAGAAGCGATACCGACACAAGGGTGGCGCTGTCATCTGGGTCCGGGTCAGCACCGCGCGACCGCCCGATACCGCTAGCAACGGCCTGCGCGGCATACCGACCATCGTGGTGGACATCACGGAACGCAAGCACGCGGAAGACTCGATGCACGAGGCGCGCGAGGCGCTGTTGCGGGTTGCGCGGCTCAGCACTGTGGGCGAGCTATCGGCTTCGATCGCGCACGAAATCAATCAACCGCTTGGTGTCATCGTTGCCAACGCCCAGGCTTGTCTGCGGCTGCTTAGCGGGTCGCCGGCCGACGTCGCTGAAGCCAGAGAGGCAGTCGAGGAGATCATCGTTGATGGCAGGCGTGCCAGCGAAGTCCTCAAGCGGGTCCGCGCCATGGTGAAGAATAGTATGCCCGAATGTGGTCCGCTCGACGTCAACCGCGCTATCGGTGAGGTCCTGACGCTGACGCGGCATGAGCTTCAGCAGCACAAGGTGTTAGCCCAATCCATGCTGGATCCGCAGCTTCCGTTCGTTCTGGCCGATCGTGTGCAAGTTCGGCAAGTCCTGCTGAACCTCATTGTGAACGGCATCGAAGCGATGCGGGAGACGCCGGATCGGTCGCGGGTGCTGACACTGAGGTCGCAGCGCAGCACAGACCACGAGGTGGCGGTCAGTGTCGAGGATACGGGCAGCGGCGTCGATCCGGCACATTTCGCTCGCATCTTCGAGGCGTTCTTTACGACGAAGGCTGAAGGGATGGGCATGGGCCTGTCGATCTGCAACTCGATCATCCGAGCCCATGGAGGACGATTGTCGGCGGCAGCGGGAGAGTTGGGCGGTGCTGTCTTCCGTTTCACGCTTCCTGCAATCGAGGAGGCCGCAGCATGAACCGACGATCGATTGTCATGATCGTGGACGACGACTCCCTGCTTCGAGCTGCCTGACGGCTCATCAGGTCGTACGGATTTGCCGTCGGCTCGGCTGAGGCGTTCCTGGCTTCCGGGCGATTAGATGAAACGGCATGCCTCGTCCTCGATGTCCGCATGTCCGGTCTGAGTGGCTTGGACTTGCAGGACAGGCTGAACGCGATGGAACACCGCATTCCCATCATCTTCATAACTGCCACCGCGGACACCAACACACGGACGCAGGCACTGACGGCTGGCGCATTCGGCTACCTCATCAAGCCTTTCGACGAGGATGAGCTGCTGACATGCATCAAGCATGCATTGCAGCATCAGGTGAAGAGACCCGACAATCAGCCGCCCTGATGCTGCCGGCGTCTGACCCGACATTGCGGCATGGGCGTGGAGTACGGGAAATCACATAAAGCGATCTTCCGATACGTGCAATTTCGAAATTCGCACTTCGACGAAGGTCGGCAATGCGGAGCCAAACAGCATGCATGGAGGAGCCGCAGCTACGCATGTATCGGCTCTACTTCCTGGACAGATTGCGGCGGGCGCAGGAATGGCAGGCCGTGAGCTGTCTATCCGACGAAGCGGCGTTGGCGCAAGCCCAGTCGCTGATCGAGGAGCATATCGCGGTGGAAGTTGTGGAGGGCACCTCGGCCGGGTGTCGGACGGCAATGGAACGCCCCGCCTTTGCTGCCGATGACAGTCAGTCTCGTTCCTGGACGTGTGCCTCCAGGAACCACAGCGACTTATCGAGACCTCGCGAGGCCTCGGTGAAGATATCGGCAGTGCCGGGATCGCCGGCCTCGGCAGCGGCATCGATTGCCTTGCGGACCGCATTAGCGACGCTGGCATACCGATCGATCAGGGCGGTCAGGTGGTCTTCAATTCGAAAGAGGTCCGTCGGATACGACGGCAGACTGGTGCCGTGGACGACCGTCCGTGCGGTGCCGAGAGCTCTGCCGCCAAGCTGGGCGACGCGTTCTGCCACTGTGTCGGTATACCCATCGACCTGACCGCGGAAACCGTCCAACATCTCGTGGATCGCGATGAAACGTGGCCCCTTGAGATTCCAGTGTGCCTGCTTGGTCAGCAATGCGAGATCGATCAGATCGGCCAGGCGGGCATTCGCCAGCGCTATCGACATTGACCTGGCGTTGGATTGCAGGTCATTGCTGGTCTGATGCATGTCAGTGCTATCCTTCCGTCAAAATCCACACGATGATCTGATTGTCCACCTTGGCGACGCCTGGTGTCCGCTAGGCAGCACTCTCGGCCTCTTCACGTTCGGCCCATGTGCGCACTGCGCAGCGCTCATGCCGCGGCCCTCGATTGCCAGAACTTCACAACGAACACATTGACGGGTGTCAAGTCTCACCGCCCCTTGGCCACCGTACTCATCGCTTGTCCGTGCGCAAGAGAGTTGATGGTGGTCAATGCAATACTCTGGGTTGGCGTGTCTACTGCACCTGATCGAGATGCCTTGTCGGCATCGGGAGGTGCAGATGGGGAAATCAGATGTGTTGGGCAAGATGACGGTGCGCGAGGTAACCGGCGTGTTTGCTTCCCGAACCGCTGCCTCGCCTGCCGTGGATGACCTGCTGATGGCTGGCTTCGATCGCGCGGAGATCGATGTGCTGGCAGATGGTCAACAACCACAAAGGGTTGGTCAGGCCGCCATTCCGGCGGTGGAACTCGCTGACGTTCCGGATGCACCCCGACAGGAATTCGTCACTCCGGAGGACACAGCCGGCGTTTTCGCCGTTTGCGTAGCGGTCGTCGGCAGCCTTGGCGCCATGATCGGGGCTATCGGCATAATCGCCTCAGGCGGCACGACCGGGCGCACAATCCTGGCGGCAGTCATTGGTGGCGCAATCGGCTGTGGCGTTGGTTACCTGATCGCCCGACGTCTCGGCTGGCGCTGGCGAGACTCGCCCCAATATCCAGTCGCTGGCGACGGCTTCGTTCTATGGGTGCGCGTCAGGACACCCGACCGCGAGCGGACGGCGCTGCAAATCCTTACGGCGCGCGGCGCCGAGGCAGTTCGGGTGCACGAGGTCGAGATCGAAAGACGGCTGGAAGACTTGCCATTGCGCTCACTCCGGCCTGACCCATGGCTTGGCAACGAGCGCCTTGGTCAGCCGTAGGACTTGCGAGCACTGTGCGCACAGGCTTTCCCCGAGAGCTGCTGGCTGATCGTGCTCCGTGGCGCCACGGCCATCGTGTTTGATCTGCGCCTATATCGCAGCCGACGGCTTCTTCGCCCTATCAAGGGCATCGCATTCGGTTCACCAAGACCGAAGTCTCAGAGACATTGACCGATGCGTCGCGCCATGACGTGAAGACACAATGAGTCGCCGAGACTTGGCATAAGTTCATACTGCATAATGGGTAGGCGAAACCGGCACACGGCTACCAGCACAATTCCCGGGATTCGCAATCGGCCGCACGGCTCCTTGACGGCATCAAGGCCGACCTCCCCAATTCTCATACAATCAGGATGGACCTGGACCGCTCGATGGCTATGCTTGTCATCGCCGATCCCAATGAACGATCGAGCCTCAAAACCTAGCAGCAGAAAAGGATACGAAGCCGCGGCCCAGAAATTCATAGAAGCCGCGTCGATCATCCCATGCAGATGCGCGGCGGCTTTCTCCATGTTGTAGTGCTTGTACTGTCCAGCCCGGCTCTCGGCTGACAGCACCGCACAACGATGGACATCGACAAAATCCCCGTACGGGAATTCGTGCCGCCCCTTGGTGTGCGGGTCCTTCTCATCATTGAGCTCAAGATGCCATTTACCAAATTCGTCGAAGCCGCGCATTCGGATGAAATCGTTCGCATCAGCTGCAGAAGACTGGTGCTCGCTCCAAGCGTTCCTCCGGTCCGTGACGAACCTCCTTTTGGTGATCAGATCCTTGGCATGCTCGAATGCTTGCCTGTTCAGTCTCGGGCCATAGGCCAGCCGTTCGACAGGAGAAGAAGGCAGCCCCGCGTCCGAGCACGGGCAATTCCTCCTCCACTGCCTGGCTGACCTGTGCGACCTCCTGCTCCAAGGCGTGCCGGGCCTCCTTGTCATGGACGGGCCTCAACACCGCCTCAGATAGGCACGAGAGATAGGTGCGCCATGATCCACCGACCTTGCGCTCGGGCATGAGTTGGATGTACAGGCTCAGGACCGGTGAGCTCTTGGATACAGTGTCGGCAAGTTCACGCAGCAATGGCGCGGTCAGGACGACGTGATAGCCCGGCGCGAGGAATGCTCCCAAAGCCCGGGCGATCTTGTCACGAAGATCCGGCGTATAGCGGTCGTGCCGGTTGACCGACACTGACGGTATGTCCATGTCAGCGACTGCCGGCCGATGTTGAGGGCAGCATCAATGGTTCGCGGAGCCGCACGATGTGACGGACGCCGGCTCCCTGCCGCTCGGCAACGACCCAGCGTCACGGAACTGTCCGCGATCGCAGCCACGGTAGCGCCTAGGTGGAAGAAGCGCCGGGCCGGCCAGTTGCTGGTGGTTTGTATACAGCGTGTCGTGCATGTCCCAGAACCTGCCCTGGGCGCCGGCGGCCTTGGAGGCCATTTCCGCGTGAGGATGTGTCGTCGTGAGAGGAAAGTGGCGGAACACAGATGGGACGACAGCGCCGGCCTGTGCCTCGATTGCATCGACGATCGGATGCGCGGCCGCGCAATCGGGACATTCATACTCTCCATATTCCACCAGCATAACCGGCGCATTGACCCGGTCCTCGGATGTGATCCCGGGCTGGTGACACGGGCAGGGTCAGCACAGATCGCCACGTCGTTGTGTTCATGAGGTGGCCTTCCTCTTCAGCGTGGTGTCGCAGAATAGGACGCCGCGGCCTGTCCGAGCATTGATGCCCGTCAAAGAAGGCTGACCTTGCACGGCCGCGGCCTTGGCAAATGTGCGCGTGCATTTGGCGGGCTCCGAAAACCAAACCGTTGCCGCCGTGTCGACAATAGATACAGCGCGCGGGGCTACCCTTTATTGACGGGCATCAATGCAGCAACGATCGCTGCGTCCTAGGCTGCGAGCTCGTCATGGAGCGCGAAACACCCCATGAGCACCAGAACGCCATGCGGAACTGGCGGCATAGAACTCCCAGCAGCGAGAGCCGTTGCAGGAGATACATGATAGTCCGCATGCGAACCAGCAGCAACTCGAAGGCCAGCATCCCCTCGCCTTCTCCATCAATGGCGTCAAGCCTTAATGCCGGCTGGGATTATGCGGCGGAATACGGTCCGAATCGATGACAGTGATGGCGGTAACGAAGTTTGAGCGCTTCTTTCGCGTGGTCGCGGGTCTGGACGTCGACAAGCAGGATCTGAGGCGCTACAGCGACTTCGTCAACCAGAAGATCTACGATCTGCTGCTTCGTGGACAGGCCACAGCCATGGCGAATGGACGCGACGTCATCGAGCCCCACGACCTGCCGATCACCAAAGGTCTGCAGGAGAGCATCCAGGCCTTCGGCGCACTCGACGAGGATATCGAGCTGAAGGTTATCCTGGATCATATCACCGCCCGGCCACCGCTCCACCTGGCGATCGGCGCCGAGACAGAGTCCAAGCTTCCCGACATCGCGGGTGGATTGAGTGTGGCACTTGCCCAAACCTTCAAGCTCATAGATCCGACCGTAAAGAACCCCGCGACCGAGGATTGGGAACGGGCATTTAAGATATTCAACCTGCTGCTGTAGCCCGCGATGAGGAAACACGCCGATGAGTGACTCGATCCGTCACGTCGTCTGCCCGTCATGTGGGGCAGTCAACCGCGTTAGCGCGGCGCGGCCCGCCCAACAGGCGAAATGCGGCAAATGTCACCAACCTTTATTCACCGGCAAGCCCGCGGCGGGCGATGGCACGGCCTTCGAACGCCACATCACGCGCAACGATATCCCCGTAGTGGTGGATTTCTGGGCCTCGTGGTGCGGGCCGTGCCTGGCTATGGTACCCGCTTATGAGCGGGCGGCCGCCGAACTCGAACCGCGCTTTCGCCTGCTCAAGGTGAACGCGGACGAGGCGCAGCAGCTCATGGCAAAGTACGACATCCGGAGCATTCCGACGCTTATGTTGTTTGCCAAAGGACAGCCTGTCGCCCATGACGCCGGTGCGATGAACACACACGACATCGTGGCCTGGGTTAGGGCACACGCACCGGCTGATTAGATCGGTCGATCGATCAGTCAGGCTCCTGCACGTGCGCCTCAAGGAACCACAACGCCATGTCGAGGCCGCATGAAGCCTCAGTGAAGATATCGGCGGTGTTGGAGTCGCCCGCCTCGGCTGCGGCATCGATGGCCTTGCGCACCGCATGGGCAACTGTGCCGTAGCGGTCGATCAGCGCGGGCAGGTGGTGCTGGATCGCATAAATGTTGGTGGGATAGGGCGGCAGCGTGGTGTCCTTGGCCACCGTCTGCGTTGTGCCGAGGGCTGTGCCGCCAAGCTGCACAACGCGTTCGGCCATCGTGTCGATGTAGTCGTCTATCTGGTCGCGAAAGCCGTCGAGCATCTCGTGGATCGAAATGAAGCGCGGTCCCTTCAGGTTCCAGTGGGCCTGCTTGGTCAGCAATGCCAGATCGATGGTATCCGCAAGGCGTGCGTTCAACAACTCAATTGCGGCGGTCTTGGTGTTGGACTGCAATCATTCCTGGTCTGGTGCCGAGGAGCCGTTTCCGTTCGCTCGACCAAACATAAAGCTGCGTATTCTGCCACAATCAATAGGATCGCAACACGCCTCAACGAGTTGCAGAGGAGCCCGCTCGCACCTGGGCCGCCGCGACCGGTGCGAGGCCGTTCAGCAGGCTTGGTCGAGCAGACTAGCCGCCTTATTGCTTCGTCGTTCCCTGCGGCTGCGCTCCCTGTGACTGCGTATCGGCGGCGACATTAGGATTTGCGGAGTCCGACATGTCGTCGGACATCATCTTGCCGTTCGCCATCTGTCTGTCGGGAACCAGGTAGGCGTGACCGTTCTCCACGATCACCATTGTCGGATGAGTGGCTTGCGTGGCTTGCTGCATCGCCGACTCAGCTGTACTCGAGTCGATGATGTGAACGCGTGCCATCGTGCCATCCGGCCAGATGATCAGCATGCTGCCGTTCGGCAAACTGTCCCCCTGCTGCGGACCGGTTGCCGCGAACGTCGGGACGGACAATGCGCCGGCCAATACTAGGCCGGACAAGATGCGCGTCAGTGCACTCATTATTTCCTCCTGGTGCAATGTCACGTCAGCATGATCGAGGCCAGCGCCATCGGCCTTGATGCTCGTCAACTTCGTCTACTGTTCACGCATAGTTAGGCCGTGCGCGGCTACGCGGGCCGCCGGTGCTCACCCACCGGTTATCGCGAGAACGGCTTCCTTGATCTTTGCCAGGGCGTAATGCCCGACGATTTCCAGCTCGAGATGCGGCATGTTCGGCAACTCTTTTGCAGCGACCACGGCGTCAATGATCGCCGGACCATCGATGGCAAGGGCCTCACTGATCACTGTCCTCAATTCGTGCGGCTTTGTAGCGGTGAACCCGTGGCCGCCGCAGGCCCGGGCCAAGGCGGCAAAGTCAGGGTTGGGAAACTCGATCCCTCTTTGGAAGGGTGGCAAGCCCAGGCTCTCCGCCTCCAGCGCGATCAGACCGAATGCGGAATTGTTGTAGACCATCACTTTGACCGGCAGCTTGTGATGCACAGCAGTCAGAAACTCGCACATCAGCATGTTGAATCCGCCATCGCCGCATAGCGCAATCACCTGGCGTGAGCGGTCCAGCACCTGCACACCGTTGGCCTGACCAAGTGCCGTTCCTACAGCAGCGTTGTTGAACGAACCGATGATCCGCTGCGATCCGCTTTGGCGGATCCAATTGCCGGACCAAAGCGTGTTCAGACCGGTGTCGAGGGTGAATACCGCGTCGGGCTTGGCAAGATCGCTTACTGCGCGGGCCACAGCCTGCGGATGGATGCGATCCGCGCTGCGCGCCGGATCGGCTTGCTTGTCGAGCATCGCATCCCACTCGCGGCGTTCTTTGGTCACCCTCTCCCAAAAGCTGGGATCGCTCTTGGGCGCCACCTGGCCGAGCAGCAGCTTCAGGGTCGGTCGCACCGATGCGACCGCACCAAACGCGGTCGGTGTGCGCCGGCCGAGCGCCACGGCCCGTTCGTCGATCTGGATGACCGCGCCTTTCCTCGGCAGGAAGTTCGAGTAGGGATAGTCAGTGCCGGCCATCAGCAGCAGGTCGCAGTGCATCACAGCGTTGTACACCGCCTTGGTGCCGATCATGCCGATGCCGCCCATCCACCTTGTGTCGTCATAGGACATGATGTCCTTGGCTCTGAGCGAGTGGATGAGCGGCGCCTTGAGCCGATCCGACAGCGCGCGCAGCTCCCCGGCTGCACCATGGCATCCGGCCCCGCACATGATCACGACGCTGCTGGCCTGATCGATCCGGCGGACGAGTTCGGTGATGTCGGCATCGTTCGCGGCGAGTTCGGGGCGCGGCTTCAAGGTTGCGACGCTGGAGACGCCAGTCTCCGCCGTCGCCGCCATGACATCTTGCGGCAGCGTCAGGTGGGCGACGCCAGGGCCCGCGTAGGCAGCGGCGATCGCCTGATGAATGACACCTGCCGCCTGCGCCGGAGAAGCGACGGTTTCGGTGTAGAGCGAGACATCGCGGAACAAAAGATCGGGCTCGGTCGTCTGGATGTAGTCGATGCCGTGCAGCTTGCGCGGCATATCGCCAGACAACGCCAGGACGGGCGCGTGGTCGCGGCTCGCCTCATAGAGTCCGGCTACCAGATGGTTACTGCCGGGGCCGGTGGTGCCGGCGCAGACTGCGAGGCGACCGGTCAGCTTGGCTTGGCCGGCCGCAGCGAGTGCCGCTCCTTCCTCGTGGCGGACACCAATCCACTCGATTTGGCTGCGCCGGATGGCGTCGGCAAGCGGGTTGAGAGAGTCGCCGATCAGCCCGAATATCTGCTTGACCCCGATCTGCTCAAGCACGCCGGCCAAAACGTCCGCAACTGTTTGTGCCACTTTTCGCTCCTGACCCGCGTGATCACCCATACCCTGCTCGAGTGGCCCGATCCCACATTGACGGCGATCAATGCTCACGCGTTTGTGCCTTCGGGGGCATGATCGCCGTCAATGCCGACACGACGCGTCTGCTGCAAGGACAACACCTCAATATCTCGCCGGTGATCTGTCGATGGATTTTGCTTGCTTCCGCCCGCTGTTCCTGGCGGCCATCGCGACACTTGCGGGCGCTTCGGCCGAGGCCGGACAGGTGCCATCAGGACTGGGCGATTTTGTGCCGGGGCTGTTGCCCGCTGTTGTGAATATCTACTCGATGAAGATCGTTCCCCAACCCGACGGCCAAACCAGCCGACTCACTGCCGCAGCATCACGCAAGAAGGAAAGTCTCGGCTCCGGCTTCATCATAGATTCTGCCGGGGTGATCGTGACCAACGAACACGTCATCGAGCACGCTTACGACGTCAGCGTCACATTGCAGGACAACATGACACTGAAGGCGCAGATTATCGGTGCCAGCGCGGTGGCCGATGTTGCGCTGCTGCGGGTGAACGCCGCTCGCCCATTACCCATCGTGCGACTGGGCGACAGTCAAAAACTGCGCATCGGGGATCCTGTCTTCGCCATCGGCAATCCGTTTGGGTTCGGAGGCTCGGTGAGCGCCGGGATTGTCAGCGCCCTCAATCGTGACATCATGTTGAGCCCGTACGACGACTACATACAAACCGATGCAGCGATCAATCATGGCAACTCGGGCGGCCCGCTGTTCAACTCCAGCGGTGAGGTGATCGGGATCAATACCGCACTTTATAACCCGAACGGCCAGGCGGGCATCGGCCTGGGCTTTGCCATTCCGTGGAATGACGCGAATTTTGTCGTGCGGCAGCTTCGCCAGAATGGCCGTGTCCGTGCCGGTTATCTTGGGGCAGGTCTGCAGCAGGTAACCAGCGACATTGCCGCAGCCGTCGGCCTCCCGGCGATTGCGGGAGCGATTATCAACGATCTCGACCCGGGTGGGCCGGCTGCCCGGGCTGGACTCCGTCAAGGCGATGTCATCCTGCGGGCAAATGGGCGGGAACTCGAGGATGCGCGCGCCGTGGCGCGCTCCGTCGCGATGGCGCCAATCGGTGCGGCACTTGCGATTGGTGTCTGGCGCGACAATAAGGAGCAGACAATTCCTGTTACAGTTGCAGAGTGGCGCGGCAACGAAGAGCAGGCTGTGGTCCAGCCGGTTCCGAGGCCGCCGCCACCACCGGATCTCGGTTTGCAACTGTCTCCCATAACCGACGCGTTTCGGGAGCTTTACCGGCTGCCCCCCGACCGACACGGCGTGTTAGTGACCGGGGTTATGCCGCTCAGCCCTGCGGATGACCGAGGGCTGCGCGTCGGTGACCTCATCCTCAGTGTGCAGATGGTACAGGTGAAGGCGCCCGCAGAGGCCACGCAACAGTTTGAACGCATGCGTCAGCAAGGCAAGCAATATGTGCTGGTCCTGATATGGAGCGACAATGCAACCAAGTCCGTTGCCCTGCCGTTGAGCAGCGGGTCGAGTCAATCGGAACGGGCCGCTCCTTATTGAGTCAATGCGGCGATGAACCACCACACGCCACGTTACGCGTGCATGTGCTCCGTGAGCGTCGCGTTCTTGTCGATGACACGCAGGATCTCCTCGCGACTGAGATCCGGCACCTCCAGAAGCGCGCGCTGAATACCGGCCTGTTGATACTCGCCGAGAATTGCCTGATCTGCTGGAGCACCAAACACGGTAATCGATAATGTCGAGGGATTGCGTCCCGCAGCCGACGCCATTCGGCGCAGGCGATCGACTGCCAGCTTGGCGTCGAAGCCACGCACCGCACGCGGCAGCCAACCGTCGCAGCACTCGACAACGCGCTTCAACGTGTGGTCGGTCTCACCCCCCAGCAGAACCGGCGGGTGAGGCTTCTGAGCTGGCTTGGGGTAGCTCCAGATCCGATCGAACTGCACGAACTTGCCGTGGAATGCGGCCTCCTCCTGTGTCCATATCGCCTTCATGGCCAGCACGCGCTCAAGCATCACCTGGTACCGTGTCTCATAGCGTGTGCCATGATTTTCCATCTCTTCCGCATTCCATCCTGCGCCGATGCCAAAGGCGAAACGCCCACCTGACAATTGGTCCAGGCTGGCCACGCCCTTGGCCGCTACGATTGGATCGTGTTCGACAACCAAGCAGACGCCCGTACCAAGTACGAGTTTGTGCGTCGCTGCCGCAGCGAACGACAGTGCCACGAAGGGATCGTGGGTATGCGCATAGCGCTTGGGCAGGTCGCCGCCACCAGGAAACGGTGTGCGTCGGCTGACTGGAATATGTGTGTGCTCGCACACAAACAGCGACTCGAAGCCGCGGGCTTCAAGCTCGCGTGCCAGTTCGCCGGGATGGATGCCATAATCAGTTGGGAAATAGAAGACGCCGACGTGCATTTGGATCCTCCTGTCCTTAGCCCAATCATGATCCAACGCCGTGGAATTGCCCTGATGCTCGTCAATTTTGCGATGTTTGGCGGCATGAACCGCTCCGGGTTTGCCGGAGGCTCCACAGCTTGAGAAGGTGGAAGTCCGGGAGCGCGCAGTGCGACTAGTGCTGGAGCGCGGCGGCGATCACGCCTCGCAATGGGCAGCGATTGCTTCGATTGCATCGAAGATCGGCTGCACCGGTGAGATGCTGCGCAAGTGGGTGCGACAAGCCGAGCGTGATCGGGGACAACGGGCCGGCCCGAGTAGCGACGAGCGCGAGCGAATGAAGTCGATGGAACGGGAGATCCGGGAACTGCGCCAAGCCAATGAGATCCTGCGCAAGGCATCTCGTTCGGCTGGCTTGGTCGCTTGCGGAGACCGAAGTGCGGGATGCTGCTCCAGCAGGGATCGTTCCAGAGAAAAGCGCAGCTTGATCTCCGTCTCCATGGTCGAGTGTCGCCGGACATGGCAGAGCATAGAGCTCCACCACCTTCATCCCCCGGCCCCTGTCGCTCGCCCACCTGCTGCCGGATTTTTATTCCGGCGCAACGGGACAACCCGGCACTTCAGTGAGGGATCTTTGCTCCGGTGCTTACATGCCCACGCCGCAGCAAGCATTGCCCCGACAATCACATAGATGACAAATGCACGTGGTTGTCCTTCGGATGCGATCGCAGACGCCGCGCCAATCATTGCGCCGATACAGCTCATAATAGCAACACACAGGGCAATGACCGCGGCGATGTCTTCAGGTGCAACAAGCTCCTGTCCCTGGCGTGCCCGGCATGTCGGCGAGCTCCGGCCGGGATGGGAAGCCGCCAGTCCGATGCAGGCACTCGCCTTCGAAAATCGCCATATTCGCGCGGTCAGAGCCTGCAAGCAGCAAGTCATCCATGGCGGGAATGGCAGCCGTGCCGGACGGTAACACACCCGCGACCTCGCGGACGTTCACCCTTTCAAGCACGCCTGAACTGTCCATCTGCTGTCGCCTTGTCGTGACAAACGTCCCTCAATGGCCGGTGGCAGTAGAGGCAAGATCACCTGCCGCTGCCTTGATCGCCGTCAATGTCAGCGAAGTTGACGATCTCGGACGTGAGCTGATGAGGCGCCTGCTGCGACCGAAGCGCGTCAGTCCGGCCTTACCGCCGCCAGTGGCCAGCGGCCCATACCCAACCGTCGCCGTGCCTGATCCAGCGTCCCGGGATCCATGCTGCGCCCACATAAGGTGCCGCGACATATGCGCCCGGCACCCAGACATACTGGACGCCATTCCAGCTCCAGTAGCCGGGCTGCCAGACATATCCGGCGGCAGGCGGGGCGGGCACCGCCTCGACCACGGGCGGGGGCGGGGCTATGCCGACCACCACGCCAACGCGCGCGAAACTGGGACTGGCAGAGAGCGTCAGTGTCGCTCCGCAGAGAAGGGGAAGGATCGCTCGTCGGTTCATGGCAAGGGATCCGGGAAGTTGCTTCAGGTCCGTCAAACCATTACCGATGCCGCGGGCGTACTGCCTTGATGGCCGTCAACAACTTTCTCAATTTCGGTTTGCATGAGGAACGCCATCGGACAAAATGACGCGCGGCATGTCGCGTCAGCATCAGCGGTGAGCCGCAGTTTTCGATCGTTGATATGCTTTGACGTGGGTGGCGCAAATAGGTATTCGCCAGCTCTGCCCGCTTGAGGGCTCGGGATCGGATCAATCGATTTGCTGTTTCCACCGAGGCTATTAGTAGGCGCGCGGGACAACAAGGTTCCGGTTAACCAACGAGACTAACCTCCTGAAATGGCGGCTGAAAAAGCTTGCGGCTCATAGCGGACCGGAGATACCTGACGATGTGGCTTCCCGCCTGTTCCGGCCGTTTGTCACGACGAAGCGGTGGAACATGGGGCTGGGTCTTTTCGATCTGCCGTCGATTGTCGTGGCGTATGGCGGGCAACTCTGGCACGAGTCCCGCTGTGCAGCGCAGGAATGCAACGAAACTAATCCCAGTCTTTCTGTCCGTGCTGCAGATGTTCGCGGGAATCGAACGGCTGGTGCAGCGTGTCCGGGAGCCACTTCGGGTGCGGGAGACAAGCCCATCAAGAGTGATTATCAAGGCATCCACGGACTAGTGGCGGTCTGCCGCCGCACAATGGCCCGCGGGCGTCGCGGCTGCGCGGCGTGCACCATCATGATCTCACCGATGTTCTCAGGTGTGATCAGCCCAACCAGCCGACCAGCGGAATCCACCACGCCGATAACCGGCGCCCCTTTATCCTGCAGCAGTCGGACGGCATCCTCCAGACTCTGTCGGGGCTGCACGGCCGGGATATCGCGTGTCATGATTTCGGTTACCGCGACATCCGGTCCATGTTCCATCAGCGCCCGGATCATTGCATCGCGCGTCAGCACACCGCGCAGCCGGCCCGCACCGTCCACCACCGGGAATTCGTGCTGCGTCGTGCGAACCAGCGCCTGCACGGCATCCGACAGGCGGCTGAGTGGCGACAGGCTCTCGAAGCGTGTGATTGCCGCGTCCGTCGCTAGTATGCCGCGTGCCACCTGGCGCAGCTGTACGCTGTGGGCCTCGGCCGTGGCGGCGAGATATACGAACAGCGCGATGAACAGCAATAGCGGATTGCCGAACAGGCCCAGCAAACCGAACAGGAACGCTACCCCCTGTCCGATTGATGCGGCTACTTGCGTGGCTTGTGCGTAACCCATGCGATAGGCGAGCAAGGCCCGCAGGACACGTCCGCCGTCCATCGGGAATGCAGGGATCAAATTGAACAGGAAAAGGAACACATTGACTGTTGCCAGCCGTTCCAGCATGTCGGTTTCGGGTCTCTGCAGACCGGTGCCGGCCAGTGTTGGCAGCGTGCCCTGCAGAAAATAGAGCAGAGCTGCAATGATTACGTTCACTGCAGGCCCGGCCAACGCGATCACGAGTTCCTGGCCTGCGTTCTCGGGAATGCGCGCCAGCCGCGCTACACCGCCGATCGGCAACAGCGTGATGTCCGGGGTCTGTACGCCATACTGTCGTGCGGCCAACACATGACCGAATTCGTGCAGAACGACGCACGCGAACACCAGCACGACGAAAGCCATACCCTGGATCGCCGCCTGCGTTCCTCCCTGAATGTAATAGGTGATCGCGATCCAGAGCAGCAACAGCAGGAACGTGACATGAACCCGGATCACCGTGCCGCCGACGCTTCCTATCGGCAGGGACCATGTCACGGCGTTTCTCTCCTGCAGGTGAGCGTGCTCAGCGCGTCGTGCTGCAGAGATGAACACATAAGCGGAAGAAATTGACCGCATTCAACGCGGCTACCCCGCCCGTTTGACGCGCACCAGGACGAGCCACCTTCAGGCGCTGGCCTTTCGGCTCGAGTTCCAGTTCGCCGTTGCGCAGCCCGTCCTCTGGATAGCCCACAGGCGACCAGGTGCCGCGATCCCAGACCTTCACGGTCCCTGCACCGTACTGGCTGGCCGGAATCCAGGCCCTCGAACTTTTTGGCGTAATCGAGTGGATGATGTTCGACACACACAGCCTGACGCTGGTCCACGAGATTGATTGATGGCCTTTCGGCATCGCTAACTCCATAGGCATCCCGCCGTATTCCAAACCAAAATCCCCGTGCAGGTTGCATGGGCCTTACTTCCCGGACAACACAGAGGTGCTGCTTCCCCTTCGTCGTGCGGCTGTTTGGCATCGGCTTGGATGTCACAGTGAAATGGCGCTTCGCGCGGTAGGTGCGGATCACCTTATCCCGCATGACGCTTGTGTGTTCGGTCATGTTCAGCACCAACTTCGGCCGAGAACCCCAGTGTCAGCGAGTGCCGCTCAGCCCACCTTGACGCCGATCAATTCCGGGTAGCCGCGACGATATCACTTTCATGTGCCGTCACACAGTCGACGATCGAATCGCCGTCGAGGGACGATTGAATGAAAGAAGGACCGTCACAGCCTCGTGCCCGGGAGAATTCTATTCGGACCACGGTATCGCTCGCTCTGAATTTGGCACGCCCGTCGTGGCGATTGATTCGGCCGGGCAAACCGTCGTGTTGGGAGGTGGCAGCCGGATCTGTTATGGCTCTCTCCTGCTCGCCACTCGGGCCGAACCCATCAGGCTGGATGTCCCGGATAGCCTCCCTCCCGAACGCGCGTGTGCTCCGCGCGCTCGCCGACTGCAATGCGCTGATCGCGCGCGCTGCCACGGCGCAACGGAGCATCGTGGTTGGCGCGAGTTCCATCGGTCTGGCGGCATCGCTGCGGACTCGCCAGGTGGCGCGGGAATGGCTCAGGCAGATCGGCCCTATGGCCCCCTTGCCTCGTTGGCAACCCTGCCGTCCCGCCAGCCTCGCGCTGTCAGATTGGTGGCGACGCCGCAGTTGGGCAGCAACTACCGCTTGCTGCACGTTCCTCAGAAGCTGCTTCGCCTCGGACAAGGTCAAGCCCAGATCCGCGAGCGCGCCAACGCCTTCCGGCCGGCAAATCTCCATCAGGTCAGCGCTCCGCGAGCGGAGCTCATCGCTGGTCCCGATCAACCGCAACACCCACCGCATCGAACGTCCTCCAGCCGGATATGCACTCGCCACCAGCGCCATCCCCCCAATCTCTGGACGGTCCCGTGCGCCCACCAGCTAACTGATTGATGCCGCAAGCATATTTCCACCAAGCTGGCCGGTGAGGCCTTTTTGAGACAAACAGGACATTGACAGGACTGATGAGACCAATAGCCGACCTGTGGATCACAGCGACGACTTGCTTGGACGTGCCGTAGCGGAATCTACAGCCCTAAGTTGCGCAGTAGGTTCCGGGCATGCAGACGGTGGCCGCAACAACGACTGATCTACCACAGTCGTGCCGCCGTCGGCGTTCGGGCGGCGGTCGAGGCGGCAAGAGACGATCCGCTATC
>JAMXLO010000035.1 GCA_024280945.1 Acetobacteraceae bacterium
CGGTGTTGCGCGCGGCCGCGCAGGCCGGTGCGGGGGCAGGGACCTGGACGGCGGTCGATGCGGCGGGCGACGTCGAAGAGGCAGCGGACGCGATACGCGCTGTGCTGGTCTAACCCCATCTGCGTCGTATCAGCACACCGATCGACCGACGAACCTCAACAACCCTGCGCGCACGGGATGCCTCACGGCATCATAACGTGCTAGGAATGCAACCCTGACCTGCATGGGAGGAGGTACCGCGCATGGCCATCCGCAAGCTGCTGCTGCCGCTGACCGGCACCGCTGCCGGCGAAGCGGCGCTTTCGACCTGCCTGATGATCGCCAGGCTCTGGAATGCCCACGTGACCGCGCTGCATGTGCGTGTCGACAGTCGCGATGTCGCGCCACTCGCCGGTGAAGGCCTGTCCGGCGCGATGATCGAAGAGATGATGTCGGCGACTGAAAAGGAGAGCAACGAACGCGCGCATGCCGTCCGCGCGATGTTCGACCGCTTCGTAATCCAGCACGACGTCATCCTGTCAGAGGCGCGTCCGGGGGCGGACTGCGCGACCGCCAGCTTCGCCTCGGTCACCGGCCGTGAAGAGGACCTGGTCGCACAGCAGGCCCGCCTGGCCGACCTGACGGTTGTACCGCATCCCGATGCGGGGGAGGACGTGTCGTCCTCCGACGCTCTGCATGCAGTGCTGTTCGATTCCGGGCGCCCGGTGTTGATCTCGCCGCAATCCCCGTCGACCACAATCGGCAACCGGGTCTGCCTGGGATGGAATGGCACCGCCGAGTCGGCGTCCGCGGTCTATGCCGCGCTGCCCTGGCTGCAGCGCGCTGACGCGGTACGCATCCTGTCGGCCGACGGGTATCAGCGCCGCGGACCGGCGGCTCCCGACCTGGCGGCTTACCTGGCTCTGCACGGGGTGCACGCCGACATCGTGATGTTCCACACGGTGGGCAACTCGGTCGGCGCCGGCCTGCTCGCCGCGGCGCAAGATTTCGGCTGCGACCTGCTGGCCATGGGCGCCTATTCCCACTCGCGGCTGCGCCAGCTCATTCTGGGCGGTGTGACGCGGCACGTGCTGGAGCGCGCCAACCTGCCGGTGATGATGAACCGCTGACGCAGCGCAGAGCACGAGCCCTCCAGACGATAGCGAGTTCGTAATGCTTGCGCTGGCAGCCTGACCGGCGCTCGCAGTATCGTGGTCGTATCATTTTAAGGAGGATCGGTCGTTGCGCCTCTGTCATGCTGTCGCGCTGTCCATCCTGTTTCTGGCCCCCTCCGCCGCCATCGCCGATGACGTCGGTCCGGCGCAAGCCGAAGCCTTGCAGCAGCAACTGCAGGATTGGCTGGCGGGCCTGCTGGCTCCATCGGTGAAACTGCCGAAGCTGCCGTGGCAGGTGAAAGCCGACCATGACCACTACGTCGTCACCTGGCCAATGCCCGGCCTTACCACACCCTCAGGCGTGCCCGCGGTCACGGCGAACCTGCGGCCGCTGGATGGCAACCGCTGGTCAATTGACTCGATAGCGAGCCCCGCCTCGGGAAGCTTCAGCGTGACGTTGCCGCAGGCAGAAGCGCCGGTCCGCACCCAGTTCGATATTCGCCACCAGGACGCTCACGGGGTCATCGACCCCGCATTCAACAGTCGCTCGCAACTGCATAGCGAGCTGTCCGACGTCACCTTGAAGAGCGAAGGGGCGAAACAGTTGCAGGAGCAGCGGTTCGATCGCCATCGGATGGACGCCAGCCTGACACCGGCCAAAGGCGGTCGACTCGACCTGCTGATTGATTCGACGACCGACGGCTGGAACTCGGCGTCGCAAGTCAAAGGCAGCAACCCAATCGCTGTCGGCATCCAGAGCCTGCACGTTGTTGCACAGGTGAATGGGGTCAACCGTGACCGCTTTGCATCACTGTTGACCGCGACGAGCGGGGTGATTGGCGCCTGGCCGCCCGACCTGCCGAAGCAGGGGGAAAAGCCTGATCTGCCACCAGAACTGCGGGGGCAGATGCGGCTTGTCATTGACTCACTACAGGACTTGCTGTCCAGCGTCGCGCTCCAGGAGACACTTGACGGTGTTGAGGTGGAAATGGCTGGCGTCGGCGGCATGTCGATCAAGCGCTTCGTGCTCGGGATGGGGGGCGAGGCTCCTGATGGCAGGCTACACGCCTGGATCGACCTGGCGCTGGATGAGCTGGCGAGTCCGAGCCTGCCGCCGAAGGTCGCGGCCTATCTGCCGCGTCACATCGAAATCAGGCCGAGCCTGTCGGGCGTGGTCATGGCGGATCTCCACAAGCTCGCGTTGGATGCGACGGAAGATGGCACGGCGAATGATCGTTTCGCTGGCGACCTCGACGCAATCTTCGCGCATGGGGGATTCCAGCTCGGACTGGAGACGCTGTCGTTCGACCTTGGAGCGGCAAAGATCGATGGCAACGGCGAAGTCACAGTCGTGTCGCCTGATGCGTGGCACGGTACAGCACATGTTGTCGCAACCGGGTTCGACGACCTGACCACGCAGGCGCGCAGCACCCCGGAACTGCAATCCGCTCTACCCGCATTGATCATGCTGCGCGGCCTCGCAAAGCAGGATGGCAATCGGCTCGTGTGGGACATCGTCAGCGACGGTCCGAAGACAACGGTGAACGGTCTCGATCTGTCGCAGCTGGCGGGCAGCGACAAGCCGAAAGCCAAGTCACCGGCAGTGCAAAAGCCGGGTCAGAAGCCGAGCCGGTAGAGAGTGACGATCCGCTCGGTCCGATCCTCGAGTTCAAGGGTGGTCGGTACACGATAGCTGGCGAAAGCACTGAGGCCGTGCGACGGCAGGTAGGCGCGACCCGGGTCGGCAACCCATACCGTGGCCTCGCGCGCCATGCGGCGCAGCCAGGGCATGATATGCGCGGTCATCGGCGCCTCGTAGCAGACGTCGCCACACAGGATCACATCCCAGCGGCAGTCCGCTCCGACGATATTGGCGTCCGGAACCGCGACAGACACCCCATTTGCAGCGGCGTTCAGGGCGATGGCGGCGCGCGCCAATCGATCGATTTCGGCGGCTTCGACCGAAGCCGCGCAAGCGAGTGCGCAAGCGATGCCGGCGATACCGCAGCCGGCCGCAAAGTCGAGCACACGACGCCCGGCCACGCTTGCAGGATTGTCGAGGACGTATCGCGCCAACGCCTGTCCGCCCGGCCATGCAAACGCCCAGAATGGCGGGTCCATGTCGCGTTCGGCGAGCCATACTTCAGTCGCCTGCCAGATCGGGGTCACCGCACTGGCAAGATGCAGGGCGATCTCGGGCACGAAGGACATGCGACCAAGCGCAGTCTGGGTCTGCACGAAGTTCGCATTGTCGCAAGCAGGCATAGTCAACGAGTTCTGGGTCTCGACATGTGATACGTGCGGCCTGCCAGCGAGGCAATCGGCAAGCAGCCGATCACTGTCGTGCCTCGACCCACCGAGCTGTCGACGCTGCGTTCGAGCGTCGGAATTCCGCCTGCACGTACCGTGCGCTCGTCGATCTATGTCAATAGGCGCACGCCCATCCGACCAGCATCGCCACGCCGATCGCCAGTCCTGCCTCCCGGTTGGCCCTGAACAGGCCGAGGCACAGCTCTGCATCATGAATGTCCAGTATCGCAGCCTGACGCGCCAGAAGCGCCGCAGGCAGGGCCAGCGTTGGATAGAACCAGACGCTCAATCCTGCCAACCAGCCGGCGAATCCGAGCAACAGGACAGTTCCGCCGTAGCATGCCGCGAGGAATGGAGCGGTCCGTTCCCCGAACAGCCGGGCCGTCGATTTCACTCCGACCAGCGCATCATCTTCGCGGTCCTGATGAGCATAGATGGTGTCGAACCCAAGGTCCCAGAGGATGGCGGCGCCGTACAGCACGAGGCCCGCCGCGTCCAAACGGCCGGCACCGGCAGCGTAGCCTAGCGGGGCGCCGAAGCCGAAGGTGAAGCCCATTACCAGCTGAGGCCACCACGTTACTCGCTTGGCCAGCGGATAGAGCCCGACCAACAGCAGCGAACCGGCGCCAAGCAGCTGCGCCAGCGGATTCAGTTGCAGCAGGATCGCCAACCCGATCAGCAGCAGAATGGCGAGAAACACCAGCGCCTGGCGCGGTCGCAGCATTCCCGACGCAAGAGGCCGGCTCGCCGTGCGCGCCACCATGCGATCGATGTCGCGATCCCACAGGTCGTTGACCACACACCCAGCCGCCCGCATCACGATGGCGCCGCAGGCGAACAGCAGGATCAACCGCAGCGCCTCAGCTTGGGTCGGCCTGGCAAGCAGGATGCCCCAGAGCCCCGGAAGAAACAGCAACCAGATACCGATAGGCCGATCGATCCGTGCAAGCAGGAGGTAGGGCAGCCAGGGCCGCGGAAGCCGCGCCACCCAGCCGGTTGCCACGATATCGGTGTGCGTCCGCATTCCTGCTACTCTGAGCGCGATCATGCCTGGGTCAATCCGCCTCCACGTCGACGCCGCGTTGGCTGAAGGCGCGAGCATCATCACCACGCCGGCGCAGGCGCATTATCTGGGAACAGTAATGCGGCGCGGAGCGGGCGATGAAATTCTTCTGTTCAACGGCCGCGACGGCGAGTTCAGCGCACACATCGAAACTGTCGGCCGCGGCCTCGCGACGCTGCGTGTCCGGCAACAGACGCGCGTGCAGGCGGATGGGCCAGATCTGTGGCTGGCATTCGCGCTGCTGAAGCGCGATGCCACTGACCTCGTGGTGCAGAAGGCGACCGAACTGGGCGCAGCCGAGTTGCGTCCCGTGATCACGGCCCGCGCCAACACGCATCGGATGAATGCCGACCGCCTGACGGCGATCGCCGTTGAAGCCGCGGAGCAGTCCGAGCGGCTGACAGTGCCGCTAATGCTCCCGGCCCAGCCGCTTGCCTCCTTGCTGACCACCTGGCCACGAGAACGCCGGCTGTTTGCCGCCATCGAGCGCAGCACCCCTCAGGCGATGCCGTCAGCGCGGGGACCGCGCGCCCTGCTGGTCGGCCCGGAGGGCGGCTTCGCGCCAGCCGAGCTTGATCTGCTGCGTGCGCATTCCTTTGTAACGCCGGTATCGTTGGGCCCGCGCGTGTTGCGGGCCGAGACCGCCTGTATCGCCGGCCTGGCGTTATTGCAGGCCGGCGACTGCCGCTAGTACCATCGACACAACCCGATCCACCTGGGAGCCGCATGTCCAATCCCGGAGACGCCGATTCGACGCCGATCACGTCGCTGCAACAGTTGGCCGACTACTTCGCTGCCGGCTGCAAGCCAGCGGCGCGCTTCCGGATTGGAACTGAACACGAGAAGTTCGGCTTCCGGCTGGCGGATCTCGTTGCACCGCCCTACCAGCCGACGGACGGCCAGCCCGGCTCAATCCGCGGCCTGCTCGAGGGCCTGCAGAGCCGTTTTGGCGGTGTTTCGATCACTGACGCGGGCAATGTCATCGGCCTGAAGCAGGGGGACGCGGCGATCTCGCTGGAACCGGCGGGCCAACTCGAGCTGTCCGGTGCGCCGCTGGAAACACTGCACGATACTGCGGCCGAACTGGAGGCACACTACGAGCAGGTTCGCGCGGTGTCCCGTGAACTGCAGATTGGCTTCGCGCCGCTCGGGTTCCATCCGACCGCGACGCGCGAGCAGATGCCGTGGATGCCAAAAGGGCGCTACGCGATCATGCGACGCTATATGCCGAAGGTCGGCACACTCGGCCTCGACATGATGACACGCACCTGCACGGTTCAGGTCAATCTCGACTATGCCTCCGAGGAGGACATGGTCCGGAAGCTGCGCGTGTCTCTGTTGCTGCAACCAGTGGCGACCGCCCTGTTCGCCAACTCGCCATTCACCGAAGGGCGCCCGAACGGGTTCCTGTCGTATCGCGCGCAATGCTGGACCGATACCGACAACCAACGCTCGGGGATCCCCCGGGTGATGTTCGAGCCGGGCTTCGGCTTCGAACGTTACGCCGAATGGCTGGTGAACGAGGTACCCATGTACTTCGTGTATCGCAACGGACGATACGTCGACGTTGCTGGAGCCTCGTTTCGCGATTTTATGGCCGGACGGTTGCACAACCTTGCTGGAACTGTCGCGACCGTCGGTGACTTCGCCGATCATCTGACCACAGTCTTTACCGACGTCCGCATCAAACGCTTCCTGGAAATGCGCGGCGCCGATGCCGGCCGGTCGGAAATGATGGTCGCGCAATCGGCGTTTTGGGTCGGGCTGCTGTACGACGATGCGGCGCTGGCGGCGGTCGAGGCCCTGCTGCGGGACATGACCTGGGAGGAGGCGGTGGCCATGCGGTCGCTGGTCCCCCGCGAGGGCCTCGCCGCGCCTTGGCGCCGAGGCAGCGTGCGTGATCTGGCCGCCACAGCGGTTGAGATTTCCAACGATGGGTTGCAGTCGAGAAGAAGATACAACCAATTCGGCGTGGACGAATCGGTCTACCTCGCGCCAATACAGAAAATTGTGGTGGGGAAACCAACCCAGGCAGAACATTGGCTGGCGCGCTACCATCAGGCGTGGCAGGGTGATATCAGAAGAATCTATTCGGAGGCGGCGATCTGAAAGGTGGCTGTAAGCTTTGACATGCTGAAGCCGGCGCTGTCACAGTTGAGCATGATATCGGCGACGCAATGATGGCGAGTGTTTCCCACAGATCTTCGGCCCATATCACACCGGCAAGCCCGGCCGGGCAGGTGGTTGTCCGGCTTCGTTTGATCGGCCAGATGGAAGCCTGGACACTGACCAGCGAGAACGTGCTGCCGCCCGGGCGCAAGACGCGGGCGCTGCTGGCTGTGATCGCGCTGTCATCTCCTCGTCCCGCCCTCCGCGGCCGGCTCGCGGAACTGCTGTGGAGCCGGCGCCCCGAGGAGCAGGCTCGTGCCTCGCTGAGGCAGGAAATTCATCGGCTTCTGGAATGTCTGGCGCCGGCAGGCACCGAAGTCCTGATCGTCACCCGGGACCATATCTCGCTGCGGCCTGGGGTGGTCTGGGTGGATGTCGAAGAGGTCATGCGGGCCACGACCGACCAGCCAGCTTCGCTGTCGCTGCTGGATGGCGATCTACTGGAGGACCTGGACGGCATCGATCCGACCTTCGACGCCTGGCTTACCACCGAGCGCGAGCGGCTGCGCGACCGGGCGCGGACTGTGGCGGAGGCGCTGCTGCGGGAACAGCTGGAGCCAGAAGCGGCGATCCCCGCTGCACAACGGCTGCTGCAGATCGACCGGGCGCATGAGGGCGCCTGGCGAGCGCTGATGCGGGCGCACGCCGCGCGTGGCGAGCGTGGGATGGCGATCCAGGCCTATGACCGCTGCCGTGCCGTTCTGGCTGATCTGTTGGACGCTTCCCCTTCGGCCGAGACGCAGAAACTGCTCGCGGAGATCCGTGGACCGTCGGGCAGCCGGATGCCGTTGCGACCGCCCAGTCCGCCGCAGCCACCACCGGAGGTTGTCGAGGACGATGAACCGCCGGCCGTGCTCGAGGCGAGGAGTGTGGAAATCCATCCCACGCGCGGCGGGGCACATGTCGGGGTCATGCCGCTGCAACTCGTCGGTACCACCGAGGAGGAATCTCACCTGGCGCCCGGCCTCGCCGAGGAGATCACCACAGCGCTGGCGCGTTTCCGTTGGATGTTCGTTGTCGCCTCGAATTCGCTGGCACGCTTTGCCGCCGATACCCGGGACGAGACGGCGATCCGCCGCACCTTCGGTATCGACTTCCTGCTGGACGGGTCGGTTCAGCGCGTGCGCAACCGATTGCGTATCACAGTCCGACTGCTGGATTTGCGCGCTGGCAACCAGGTGGTGTGGGCGCGGCGGTTCGATCGCCAGTCAAACGATCTGCTGTCGCTGCAGGACGAAATTGCCTCCGAGGTGGTCGCGCAGATCGACCCCGAAATCCTGCTGATCGAGGCAAAGCGCAGCGCAGGGCGCATGCCGGTGGACGCCACGGCCTACGATATGGTGCTGCGGGCCATACCGCTGATCGGGCGCATGGAACGCAGCCAGTACATCATGGCGGGCGAGTACCTGTCGCGGGCGATCGAACTGGAGCCTGACTACGCCGCCGCCTATGCCTGGTATGCGTACTGGCACATTTTCCTGGTCGGGCAGGGCTGGGCCGAAGACCTGGACGCCATGATGGTGGAGGCCGGCGAATTGGCCGAGCAGGCCGTGGTGCTCGACCCCTTCGATGCGCGCGGGCTGACGATCGCCGGGCACGTGCGGGCATTCCTACATCGCCGGCTGCGCGAGGCGATCGCTCTGCATGAGCGTGCGCTGTCGCTCAATCCGAACCTCGCCATGGCATGGGCGCTGTCGGCGATCGCGTTTGCCTATATGGGCGATCCGGACGAAGCGGAGCGGCGCAACAACCGCTATAAGAAACTGTCGCCGCTCGACCCGCACGCCTTCTTCTTCGACGCGTTCTTCGTTTTGATTCACCTGATGAAGCGCGACTATGAATCGGCCGTCGCCGTGGCGCGTGCCGTCAGCGAGATGAACCCTTCGTTCTCGGCGACCTACAAACCGTATTTGTCGGCGCTGGGTCATCTCGGGCGCATCCCGGAAGCGGCCGTGGTGCGCAGACGTCTCCTGACTATCGAGCCAGACTTCACCGTGCAACGCTTCATCGCGACATCGCCCCTGGAACGCGACAGCGATCGCGATCACTACGCAGAAGGCTTACGATTGGCCGGCTTGCCGGAAACGGCGGCTGACTCCGAGCATCTGCAGCATCAGGCCGCACACTGAGCCGCAAGCGACCTCCCCGCAGTCGCCAGGGCTGACCCTTTCCTTCGCCTTCCGTCGCGCTATCGTCGCAGCCTGTGCTGAAAGGGCTGTGCCGATGCTGCAGCAGGCATTCCGCTTCGATCCGGTCGAACTGCCCCCCGCGGCGCAAGCGCTGCGCAAGGAAGTGCGCGCATTCCTTGACGAGAATCGCGGGTCGCTCGGCAATCGCCGCGATTACGACCAGGCATTCAGCAAGAAGATGGCCGAGCGAGGCTGGATCGGCATGACCTGGCCGAAGCAGTATGGCGGCCACGAACGCTCGCATCTCGAACGCTATGTCGTGATCGAGGAGATGCTGGCGCACCGCGCGCCGACCCGCCACTACTCGACCGCCGACCGGCAATCCGGCCCGGTGATCCTGCGCTACGGCCAGGACGAGATAAAAAAGTCGATCCTGCCGCGCATCGCCTCGGGCGAATTGTGCTTCTGCATCGGCCTCAGCGAGCCGAATTCCGGCTCCGACGTGTTCGCCGCCTCCACCCGCGCGACCAAGACGGATGGCGGCTGGCTGGTCAACGGCCGCAAGATCTGGACCTCGAATGCGCACAATGCCGACTACATGATCGCGCTGCTGCGCACCTCGCCGCCGACCAAGGAGAATCGGCGCCACGGGCTGACGCAGTTTCTGGTTGCCTGCAAATCCAAGGGGATCACGATCCGGCCGA
>JAMXLO010000036.1 GCA_024280945.1 Acetobacteraceae bacterium
ACGGCCAGCCCGAATGTTCGGGCCTCTTCCGGTGCGATTGGATAGTCATGGGTCCATGTCCCGGTGGCGAGCTTCTCGGCGAGCTTGGTGGCCTGCTCGGTCGGGATACGCCGTTCCAACAGATGGCAGGCTACCTGGCTTACTTGCGTGATGGCCTTGCGGCCGACATCGGCCATCACCACCGTCTCATCATCGATCTTCTCGATCGGTTTCTGTTCCAGGACCTTTACCAGCGAGGCAGCCGCAAACTTGTCGATCTGCGGGTCGATAGGCCCCAGCGCAGCATGCGGACTCATGACGATCTCGTCCGCGGCGAGCGCGATCAGCGTGCCTCCGGACATTGCGTAATGTGGCACGAACACGGTGACTCTCGACTTGCGATCACGTATGGCGCGGGCAATTTGTGTCGCGGCGAGCACCAGACCGCCCGGTGTATGCAAAACTATATCGAGCGGAACCTCATCGTCGGTCAGGCGAATCGCCCGAAGCACCTCCTCGGAGTCGTTCACATCGATATAGCGCATGACGGGGAAGCCGAGGAACTTCATGGTCTCCTGCCTGTGCACCAGCAGGATCACGCGGGAATTCCGCGCCCGTTCGAGCTGCGCGATCTTCCGCGTGCGCATCGCCTCCATCATGCGCTGCCGCAGTAGTGGCTGCAGCGCTGACAGCATGAAAAACAGCCAGAAGAGATCGAGCACGGACATGTTCTGGTGCCTCCCGAGTGTCAGCGTCCCATGTGGTCGAAGCCAAAAATCCCCTCGTCGGCATAGCGCGGCCAGTCGGGGCGTCGTGCGTGTCGCAACGGCGACGCGAGGGTAAATCCGCCGACGAAGCCGCCGATATGGGCCCACCACGCGATCGACGCTCCGGCACTCCCGACAAGCAGGTCCGTCGTCGCCTGCAGCACCTGTATCAGGAACCAAAGGCCAGCAAACACCATCCCAGGCATGGCGAAGAACAACGGAATAAAGATAACCGGGATCAGCACGATGATACGCGCCATTGGGAACAGGCGCATATAGCAGCCGAGCACGCCGGCGATGGCACCTGACGCGCCAAGCGCAGGAATGCTGGACATGGGATTGAATGTGACGTGCGTGGCCGAAGCGAGCACTCCACAGCCTAAATAGAACGCCAGGTAAAGACCCGACCCCAGCTGGTCCTCGACCGGCGGACCGAACAGCCACAATGTCCACATGTTCAGGATCAGATGCAGCCAGCCACCATGCAGGAACATATTGGTGAGGAACGGCAGGTAATCCGCCACGTCGGTCGTTGCCTGAAAGCGTGCAGGAATCAGAGCGAACTGCGACAAGAGGTCCTCAAGCTGCGCATCGTTCAGGCTCGTCTCGAACAGAAAGACGACGCAGTTGACGGCAATCAGGATCCACGTCGCCACCGGCGGATAGCGGACCGGGGCGGTGCTTTTGATTGGAATCATCAGACGGTTACTGCGCGGTCCAGCCACCGTCCACCGGCCACGCGGCACCGGTCACCGTGGCGGCAGCATCGTCGCACAGCATCACGGCCAAGGCACCGATCTGCTCCGGTGTCGTGAATTGCAACATGGGTTGCTTCTCTCGCAGCAAGTCCTGCTGCGCCGCCTCGATCGACACGCCGGCATGCTTTGCCCGGTCCGCGATTTGTTGCTGCACCAGCGGCGTCAGCACCCAACCGGGACAGATCGCATTGCAGGTGATGCCGTCGTTTGCCGTCTCGATCGCGATGACCTTAGCCAGCCCGATCAGGCCATGCTTGGCCGCAACGTAAGCAGCCTTGCCGGCACTGGCGACCAAGCCATGCGTCGATGCGATGTTTATAATGCGGCCCCAATGCCGCTGTTTCATGTCAAGCAGCACGGCCCTGGTCGTGTGGAATGCGGCCGACAGATTGATTGCCAGGATCGCGTTCCATCGTTCCTCAGCGAATTGTTCGACCGGCGCCACGTGCTGGATCCCAGCGTTGTTGACGAGGACATCGACTGGACCCCGCAGGCGTTGCGCATCGGCGATCAGTTGACGGATCTCGTCCGGGCGCGACATGTCTGCCGGCGAGTAACCCGACCTGAAGTGCCGCTCCCGCAAATCCTTGGCGATTCGGTCGATCGCCGCGCGATCACCGAACCCGTTGAGCGTGACGTCGGCGCCGTGTGTAGCCAGGGCCGTTGCAATCCCCAGGCCGATGCCGCTGGTGGATCCCGTCACGATCGCGACCTTTCCCTTCAACATGGAGACGACCTCCTGCAACCTGATTGTGCACAGCGTCCAGGAAACCCGCCGGCGTGAATGGTGCCATCCGGAACCAGTCGCATGGTCCGCAGGTGAGCGTCGTGTAGCGCACGGGACGGCCAGCGACACACACCACCGGCAGGCCGGCCCAGTGGCATTGGGCTGCCATGGCGAGTTTGAATCCGTCCAGCGTCGGGCCGAGATTGATGTCTGACACGAGCAACGCGGGTGATTCGATCCGATCGAACAGGCGGAAGATATCCCATCCACAAGCAAGGGCGATCACGCTCAGACCGCCATTCTCGAGTACCTCCGTGATCGCACCCCGCACGGCAGCATCCGGCTCGACAAGAATTGTCTGGGTCATGGGTGCATGCTGTCATCGCGCGAGCCGATCCAACGCATCAAGAATGCCGTCGGCTCCTGGATTGACGGCTATGGGCGACAGGTAGCTCCAGAACACCATCCCGTCCTTGTCGAGTACGAACAGAGCCCGCTCGCAGATACCTTCGCTTTCCCGATAGGCACCGTACAGCCTGGCGATGGCGCCCTTTGGTTCGAAATCCGACAGCAGCGAGAAGTGCAACTTCCGGTGTTCGGCGTAGGCTTTATGGCACCAGACCCCATCTACCGATAGACCCAGCAACTCCGCGTTCGCCTTGTGGAACATCGGCAGCACCTGGTTGTACAGGGTCATCTGGTCGCCGCAGACCGGGCTCCAGTCGGCCGGATAGAATGCCAGGATGACAGCTTTGCCCCGGAGCTCCTGCAGCGATAGGGTTTGGTCCGGCGTGACCCGAAGCGTAAAGCTTGGGGCCACCGTCCCGGACGACAGTATCTGCGCCATGAATTTTGCTCCGACCGTTACTGTTAAGAAGCGACGTGGGCCGCGGTATCGGCTGCCGCGGCGATCAATTGCGTCGTCCGTGGGGGGTCATTGGATTCCAGGGGTGAAACGCGCCACGCTGATCTCCGCGACCATTGGATCATCGATCGGCGCGTCGGTTTGTAAGAGCGGCACTCCGCGGTCCAGTGCGCGCGCCTCGCCCCGCTCCAGGGCTTTCTGTGCCTCGCCAGTTCAGCCGCGCGCCAGGGCATTGCGGGCCGCTATCAGGTAGTCGATCGGCTGCACGTCATCACCGACCGGCGGCACAGGCAATGCCGGCGCAATCGTCGGACGGGTATTCTCCAGCGTTATGTTGCCCGCCGGGTTGGAGAGCGGGACGGCCGCACAGGCCGCATATGGCACGGTGGCTGCGCCCAGCAGAACGATGCAGTCAAGCGCCGGCATGATGTCCTCCATCAATCAGTAGATCCGTGCGTTGATGCTGCCACGGCCCGGCGACGAATTCGTTGACTGTCATCAACTCCCCCCGGCTTTTGTTCCACGGGCGTCGCTTTGGGCCCCCGCACTGGGGTCCAGGTCGGGGGATCGCTCGCGGGAAACGATTCCAGCGACGCCTCCAGCACTTGGTCTATCGTTTCTTGATCGGACTCATCGACTTCGGTCGGTGGACGATTCTTGGTTGTCATGCCTGGTAAGCCGCTTCTGTGGGTGAGATCTGCTCGCGGCG
>JAMXLO010000037.1 GCA_024280945.1 Acetobacteraceae bacterium
CTATCGGCTTCCTTGCGAGCCTGATCGGCATCGGCGACCCGGCGTCCACCGTACAGTCGATCATTCTCAAAGCGCAGTCCCTGGTTGACCGCGCGATGGACTCGGTCATTCGTGTCGTGTCGAAGGGCGTCAGGGCGGTTGCCGGGCTCGGCGCGCCGCGTACAGTGCCGCGGGCCGACTTACCATCCGATCATGAAAATCGGCTCCAGGTGGCCTCCCAGCAATTGAGGCCGCAGACCGGCGTGGGCCCGCCGGTGCCTGGGGCAGGCCCAACAGCGGCGGCAGCGCTTGGCCTCATCCCGCAGAAGACTGTTCTCACAGAGCGTGGTAGCCACCAGATGTTTGTGGCGTCGGTCAGCGGGCGGCCGGTGCTGAAATTGCATAGTGCTGAAATGACTGCCGGGGATTTCCTGCGAGTCGCCGAGGCAGACCCAGCGATCCCCGCGGCGCAGAAGGCACGCATTCCGGAGGGGCGGGCACTGGTTGCGACCATCGACACAGCCGCCTTCACGTTTGAGAGCGAGGTCCTCCCAGCGAGGAGAGAGAACGTCTTGCGAGTCATCACGCGCGCTCAAGAAGACCTGTCGCTCATTCTGCAAGCAATCCTGCGCAATGTTCCGCTCACCGCGTTCGATCAAAGATACTTGTTGGAAGGGTTCGTCGGGACCTACGGCTCCTTGGCAGGTTTGCAAACGCGTGACTTGATGACGCCCGATCACATGCCGCAGGCGGCATTGCTGAAGTATGTGGCCGGCCTGCCGCTCTTCGCCGCACCCTTTGGCGCCAACATCCGCGCCGCGGCAAGCGGCAAGCACGCAGACGACGCCCAGGCAATCAACCTTCATGAGGTTCGCCACAAGCTGGGCCGTACTTTTGGCACCGCTGGAACCATAGCGAAGGATGCGGCGATCCCGCGCATCACAGCGGCGATCGCCAAATGGCCAACCGACCCTCCGCGTCAACGTGCTGCTGTTGTTCACGTATTGCGCGAGGATCTGGTGGACGACGTGAGCGCCATGCGATCGGTTATTGGGAGGCCTCTTGCAAACCCGGCCTGGCGCGATGTGAACGACCTGGTGACCGTGCGTGGTCTACTGACGCCTGCCCAAGCTCTCATCCTCAGGGATCGCATTGCACAACAGGTTGATCGCGGGCTGAGCCGGATGGTGAGCCAACCGATCGAACGCTATCAACAGTAAGGAGATCTCGATGGGCCCAGCCATCCTTGAATCTCAGCTTCCCCCACATACTCGGTTGCCGAAAGCCCTGCAGCTGCTTTGCGAGTTCAGCATTGAGACTGGGACGGATTTCCTTACCGGCAACATAGCGCTCACGCCGAATGGGCCGGAGAACCTGGAAGCGTGGGTCCGCATGGCTCCCTCTCTCGGCACGTCGCTGTTCGTGTTTGCGCGCGACGTCGCGCATGCGCTCTTCGCATTATGGATGTACGAGACGCGCGATCTCGAGCAGTGTCCGGTGGTGCGCCTGGATTCGGAGGGAGTAGAGAATCGGGTGGTAGCATCCAACCCGTCCGATTTTGCTTGGTGTCTCGCCGACGGACGCAGCATCGATGACGACGGTCGGCCGATGCCGGAGCTCCAGGCATGGTTGGCACCGCGTCTGGCCCGACCGGCAGAAACTATCCGCCCTACTTGGGCAACCGACAACGCGCTCGACGTTTGGATCCGCGCGGGGATAACCGCGGCGGTCGGTCGGCCGCCAATTCGTGGGCGATCATGACAGTGACCATTCGTCACCGGTCTAGTCCCAACCTGATGCAGAGGAAGCAGCCATAGCCGACCGCGTCGCAGTTGCCAGGCAATCCGTTGCGAAGCCCAGACAGGCGACATCTGGTGAGCGGCGCGTGCTGCCCGCTACTGCGCACGCGCGCGTCCGAACGCCCAATCGCCCTGCGGACAGACATCCGGATCAGGAGTTGGCGCTTCCTCAGTCGTCGCGAAATCGGTCGGGCTCGTCACACTCAACATCCCCCAGCGGCGTCGCCAATTTCGCTCAGACACCACTGACCCCAGCAGGTCCGGCGCGCGCCCCGCCCGCCGTCTCGCAAGCGGCTCTCTCCCTTCGGGGCAACGCCAATGCACCGCAAGCGGTGACTGTACCGCGCGTCGCCCCGGCCGTGCGCGTCTCTGCGCGCGCACTGGTTCAGTCAGGTGCGATCCAGCGTCTTGCCCTGCGCGGAGAGGTATCCTCTGCAACCGATCTTGCCGAGCAGGAGGCGGCGGACGTTTCGCGGCGCATCATGCGCATGCCGATCGGCAGTCAGATCGGGGTGCCATCACCTCATCCACCGGTAGTGCGGGCGCGTCCGTCCGCGATCCTGCCCGCCCCAGTGGCGGAGCCGCAGCCGTCAGCAGCAGAAGGGCCAAAGCCCCCTCAGCCCGACATCGGCGAACAGATCCGGGCAAGCCTGGGATCGGGTGTTCCACTACCGCCCGCTGTGCAGACTTTCATGGCGCCTCGCTTCGGTGCCGATTTCTCCACAGTGCGGATCCACACGACGCCGCAGGCGGCGGAACTTGCCAGCGAATTGCAGGCGCGCGCCTTCACCTATCGCAATCACGTCTTCTTTGGCCGTAATGAATTTCGCCCCGACACGGCCGATGGCCAGGCGCTCATCGCCCATGAACTGACGCATACGCTGCAGCAGAGCGACGTCATCCAGCGGCAAAGCGATGATAGCCCCTCAGCGTTGGACAAGGCTGCGGGGTTTCTGCAGTCAGCCTGGAATGACATCACCGACTTCAGCGAGTCGGTCGGCTGGCGCCTCGTGCACGAGTTCGCTCCGAGCCTGGAGCCGATCCTGCGCAGTGGGCCGGACGGCATCTTCGGTTGGCTGAAGGATCGCGCCGGCGCTGCGGTTGACGGCTTGTTCAAGACCGTGACCGCACCGGTACGTGCCCTGGGTGGCGCGGGCCAACAGCTCGCCGCGCAGTTCCAGCCCTTGATCGCGACCGTGCAGGGCGCCGCCGGGAAGATCGCCCGCAACGACTGCTCGCCTCTGCGGGAGGCGGCAGCTGAGGTCGAGCATGTCGCCACGCAACTGATCACACCGGTGATCGAGAAGGTGCAGCCCGTCGTCGCGGCGGTGAAAAAGGTTGCGGGCGATCTATGGGACAAGGTCGGCGCACCGGTCGTTGATTTCATCAAGGAGTATGCGGCCGAGAAGTGGCAGGAAATCCAGACAGTCTGGGACGCCATCAAATCAATCGCCTCGGCGATCTGGGACAAGACCGCCTGGGCGCGCGATCTGATCGACAAGGCCTGGACCTGGCTCAAGAACAAGCTGGGGATCGGCGAAGGAGCCGAGGGGCAGAATGGCCTGCTGCAATGGGCCGAGCGCAAGCTGGACAGCGCCTGGACCTGGCTCAAGAACCTGCTGGCGCCGTTCAGCCGGCAGCTTACCATGATCGGCACGGCGGTCGGCGGTGTGTTGATCGCGCTGTCGCCGGCTGGCCCGGTGCTGGCGATCGGCGCCGCCGTCGCGGGCGCTGCCAAGGGTCTGCAGTGGATCAGCGCTCACTGGGGTCAGGGCAACGCAATCGTCCAGGCGCGCGTCTACCTCGAGAAGACGCTGATCCCGCCGCTGGTCGGTGCAGCGGGGAACCTGAGCGCGACGATCACGCGCATGGCAGGCACGATCACAGGAGCACTGCATAGCCTGGCCGCGGGAGTCGCGGGGGCGGCGCACGCGCTGGGCGGCGATCTCCTGGCGGCGATCGCCGAGCCGATCCAGTGGGTCGCCGATCAGATCGCCGCGCTCGCTGATTGGGCGACCGGTGAGCTCGCGCATGTGGCCCAGGGGCTGACAGCGGCACTGAACGGGCTGCAGTCGTTCCTGCAGAACATGCTGGAGTTCTTCGCGAAGCTCGGCGGCGTGGCGTTGGACATCTACACCCTGCCGGTATTCCTGGCCGGCAAGGTCTGGAACTGGATTCCCGCCTGCATCCGCGATCCGGTGGTTGATTTCCTCGGCCCGCTCATTCTGCGCCAGGTCGAACTGTTCAGCGAACTGGCCAAGGACAACGACGCCTGGCAGCGAACCAAGGCCGAGATCGCCAACTACATCAAGCTCGTCATCCAGGACCACGATTTGATCGGTGCAATCAAGGCGGCATTCCGCCTTGTGCTGCGGGTGTTCAATCTGCCGCCGGAGCTGCTGGTCACCGTGCTCAACAAGGCGATGAACGCCTGGGACACGATCAGCAAGAAGCCGCTCGACTTCCTGAAGAATACCGTGCGCTCGCTGGCGCGCGGCTTCGGCCTGATGTGGAAGAACTTCAAGACGCACCTGCAGTTTGGGTTGGAGGGTTGGCTGTTCGGCGAACTGGCGGAGAAGAACATCAGCCCACCCGCGTCGTGGACCGACCCCAAGGCGTTGTTCTTCTTCGTGCTCGACGTGCTCGGGCTTTCCGTGGCGCATGTCTTCGATCTGCTGAAACAGCGCTTCCCGCCCGAGAAGGTGGAGGCGGTGCGCACCTGGTATGGCCGCATCAGCACCGTCGCCGACTGGATCAACCGCACGATCGACGTGAACAAGTCGCCCGCGGAGAATACGCGCGGCTTGATCGATCAGGCGAAGGACTTCGGCAAGAGCATCCTCACCGATATCGCCACATGGGTGACGGTCAGAGTGGGCGAGGAACTCGCCCTGTTGGCCACATCCATCGCTGCCTCGGCCGGGTTGTCGGAGGTACTCGACATTGCCCGACGCATCTACAAGGCGCTGGTGACCGCCAAGCGCTGGGCACGGCAGTTGGTGGACATGGCGAACAACACGCTGGACAACGTGCTGGATATCGCCAGCGGCGCGGTCGACAAGGTCGGCACCAAGTTCGAGGGCATCCTGCATCAGGGCATGCCCGTGGTGATCGGCTTCCTCGCGGATCAGGTGGGCCTCGGCGGCATCGGCGAGGAGATGCGCAGCATTGTCGACAAGCTGCGCGCGCAGGTAGACAAGGCGATCCTATGGCTGATCGACAAGGTGAAGGCGGCGCTGGATGCCGTCGTCGGGTTGGTGAAAGCCGGTGTGGCGGCGGTTACGGATTGGTGGAGAGCACACAAGGAATTCGTTGCCAATGATGGCCGGTTGCATGAGCTATCCTTCGAAGGCAGCGGTGCCTCTGCCACTCTTATGATTGCAAGCGCCAGCAAGGTGCCGTTACTTGAGCAGATCCGACTTCGCCGGGAAGCACTGAGCGAAGAACAGCCAAGGCCCGAAGGCGCGCTCTCGGCGCTTGGTCTTGCCGAGAGCAAGCTGCAGTCCATGTATGGCTACATCAGGGAGGAAGAGGCGAGGACAGCCGCAACGCCCGCGGGGCCTGCCACCGCCGCGATTCGCGACGAGATCGGGAACCGGCTGGGCGAGATTCAGCCGCTCCTGGTCAAGGGACGCATAATCGTCGACAACGCGCAGATGCCGCTGACGAACGTGACCTATCAGATGGAAGGCGGCAAGGCTAAGAAGGTCCGGGCAGACCCGCTCACAATCAACCAAGGCAATACGACGGGCCAGGATGCTTCAAGCAGCAGCGCCTCCCCGGCCGGCTGGGAAGTCGCCAATTACGAGAACTCGACCACCTTCGGGTCTGGCGTGACCAGCACCGGCAGGCCGCGGATGAAGCGTGATTGGCGCCGTGTCCACTTGATCAGTGCAGAATATCACGGACCCGCGATAGAGTGGAACCTCGTCTCTGCCAGGAGCATTGTGAATACGGCCTTCCTTGCAGCTTTTGAAACTACCATTAAGCAAAAACTGAAGACCACAGAAATGAAGCTGGAAGTGCAAGTCAACTATTACACCGGCAGGGACGACGTTTTCCAATTCACATACGGCAGCAAGGTCGTCCGTTCGGTCGCCTCTGACTATCCCGAGAGCTTCACCGTATCACTGCAGGAAAAGACCGCCTCCGGTGACTTCACCTATCTGCTTCAGAACGAACGCATCAGCGGGACGCCGTTGCCGGACTCGGAGTCCGCCAGCCCCGAGGAAGCCCTGGATCTGACTATGAAGCACCTGCAGGAGGCCATGATGCGATACCTAAACGACCCCGGGCCTGGCCCCTTGCTGAGTTGGGGTGCGTATTATCCAAATTCGATCCGCCTCGAAACGCGGAACCGGCTTGGCGCTGAGCGGATGCAGCAAATGCGCGAATTCTACAACCAAGCGCTTGCAGCAAGAAGAACGCCGGCTACGTAGGCAAAGTCTGAAGTGGAGGCTGATATGTCGGTCACCCACAGGGTGCAGGCATTGCAGTTGCAAGGTACCGAGGTCATGCTGCAGATCACTATCGTCCACGTAGATGAGGACTCCTTCTGTTTGGAACCCAACTGCGTGCTGCAGATGCTTTGGCAGGCTGGAGGACCCTGGAACCCAAGTGAGGTTCCCCTCCACGCAGAGATGTCAGTCGGTCAACTGCTGGATCCTGCCTGGTTGCTCGCTAACACCGCCAGATTCATCGCATCGGTCAAGCCTGTTGCCGGCGACCGACAACCGGCATCATCAGGTGAAGCCGCCGCGGATGCGTCTCGTGGTTCCGGCCAACCCAGTGCTGCTGCGAAGGTCGTGGTGACCGATCCGCGCTGGCTGGCGCACATAGAGCCAGGCCAGAGTTGGGACAGCGCCCCCTACGACGCCCGGAGCTATGTTTGAGCTCCTAGATGACGGTGGCCGCCGATGGTGCGGTGGCCAACAGCGACAGAGCCAAAACGAGGGGGAAGCATCGTTCCGTGTCGCCACCGATTTCGCGCTGGCCGTGGTCGAGGTGCGCAGGAACCATGCTGTCGATTTTCGCCGGCGACCTCATCTATGTCGGCCTCCGCAGCGCCACTGGCATCATCCCTTCCTGCCTTGGCCAGGCAGATGGCGTCCACCGACATAAACACCATTGCTGATGCCCATCAGGAGCTGAAAGTTCTCGGAGATCGCCGGGATTTCGTAGCTCACGATCACCTTCAGTGTCACAAACACGGCCGCGATGAGGGTGAAGATCAGCATCTGCACGCGGGTGACGTCGATCTCGTCGCGGCCATAGTCGACCGTCACGAGATCTGACCAGCGCGGCAGCCGAAGCAACCCTGGCGGCACTTCAGTTGCGGCTCGCACCGGAGGCCGCGGCTGATCCGGCTCGGCCGGCACGGTTGGGTCTGGCGTCGGAGTGGTGGCCGCACTCGTTGGCACCCGCGCCAGAAGAGCCGCGCCGGCGGCGATCCCAAGCAGCACAAGAGTGCCGGCCGTGATCGGGATAAGGCTGCCCGACAACGTCATGACGTAAACGGCGCAAAGTCCAATCACGACCGTCCACAGCATGATCTGAAACTGCGACAGGCTGGCATAGCCGTCGCGCGTCGAAATGAGGCGGAGCAAGAAGTCGCGTCCCGGAATACCTCGCGTGCGTGTCAGCACCGAGGTGCCGACACAGAACAGCACGGCGAACAGAAGCACGAGAACGCTCGCGTACCTAACGCTGGTCACGCCCACCGGCAGAACCACGATGGTTGAAGCACCAGCCCCCGCCCCCGCCGGCGTGACCTCGACGACCATATCTGCGAGGGGCACGGTAAAGAGAGCACTATACAGGAGCTTGTTGGGTCCCCGGAATCGATTCCACCAGGGTTGCGCAGTGTCGACCAGGGCAGGCATGACGGCTCCGTAGGTCGGCACACCGTCCGAAGAGGCGACGGAACGCACGATTGGACTGGCTTGCAAGGCGTGGAATGCGTCGCCTTCGGCCTGAGCAGCCGCACTGCTCCAGCCGAAGCAGACCCGCACTTGCTGGACCACTGCAGTTTGCCCCGAGTTGTTCACGGTGAACCGCACTTCACTGCCACGGGGACGCCACAACGTGTCACTGGCGAGCGCCACGATCATGGTCGAGGCATTGCCGATACCGGCTTCTGGCCGCTGCGGACACTTCGTTTCAGGAGTTGAAAGAGAATTGCGCGGCTCCGAGACCGCGTTGGGCTTGCCCGTGTCCAGCTCGTTGGCAGCGAGCGCTCGGGTAGCAAGAGGCGCCAGCAGCAAGAGCCACGCAAAGCAGCACCGAAGCAGCATGTCTCCCCGCATCATTGGCAGCACCCCCCGTGTCTGTGCGTCTCATCCGGCCATCGGCCGAGGTTCCAATCAGCAGATGTTCCTGCCTCATGCTACAATGTTCCAAGCCATGTTGCGCTACCGATTGCAGTCGAAGCGCTGAGAAAGCGTGCGACCCAGCGCCTGGTCGATGTGAACCGCCCAGGGTGGCTCGAGGGGGCGGCAATGATTGAACCAGGCGACGCACTCGAGGATTGCCAACCCGACAGCCTGCAGCGAGCGCTAGGACCCTCGCCGGAGGACCATCTTGGTCTCTTGAACCGGACATTGACGGTTTCGGCGAGGGCGTTGTCATAGCTGTCGGCACACACCGCCGACTGAGGTTCTATGCCTGCCTGCAAGGCGCTCCGTGCTGAAGCGCATTCCGGCCTACTGGAATACCGCCAGCATCCATATCGACTTGGTTTCTTTGCTGCTGCCCAGCTCCCTTGCACGCCTGCTCAACCTACAGGCAGGCAGTGGCCCGGCTATTCGCACCACCGCGGACCAAGACTGAAGAATCTATGGCTGGTCATGGATCGGCCGACGGCGACTTGCGTTGCTGGCAATCGCTTTGCTGGCCCGCGCCACAGTTGCCCATGCTGCCGACGAGCGGCTATAGAAGATACAGTGCCGACGTAGCTCAGCGGTAGAGCAACTGATTCGTAATCAGTAGGCCCTCGGTTCAAGTCCGAGCGTCGGCACCGGACTTCCCGATTCCTTAAGTTGCGGCAGGGCGGCTGGCCGGGACATTTTTGTCAGGATCTCCCCAGCGAAGGCTCGATCATCCGGCTGATCGGCGCGGTGCTGCTGGAGCAGATGACGAGAGGCAGCTACAGCACCCCACGTGCAGGCTGCATTGATGGCCCGAACGCTGTGCACCGGCCAAGGAAGCCGAGACAAGGCAGGTCGCAGCTGCCGCATGAGCATGCCGTGTCGGACAGACTGTGGCCTCATCGGCACCAATGCCAAACGCTCTGCCGTGGCGTCGAGGTCAAGCCCAGTGCGCTGAAGCGCAGGGCCTGACGGCGGCGTTGGCGGTCGCAGCACCATCAAAACTGCCGTCTTCCACGGAACACCCACCCAACTCTATCAGAGCCACGCCTCGGCACTTCGCCGACGTTGCGAGAATACAGACGAACGTGACCTTGATTCTGAGGAGCAAATTCCCAATCGAGCCAATATTGCTGCGGAAATCGAATGTGCAGTTGATCTCCATTCACCAATCTCCGGTGCGCTCACCCAACCGCAGGTATTCACGATAAGCGGAGCAACACGAACAGCCACCATCCCCCCTTGATCGACAGCCCGTCCTCCCAAGCTTCCGTCGACCATCGAGACGCGATGGTAAGTCCGCTTTGTCGCATTCATAGCGGGACGGAAGCCGAACGGGAGAAGTGTATGGCAATGGACAAGTCCAAGTCTCAGCGTAGCGAGGCGGCTTTGCAGAGCAGCGATGTTTCCGATGAGGTGGTGTCGCAGGTCGGCAAGGCGGCAGTCGAAATTCTGAAGCTGCGCCAGTCGCTCGAAGAGAATATGGCTACTGCGCAGAGCGACGAGGAGCGCGAATCCCTTACCAGTCGGGTCGAGATGGCGGCGGTTCGTGCCATCGATGAACAGGGCCTGACTGTCGAGGAGTATAATGAGGTGCTAGCCGCCGCGCGCTCCGACCAGGAACTGGAAGAGCGTGTTCTGCTCGCATGCAAGGCCGCCTGACCGAGCCACCGCTGAGGGGGTAAATCATGAAAGCGTCACGATCCGTCGTCTTGACGGCATCTTTATTGATGGCTGGTGCATTGCCGGCAGCAGCCCAGCAGGCGCCTGCGACACCGCGGCCATCGGCAGCACCATCGCAACAGGGGCAAATGTCTGATGCGATGGTGACCAAAGTTGGAACCGCGTTGCGGCACGTGGCGATGATCCGTCAGGAGTATTCGCAACGTGCACAGGGGACCAATTCACCGCAGCAGCAGCAGGCTCTCTCCGATCAGGCCAAGAACGAAATGGTGAAGGCGATCGGCGATCAGGGACTGTCGGTGCAACAATATCAGCAGGCGATCCAAATGGCGCAAAACGACGACACGCTGAAGCGGCGCCTGTTGTCTGTTGCGGAGTCAAGCGACAAGTAGTCAGCCACAAGTAGTCAGCCGCGGCTGACGTTTCGCCTGGGCGGTGTGGCGCGGCGGATCAGGGAAGGGCCGGGCCTGTTGCGTCGGTCGGTAGGGGTCGCATCTGCGACTCCACGAGCGCCCATTCGCGTCCGTCCACGGCGCATCTGGCGCGGTAGTGCGGTTCGCCGCCAATGGGCGGAAGTAGCCGCACCACGACGTACCTGCCGCTGGGCATGATGGCACTGCGGCCAGCCCAAGGCACCATGATCGTCTGGCCAACTTCAAAGCGATGATAGGGTTCAGCAACCATGACGGCAGGCTAAGGCCGTCGGTGTGCTGATACTACTCGCCACAAAGGGGATAGGTGCTCCCGGCGTTTCGCTTTGTCCTTACCCAAATTGGGTCGGCCGGGTGTGGAGGTATTTCGCCCGGGGTTACCCAAGAAGCCCGAGCCGGTGCATTCTCTTCGCTGAGTCGATGATGGTGTCGCGGGCCAGGGTACGAGAACCACCTCCCCGTGTGCGCGCAAGGCCGGCGGGACAAGTGACCGCCGGCCGACCCGTATTTTCCGACCGCGCCGGACGTCTCCTGCCCGTCGAAAGAAGAACCGACGAGTATCGAGGTCTTGCCATCGTATCTTTCTCCCGATTGCAGCGGGTGATAGCCTGCTGTTGGGAGGCAACCCAATGCGATTTGGCCTCTGCTATATCCCGGATTACCACCAGGAGCTTTCAGGATCCTGGGAAGATTGGTACGACAACATGATCCGCGAAGTGAAGCTGGCGGAAGCGCTTGGCTTGGATGGCGCTTGGTTCGCTGAACATCGCGTCGCTGGCTTTGCCTTTGGTTCTCCTGCATTGTTCATCGCGGCCTGCGCTCGTGAAACCGAGCGTATCCGGCTTGGTTGCTCGGTCAGCCTGTTGCCGTTGAACGATCCAGTCCGCACAGCAGAGGACTATGCGATGGCAGATGTGCTATCGCATGGCAGGCTCGACTTTGGCGTCGGGCGCGGGCTCTATAAATACGACTACGACATCGCCAACGTGCCGATGCGCGAGAGCCGCGAGCGTTTCAGCGAGAATCTGGCGATCATCCGCGCGCTTTGGACCCAGGACAGCGTGACGTACCGGGGGCGTTGGACCACTCTGGAAAACCATGCGTTGGGACCAAGGCCGATGCAGCAGCCGACGCCGCCAATCTGGGTGGCAGCGGTGCGCACCGAGGCGACGTATCGTTGGGCTGGCGAGAACGGCTTCAATTTGCTGACCGCTCCGTTCTTCTTCACCGACTATCGCGAACAGCAGGCGTTGCTTGCGGTCTATCGCGACAGCCTGCGCGCGCATGGCCATGACCCGGCGATGAAGGATGTGATGGCCGTGTATCACATGTACTGTGCGGAGGATGACAGCAACATCGCTGCGTTTGCCGACCCTGCGTTGCGGCGTTACCAGGCGTTCACGAAGGCAACCGACTTGTCGCGGCAGGCGTACCGCGATCCGGTAGCGTACAGGGATTGGAAGGGCTTCTTCGAGAACCGCGAGACCATAACGCTGGAGCAAATGAAGACCGAACGCGCGGTGATCGGCCGGCCGGAGGAGTGTGTCGAGAAGCTTCGACTGCTATCGGAACGATTTGGCATCACGTACTTCAGCTTCGAAGTCAATTTCGGTGCGCTGCCGCATGACGAAGTGATGCGGTCGATCCAGCGGTTCGCCGACGGCGTGGTCCCGAAGCTGCGGTGACCGTGTCGCTCGGCAAGTGTGCAATAACTCCGCGAGACCTGCGAGCACAAGACAAGGAACCATGAGATGACACGTCAGTTGGTTTCGTCCGGCGGTCCGTTCGAGCAGATTTATGGGTATAGTCGCGCGGTCCGTGCTGGAGCGCAGGTGCACGTTGCTGGAACGGCCGCGCGCGGCGATGCACTGGCGGGCGATGCCTACGCCCAGACACAGAACATTCTGGCGACAATCCGTGGCGCGTTAGAGCAGGCCGGAGCCCGTGTCGACGACGTGGTGCGCACGGTCATCTACGTAACCAGCATCGGCGATGCTGACCTGGTAGGACGCGCGCATCGCGAGGTGTTCGGGGATATCCGTCCGGCCAGCACGATGGTCCAGGTGAGCAGCCTCATCCGCCCGGAAATGCTCGTGGAGATCGAGGCTTATGCGGTGATCCGCGATCTTTGATCGCAGCCGTCGTCCAACAGGTTCCTCACTCTATGTCCGCTCTATCGCCACACTGCGCATTGCCTCCTCATGGATCGAGTGCATGATGCGCCGCTTGATGGCCATAAAGGCATCGCTGGTTAACATCTCGACCGTGCGGGGGCGTGGCAGGTCGATTTCCACCATCTCCTTTATTCGGCCAGGTCGCGCGGTCATCACGTAGACCCGGTCACCTAGCAGGATCGATTCGTCGATGTCGTGGGTGATGAACAGTACCGTCTTGTGCGAACCTTGCCATAGGTCGAGGAGCATCTCCTGCATCAGTGACCGGGTCTGGCTGTCCAAGGCGCCGAACGGCTCGTCCATCAGCAAGATCGCCGGGGCATTGGCAAGTGCACGGGCCAGCGCCACGCGCTGCATCATGCCACCGGAAAGCTGCTTTGGATAAAGCCGCTCAAAGCCAGTCAAGCCGACCTGAGCGATGTATCTTCGCGATGTCTCGCGTCGCTGAGCTGCCGGGATTCCCGCGATGCGCAGGCCGAATTCCACGTTGTTCTGCACGGTCAGCCAGGGGAACAGGGTGTAGGACTGGAACACCATCCCGCGGTCCTTGCCAGGTCCGTTGATGCTCGTGTTGTCGAGAGAAATCGACCCCTCGGTCGGTTCGATCAACCCTGCAACCAGGCGCAGCAGACTGGTCTTGCCGCAGCCGGATGGCCCTACGATGACCGAAAACTCCTTGTCCTCTACGACTAGCGAAATGTTCTCGAGTGCCGTAACCGGTGCTCCGGTTCTGGATCTGAACCGTAGCGCGACATTGTCGATGCGCAGTTTGGGTGCCGCCACCTAGACCGCCCAGGGCAGCAGCCGGTTGCGCAACAGTTTGAATCCCTGATCGCTGATCAGGCCCAGGAGGCCGATCACTATGATTCCCAAAAAGATCTGGTCGGTGAACAGGCCACGCATGGAGTTCAGGATGAAATAGCCAAGCCCCTTGTTGGCCGCGACCAGTTCGGCGACAACCAGATAGGTCCAGGCCCAGCCAAGCGTGACACGCAGAGTGTCCATCACCCCTGGCAACGTTGCCGGAATCAGTACGCGCCAGACGACGGTACGACGGCCGGCGCCAAGCGTATATGAAACGTCCAACAGATCCTGAGATACGCCGCGTGAGACATCGGCAATCATGATCAGCTGCTGAAAGAAAGTGCCAATGAAGATGACCGAGATCTTCTCCTCGATGTCGATACCCACCCATAGGATCAGCAGCGGTATCAGTGCCGAGACCGGCAGGTAGCGGACAAAGTTGGTCACCGGTTCCAGGGCAGCTTCAACGATCTTGAAGCTGCCCATCAGGATGCCCAATGGAACAGCGAAGACCGAGGCGATGATGAAACCCGATATGATCTCGGTAAGGCTGGCGCCGGTGTTGATCAGCAGCGAACCATCGTTGAGGCCATTGATCGCTGCCATTGCCACGTCGTGCGGCGTCGGCAGAAAATCGCTGCGGACAAAGCCGCCATAAGACAGCACGCACCAGAGCGCGATGACAACCGCGACCGCGACTGTGCTTACTCCTGCGTAAGCTTGCCGCGGAATCTCCTTCTTGGGCGAGACGTAGGCATCCAGCAACGATGCCATCAACCGCCGACATAGCCGTAGCTGATCAGATCCGCGGGCGTCGTCTTGACTTGCAATTTGCCGTGGCTCGACCAGATGTCGATCGCCTCCTGGACCGTGTGAGCGAGCGGACCAGGTTGCGCCTTCGTGCCGAAGAATGCCTTGTTTTCATCGCTGCCATAGAACTTGATGCCGGCAAGAGTCGCCTTGAAATCCTTGGGATCCTTCAACCAGCCACCCACGCCCTTCGCCATGATGTCAATCGCTTCATCCGGGTGTTCCCGGTAAAATGCGACCGCCTCGTCCCACGACCTCACGATGGCCTCGACATCCTTTTTGTGCGCATTCGCCCAGTCCGTCTTGACGATCAGCACGTCGGTGATCAGACCGGGCGTGCTCGAACTGTCTACCAGCAGATGGCCGAAATCCGTAGCTTTGCCTCTGGTTAGCCACGGCTCCCATGTCACGGCGGCGTCGACGCGCTTCGCAACGAAGGCGCTCCCGGCATCGGCGGCGGTCATATTCACCGTTTTGAGATCTGACTCCTTCAGCCCAGCCTTGCCTAACAGAACGTTAAGGTAGAATTCCGAAACGGAGCCATCGTTGACGGCGACTTTCCTTCCCTTGAGATCGGCGATGGACTTGATGTCCTTCAGTGCGACGATGCCGTCACCGCCATTGGAATCGTCGATCGCCACCACATATTGGAAGTCGGCAGGCCTTTTCAGATAGAGCAGGGCGGTATCCACCGTACTGGCGATCATCTGGATCCTATCAGCCATAAGGGTGGGAAAGCGCTCCTTCGGGTCCTCCATGACGACCAGGTCGACGTCCACACCGCGCCGCTTGAAGAATCGCTTGGCTTGCGCGATGTAGAGCGGGCCGTAGCCTACCCAGGTGGAGTGCGCGATCTTTACCGTGTCATCGGCACGGGCAGATACATTCTCCACAAACGGAAACAGGAATAAGCCCAAGAACACAACCACTGCGTGCCGGATGAACTGATTCATGGAGTTGCTCCTGTGACGAGCTGGTGAGGATCAGCCTACGTGAGGCAAGATGCCATCGCAATTTGCCCAAAAACGCGGGTCGCGACAGTTGTCTTCAAGAGAGGGTCCAGTGCGCTTCAGAAAGTCATGAAGGTGGTTTCACGGGAAATTAAGGATGCAGGGCTGGCAGCATGCGACTGTCAATGCTATGACTGATCATATAATCGCCGCTAGAACCAGCGGCCGCGTCCGGTTTGTCAGGAACAGATGACCGAATACTCGAACGACGATTCGCGCCTCCGTGCCGCAGAGGAGCAGATGCGTCGCGCGCTCGGACTGCGAGATCCGGTGCCAGCACCGCAAGCGTCCCCTGCCGCGCGCCCAGTCCAGAACCCGAACGGTGTGCATCGGCCGCATCGGCGCTTTGTTCGCGAGGGCGAAGTGCCGGTCGAGGTCGTGCATCATGAGGGCGGTGGTACCAATCAGCTTGAGGCCGCGAGGCAGGCGATCCGCACGCTGACAACAGTACGGGAGCAGACGGAACGTCAGCTGGCCGAGGCGCAGGCAACGATCCGCGACCTTCAGACGAAGCTGGCGCATGAGCGCATTGCCAGGGATGAAGCCCTTCAGCGTGCCGCTGCCGAAGGAGAGGACACCTACAAGGCGCTGCAGTCGGCCAGGGCGGAACTGGAGGCCGAGCGTGCTGCCCGGCTTGCGGCGGAGGAGAAGCTCGCGGCCGCCCTCGCGCGCTGCGTCGCGGAAGAGCGGCGCTCTGAAGAACTGAAGCAGCCGGCACTTGCTCTGGAATCGATCCAGTCGGATGGCGCTGGACGCAAAGGCGCCGAAGCGACTGCACACACTGCAAACCCTGGCCGGCGGCGTGGGCGCCCTCCAAAAGCAAAGGCGCCTGAGCCGGACCCGGAATTTGTCGAATGGTGGAAGCCAGGCTGGCAAGAACAATTCCGGTAGCGTCGACTTTCTACATGTCCACCACCGACCCATCGACATGCGGCCGCATGCGAATAGGCCGCGGCCGATAAGGGAAGCGCCGCTCCACGTCCTCGACCAGCTCCACGCCAATACCTGGCCCGGTCGGGATGCCGATGAAACCGTCGACCTGTTCTTCCAGCCCGGTGGCAAGATCGTTGCCCAGCAATTCCTTGCCACCATCCAGGTCCGGTGTACGTGAGGGATATTCCTGGATCGCAAAGTTCGGGATGCAGGCCGCGATCTGAAGGCATGCGGCGGTGGAGATCGGCGACAGCGGGTTATGCGGGACAACCCATGCATCGTGCGCTTCGGCGATCGCCGCCACCTTCTTTGCCCCGGTAATTCCGCCGACCAGGCAGACATCCGGCCGCAGATACTGCACCGCGTTACGCGTCAGCAGTGTCTGGAACTGATAGATCGAGGTGAACCGCTCGCCGGTGGCGATCGGAATGTCGATGTGCCGCGCGACATCGGCCATGGCATCGAAACTGTTCGGCCGCAATGGGTCTTCGTAAAACATCGGCGTATATTTTTCGATGCCACGCGCCAGTGCGATGGCTTCGGGTGGCGTCAGGCGACGATGGATCTCGATGCACAGATCCACCTTCGGTCCAACGGCTTCGCGCAATCGGCGTACATTGTCGATCGCCTCTTCGATCCGTGCGGCGTGCGGCTTGTAGAATGGATCTTCTTCGCTCTCATCCAGCAACGGATTCAGGTGCCCGAGCGCTGTGAAGCCCGCCTGCTTCAGCCGCACGGCTTCTTCGACCAGCTTCTCAATGCTGCGCCCCTTTACATGGCCGTAGAGCCGCGCCTTGTGGCGCATCCGACCGCCGAGCAGCTCATAGACCGGCACGCCGAGTGTCTTGCCCTTGATATCCCATAGCGCGATGTCGATCGCCGAGACCGCGCCGGTGATCGCACCACCGGTGAAATGGTTGGCGCGCAGCATGACATTCCAGTGGTGCTCTATGGGAAAGGGATCCTTGCCCACGAGGTATTCGCCATATTTCGCGATCGAGGCGGCGGAGGCTTCGAGCTGCCCCCAGGTTCCGGACTCGCCGATCCCGGTGATTCCGGCGTCGGTGTGGACCCGCACGTAGAGGAACCGGTCCAGCAGCAGCGGTTCGACCTTGGTGATCTTCATGGGTCCTCTCCTTCGGGGGTAACGCAGCTTCGGCCACCGGCCTTTGCTCGTCCAGCCACTGGAATAATCGCCCCGCAGGCGCGTCAAAGCCCAGGGGTGGAGGAGCAGACACCGCCGATGCGCAGCGCCTATCCTGCAGGGCCGTGACCATCTCAGGCGTGCTGACCCGTATCGAAGACTGCATCCCGGCGCTGCGACGCTACGCCGCTGCGCTGTTGCGCAACCGTGAGGACGCTGACGACTTGGTGCATGACTGCCTGGTACGCGCGCTCGACAAGCTGCACACGCGCAGGGATGACGCCGACGTGAGGGCCTGGCTGTTCGCGATTATGCACAACCTGTTCATCAGTCAGTTGCGCCGGTCGAAAGCGCGACCGTCTGGCGAGCCGCTCGCCGAGACACACGAGTCGATCGGTACGCGACCGGAGCAGGAGAGCAGTCTGCAATGGCGGGACCTGATCCGGGCATTGAACCAGCTCCCGGTCGAGCAGCGGACGGTGATCCTTCTGGTATCGGTCGAAGATCTGTCTTACGCGGAAACGGCGCAGGTGCTTGGCATCCCGATCGGCACTGTGATGTCGCGGCTCGCGCGGGGGCGGGAGAGGCTCCGCCAGATGACCGAGGAAGGGGCAATTCGCCCGGCGCTGCGGAGGGTCAAGTGAGCGACCCCGTGCACCCGATTGCCGAAGAGGATTTGCACGCCGGGATTGATGGCCAGTTGGCGGCGGACCGCCAGCCCATAGTGTCACGCTATCTGCAGGACCATCCCGACATCGCCCGAAAGGTCGCCGCCTGGCGCGAACAGAGAGACGCGCTGCGCGCAGCATTCGCCGCCATCGCAGCCGAGCCGATCCCGTCGCGACTCCTGATGGATCGGCTGCTCCAACACCGGATCACGCGGCGCAGCGTGATCTGGCGCATGGCAGCCAGCGCGCTGCTTGCGTTCGGCCTGGGCGGCGCGGCCGGCTGGTTCCTGCGCCCCGGAGTGCAGCCACCGGGCACTGCCGCCATCACGTTGCTCGCGCAACAGGCCGTATCGAACCATGTCGTCTACACGGCCGACCGTCGCCGCCCGACGGAACTGGGCGCGCAGCAGCGCGATGATCTGGCGCGCTGGGTGTCGAACCGTCTGAACCACCAGGTGGTGCCGCCGGATCTCTCGGCCGATGGCTTCAGCTACATGGGGGGAAGGCTGGCCGCGACGCCTGACGGGCCGGCCGGCTTGTTCATGTACGACGGGCCGCAGTCGGTTCGGCTGACCGTCTTCGTGCTGCCATTGAAGACAGCGGGCGAAAAGCCAATCCAACGCGTCGACTTCGCCGACGTTGACGGCTGCGCCTGGATCGATAAGGGCATCGGCTATGCCGTGGTGGGCAAGCTGCCCCCGTCCGAGCTGCGCCGTATAGCGGAGGGGGTGCGACAGCAACTGAGCCGGACGACCTGAAGCTCGGGAACCCATGATGCCTTGGCGTGTCTGATCCAGATCAAGGCACGCCCACTCAGCGTGGCGCAACATCGCCGCCAGCAGCAGAGGCAGAGTACTATGGCACACCGGGTTCTTCGCATCGCCATCGTCGATGGCGAGCATACGCGGTTCGTTCAGCCGGACGCTGACGGCGAACTACGCACCGTTGGTTCCATTGATTCGGCATCCGCCCACCTACGCTCGCGGGACATTGGCACCGACAGGCCGGGACGGTCGTTTGAAAGCAGCGCCAGCGCTCACCATGCCGTCGGGCAGCGCCACGACCTGCATGCAATGGCAAAGGAACAGTTTGTCGAGGCGGTTGCCGAACAGCTCAACGCTGCATGCGCGCGCGGCGAGTTCAGCGAACTCGTGCTGGTCGCGCCTCCTCGCGCGCTGCGCGCACTCCATGATGCGCTCGACGCAGCCACGCGTGCGAGATTGACCGGCACTCTTGAAAAGAACCTGATGAAGATCCCAGATCACCAGCTGTCCTTGCACTTGGGTGACTGGGTCTCACCAGCGCGTCGCGCAGGTACTTGATCTGCATCAATGCGCCTGCCGTTCGCCGGCGGCAGCGTGGGTTGCCGAGGATGGCGATGTTCATTGAAGGGAGATCATCATGGCAACGACACCAGTCGAAGTGAAGAAGAACGCTCCTGCGCCAAGCGCCACACCCGACGCATGGCGCTCGCTGCGCACCGAGATGGATCGGCTGTTCGACCGGTTTTCCAGCGGGTGGGGCTTTCCGTCGCTCGGACGCATGTTCGATGCGGCGCCGACGCTTCGCTATGAAAGCTCGCTCAGCATGCCGTCGCCCGCGGTGGACATCACCGAGGACGACACCGGCTACAAGGTGACGGCCGAATTACCCGGCATGAGCGAAAAGGAGATCGAGGTTGCGGTCACCGGCGACACGCTGACGCTCAAGGGCGAGAAGAAGCAGGAGAAGGAGCAGAAGGAGAAGAACTTCTACCTTTCCGAGCGCTCGTATGGCTCCTTCCAGCGCAGTTTCTGCGTCCCAGAAGGTGTGGATCGCGAGAAGATCGCCGCGGACTTCTCCAAAGGCGTGCTGACGATCACCATGCCAAAGACGGCAAACGCGGTCGAGCAGCAAAAGAAGATTGAGGTGAAAACCGCCGGTTGACCTGCTGCTGCGGCTGTCCCTGCACGGCTCACGCGGGCAGCCGCCCCCCGGCATCGCGCGGACGTGAACGTGACTGAAGGTTGGTCCGTCGGATACTGCACTATGGAAGTAATCACCGGGGGTCCGGCAATGTTGCGTCTCGTTTCGACTTTTTCCCTCGTCGTCGCGCTCGCAAGCGCGCCGGCATTGGCTCAGAACACCAAGTCGCCATCGCCGGCTCAGGCGGCGCAGCAACAGCGAATGAGCACATGCAACGATGAAGCGGGTCAACGTAATCTGAGCGGCGATGCCCGGAAGAGCTATATGAGCGCCTGTCTCAGCGGGAAGATGAACCAGACCACGCTGATGAAGGTGTGCAACAGCCAGGCAACGCAGGAAAAGCTCAGCAGCGACGCACGCAAGACATACCTGAGCACGTGCCTCAAGAAGTCCACGTAAACGCTTCGATGCTGTCGAAGACAGCACTTTTTCTTGCTGTATTGACTGCGGCTCTTGTGGTGGCACCGATTGGTGGGACCACGAGTGCTTTCGCCGACAGTGGCGGATATCGCCGCCCACAGGTTTCGGCGCCCCACTCGTCTGGCTGGAGTTCTGTACCATCGACGTCCTCCAGCAGTGGTTATCGGCGTCCTTCTACTTCCGGTAGTGGATATACGCCGCGCTCGGGGGGAGATCTCTCGGTCTCACGTTCAAATTCGGCGCAGGCGCTGCAGCAATATCGGGCTTTGCAGCAGCAACAACAGCAACAACAGCAACAGAGACAGCAGCGCCGCCCGCCGGTGAGCGGCCCAGATTATGGATGGGGAGGCGGTGGCTATGCGTCGCGCCGGCCACCCGCCTATGCGCAGCCGATGAACATGGCCGGCGGCTTTGGTTCGCCGTCCTTCTGGGCGATGCTGGCCGCACTGTCGGTTGCCGATCGCGCCGCGTATTTTCGCCAGTCCCAGTACGATCCGGCGTATCAGCAGTGGCGGCAACAAGCCGTGCGCGATCCGGACACGGCGTCGCGATTGGCGGAACTGGGTGACCAGGCGGCCGGCCAGGCGGTCAATGCAGCTGCGCCGGCCCCCACCAGCACATCGAGCGGCTCCGGGATCGTATGGGTGGTGCTGTTCATCGGCGGAGCTGTGTTCGTCCTGCTCTGGGTCGCTCGACGGCGCGCGGCGCCCGGTCCGGCGACCGGTGCTCCCGCGGGCCTGACCGGCACCAGCGCGACTCGATTTCGCGTCGGACAGACCATACCGCTTGACCCGGCGCCGTTCTTGCTCGCTGCGGGCGCGACCAAAGTGCAGCCGCCAACCGAAGCAGGCATGATCAGCGTCGAGGCGGTTGGCCTGCTGGAGGACGCGGGAGTGCAACTGAATCGGCTTTATCTGCCTGGGCGCACCGCATTCTTTCAGTTGCATCTCGGTGCTGACGGTACACCGGATGAATGCCGCTACTTCTCTCGGCTTGATGAGGTGCAGCCGGCGAGTCAGTCCGAGTGGGGCGAGTGGCTGGACCCTGCGCAGGGCATGATCGGCTGGCCGGCTTTCCAGACCAAGGATGGTCAGACCTACGATCGCGCATGGGCGCCAGGACAAACAAGAATCCCGCCGCGTCAGCAGACCGAGACAGTCCAGGCCTTGGGCGGCGTGACGCAGCGTCAGTTGCAGACGATGTTGTACGCGCGCTCCACTGGCGCGGCGGCGCCAGCGCCAACGACGGAATATGCGATGGTCGCGGCAGTCCAGGATGGTGGCCAGGCCTGGGTGGAAATCCTGGCCGGCATCGACGTGAATCCCGCCTCCCTCAACCTGCCGTCCGTTTCACCTTAAGCGATCGCGGAGCGCCCGATGAACGAGAACCTGCCCGAGAACATCGCCGGCGCGCTTGGTACCGGATTGCCTGTGCTGCTGCTGCAATTCGTGATCTGCATCGTTCTGCTGATCATCGGTGTGGCCATCTACACCATGGTCACACCGTTTCGCGAGCGCGAGCTGCTGCGGCACGGTAATGTCGCGGCGGCGACAGTGCTGAGCGGTGCCGCGGTCGCCCTGGCGATTCCGCTGGCCGCTCTGCTTGCCACCACCCGGACGGCGCTCGACATTTTGGTATGGGGCGTTGTAGCGATCTTGCTCCAATTGATCACCGTGCTGATCGCCTCCCATGCGATGAAGCGCCTGCAACTCCGGGTCGATGACGGCAATCTTGCAGCGGCGCTGCCAATCGCCGCGGCGCAGCTTGCAATCGCCTTGCTCAATGCCGCCGCTATGGTTCCCGTCTAGTGTGGTGGTTCCGAAGTCCGCCGCTTTGTGGATCAGCCGCCGTAGCGGACTTCGGAACCAGGAACCACACTAGAATCAATGGTTTGCTAGTGTCCTCATCGATTCGGAAGTCCGTATCTAGCGGAACCACACTGTGACGGACTTCCGAATCGGGACACTAGCGATCGTCTTCAACAGGAAAGGACCACACATGCTTCAGTTCATGCGCAATCTGGTCGGCGTGAAGGCCGACAAG